>JANQOZ010000027.1 GCA_028285525.1 Lysobacterales bacterium
CGGACAGGCACCCGAAGTTGACGATATCCGCTTCGGTCACGGTTCGGCGATGGGTCGTCAGCGACTCGCCGATTTCGAGCTCGTCGAACATCTTGCGGAACGGATGCACCGGATCAGTTTTCACCTCAGCACCGGGGACGTACTCGTTGGTGATACGCATGAGGGTGGTCGGTGATCCCTGCAGCGCGGTGCGGCGCAGGTAGTGCTTGACCGCCCGCGCGCCGCCGAGCTCTTCGCCGCCACCCGCGCGGCCCGGGCCGCCGTGGATCAGCGCCGGCATCGGCGATCCGTGGCCGGTGGACGCGGCAGCACAGTCGCGGTTGAGGATCAGGACGCGGCCATGATGTGCGGCGGTTCCGAGCACCAGGTCCCGGGCCTCCCTGTCGTCAAAGGTGAAGACCGAGCCCACCAAAGAGCCTCGACCGCGTCGCGCGATCTCGACGGCCTCAGCAACGTTACCGTAAGGCATCAGCGTACTGACCGGCCCGAACGGCTCCACCGCATGAGGGCCCTCGTCGGTGTCGAGCGGCCTGGCGCAGGCCAGCAAAGTGGCCGGAAAAAAGGCGCCGGCCTCGGCGTCAGCATCCTTGACGGCAAACTCCTGCTGACCGCCGTGCAGCACTTCGCACCCGGCGCCGGTCAGCGCATGCACGGCCTCCCACACGTCGTGACGCTGATCGGTTCCCACCAGCGGGCCCATGCGCACACCCTCAGCGGCGGGGTTACCGAGCACGGCCTTGTCCAGCCGCTTCGCCAGCGCCTGCTGGACCGCCTCGATCCGATTCGCCGGCACAATCGCCCGCCGGATCGCCGTACATTTCTGGCCCGCCTTGACGGTCATCTCGCGGGCAACCTCTTTAACGAACAGGTCAAACTCCGGCGAGTCGGGCTGTACCGTTTCGCCCAGAATGCAGCAGTTGAGCGAGTCAGCCTCCATGTTAAAGGGGATTGAGCGCGCAACGAGATTCGGATGAGTGCGCAGCTTGGCGCCGGTGCTGGCGGAGCCCGTGAAGGTGACCACGTCCTGCTCCTGCAGCTGATCCAGCAGGTCGCCGGTGCTGCCGCAGATGAGCTGAATCGCTCCCTCCGGGAGCAGGCCGGATGCCACAATTTCCTGAACCATCACCTCGGTGAGATAGGAGGTCACGGTGGCCGGCTTCACGATCACCGGCATGCCTGCGGCCAGCGAAGGCGCAATTTTTTCGAGCATGCCCCAGCACGGAAAGTTGAAGGCGTTGATATGGACCGCGACACCCTCGCGCGGGCTGAGCATGTGGCGTCCGACGAAGCTGCCATCCCGGGACAGCGGCTCGACGCCCCCCTCAACCATCACGGTATCGTTAGGAAACTCCCGTCGCACGATCGAGGAATACGCAAACAGCGTGCCGATACCGCCTTCGATATCGATCCAGCCGTCAGCTCTCGTTGCGCCGGTCCACGCGGAGATCTCGTAGAACTTCTCTTTGCGCTCCATGAGGTATTTGGCCAGCGCTTTCAGGGCGAGGGCCCGGTCGTGGAACGTCATCGCACGCAGATTCGCGCCACCCACGTCACGCCCGAAGCGCGCAACCTCCGCGAAATCGATCCCGCCGGATGAAACCTCGGCCACCGGATCTCCGGTCACCGCATTACGAACGGTGACGCCGTCGTCGTCGCTGCGGTGCCAACCGCCGGTTACATAACTAGCAAGCTTCATAGGTCGCTCTCCTCAAGAGGGTTTGAACTGGTAGCGGGAAACATCCATCCGGGGCCGATCCGATTCTGCCTCCGTCAGCGGCTCTACTTCATGCAGGTCGGTCAGGGATAGTTTGGCCAGCCCCTGGTATTCAACCGTGCCGGCCGTTTTCCAGGCGCGCTCTTCCGAGCTGAGTTCGCGGACGATGCGGGCCGGAGTGCCGACCGCCAGGTGGCCGTCCGGGACGTTGAATTTGGCGGGGACAAATGCGCAGGCAGCGACAAACGCACCGGCGCCGACCACCGCTTCGTCCATCACAACGGCGTTCATGCCCACCAACGCGTCCTCACCGACGGTGCAGCCGTGCAAGACGGCGCCGTGGCCGATGTGACCGTTTCGGTGGATTGCCACATCGTGCTCCGGGAACGCGTGCATGACGCAGGTATCCTGGACGTTGCAGCCCGGCCCGAGAATCACGCGACCAAAGTCGCCGCGAAGGCTGGCGCAGGGCCCAACGTAAACGTCTTCGTCCACCAGCACGTCGCCGATCAGCACCGCGGTTGGATGAACAAAGGCCTTCGGATGAACCACCGGCGTCAGGCCGTTGAATCGATAAACGGGCATCGTTTTTTCCTGTAAATCGGGCGTTTTACCGCGCGAAATCCAATATGATACAGAAAGTTTTGATTTTTGGAATTTTTTGTATCATATTAGGCGCTCGTTGAACGTGTGATTGCTATGAAGACCCACAACTCCTCGATTGAACACCTCCAGGCGGAATTTGACGCGCGAATCGCCGAAGACGCCAAGATTGAACCCAAAGACTGGATGCCCGCTGCCTACCGGAAGACGTTGATCCGGCAGATCAGCCAGCACGCTCACTCGGAAGTGATCGGCATGCAGCCCGAGGGCAACTGGATCACCCGCGCACCGAGCCTTCGTCGCAAAGCGGTGCTGATGGCGAAGGTGCAGGATGAAGCGGGTCACGGTCTTTACCTCTACAGCGCCGCCGAAACCCTGGGCATGAGTCGCGACCAGATGATCGCTGACCTGCAGAGCGGCAAGGCGAAATACTCCAGCATCTTCAATTACCCGACCCTGTCCTGGGCCGATATCGGCGCCATCGGCTGGCTGGTGGACGGCGCGGCGATCATGAATCAGGTAATGCTTTGCCGCTGCTCGTACGGCCCGTACTCCCGCGGCATGGTGCGCATCTGTAAAGAGGAAAGCTTTCACCAGCGCCAGGGCTTCGAAATCATGCTGACGCTCGCCCAGGGCAGCGAAGAGCAGAAAGCGATGGCGCAGGACGCGCTGAACCGCTGGTGGTGGCCGTCACTCATGATGTTTGGTCCGCCGGATTCCGAGTCGGCCAACACGGAGCAGTCCATGGCGTGGAGGATCAAGCGTCAGACGAACGATGAGCTGCGCCAGCGTTTTGTCGACCAGACCACGCCGCAGGCCGACTACCTGGGTCTCACAATTCCCGACCCGGACCTCAAGTGGGACGCGGAGGCGGGACACTATCAGTTCGGCGAGGTCGACTGGGACGAGTTCTGGCAGGTGGTGAAAGGCAACGGCATCTGCAACCGTGACCGGATCCGCCAGCACGTCAAAGCCCATGAAGACGGCACCTGGGTGCGCGAAGCGGCTCAGGCCCACGCCGAGCGCAAAGCGGCCGCCGCGGAGGCAGCGTAATGAGTGACCACAAACTCCCACTGTTTGAAGTATTCATTCGTTCGCGCCGCGGACTGGATCATAAACATGTCGGCAGCCTGCATGCGCAGGATCACGAGGCGGCGCTGGGCTACGCGCGCGACGTCTACACGCGCCGCAATGAAGGCGTCAGCATCTGGGTGGTGAAGTCTGAGGACATCGTCGCCAGCCAGGAGCACGAAGCGGAATCCTTCTACGACCCGATGGACGACAAGGTCTATCGCCACGCCTCGTTCTATGAGGTCCCGGATGAAGTGAAACACATGTAATGGACGCTCAGACGCAGCAAGATCTTTTTGAATACACGCTCAGGCTCGGCGACGACGCCCTGACGCTCGGACACCGCATCTCGGAATGGACGTCAAAAGCGCCGTTTCTGGAAGAGGACATCGCGCTCGGCAACATCGGCCTGGACTTTGTCGGCCGCGCGCGTCTGCTCCTGACTTACGCCGGCGAGGTGGAGAACCTCGGGCGTGATGAAGACCAGCTCGCCTATCTTCGAGACATTCGTCAGTACCGAAACCTCCTGATCTGCGAGCTCCCGATCGGCAATTTCGCCGACACGATGGCGCGGCAGCTCCTGGTGGACGCGTTCGAACTGCCCTACTTCCAGGCGCTCAGTCAAAGCAGCGACAGGACGCTCGCCGGTATCGCCGGAAAGGCTGTCAAGGAAGCGCAGTATCACCTGCGACACTCCTCCGGCTGGGTTGTCCGGCTCGGCGACGGCACCGAGGAGTCGCACGGCAAGATGGCCGACGCTTTGAGCAAGGTCTGGGGCTACGGGCCGGAGATGTTCATCACCGACGAGGTGGAGCAGCGCTTGGTGGACGCCGGCATTGCCGTGCAGCGGGAAGAGCTGCGCGATGGCTGGCAGGCCCAGATCGAGCGTGTGCTCGAGGAGGCAACGCTGGCTGTTCCTGACGTCTCCTGGCAGGTCGATGGTGGCCGTCGCGGCGAACACACCGAGTACCTGGGGCATATGCTCGCCGAGATGCAGTTCATGCAGCGGGCCTACCCGGGGCTGCAGTGGTAGCAGGGCTGGATCGCGCATGATGAGTTCTCAGGCCGTGTGCCAGCCCGCTGATGAGTTCGACGCGCTCAAAGAGCGCCTGAGCGCGCTTTGCGATCCGGAAATTCCCGTTCTTACGCTCGAGGACCTGGGGATCATTCGGGACGTTTCCCGCGAAGGTGACGCGGTTATCGTCACCATCACCCCGACCTACAGCGGCTGCCCGGCCATGGACGCGATCGCCAGCGCGGTTCAGCAGGTGCTGGACGCCAGCCCGCTCAACGGGAAAGTCGAGACCGTCTTCGATCCTCCGTGGACCACCGACTGGCTGTCGGAGGACGGGCGTCGGAAACTCAAGGAATACGGGATCGCGCCGCCGGCCGGATCGACGAGCAAGCGCGCGCTAATGGGCGACTACAGCGAGACGGTCAGCTGTCCGCGCTGCGACAGTACCAACACCAAAGTCATCAGCCAGTTTGGCTCAACCGCCTGCAAGGCGCTCTACCAGTGTCAGAGCTGCCTTGAGCCTTTCGATTACTTCAAATGTCACTGAGCACCCAGTTTTATCCGCTTAACGTTGCCGCGGTCGACGCTGACACCGACGACTCGGTGTGTGTGTCTTTCGACGTCCCGCCAGAGCTGGAAGACACCTTTCGGTTTACGCAGGGCCAGCACCTGACCATCCGCAAGGAGCTGAATGGCGAGGAGCTGCGACGCAACTACTCGCTGTGCACGCCGGTCGGCGACCGGCTGACGGTCGCCATCCGCAAGGTGAGCGACGGGCGGTTTTCCAGCTGGGCCAACGACTCGCTAGAGGCGGGTGAAGTGCTCGACGTGATGCCGCCGCAGGGGCGGTTCTTTACCGAGCTGGATGAGACACAGGAGAAACACTATCTCGCCCTGGCGGCCGGCAGCGGCATCACGCCGATTGCGTCTCTCATCGCCACGACGCTGGCAACCGAACCTGGTAGCCGTTTCACCCTGGTCTACGGCAACCGGCGAACGAGCTCCATCATGCTGCGCCAGCAGCTTGAACACCTGAAAAATCGCTATCCCGAACGCCTGCAGCTGCTCCACGTGCTGAGCCGCGAGTCACGGGATGCGGAGCTGTTCAACGGCCGCGTCGACCCCGACAAGCTGGCGCTGCTGTCTCAAAACCTGATCGATCTGGACCGCGTCGACGAAGTATTCCTGTGCGGCCCGGAAAGCATGATCCTCAGTTTAAAAACCTGGCTGGAAGCGAACTCATCGATTGGATCGGCTCATATCCATCTTGAGTTGTTTGGCACCGAATCCGGCCGCGCGGCCGCGGCCGGGCCGGTGGAGGCCGGCCCGAGCCGCAAAGTGAGCATCATCGCCGACCGGCGGCGCATGGAGCTCGACGTGCCCTCAGCCGGCGCGTCGATCCTGGACGCCGCCCTGGAAGCGGGGGCCGACCTGCCCTTCGCCTGCAAAGGTGGAGTCTGCTGCACCTGCCGTGCCAAGCTGGTCAAAGGAGAGGTCACCATGGACGTCAACTACGCCCTGGAGCCCGCCGAGGTGGAAGCCGGTTTTATTTTGACCTGCCAGGCGCATCCGGTCACCGACGAGGTGGTCGTAGACTTCGACCAGGTCTGACGCCAACCCAACCTTTCGTGAGTGCTGCCGCTTAGAACAGGCTGACCAGAAACCAAACCGGAAGCAGCAGCAGCCCTAGCGCCAGCATCACCAGAGCCAGGGGAATCAACACACCCAGCACCCGCTGCCAAACCGTTGGCGGCAGTGGCTCTCGCTCCAGATGCTCCAGCAGCAGCGTCACGTTCCGGTGGTTAGCCTTGTACTGCAAGTCCAGCAGATCGCCGACGATCGGCACCAGCCCCAGCACGCCGTCGAGCAGCAGATGCCAAACCATGGTGAGTCGGGCGCGCAGCGGCAAATCGAAGCGGAAAGACCACCAGACAATCAGGCTGCCCAGCAGAAGACTGGCGGCGTCACCGACACCGGGAAGAAGGCCGATGATGCCGTCGAGGCCAAAGCGGATTCGGGTGCCGGGAATCGTGACTGCATGATCCAGCAGCCAGGCGAGACGCCGCAGACGCGTCAGCGTTTGCTCCTGGGTCGAGGTCAGCTTGGGCGAGTCGGACATTGGCTAAGGCTAGCCAGTCAGCGCTCCACGGACAACGCTACTCGAATCCGGAGAAAAAATCAGACCTGCTGGCTGCCCCGGCAACAATACAATTCGCAAGCAAGGCCGCTTAGCGCTGAGCGGGTTCACCGGTCTGCACCGGCCCGGTCGAAGGCGCCAGCAGCAGGTAGAGCAGCGGCCCGAAAGAGCCCAGGCAGAGCGTTGCCACGACAAACGGCCAGACGTTGCGACCGTTTCGGCGCGCGTCGACAAACATCCAGACCAACACCAGCAGGAGCGCGATTACCAGGTCGGTAAAGACCTGCCAGCCCGCCGGGCTGCCGCCCTGGTAAGCCACGACGCCCACATAACCCACCTGCTGCACCGCATAGACCGTCAGCGCGGTAAACGGCACCAGGATAATGAGGCAAAACCATTTCATCGGTGTCATTGTTAATCCTCTCGGTTGCGACGCCTCATGATTAGATTTCCCTGGCACCCCCGCAATGACCTCACAGGTCATTGCCGTCCCAACGTCCGGGTCGCTAAGCTGGCCCGTATTCAAAGGTGACTCAGGGCGAGTAGCTGTCGACTCACCAGCCGATGAGCCCGGGAGTGTCTATGTCGGTACCACAACCAGATCTTCAATCCGGATCGTTCGGCGCCAGGCTCCGCGGTTGGCGCAACCTGCGACGGCTATCGCAGCTCGACCTGAGCCTGAGCGCCAACGTGTCGCAGAGGCATTTGAGCTGGCTGGAAACCGGCCGCAGCCAGCCCAGCCGGTCGATGGTGATTCAGCTGGCCGAGGCGCTGGAGGTACCGCTGCGCGAGCGCAACCAGCTTCTGGGAGCCGCCGGTTTTGCCGAGATCTATCAGCAGCGCGGGCTCGATGAGACGCACATGCGCGCAGTCAACGATGCGCTTAGGCGGATCCTCGATCAGCAGATGCCCTACCCCGGGCTGGTAGTCGACCGTGCGTGGAACCTGGTGATGACCAACCCCTCAACCGACGCGCTCCTGCGAGCTGCCGGCGGTGACAGACTTACGAGCAAAGCCTTGGCACCAGACGGCAAGATCAATCTGGCGCTGATGACGCTGCACCCGGAGGGCCTCAGGCCTCTGATCGAGAATTGGGAAGGCGCGGCGCGCGTATTCGTACAGCGGCTTCGCCAGGATCTCAGGCAAACCGGTGACGCTCAGCTGCGGCAGCGGCTCGAGGACCTGATCTCGATGGCCGGCGAGCTGCCGGAGCTGGAGCTGGAACAGGCGCCGCTGCTGCCGATGCTGACGCTGGATCTGAAGCTGGGGCCAGAGGCATTGAAGCTGTTCAGCGTGATCTCCACCTTTGGGACTCCGCAGGATGTCACCATGGACGAGCTCAGAATCGAGTCCTTTTTTCCCGCAGACGACAGCAGTGATCGCCTGCTGCGGGATCTGTTTGCCGGCTGAATCTCCGGGGTACCGGGCAACCGGCAGTTGATTAGCAGGCCAAGGCGACTAAAGTGACCGCAGCTACCACGGCAAGGGTCGAGATTGAACCAGCAGATCATGAGTCGCCTGATCATCATTTTTTGTGTCTGTGCGCTACGCGCTCAAGCCAGCGCTGTCGACACTGAAGTCGCCGCTTTCTGGGAGGAGTGCCTGCCATCGCTCCCGGAACCACCGGCAGACGACTTTTATCGCGTAAAGTCTATCGGCAGTTCGCCCAAGGCCAGAGATGCGATTACCGAACTGATTCTCCAGCAACGTAAGACCGGCACCTTTACCTCCCCCTGGATTTACCAGGACGATCCAAGCCTGACGCCCGTGGTGGGCGGATACTGGGTCTTGACCGATTCCACCCAGACGCCACGAGCGGTGATGAGAACCAGCGATCTCAAGACGCTGCCCTTTAACGAGATCACGGAACAGGAAACCGCGGTCGACGGCCCAGCCCTGCGACGTCTCGAAGCCTGGCGCTCCGTCCACGTTGCCTACTTTTCCCGGGAGCTGAAACCCAGAGACAAAGCGTTCGAGGAAACGATGCCGATCACCATGGAAACGTTTGAGGTCGTATGCAGGGGCGGCTGACGGGGGTGGCCCTGATGATGGTCGCGCTGCTCGTGCAGGGCTGCGCCACGATCACGCCGCCGACATCGGAGATTCCGGTTCATACGCCGACGGCGCTCCTGACCGAGGTATCCGGAGCGTGCCGAACGGGCTGGGCGTCGTTGGCGAAAGAATCCGGCGATGAGCTGGATCCCAGCAAAATTGCACTGGTGAACTGGAATATCAGGAAAGGCAGCAGCTCGGAGTGGCGAGACCAGCTCGAGCTTCTGGCGAAAGATGCCGACCTGATCACGCTGCAGGAGGCGCCACTCATCAACGCGGGGTGGCAGGGACTAGATTCGGATCAGTTCCACGCGTTTGCGCCAGGTTGGCGATCACGAAACAGCCCGACCGGCGTGATGACGCTCAGCGCTGCAACACATCTCGTCCAGTGCAACCTGCAGGCTCGGGAGCCGTGGCTGCGCTCTCCCAAAGCCACCCTCGCAACCGAGTACGCCCTTGCCGGCAGGGACAAATCGTTGCTGGTTATCAATGCCCATGTCGTCAATTTTTCGCTGGGACTGGCAGCGTTCAACCGGCAGCTCCGGCAGATTTCTACCGTTGCCTCACAACATGTCGGCCCCATCATTCTCACCGGCGATTTCAACACCTGGCGCCGCGGGCGGATGAAGCGCCTGCTATCACTCGTCGGTGACAACAAGCTACAGCCGGTGGCCTTCCGTCACGACGTGCGGAAACGATTTCTGGGCAGGCCGCTGGACCACGTTTACGTGCGTGGCCTCAAGGTCATCGACGCAACAACCGTTCAGACGAAAGCATCTGACCACAACCCTATGCAGGTATGGCTATCCGCAATCTGATCACCATCGTTCTGCTGCTGCTTTCCAGTGCTGCGACCGCAGAGCCATCGACGGCAGCGACGGAGATCGAACATTTGATTACTGCCGTCGGCGAAAGCGACTGTACCTTCGAACGAAACGGGAAATCACACGATGCTGAGGCCGCCGAGTCACACCTGCGGATGAAGTACCGTCGAGGACGCAGACACGCAGCCACCGCAGAAAAGTTTATCGAGCGG
Organism: Lysobacterales bacterium; assembly: GCA_028285525.1. Classification (GTDB taxonomy): domain Bacteria; phylum Pseudomonadota; class Gammaproteobacteria; order Xanthomonadales; family SZUA-38; genus JANQOZ01. The sequence continues at coordinate 9,629 of JANQOZ010000027.1, forward strand.
CTTGCCAGCAAGAGCTCCATGAGCCGTAAGCCCTACCTGATGAAGTGCCCAAACGAGGCCGCTGTGCCTTCAGGCGAATGGCTTCAGGCGCGGCTTACCGAACTTCGCGAGGCCCACGCCGAAGCAGGTCAGTAGAGGCCTCATAGGCGTTTGGTTACGCTCAACGCCAAAACGATGGACCAATGGCCCCGCTGAATTGATTGAGATTGCGAGGCCCGACGGTTCGTAATATCGCTAGACCTTCTCTCGCAGGCCCGCTTCCCTTAGGCGCAGCAGCAGCCTCGACCAGCCCGTGGCTTTCACCATCAGCGAGACGCCCACCAGCACCTGAAGAAGATCACCTATGACCGCCGTTATAGCTCGAACGTCGAGCTCGACATCGTTCTGTACCATGACGATCACAGTCCAGGCCGAGGACCAGACGCCTCGAAGCCCGATGACGGTCAGATAGATACCGAGGAGCGACAACAGAAACGCTTCGGTGATCACCGGTTGGCTCGTATCGTTATCCTCACCGACAGCCGTCCGGCTTACGACATTGACACCAAGTTTCCAGGTCAATACCGCCAATGAGACAAGCGCAACAAAAGACGCAACGCCCAGCAACCAGTAGAGCGAACTTTCGTACCCCTCAGAGGCCGATCGGCCCTGAATCAACCAGGTCAGCGAATTGGTCACAAAGGGAATCGCCTGAATGGCGTTGATCAGGATGTAGAGCGAAAAAACCTTGAGTGCAACCGCGGTTATTTCTCGACGCTTCATAGCTGCGATTGCCCCAGTTGAACTCGTCTAGCCTTCGGAGCTAACGATCGGTGAGTGGGACGATGCCGGAGTCTTCGGCGTTATTCCTCACACTTTTCTCTGAACAGCTTGAGCGGAATGTCTCCCAGACCACTGATTCGGTCCCCGGAGTAGGTGCTGCCGAAGGTCATCACTGCTGGTGAACCGGTGAAAAAAAGGACAATTCCATCACCAGACTTGTAACCCTCTCTGGGATAGAAACTCGAACTTGAGTGTTCATCGCCAACGTCATAGTAAGCCTCGATGCCAGCGTCCTTTTTCAGAATCTCAGAAATAATGGCCCTTTGCAGACCATCCTCAGCCTCTACAAAGTCAGCGACAGCGATCATGCTCGCGCGTTCGATCTTTTCGTCGATGGACAGCTCATAAAATTGAGTCATTTCGGAATAACTAAACCCACGCTTTGCCGTCTGTGAAGCGCTTTCCGATTCGGGCGCCGCTTCAAGCTCGACCTGTGGCTGGCGGTCGGTGCTGACAGCGAAACCGCTTTCATACGAGAATCGCTCGACATAAAACTCAGGGAACACCCAAGGAACAGCAGAGAGCAGCAATTGCCCTCCGAGCACCAACGCTACGGCCCAGACGGCAATCGCGAGCAAACGGATGGATTTGGCAACTTCAGCGGCAGATTCGGTCATCTCTTAAATCCCAGTAAGGGGGTGGGCACCTAGACGAAGTGACTCGTCGCATTCGATCAGTCCAGCGCACCGCCCACTGACGCAATGTAAAGGACAACCGGATTAAAGCCCAAAGTCAACACAATAAACGGCCAAAAACCGGTCAGAGCAGGGAGGGATGTGCAGAAGCTCACGGTCACCAGAAAAGTCTGTGCGGCGCTTAGTTTCCAAGTGGTGAATCGATGCAGCATACCGCCGACCACCAAAATCACGCCGGCAGCCGCGATCGCCACAAACGGGGCTAGGAGATAGGCGTTCAGCGGGCTCGAGTTTGAATTGCCCGGGGTCAGCGCGTCCAGCCAGATCACCAGGCTCGCAAACGCGCCGGCAAGGATCATGGATCCCACGACCGCGCCCGCCAGAACGCCAACCACCGAGAATTTGGGCACCGCCTCCTGCAGCAGCGTCAATGCGCCACCCGCATGAATGCTGGGGTGTAAATCACGGCGATCGGTTCACCCGTCATGGATCCTTCCCGGTAAAGTCAGATTCCTACCGAATAGGACAAACAATCGGACAATTGGTGCCGCGCAGGCACCAGAAAAGCGGTGAGCTTCAGGCTTTCGCCAGGGTCGGCGGACGCCAGCCGAACAGTTTGCCGGTCTGCATTGCTTGGTCGTTACTGAACAGCGAAGCGCTGGGATTGGGGCTGGCAAATCGCTCTCCGGCCGCCCGCGACTCCATCAGAACCCAGTTGGCCCGCTCCAGGCGGGCTGCCTGATACGCCGACAGCGCTTCACCCGGATCCGCATGCTGGTCCAGTGCGTAGATCAGCTCAGCGGCATCTTCCAGCGCCATCGACGCACCCTGACCAAGAAACGGCAGCATCGGATGGGCGGCGTCGCCCAGCAGCGCAACTCGCGGCGTGTGCCAGCGGGACAGCGGATCGCGATCGAACAGCGCCCACTTGTAGCAGCCGTCGGCGGGCAAAGCGTCGATCACGGTTTGCACCGTCGGATGAAAATCTCGGTAGGCCTCGCGGATTTCGGCCACCTCAGCGCGCTGACGCCAGCCTTCCTCGGTCCAGTCGCTGTCTCCAGCAAACATGGCGCAGTTCAGCAGCGTATTGTCCGCCAGGGGGTAAAACACAAAGTTGCGCTGCGGACCGATCCAGACGTTTGAACAGGGCGCCTGATAGCCCTCGGGCAGATCCGCCATCGGGATCAGGGCACGCCAGGCGATGTAGCGGGTGAACCGCGCCGGCACCTCCCCCACCATGCTGCCGCGAATCGCGGAGCGCAGGCCGTCAGCACCGATCAGCACCTCAGCCTGCTGATCGGGCTGCTCATCAAAGTGCAGCGTCACGTAGTCGCGGTGTTCGGTGTACCCCGCAACCCGATGTCCGGTGTGAATACAGTCGGGATCCATGGCCCGGATCGTCTCCGCCAGTAGGTCATAGAGCGCGGAGCGCGGCGTTTGGTAGTAATAGTCGCCGAAGTGCTCGCGAACGGCCTCGCCGTAAGGCGTGGTCGAGAGCAGTTCCCCGCTGCGGCCGTCGTGAACGCGTCCCTCCTGAGGCAGGTTCGACAAACCCAGGATGCGATCTCGCAGGCCAAGCTGCTCCAGCACGGCGGCGGCGTTGGGCGCAATGGACAGGCCGGCGCCGAACTCACCAGGATCGGGTGACTGCTCGAAAACCCGAACGCGATGACCGGCTCTCAGCAGACCGCAGGCGGCGGTGAGTCCGCCCATCCCGCCGCCGGCTATGGCGATATCGTGCACGGGGGATTCAGTCGGCCGGAATTCCCAACGCGTCGGGGTTCAGCAGGCCCTTGGGGTCGGTGCTCGCCTTGATCGAGCGGATGAGCTGCTGACTGATCGGGTCAAGCCGTTCCCAGTAGGGGTAGGCTTTCCCCAGCTGAAAGTGACCGGCGTTATGGGCCTGATACAGATCCACTAGATCTTGCTTGAGCTGATGCACATACTCTCGGGCTGCCGGATTGGCGGCGTGGCTGGGCAGATTGCCGAGGTAGTCAGCATCGATCATCGTGTCGTGATAGATGCTGCGTTCGTCAGGCCAGTACATCGCTATTTCGTAAAGAAAACCTGCAGCGCCGACGTTCTCAAACATGCCGCCCACCCAGACACCATGCTTTTCGAAGTCCGCCTGCCGCTCTTCGACAAAAGCGTCGAACGCCACGTGAAAGGGCAGCACGTCCTCATGCGAAAAGATGCCGTGAACCGGAACCCACCGCTCACCCTGGGGACCCAGCGCAGAAAACAGTGGCGCGAACGGCATGCCCTGGACAACCGTCGGCACGGTGTTGGGAATCTCCTCGGCAACCTCGTCCATGATCCGGCGCAGCTCCTGGGCCTTCGCCTCCGCGTGCTTCTTATCCACGCCGTGCACCAGATAGTGACAGGAGTAGTCAGCTTGCTTGAGCGCGCGATCACCGGCCAGGCCCATTTTGGCGAGCTGTGCGACACCGCTGGCCATGGAGCGGGCGTTTTTCAGCACCGACAGCGCCATTTCTTTCTTCCGGCCGGCTCGCTCCTCGCGGGCGATCTGCCCCTGGGACAGCGCCGCATCGAGGGCGAAGTGCTCATCGTCCAGCCCGGCCCGGGCGGCAGCGGTCATGCCGGCGTGCAGCGCCGCGAAATTCGGGTAGGAAAACGACAGCGCGACAAACTCGGGCCGCTTGGCGAGCAGCGGCAGCGTTACGGAAACCTTGACGCCCAGCGCCCCGCAGTCACCGCAGAACAGCCCGGTGGTATCCGGCCCATAGCTGCGGGCGAACGGCGGCGCACCGGCAGAAGCGGTACCGGTATGGAACGTTGTGCCATTGCTGGCCGCGATCTCCATGCTGAGCGCAGACTCGCCGGAGACGCCATGAGCACCGCTGCCGTGGCTGATCGCATTCTGGCTCATCGATCCCGCGACCGTGGCGGCAATCCCGGAAAACGGCCCCCAGAAGGGGGTACGCAGGCCCAGCGGATCCAGCCTCTCTTTCAGCTCGGCCCACGTGACGCCCGGCTCGACGGTGACAAAACCGTTTGCCTCATCGACCTTGATGTCTTTCAGCTGGCGGGTATCGATCAGCATCGTGCCCTCGCGCGACGCCAGGTAAGCATCCGTGTATGACGCGCCGCCGCCCCGGACCACAATCGGCGCGTTGTACTGGTCGGCGATCGACAAACAACGAAGGAGCGCTTCCCGGTCTTTCGGCGCAACGATTGCCGCCGGCGGCAGCCCTGCACGAAACACGTCCGTCGCGAGGAACTGAGCTTCCTCAGCGTCGGTTATCAGAATCTCCGAGCCAAGCTGCTCGGAGAGTGTGCCGGCCAGATCGTTGCTGGCAATCGGGGCTGTTTGCATATCACCGGTCTCCGCAGGAGGAACATAAGAGCCCGAGCCGCCGCAGCGTCTCGGGCCTGCTAACAAACGCAGCAATCGAAATAGTGATGCGGATCGGAGTGAAGCGCAATATCAGTTTGGTAAAGCAGCTATGCCATATCAGGCCATCACCTCGGCCACCGAGCTGACGAAGTAGTCGAGGTTGTTGTCCCGCAGGCCCGCGACGTTAAACCGCGTGTCGCCGACCAGATAAATGGAATACTCGTCGCGGAGCCGGGCGACCTCGTCCGGCGAAATACCGAGCAGCGAAAACATGCCAAACTGGCGTTCGATGAAGGAAAAATCGCGCGCCACGCCGGCCTCCTTCAGCTTTTGAACCAGCTTGCTTCGCTGCCCGTTGATCCGATCGCGCATCGCTGCCAGCTCCTCATGCCAGCGGGCCGTCAGTTCCTCGGATCGAAGGATAATGTCCACAATCCCGGGACCGTGGGTCGGCGGCATCGAATAGATCCCGCGGGTGATCGAGTTGATGATGGACTCAGCGTCCAGCGCCTTCTCCTGATTGGGCAGCACCATCGAGATGGCGCCGCATCGCTCGCGGTAAAGCCCAAAGTTTTTCGAACACGAACTGGTGACGATGAACTCCGGCGCCCTGTCGGCCAGCAGCCTGATGAGCGTTGCGTCTGTATCCAGATCAACGCCAAACCCCTGGTAGGCCATGTCGACGAGGGGCAGGAACTGACGCTCGACGCCGAGATCCACCACCTGCGACCACTGCTCGGGGGTCAGATCAATGCCCGCCGGGTTGTGGCAGCAGGCGTGCATGATCACCACGTCGTTCGGCCCCAGGCGACCGAGGTCTTCCAGCATGCCGGCAAAGTCCAGCTCTCCGGTTGCGCTGTCGCGGTAGCGGTAGCTCTCGAGCCTGAAACCCGCTGCCGGGAACAGGGCGTTGTGGTTCGGCCACGTTGGGTTCGGTACCCAGATCGTCGATTCAGGTCGAACGTATTTGACGACCTCACCAGCCACGCGCAGCGCCCCGGTGCCACCCGGCGCCTGAACGGTGACCATGCGGCCGGCCTCCAGCGCCGGATGATCCGAGCCGAGCAGCAGGTTGCTGATGGCCTCGTTAAACCCCACGACGCCGCGAGGCCCGAGATAGGCCTTGCTGGTTTCGGCGCGGTGCAGCGCGGCTTCCGCCTCCTTGACGCAGGCGAGAACCGGCGTTTCCCCCTCTTCGGTTTGATAGACACCCACCCCGAGATCGACCTTGTTAGGGTTCGGGTCTGCCTTATAGGCCGCAATCAGGCCGAGAATCAGGTCGGGAGGGACGCGTGAAATCTGCTCAAACATGCTTTGATCAACCTATCTAACTGCTGGCTCCAAGTTTACCCTGCGGGCCGCCTGTTAGGCTCGATTTTTTGCGACTCCGGCCTTGCCCGACAGGGCCTTTTTGTCGATCTTGCCAGAGGCTGCCCGCGGCAGCTCCGGCAACCCGATGAACTCGGCGGGCACCTTGTACGGCGCCAGCTCGGCTTTGCAGACGGCCTCAAGACTCTCGGCGCCCGCCTCTCCGGCAAAATATGCCACGACCTCCTGGCCCCGGCCTTCACTCTCACGCCCGATAACCGCGACTTCCGCGACCCCAGGCTGACGCCCGAGCAGCCGCTCGATCTCGGCCGGATAGATATTCACCCCGCCGCGAATAATGACGTCTTTCTCCCGCCCCCGCAGCGTCACGAAGCCTCTCGCATCGATACTGGCCAGATCGCCGGGGTAAAACCAGCCGTCGCTGTCGTCCTGCCGCTGCCCATGTTCATCGATAAAAGCGCGCGCCAGGCCAGGCCCGCGATAGCGCAGGCGGCCCGTTTCGCCCGGCGGGAGCAGCTCACCCTCGGCGTCCACAATCTCGACCTCCAGCCGGAAGCCGGCGCGGCCGACGGTCGCTGAGTATTCGGCGAAATCTTCCGGCTGCAGCACCGAGATGCCCCCGCCCTCGCTGGAGGCGTAGTAGGCCAGAAGCCGCGGGCACAGCCGCTCACGAAACAGCGCAGCTTCGTCCGGAAACAGCGGCTCACCCGACACGACGAGCCGCCGGAGGTTGGGCCAGGCGGGATCACTCCCTTCAGCGATCGGCGCGATGCGCCGCAGGCTGGTCGGCACCAGAAACGCTACCGTGACCGCCAGATCATTGACCTCGCTGAGAATCTGCTCCGGCTTCTGCGGCGGCGGGGACATCACCACCGTGGCTCCGGCGGCAAGAAAACACATGGCAAAAGAGCGACCGGCGCCGAAATACAGCGGTGACGCGGCATAGAAGCGGTCGCTGACGTTGAAACCCAGCGTTACCCACTGATTAATGAATCGCTCCAGCATCTGCTGATGCGAGACCAGAGCGCCTTTCGGTCGGCCGGTGGTACCGGAGGACAGCGATACGAGCCAGATCTGATCGCCGCCCTCGGCCATTGCCGGCGCCTCATCACTGGCCGGCCAGGCCGCGGGCAGGGCAACACCAGCAAGACCCTGCGGTGGTTCCGCCTCGGACTCGTGCACAATCAGCTTGACCCCCATCGACGAGCCGGTCGCCGCTTTTTCCCCGTCGGTCCAGCGATGATCCATCGGTACCAGCACCGCGCCGAGATAGGGAATCGCAAAATGCAGCACGACATGGGCCGGGTGCTCCCGCAGACACAACCCGACCCGATCGCCTTCGCCGATGCCCTGCCCACTTAGCCAGCTTGCGGCCAGCGTGACCTCTCGCCACAGCGCTTCATAGCTCAAGTGCCCGCCGGGCCATTCGATGGCCGGATGATCGGGCCGGTTTCGCGCACCGGCGCGGAGCACGCCGGCGAGATTCATGTGCCGATGTCTTCCGGCAGGCCGTAGACCTCGATGACGTTGTCGCGCAGCAGCTTTTTCAGGGAGCTGTCGCGGATCGGCAGATCGCGGATCTCGCCCATGGTGCGGGCAAAATCGAGCACCGGAAAGTCGGTACCGAACATCACCTTGCTGCTGCCGTAGCTGTCGATGTACCGGACGAAACTCTCCGGCCAGTATTTCGGGCTGTGGGCGTCGCTGCCGATAAACACGTTATCGTGCTTCCAGCACATGGCGATCATCTCGTCGGTCCACGGGATACCAACGTGAATGCCGATCAGCTTGAGTTCGGGAAAGTCACAGGCCACCGGGTCGAGCTTGATCGGCTGTCCGACGCTCCGGCACCGGTAGTCCGGCGAGTAGTTCATGGACTGACCCACCTGCATCTGTACCGGCACACCCAGCTCGCAGCACTTGGTGTAGAACGGGTAGTACTTGGCGTGATCCGGGGCAAGCTCAAACCAGTGGGGGTAAAGGTGCGCGCCGATGAACCCGAGTTCTTTTACCGCGTACTCCAGCTGCCGTACTCCCTCCATGCCCATGAAGGGATCGATACCGCAAAGCCCGGAAAATCGCGTCGGATACTCCTTTACAGCGTCGGCCACCACCTCCAGCGGCATGTGGTAGCAGCCCGGCAGGCCAGGTCTTCCAGATTTGGCGGCGACAAGAAACCCGTGGCCGATACCAGCTTCGTCCATCCGCTGGACCATCTGCTCCAGCGTCAGGCCGGCCATCAGACCCTGCTTGGCCTTCATCTTGCCCGAGAAAAACTGCGGTCCCCAGTCCGGTCGGCAGGACAACGCCCGCTCCGTCCAGATGTTGACCACGGCGTCGATGGCTTTGTAGTCCAGCGGCTCGGCACTCATAAGGCGTCCTCTTTTGGTCGATGACTATCCCAGCAGGAACAGGGAGATGCGCGGAATAAAGGTTACCAGCACCAGCCCGGTCAGCATGATCAGCAGAAACGGAACGACGGCCTTGCAGATCGTCCAGAAGTCTTCCTTGAACGCCCCCATGGCCACAATCAGGTTGAGGCCAAAAGGTGGCGTCAGGTAGCCGATCTCGAGATTGACGATCATCACGATGCCGAAGTGCACCGCGTCGATGCCCTGGGCTGCGGCTACCGGTGCGAGCATGGGCGCCAGGATCAGCACCGCTGAGCCGATGTCCATCACCGTGCCGACCATCAGCAGGAAGAGATTGCTGGTGACCAGAAACTCCGTGGGGCTGGAGAACTGCTCCATAAACCAGGCGACCACCTGTTCCGGGATTCGCTCGTAGGTGAGAAACACATTCAGGCTCACCGCAAGCATCAGCACGGGAAACAGCGACCCCAGGAGCCGCGAGGTGTCGCCCACAACTTCATAGACCCCTTTAGCGCCCAGCTCGCGATGTACCAGCACCTCAACCAGCAGCGCGTAGACCACCGCAACCGCGGCCGATTCCGTGGCCGTGAAGTGTCCGGAGTAGATGCCCCCCAGGATGATAACCGGCATCAGCAGCGACCAGATTCCCTCGCGCAGGGCGGTCACAATTTCCTTGAGGTCCCAGCTGCCGCCACGCTGATCCCAGTTTCGCACCACGGCGTAGGCGCTCAGCAGCGCGGTGAGGACCAGGGCAGGCCCGATGCCGGCGATAAACAGATCGGTGATCGACACCCGGGTCATCACGCCGTACAGAATCAGCGGAATGCTGGGCGGCACGATGATGCCGAGCGTCCCCGCAGCGCAGAGTGCGCCGAGGGAAAAAGCCCGGGAGTAGCCCGCCGCCAGCAGGGCTGGATACATCACGCTGCCCACGGCCAGCAGCGTCACGGTGGACGAACCGGAAATCGCTGCAAAAAGCGCACAGGCCAGCACCGTTGCCATCGCCATACCGCCCGGGATTGGCCCGGTCAGGGCCGCCACGAAGCGCACCAGCCGCGTTGCCATCGCGCCCCGCGACATGATCTGGCCCGACAGAATAAACAGCGGTATCGACAGCAGGACGTCCCGGTTCAATGCGTGCCAGGCATCCAGCAGAATGAAGCTCGGATGGTCAGGACTCTGGCTGAGATAGACCCAGACGAGCGCAACGCCCAGCACCACTACCAGGGGCTGGCGCAGCACCAGCAGCGCCAGGAGAACCGCGGTCAGTGTGAGTGCGGCCAGCACGGGGTCAGGCCGCGGAGCGGGTCTGGTCGACGGGACGCCAGTCCGGATTCAGCGCGTAGGCGCCGTGCCGGATCGTGGCGATGGCAAAAGCCAGCGGGATGACCGCCATCATCGGCCATACCAGCACCCCGATCAGGACTGAGCGCTCTTCCAGCTGCAGGGCGCTGAACGTGATTTTCCAGCCGAAAATGGCGAAGGCGGCAAAGAATGTCGCGGTCAGCGCTTCAGCCAGCCGGTTGATCTGGCGATCCCAGCTGGCCGGCAGCCAGCTGTCGGCAAAGCGCGGCCGCAGATGGGTGCCGGCGCTGGACGCCAGGCCCAGGCCGAGCATCACAACAAAGATATTGGCGTAGACGCCGGCCTGCCGCGCCCAGTGCAGGCCCACTCCGGTGGTCTCCCGCCACACCACGTCAGCAAAAATCGCCAGGACCATGAACGTAAATGCGGCAAAGGTTGCCGCTCGTTCGAAGCTGTCCAGGCGTTTAAGCCAGCCGGGTGTGGGGTGCTCCATCAAAAGAAGGTGGCGATGTCCTTAAACGAATCGGTGGAATTCTCGTAGGCGGCCCAGTCATCGGAGACCCGCTGCTCATCGATCAGCGTGCGCTGATCGAGCTGGCCGTTTCGGAACCATTGCCAGACCCGGGAGCGGTACTTGCCGCAGTCGCTGAGCTGAATCATCTCATAAAGATAGAGTCCGGGATCATCGTTGCGAGTCCAGTGCAGCATGACCGTGCGGCCATACTCATCGAGCGGCACCTCAGCGGCCCAGCCGGTGATCTCGGTGTAGAAAATCAGCTTGCCGTTTTCGATCCGGGTCGGGAAATCCCGCACCTCGGTGCGACCGTCCGCCCAGAAATAGTTGTTGGTCTGATGGTATCGGTCCTCGGAGGGAAACCGACACAGCAGGCGCGACTTGTGTTCGCCCACGTTGTTGCCGTTGATATCGACGTAGCGATAGTAGCCTTCCCAAACCCCCTCATGTCGGGTCAGCAGGGGCATGGTGTCCTTCAGTGTCATAGTTAGTTGTCCAGCGTTTCGGGAAGTTGATGAAGTTGGATGGGCGATTCCCACGGGGCATCGGGGAACGCCTTGCGGGCCGCATCCCCGAGAGGGGTCTCGGCCAGCGTCAGCCAGCGAGCGTCATCCGGATCGGGCACGGAAAGCGAAGCCAGCTGCGCAAGCGTTGATTTCAGGTCGGCGCACGCCAGCACGGCCTTAAGCTGCGTGGTTAAGGTTTCACCGTCGAGGACGGGCGTTCCCTTCACCGCGTGCTCGGGCTGCGTGCTGTACCACGGCGAAAACATCTGCCGCATCCGCAGCCAGTGCCAGATCTCCAGCCAGTGAGCGCCGCTCGATCGAGGCTCAAGGTCGGGCAGGGCGTCGTCCGAGGCGTCGACGGGACGGGGGTTGAGGAGCGTGATGGTGCAGCCGAAACGTTCTCGGAGCAGGCCTGCCAGCACCGCGGACTCCCCGAGCGCCAGGACCGGCAGCGGCCCACCGGCGACTTCGGTAAGCCGTTCGTAGAGTGTGGTGATTTCTGCCGCCAGGTCATCGGACGGGCCGCTCGCGCCATGCCCCGGCAGGTCGGGCGTGAAGCAGCGCGCTGTGGTTCCGAGAACCGTAGCCAGCGGCTGCGCCGTCTGTGAGTCGAACCCGGGCTGGTGAAGCAGCAGCAGCGGCGGCCCGTTCCCGGTCACCCGCAGATGGAAGCCGTCGAGGTAGGTTCGCGGCGCTTCAGCCGGCGTGCCGCCGGTGCCGGTCAATCCGTTCGCCGCCTGATTGCGGTGATGGGTGACGGCGTGGATCAGACCAGAGATCCGGTCGCCCATCGTCGGGCCACAAACCTGCATGCGGAAATGCGCCGGAATCTCGTATTCGTCGAGCTTGTCGGTGTATGGCTTGATGATGCTGCCGGCCCAGCGCATCACGGTCGTCGGCACGGTCACCGCCAGCAGGCGCTCCGCTTTCTCATTGAAAAACGCCTCCCGGTAGGCCAAAGCATAGCTGGGGCCGGCGTCCAGAATCTGCCGGGCGAAAGCGTCGGTGAACGAAGCATCCAGGCCGGCGTTCGGAAGGCGGGCTGTCGGGTCCTGCCAGGGGAAAAACAGCAGCTGATCCCGAGCCAGCGCCCACGTTCTCGTGAGGTGGCCACCGAGGTCATCGACGGACAGATCGGGGAAGTAACCCTCAGTGATCGCTTCGCGGTCGGCATCGCTGAAGTGAGCGGCGTTGTCCGCGATCAGAAAACTGCACCGGTCCGGGTAGGCGCGGGCATACTCAATCGCAATCTGTGCACCCGTTGCCGTGCCGTAGACCCCAACGCGCGCGTAGCCCATAGCGCGGCGAAAGCCTTCAACCGCCTCCACGTAGGCGCCGAGACCCTGGCCCTCGGGGCTTTCGGGCAGCGGGTCCGACTGCCCGTAGCCCGGCGTGTCGAGCGCCAGCACCGTCGCGTGCGGCGCCAGCGCCTCAGCCAGCGGCACCAGGGACTTTGAGGACAGCGGCGAGGCGTGCAGCATGATGAGCGGCGGACCGTCGCCGGCAGCGCGATAGTGAATCAGGCGCGGTCGGTCGACCGTGCCGATATTGGCGTATGCACAACGCATGACTTGGGGGCGTCAGGAACCGCTGTCGGTATCGCCGGCACCCAGTCCGAGACTGCCCGGGTTAATCCGATGGGCGGGGTCGAGGGCCTGCTTGATCTCGTTCAGGGCTTGCCAGGAACGGGGGTTGATCTGATTCAGCGGGTAGGTCTTGCCGACCTGCAGATGAGCCGCACCGGCCGCCGCAAAGATGTCCACCATCGCCTTGCGCAGCCGCTGCACTTCGGCCCGCGCCGCCAGGTCTTCGTCAAATCCCTTCAGCCGCTTGCGGACCGGCGCTTCGACCGTCAGATCGTGAAGCTCTTTCATCGCGTCGGGCCAGAAGAAGACCGGCTCCAGGCAGAAACAGTTGGTCGACACGGTCGCAAACAGGTAACCAACCTGAATCTGATGCCGCTCGATGGTCTCCGCCTCACGCTCCTCCAGTTCATGAATCTGCCGGGTGACCTCGGCAACCTTGGAGTGGGGCAACATCGCGTGGATCGGGGCCCAGCGCTCGCCGTTCGGTCCGACCACGTTGTTCAGCGGGGTGAACGGGTTGGCGCGAAGGATTCTGGGGATCGAGTCGTCCAGCGCTCGGCCCTCAAAGCCCTGACAGATACTCGTGATATCGCTGGCCGCCGCATCGGCCGCGGCAGCAACCCGCTCCTCTACCATGAGGTGGAGTGAGTACTCCGCATCCTCCATGAACCGCCGGCCGGCCATGGCCACCTTCAGGCCGCTCTTGATAGCGCCGCCGACCGACCCGCTGGCCTTCATCACGCCCGCGAGTGACTTGACGTCCTTGGCGAGGCTTTCCCGCTGCATGCGCATACCCGACAGACAGGGATCGAAGGCAAAACATTCCATCGCGAGGCCCTGACGAGCGACTTCGCTCATGGCCGTCAGCAGCTTCTTGTAGTCGTCGAAGGCAAAAGACAGGTAGCGCCGTTCCTCAAGCTCCGGGATCAGCCGGAAGGTTGCGCTGGCCTTCAGGCCCAGCGCGCCGTTGTCACCACTGAACAGACCGGTCAGGTCGGGGCCGTAGTGCCGGAAGAAAGGGCTGCCGTTCGGCTGTGCGCCGGCACCGGTTGCGAGCACCTGGCCGTCGGCCATTACGACCTCCATGCCGATCACGGAGTCAACGCAGGTCCCGAACTGGCCCGAACCCCAGAAAATTGAGTTCTGGGACAGGCCACCGCCGACGGTCGCCGTGATTCCGGAAAGCGTTCCCCAGTAGGGCGTGCGCAGCCCGGTTCCTTTCAGCGCATCGTGCAGGTCCATCCAGGTGCAGCCGCACTGGACGGTGACGTACATGTCCTGCTCGTTCACCTCGAGCACCTTGTTCATGCCGGACATGTCGACCAGGACCGAGCCGGGCTGCACCGCCAGATAGCCGGAGGTGTAAGACATCCCGCCACCGCGTGCGATCACCGCCTGGCCCGCCGCCGCTGCCGCCGCGACGATCTGGCTCAGCTGCTCGGTGCTCTCGGGACGCACCACCACCGCAACGGGTTCGCCGTGTTTATAAACGTCTTGAGACATCAAAGTGATGGTCTCGTCGTCCACCGCCACGCGGTCAGCGCCGAGCAGGTGAATGAGTTGGTCTGTCAAAGTGTCGTTGGAGCGAGCCTGAGCCATGAGCGTGCCGTTCTGTTAGAGAGATTTTTCTGGGGAAAAGTTAAATGTACTATATCTATAACATTTAACCACAGGTCCGGATGCATGGATAACAGGCAGATTGTGTTGAAAACGCGAAGCCAGGGGGTGCCGAGCCCAACCGATTTTGAGCTGATCACCGGCGAGGCCGGGCGCCCGGTGGAAGGGAAAATGCTCTGCAAAACCCTGTACATCAGCCTAGACCCCTACCTCCGCGGGAAAATCAGCGGCCGCCACCTCTCTGGTGCCATCCAGCCGGGAGAGCTGATGCTCAGCGAAACCGTCTCCCAGGTGATCGAATCCCAGCATCCCGACTTCAGCGAAGGAGACATCGTGGCCGCCTTCACCGGCTGGGAGGAATACCCGATTGTCGATGGCGCCCTGGCGCGGAAGGTCGACCCCTCGCTCGGACCGGTCTCGACCACGCTCGGCATTCTCGGGATGCCCGGACTGACCGCCTACGCGGGACTGATGAGGCTCGGCGAGCCCAAGGCCGGCGACACCGTTTTGGTCTCGGCGGCCACCGGACCCGTTGGCTCGATGGTCGGCCAGATCGCGAGACTCCAGGGATGTCGGGTTGTCGGCGTGGCGGGCTCGGAAGTCAAATGCACCTGGGCCGTTGAACAGGCTGGCTTCGACGCCTGCATCAACTACAAGACCCAGGATGTGCGCGAGGCGCTGAAGCAGGCATGCCCCGACGGCATAGACGTCTACTTCGATAACGTTGGTGGCGACCTGCTGCAGGCGGCCATGGAGCAGCTCGCCATCGGCGCCCGCGTGGTGCTTTGCGGCCTTATGGCCCAATACAACAGCGACGACATGCCGCCGGGCCCCAACCCTGCCTGGACGATCAAAGCCCGGGCAACGGTGCGAGGGATGGTGGTGTACGACCACGAGGACGCGCGCGGCGAATTCGAAAAGGCGGTCAGCGGTTGGATTCGTGACGGCCAGATCCAGTATCTGGAAGACTCGGCCGACGGCATTGAGAACGCGCCCGAACATTTCTGTCGACTGATGCGCGGCGAGAACGTCGGCAAAGCGATGGTAGCCCTCTGACCGAACTCGATGGCTGCGGGCTCGCGGCGTGACGGCCCGTACTTACCGCGTGGCGCTTGTGGAGCTGCACCTGGCGGTGCTGCTTTTCGGGCTCGCCGCCGTGCTGGGCAAAGCGATTACCGCCGGCGCGCTGCTGATCGTTTTTGGCCGTTCCGCGGTCGCTGCACTCACGCTGGGACTGGGGCTTAAGCTACAGCGGCAGTCGCTAAGCCTGCCGCAAGCCAGCCGGGCGGGCCTGCTCGCCAGCGGCGTGCTGCTGGCCATTCACTGGCTGGCTTTCTTCCACGCAATCAACCTTTCCAGCGTTGCGGTCGGCGTGATCGGTTACGCCACGGCGCCTCTGTTTGTGGTGATGCTGGAACCGCTGGTGAGCGGGACGCGGCTTCGGCCGGTTGACAGCCTGACCGCGCTGGCGGTGCTGCTGGGCCTCTTCCTCGTCGCGGCACCGGACGACGCGTCCACTCGCCTCACCGCCCTGGGTTGGGCCATCTTTTCCGGCTTCAGCTTTGCCCTGTTGACGCTGCTGAACCGACACCTCGTCCAGGGGGTTTCTTTTCTACGCGTGGCGTTCTGCCAGCAGGCTGGCGCCTCGGCCTGTTTGCTGCCGGTTGTGATCCTGCTCCGTGAACCGCTGCCCGGGGCCCGGGACATACTGCTGATCTGCATATTGGGACTCGCATGCAGCGCGCTGGCGCAGACGCTGTTTGTCAAATCGCTGGGCCGGTTAAGAGCTCAGCTGGCCAGCGTGGTGAGCGGACTGGAGCCGGTATACGCCATCGTTCTCGCGGCGTTGCTGCTCGGAGATCGACCCGCAGGCCTGACGCTGCTCGGCGCCGGGATTGTGCTGCTTGCGGTGACGGCGGCGACGCGGCTGCACCCGGCACCGCGGGCGTCAGACCCCTGACGCCGTCGGTTCAGAACGAGGGTTTGTCGATACCCAGCCAGGCGGCCGCCAGAACCAGCGCGTAGATCGCCAGCACGGCCCAGTACACCGGGCCGATCGCTTTACTGTACGCGGCGTTCCGCTCGTCGGTGGCGCCTTCGGTAACGATCCCCAGAAACGCTTCCACCGCGGGTTTGAAAAGGATATCGAGCACCACACCCGCGACAAAAATCAGACCGACGCTGAGCACCTTGAGCGCCAGCCAGGTTGGCGTGCTGTCGCCCAGCAGCATGCCGATCGCGACGCCGCTCACGAACAGAGCCAGCAGTGCGTTAGCGCCGAAGTTGAACAACATGACCCGCTGCTCGAGCGGCGTTTCGGGATTCAGAAATCCCACCCAGAGGATCAACGCCCATAGGAGTCCGGCGGCCCAGACCGCCGTCAGGACAACGCTCGAAAGCTCAACCAGGCCCAGCTGCGAAGCCAGCGTCAGGCCCGAAGGTAGGATCAGCGTCAGCGCCGTGCGAGGCATTCGGTCCAGGACCATCGCGAGCTTGAGGACAGTCACCCGCGTTTCCACGGACAGATCGGTGCGTTCCGTGACCTTGGCGCCCAGAAAGACCCCAAGGTCTGTGCCCAGCCAGAACACCAGCAGAAGAATATGAAAGAAGATCAGGAGGCTATACACGGATTGTTCCCCGGGCGTGGTGGTTGTCGGACCGAAACGGCTTCAGCTTTCGATGTTGCGCGCGGCGCCGAGAACGTCGCGGATCAGCTTCGCCGAGGCGGCGTCCAGCGCAGCGCTGTCGGCCTCGGAAAACTCAAACTCTTCGACATCGTTTTCGCCGAGCACCTGCTTCTCAACGAGCAGTTTTTCCAGCGCGGCATAGCGCTCGCGAAGCGCCCAGTGCTCCTCGAGCAGCCGCGTGACGATCGCCAGAAGCCGGTCGACGTCAGGGTCGTCATAGAATGACTTGCGTCCGCCGCGCACCTCACGCGACAGATCACTCACCCGCTTTCACCGACCCAAAGCCATACCACTTGATCTGGTCGGACAGGCGCCCGGTGTCCTCGTCAAACTCCGCAGCGCCGGTGACTGCACCGGTAAACTCCTCCTCGCTGACGTAGGTTTGGCGGGGCATGACGGCCTCAAAAAACTGCTCCGGATCGAAGCCACCCTTCACCGTCAGCTCCCGATAGTCCTGATCGCGAAACGGCTTATAGAACGGCTCGTTGTTGTAGTAGCAGTCCCAGTCCAGGTAGAAGCCGTCATAGGGCTCGACCGCTGAGTTGGGCGGCAGCTCCATGTTCAGCAGCACGCCGCCGGGCTTGAGCACGCGATGGGCTTCCGCCATGAAAGCGTGGATCATCTTCACCGGCAGCTCGTGTAAAAACATCGAGGTGAACACAACGTCCACTGAGTTATCCTCGAAGGGGAGGCAATCACCGGACGCCTGTTTAAAGTGCACCTCGACATCCATCGCCTCGGCCCGGGCATGCGCGTACCGCAGGCAGGCGGCGGCGAGATCAACGCCGGTGACCTCAGCGTCCGGGAAAGTTTGTTTCCAGGGCAGCGTGTTGTGACCGATCGTGCATCCGACGTCGAGAATCTTGCGCGGCTTAAGATGCGGAAACTTCAGCTTGAAAAAAGTTGCCATCGACCAGCCGATGTCGTTGAGCTGGCGCCCCATGGCGCCGAACGCAAAAACGTTGAGGCCATTGTCGTAAACCGCGCCGGGCTCCACCACCGAATCTGCCGCGCCCCGATAGTTTGACGGCATCAGGTGAACATCCACCGCGTCCGCGTAGCGCGGCGGGTCAAGATCGGGATCCAGCGTGAGGCTGCCGCGCGGCGCCTGGCTGAGCGAATCGAAAGTTCCCCGCAGCGCATCCTGATTAGCGCCCACCGAGTCCATTACGCTGTCCCACACCAGCTCCTGCGCCGTACATCGAAGCGAGGAATAAAAATTGAAAACGGGTGTCCCCTTAACGATGTTGTGCACATCGCTGCCGCTCGCGGGCTCAGCGCCACCGGTCGATAAATGTGCCGGCAGCTGCTTGCTCTCGTAGTCCTGGCGGAGCTCGCCGGCCAGATCCATGAGCACGTAGCCTCGCAGCCCCGACACGAAGCGTTCACGGGCGCGTTCGTCGCGACCTTTTTTCAGGTCAAGGGCGTGGTTCAGGCGGGTATCCATGGCGACTCCATTGTCCGGACAAGTAGGTAGTGTACTGAATCGGCCGGTTTTTCCTACCCGGACCGACGCCGATGGAAATCGTTACTCAGCCCTGGCCAGCCAGCGTGTCCAGCGTGAGCTGCAGCTCCGTGTTGAATCGCTCCGGCTGCTCAAGCTGCAGAAAATGGCCCACACCGTCGAGCAGCACCGCTTCATAGTCGGCGTAGCGGCGATTGAGCTCCACCTCCGTCGCCGGCGTCATCGGCCCAGGCCCCGCGTTGATCACCCTGATCGGCGTGTTGGCGTTTTGCAGCATGTCGGGAAGACTGATCCGGGCAAAATCGGCAAACAGCGCCACGGCAACGTCGGGATCTGTCTGCTGGGCCTTCTCAACGATCCAGTCGCGCAACTCAGGCTCCAGGGTTGCTCCGGCCATGCCCTCGAACATGCCCTTCATGCTGCCACCAAAGTCGGCCTGAAATGCCGCCATCATCTGGCCTACCTGTTCCACCGGGTATTCGATGTCCGCGTTGTGTAGCGTGTCCACGCCGACCACCGCATCCACCCGACCCGGCATTCGGGCCGCCGCCGCGAGGCTCACCGGTCCACCCATCGAGTGGCCGACCAGCACCATCTTCTTGAGCTTCAGCTCGTCAGCCACCGCCTGGACGTCCTGGGCCAGACCCGCGATTGTCCACACGCCGCGGTCGGTTCCCGACTGTCCATGTCCACCCAGATCGAGCGTGACCACCCGGTAGCTCTTAGCAAAGGTCGGCAGCTGCTCACGCCAGAACTCGGCGCTGCAGGACCAGCCGTGCACAAATACCAGCGTTGGATCGGCGCTTTGGCGCTTGGCGCCCAGCACGCGGTAGTGAATCTCGACGCCGTCTGGCGCGAAGGTCATGCCCTCTTTTGGCTCAGCGGTGGCGGTCACCGTCTCTTCGGAGTCAGCTGATCTGACGGCCCCGGTTTCATCACCGGGCTGCGACTCGCAGGCAGCCAGGACCAAGGTCAGACAGACGGCAGGCAGAATCTTATGAACCATGTTGCACTCCTCCGATCAGGGCCCAGCAGACTATCATTATCGTTGTCAGCCCGCCCGACCCTCGACGGATGCCCGCTGGCACTGCATCATGGTGGTATGAGCGAGGATTTGCGCTGATGCTACGGCCACTCAAAGTCCTGCTGATTCTCCTGACCGGCGCGATGCTGCCCGCCGAATCGGCGTTTTCCCTGGACCCCAATGAACAGGCTATCGTGGAGGCCATCGATGCCTCCCTGCCTGAGGCAGAGCTGCTGCTGCGTGAGTTGGTCGACATCAACAGCGGCACTCAGAATCTAGACGGCGTTGCGCGGGTGGGCCAAATCCTGAAGGACCGCTTTGACGCCCTCGCTTTTGACACCCGCTGGGACGACGGTGCCGAGTTCAACCGGGCCGGTCACCTCTGGGCTGCCCACGGCGGCAGCGGCACCCGCTTTTTGCTGATCGGCCATCTGGACACCGTTTTTGCCAGCGACAGCCCGTTTCAGCACGTGACCGAACTCGACGGAAACCGTTGGCGCGGCCCGGGGATCACCGATATGAAAGGCGGTGACGTGATCATGCTCTACGCCCTGGCGGCCATGCAGACCGCCGGCGTGCTCGACCAGATCTCCGTCCAGGTGGTGATCACCGGCGACGAGGAGTCGCGGGGTAGACCCCATGCCGCGGCGAACCGAACCCTGCTCGATGCTGCGCGCTGGGCGGACGTCGCCCTCGGTTTTGAGGACGGAGACGGCGATCCGAAGACCGCGGTGATTTCCCGCCGTGGGTCAGTCGGCTGGCAGCTGGAGATGACCGGAAAGCCGGCCCACTCGTCGCAGATTTTTCGACCGGACGTCGGCTTTGGGGCAATTTTCGAAGCGGCCCGCATTCTGGACAGTTTCAGAACCGAACTCTCCGATGTGCCGCTGCTGACCTTCAATCCCGGAGTCATCGTTGGCGGCACCGACATCACGCTTGACGGCACGACCGCTCGGGGAACGGCATTCGGCAAGAATAACGTGATTGCCCGCGGGGTTAGCGTCAAAGGCGGAATCCGCGCGGTATCTCCCGCCCAGCTCGACGAGGCGAAAGCGGTCATGCACCGAATTGTTGGTGAAAACCTCGCCCAGACCAGCGCCAGTCTGACCTTCTCGGAAGGCTACCCGCCAATGGCGCCAACCGAAGGTAACCGGGAACTGCTCGCCGTCTACAACCAGGCCAGTCAGGACCTCGGTCTCGGCGAGGTCAGAGCCGTAAACCCGCGCCGAGCCGGTGCCGCTGACATTTCTTTCGCGGCAGCACACGTTACGATGGCGCTGGACGGCCTCGGACTCATGGGATATGGCGGACATACCGAGGGCGAAACGGCGCTGATGGCCACTTTCGGCCAGCAAATGAAGCGCGCTGCATTGGTGATGTACCGGCTCAGGGACTGCTCCCGCTGCCGCGACATCGGTACATGACGGCGCATGCTTTGGAGGCAGCTTGAGACACCTTAACTATCATCATTTGATGTACTTCTGGACGGTCGCTCGGGAGGGCAGCATTGCCCGGGCTTCCGAGATCCTTCATCTGACGCCACAGACCATCAGCGGCCAGCTCAAGCTGCTGGAAGAATCGGTGGGCGAGGCGTTGTTCCACCGGACGGGCCGCAACCTGACCCTCACCGAAACCGGCCACACCGTCCGGCAATATGCGGACGAGATCTTCTCCCTCGGCGCGGAGCTCACCCAGCGGATTCGCAGCAAGACCCCCGGTCTTCCCGAAACGCTGAATGTCGGCGTGGTGAATACCATCGCCAAGCTCATCACCTATCGCATGGTGCAGCCGGCTATGACTGACGAGAATCCGGTCAAGGTCATCTGTATCGAGGGCCCGCTGGAGACGCTGCTGGGCGAGCTGGCGGTGCACCACCTTGACCTGGTGATTTCCGATCGGCCGGTTCCCACCGGCCTGAACGTCAAGGCGTACTCGCACCCGCTCGGCACGAGTGAGGTCGCGTTTTTTGGCCGCGATGAGCTCGTTGCCCGATTCAAAGCAGACTTTCCCGGGGCGCTGGACGGGGCGCCTGTGCTGCTGCCGGCCTCCCACACGGTGCTTCGCAGAAAGCTCGACGAGTGGTTTGACCGCAACGGCGTGGTGCCGTCTATCGCCGTGGAGTGTGACGACAGCGCGCTGCTGAAGGCGTTCGGAGAAGCCGGCAAGGGTCTGTTCCCCGCACCGGCGGTGATCGCCAAGGAGGTGACCGAGATGTATCGCTGCGAGCTGCTGGGGCTGATCGACGGCATCACCGAGTCGTACTACGCGATATCACCCGAGCGCAAGCTCAAGCACCCGGCGGTCACGGCAATCACCCGGATGGCCAGGGATGAACTGCTGGGCTAGGCCGGCACATCCAGGACGGAAACCCTCGGTTTTTCCGTATTGAACTCGACATAAAAACGGGTTTTACCGTTGGATCACTATGGCGCAAGATAAACCGGTTTGGTTTTGGAACGCAGCGGTGAAGTCTCCGACATCCACCGATCAATCGGCCGGGCGCGATCGACGCTCCGGCGCATCGAAGACGGCACAATTCCTCCAGCAGCGAGGTGTTGGCGGCGTTATTGAGCTGGCTCACGCGAGCTATCAACGTTACCAGGCCAGCACCGGTCAACGCAGCGTGCTGCCCGGGATTGTCGAAAACTCCGAGGCGGCCATCTGGGGCACCCTGCTCGAATCAGAGTTTCGCGCTGCCGGCGAGGAGTCGGACGCCGACGTGGGAGTCACCGGGATTCTGCCGGTTCGAGCGCTGATGGCCGCCCGCATGGCCGATCAGGATTTTGAATCACTGACCCACGCGCGCGAGCTGCTGCGGGGCACACCGCTGCAGCAGCAGGTGCTGGATTCGCTCACCGAGCGCTGGACCATGGACTCCGTCGTGAGCCTCACAACCACCCCGGAATGTGCGATTGTGGTCTACACCGCTTCTTCGCTGGCGCTGGACAACGAGGCCCATCCTTATCTTGAGCGGCTCGCAAGCGCGCTGCGGCTCCCAGCGAGCCTGATCAAGAGCATTCACGAGCAGACGACCGAACACTTGAGCCTTCAGCGTATCTGACGCGCAACCCACCCGCTCAACACCCCAATACCCACTGCGGCAGCGTTGTTGCGTTCGCTTTTCCTTGCGCAAAAAAAAAGCCGCTCGGGGAGAGCGGCTAAGAGTAAGGCCCTGCCGAAGCAGGACGAGGGGACACATTAACCCTGGGTGGAAGCCACCTGGGCAGGAATCGGGTGAGACGCCACCTTGGCGGTGAGCTTGCGCAGCGTCTCAATCATGTGAGGCTTCAGCGGCTTCTCGACTTCGCCGAGCGCCGTTTCGAGCTTGAGAACCACGGACGGCTCGTCGAGCAGAATCTGGACCAGCCGGGGGTCGAGCGCGAACTCCAGCTTTTCGATGTAGGGCTCGCGCACGCTGTTGTGGTGCTCGTTAGCAACGTGGAGCGGCACCGGCAGCAGACGGCGATCTTCCAGCTGAATGGTCAGCGGCTGATCCATCGCTCCCAGAAGCCAGCTTCGGGGGCCGTCGTGACGCAGCCAGAGGATGTACTCCATCACCTGTGCATTGTCGTCGGCGACCAGTGCGCTCAGGCCCACGGTCATGCCGTCGTCAGGCGCAAACCGGCTGCCAGCGGTCTGGAACTGCCAGAGCGGCGCCGATTCGAGCTGGACGCTGTAAAAACTCACGCCGCGAACCGGATCCCGGCTTTCGGTCATCGCCTCTGCCTGCGCGGCCATGCCCGGTAAGGCGAGGACTGCGCCGGCCAGAAGGCTGCGCAAATGGGTTTTCGCTGGCGACCAATTCATCTCATCTTTCTCCTACTGTTGCCGACCACTGCCGGCTGCTTCGATGGTTAGAATACGGAAAAACACCTATTCGGAAAATACGGATTAAACGCGAATTTCGTTCGGTTTTGACGAACAATAAGTGTGAGGCTGTTCCGGCCTCAGGCTGCGCCGCACCAGCCGCACCATCGAGGTTGCTATGATTCAGTTCCGCACCGCCGACGACGCCGTAGAGGCAACCCGCCATGACACAAGCTGCCGCCGGCTACTCGAAGAAGCCGCTCTACCAGAAGCTGGGGCTCAAACCCGGCATGCGCTGTTTGGTGCTGAATGCGCCCGATCACTATGCCGAGCTGACCGCTGGCGCAGAGGGTGTGCGCTTCATGAAACGGGCGAAGTCGGCCGATGTGGTTCATCTTTTTTGTCGAAGACGATCCGACCTTACCCGGCGAATCGACTCTGCTCTCGCCAGAGTTGCGCCGGGCGGCATGCTGTGGCTTTCCTGGCCGAAAAAGTCCTCACCACTTTTCAAAGATTTGACCGAGGATGAGCTCAGGCGCGTGATTCTTCCGACCGGCTGGGTCGACGTAAAGGTCTGCGCCGTGGACCACGACTGGTCGGGACTCAAGTTTCTGCGTCGGCGAAACTGAGACGCCGGCTGACGACTCGCTTGATGCTAGGGCGGCTTGGCCGCCGAGCGACGGCTGGCCGCTACGAGACCCATCGGACGGCGGCAGTGGAGGTCACGGCCCGGCAGCCACGACGGATGCCCGCACGTCCTCATAGCCCTTGCGGAAAGCGAGCACGCCAGACTCTGAAGGCTTGCCCCCCGCCGTATTGATCCGATACCCCATCGGCCGACCCTTAGCATCGGTCCAGAGATTAAACTCGAGCACGTAGTCACCGCCCTCCGGAGTCGGGACCCGCTCCACCATGTCGTATTCGCGGATGGTCACCATTGAGCCATCGGTCCGTTTGATCGGCAGCTCGCGACGCAGCGTCAGCTCGGCCCGCTGGTTGTCGGGGCTCGTGAACGCCCGCCGCAGATCCTGCGCCGCCCAGCGGAAAGTCTGGGTGCCGCCCTGCTGGTGGTCGTACCGTTCGGTCATGACAAACATCGGACTGCCGCTCGGGCCCATGTCCAAAAAGCATCCGTCCGGGCAGGGTACGGTTGCCTCGATATCGGTCGACTCGCCGCGAACGCTGACCGCAACGCTTTGCTCTTCCGCTTCAAGCAAGACCGTCACCGGCTCGTCTTTGTAGATGCCCGCACCGAGGGCTCGCAGCGCGTTCCAGTCGGCGTCGTAGTCATAGCGGGTCTGCACCCGCAGCGACCCATCACGCATCGTGGTTGCCGACAGCAGCGTCATCCCGCCATCCGGACGCCTGAGAAATTCGAAGGTTTCCTCGCGGGCGAAGCGTGGCTTTCCGTCCACCACAAAGCTTCCGGCATCTACCAGCTCGACGTTCCTGAGGCCCGCAAGCGTGAGGCCGTCATCACCCGAAGGCTCAGCCTGGGCTCCCCCCAACGAACACCCCATCACCAGGGCGAAGACAGTGTTTCTGGCGGCTGTTCTGATCATTGCTTTCTCCGAACGGTGATCCCGCTGCGCAGCGTGACGATACCGGGTTATGCGCGTCAAGCGCTTTCCTTTGACCTCGACGATTTGTTGGCACCATGGACAAAACTCGCAACCGTCTCCGACCAGGCTTCGGGCTGCTCGTCGACAATATCGTGCGTCCCGCCCGGCAGCTCGGCAAAGTCAAAATCCGGCCGCAGCTGCCGGGCTTTTTGGGCGAGGTGGTAGATGTCGTCACCGGTGTTGGTGAGAATCAGGACCCGCCCTGAGAGCGCCATAAAATCCGGCTCCATCTGATAGCTGAAGGCCGCGCGATGCCCATACCAGAGCGTATCCCCGGCCCACAGCTGATCGACCAGCCGTCGATGCATGGCCTCCTTGTCCGTCCAGCCTGCGGAATATTGGACCCGCACATCCCATCGCTCCTGCAGATGGGACCCGTCGGCGTGCACGGTCGGCGCCTCAAACTTGAGGTCGCGAAACGGCTCGAGATCCTGCTCTGACATCAGCGGCGGACCGTTTAGAATCAGTGACTGCACGCGCAAGGGGTTAGCGGCGGCGAAGCTGCAGGCGATCGCGGCTCCGGTGTGGTGACCGAGAATGTGGGCGGCGGTCAATCCCAATCCGTCCAGCACCGCTGGAAACATGCCGGCATATTCGGCGATGGTCGGCGGCTCGGCGGGCACGTCGGAGTTGCCAAAGCCCGGGGTGTCGATCGCCACCGCGCGAATCCCGAGCCGGCTGAGGTGTGGCATCGCGCGTTCAAACTGGCGGCCGCAGACCGGCGACTGATGGGCCAGCAGCAGCGCCGGACCCTCGCCAGCCTCGCAGTAGTGGATCTGGCCGAACGGTCCGTCGACGTATCCCTTTCTCACCGCTTGATCTCCCGCGTTCAGACTCACCTCAGGGGTGGGCGCTGATCTCCATATAGATGCCGTTGGGGTCGAACATTGAAACGCTGCGAAGATGGATCACCGACTGGCCATCCGGCGAGGGGACTTCCCAGTCGACGGGCGCCGTAACCACATTCGCGCCCAGCTCGGTGGCACGGCGATAAACGCCGTCGACGTCCTCGGTCTCGATCACCAGGATCGGTTCACCCATGCGGATCATGGTCCGGTCTTTGGGGGCGCCGGTGTCGAACGGCGGGTCCAGATATTCCAGAAACCCCAGCTTGCCGATCTTGGGGTCAGCGGCCTGGACAATCACCAGCTTGACCTCCGCCTTATCGGGCGCCCCGGAAGGGGGAAAGCGATGATCGGCCTTCACGATATTGTCGTACCACACCGTCCAGCCAAAGACCTTGACGTAGAACTGCGCCGACGCTTCCGCGTCAGCCACGACAAACGTTGTGCGTTTCAGGATATCCATTGTCATTCGCGCTTTCCCTTCGTTTTCTCGGGTCCATTGATGTCACAATGCACGACCTGTCGCAAGGCCATACTGTTCCCATGACCCAGGACAAAATCAACCGCCAGTGGACCGTTGCCCGCCATCCCGAGACCAGCCTGGACCACAGCCACTTTGCGTATCGCGAACAGCCGATCGACCCGGTCGGCGATGGGCAGATTCTGCTCCGCTCCCGCTACCTCAACGTGGCGCCGGTCATGCGGATGTACATGATGAAAAACGGCGGCGGCTTTTCCACTGAAAGCCCGCTCGAGATCGGTGACGTCATCCACGGCCGCGGCGTTGCTGAAGTGATCGAGTCCAAACACCCGGACTTCAAGGAAGGCGACTTTGTGCACGGCCAGCTCGGCTGGCAGAGCTACAAGGTTTCCTCCGTGACGCAGGGAGAGAAGATCATCGCCATGCAGCGGCGGGGCGTCCCGGCCTACTACGGCCTGTCGGCGCTCGGCATGACCGGTTACTCAGCCTACTGCGGCTTTGTCACCCGCGGCGCACCCAAAGCTGGCGATGCCGTTCTCGTGTCAGGTGCCGCAGGCGGTGTCGGTTCACTGGTGGTGCAGATTGCCAAAGCGCTCGGCTGCGGCCCGGTGGTCGGTATCGCCGGAAGCGCAGAGAAGTGTCGAATGATCAGCGAGCTGGGCGCTGACGAAATGATCAACTATCGGGAAGAAGACGTGGCTGAGCGTATCGGTCAGCTGCTGCCGGACGGCATCGACGTCTACTTTGACAACGTCGGCGGCGCCATCCTCGAAGCGGCGCTGGACAACCTGGCGCGCGATGCGCGCGTTGTGCTCTGCGGATCGATCTCCGAGTATCAGCAGGAAAAGCGCACGGGCCCGAGAAACTACACCAGCCTGCGTGCCTCCGAAGCGGACATGCGCGGTTTTTTTGTCTACAACCACGCGGCCGACTTCGAGCGCGCCGAGGTCGATATGGCCGAATGGATCAAAGCAGAAAAGCTGCGGGCGCTGGTGGATATCAGTGACGGCTTTGACACCATGCCCGACGCCCTGATCGGCCTCTACACCGGCGAAAATCTCGGCAAACGTCTGGTCAGGGTCGTACCCGGCGAAGACGTTATCTTCTGAGCCCGGTTTGGCCGTCACCTCCAATAAAAGACCTTTAGGAACTGGAAACGGATTGATGAAAACCCGAATCACCGAGCTGCTAAATATCGAGCACCCGATTATCCAGGGCGGCATGCACTACGTCGGCTTTGCCGAGCTGGCCGCCGCGGTGAGCAACGCGGGCGGCCTCGGTATCATCACCGGCCTGACCCAGAAAACGCCGGCGGATCTGGCTAACGAGATCGCGCGCTGTCACGACATGACGGACAAACCGTTCGGCGTGAACGTGACGTTTTTGCCGACGGTCAATGCGCCCGACTATCCGGCCATCATCAAGACGATCATTCAGGGCGGCGTCAAAATCGTCGAAACCGCCGGCAACAATCCCTCCCAGGTCCTGCCACACCTGCAGGATGCCGGCATCAAGGTGGTTCACAAGTGCACGTCGGTGCGCCATGCGCTGAAGGCCCAATCGATCGGCTGTGACGCCGCCAGCGTCGACGGCTTTGAGTGCGGCGGGCATCCGGGTGAGGACGACGTGCCCAACATGATCCTGCTGCCTCGCGCCGCAGACGAGCTGGAGATTCCGTTTGTGGCCTCCGGCGGCCAGGCGGACGGCCGCTCGCTGGTTGCCTCGCTGGCCATGGGCGCTGACGGCATGAACATGGGCACGCGCTTTATCGCCACCAAAGAGGCGCCGGTGCACGAGAACGTGAAGCAGGCGATCGTCAACGCCACCGAACTGGAGACGCGCCTGGTAATGCGGCCGCTGCGCAACACCGAGCGGGTGATGAACAATGCAGCGGTTGAAAGCCTGCTCGAGAAAGAGAAACGGCTCGGGGACCAGCTCAAGTTCGAGGACATCATCGACGAGGTTGCCGGCGTCTATCCCCGCATCATGATGGAGGGCGACATGGATGCCGGCGCCTGGTCGTGCGGCATGGTCGCGGGACTGATCAATGACATTCCGACCGTCCAGGAGCTAATCGACCGAATCATGGCCGAGGCCGAGAGCATCATCGAAACGCGTCTGGGCGGCATGCTGGGCACGGCCGCTTGATCCGACCGGTCGGACGCACCCTGGCGTCAACGGTAACCCCTCATGGCTGACGTATCTCGAACTGCCCTCAACACCATCACAACGCATCGGCAGTGGAACCTGGCGCAGGCCGTTGAAGGCTGCCTTCGCCACGGACTCAAGGGGATAACGCCCTGGTGTTTCCAGCTGAAGGAAATGGGCAGCAAACAGGCCGTGAAGCTCCTGCGAGACTCCGGGCTGACCATCACCGGCCTCTGCGGCGCCGGCATGCTCACCGGCCCGGATCAGGCCACCCGCCGAGCGCTTCTGGATACGCATTACCAGGCTATCGATCACGCGGCGGAAATGGGCGCCGCCTGCCTGGTGCTGGTCGTCGGGGGCCTGCCGGACGGGTCAAAGGACCTGGCCGGTGCCCGGCGCCAGGTGCGGGACGCGCTGGGCCAGCTGGTGCCTCGCGCCCAGGCTGCCGGCGTGGCGCTGGCGCTGGAGCCGCTGCATCCGATGTACGCGGCCACCACGGCCTGCATCAATTCGCTGAGCCAGGCCAATGACCTGTGCGACGAACTGGGTGACGGCCTCGGCATTGCGCTGGACGTCTACCACGTCTGGTGGGACCCGCAGCTTGAGCAGGAGATCCAGCGGGCGGGCGCCGATCGGCTGCTCGCTTTTCACGTCTGCGACTGGCTTGAGAACACCCGGGATCTAGCCTTCGATCGCGGCATGATGGGTGACGGAGTGATCGACCTGAAGCAGATTCGCCGCTGGATGGAGCTAGCGGGCTACCAGGGCTGCTACGAGGTCGAAATTTTTTCGCAGCAGGACTGGTGGGAGAGGGACGGCGATGAAGTTCTGTCCATCATGAAGCGTCGGATCGCCAGCCGGCTCTGAAGACTTTGCTATCGTAAAAGCTCACGCTGGGTTTACGCCACGAGGAGTCAACATGCAACGTCGTCAATTCCTTCAGTCCACGCTCGCTGGAGCACTCGCTTCGACGATGCCCCTGGCGGGCGCCAGCACCTCGCTAAAATATGTGCCGACCGTCGTCAGTGGCGACATCCAGGCCGTTACGGGCGACGGAAACCCGATCACCCTGAGAGCCAGCGACGTTCAAGACTTCAGCAACCGCCTGAAGAGCCATCTGCTGCTGCCGCACGTCGACGGCTATGACCAGGCGCGCCTGCTGCTCAACCCGAGCTTCGACAAGCGCCCGGCCCTGATCGCCCAACCGACGGGTGTCGCTGACGTACAGAGCGCGGTGGACTTTGCCAGCGAACACGAGCTGCTGGTGGCGGTGAAGTGCGGCGGGCACAGCGCTTCGGGCAAGTCGACCTGCGACGGCGGACTGCAGATCGACCTCTCAAAATTCCACGGCGTGCGGGTTGATCCGAAAGCACGCACCGCCCGCGTCGACGGCGGCAGCCTGCTCGGCGAGCTGGATCATGAGTCCATGGCCCATGGCCTCGTCACGACCGCCGGCACGGTATCCCACACGGGTGTCGGTGGACTGACCCTCGGCGGCGGCTTCGGCCGCCTCGCGCGACGCTTCGGCATGACCATCGATAACCTGCTGGAGCTGGACGTCGTGACGCCCGATGGCAAGCTGCAGCGCGCCGCACCCGACGAAAATCCGGACCTCTACTGGGCCCTGCGCGGCGGCGGCGGCAACTTCGGGATTGTCACCTCATTCCTCTTTGCGCTTCACCCCATGCAGCGCCAGGTGGTGCGGGCACGCTACTCCTATCCCGTGGCCCAGGCCAAGCAGGTGCTGCGCTTTTATGGCGAGTACGCAGAACAGATTCCTGACGATATGGAGCTGAGTTTTAGCATGATTGCTCCGCCGGGCGGCGCCCCGCCCGTCGTGAGTCTGGGCGTCGTCTACAGCGGCGATGTCAGCAGACTCGAGGGCCTGCTGGCGCCGCTTCAAAAGGCCGGCAAGACCACCCGGGAGCAGGTCTCCACCATGGACTACGTGGCGCTGCAGCGCTCCGGTGATTTCGACGACCCACGCGCCAACGGCTCGTACCAAAAGTCGGGCTTCATCGGTGCCATCGACAGTCGGATGGTGGACGTCATGGTGGACAACTTCGATCCGAAACCGAACCGGGTGACCTGGTTCTCGTTCCAGCAGACCGGTGGCGCGATCGGCCGCGTTGCGCCCGAAGCCACCGCCTTTGCTCATCGGGAGTCCAGCCACAACATGCTGTCGTTCATGGCCTGGCGTCACGGCGATGACCCCAGCGAGCATGTCGCGGACATCAAGCGCTACTGGTCGAACATCGAGCCCCTTACCCGGGGCTTTTACTCAAACGACGTGTTCGACGAAACGCAGGCGCAGATCAACGCCAACTATCGGCAGAACTTCCCGCGACTGCTGGAGGTCAAGAAACGCTACGATCCCGGAAACCTGTTTCGCCTCAACGCCAACATCGCGCCTGGCTGACGGGCGCGGAGTTACCGCGCCCCTTCATTCTGCAGGTCGAGCCAGCCCGGTCAGCTACTCATTTTCTTCCGGACCAGGTCTCCCGCCGCTTCGTAGGTTTCCGGCAGCTCGTCCAGAAACGCGTTCGGCTGAAAGCGCGGCTGATACTGCATCAGCACCGGCGCGATCAGCGCCGCGGGCACCTCACGGAACCGTCGCGTCTCGCGAAAGTCTCCAATCGGAATTCGGGCGCGCGCCATGTCTTCGTTCGCGTTGCTGGTTTTGCCGACCACGGTGCCCCGCGGATCGATAATCACCGTGCCCTCTTCTCTGGCGCCGGCGGCGTCCATAAAGCCAATGTTGTCGGGAGAAACGGCGTTGCCGACGCCAACGGTGTAGATGCGGTTGGTGCGGGCCGCCTCCGTGGCGGAGCGGGCGTTGGAGCCGCCGGTGACCGACATGATGAGAATCTCGGCGCCCTTCAGCGCCAGACACTGATAGATCATTGGCTCGATGCCCACCGCCGTCATGGCGATGTTGCCGATATCAGTGCGCGCGATCGGCAGCGTCGCGTCCCAGCCGTACATCTCAACGTAGCGATCCAGCACGTTGTACACCGTGGTGCCGATCAGCGCGCCCGCGCCGAACAGGCCGAGGATATTCCGCGCTTTCCACTGCTTGGAGACGATGTTGCCGTCCGGGCCGACAATGACGGACATGTTAATGACGTGCCCGGGCCAGTCCTTGTCTTTGGCGTAGCAGCCAAACGCGATATAGCAGCCGAACTTCTTGGCGCGCTCTCCGATGATCTCGGTCTCCGGCCCCGGCAGCTCGAAGGCGACGCGATTGAGCTCCTTGCGTGTCCAGGGCTGAAACCCCTGGATGGGAAACTCGTGCATGCAGATCAGGTCCTGCTTGCTGCCCCAGCGACGTTCACCACCCCACTCTTCCGGCGCTCCCTGGGCATAGTTGATCAGCTTGACGACGTGATCGAGGTTGGCCGACAGGGTCTTCTTCAAATTACGGATGTCCACCGATCGAACCCGCGACTGGATCGCCGCGACGTTGATGGACTGCTGCCGCAGAGGCACCGTTTCATAGCGGCCGTTTTGAGCCACCTTAATATCGGACCAGTCCGGACCGTCCGGCTGCGCGTGCGCGGCTGTGCCCGCAGCCATTCCGGCGACGCCTGCGGCGCCTAATCCGCCCAGCAGATTTCGTCGAGATTTGTTGATTTTTGCCATCGTGTTCTCCCTTGCGTTGTAGCGAGCAGCATAGCGCGCCTTTTTTCCGGATTTTCGAGCGTTGATTTATGGATAAATTACTTAAACCACTTCTCCCAGAAAGCGTTTCATTCTGGAGGAGTTATCGCAAGTCCAGCGATTCGCGCCGGGTTTTTCGCCCGTTAAGAAAAGTTTACAAATTCTGTAACAACTCGACACAAGTGTTTCGATAGGCTGAGTGAGCTGACCGAGACCCGGGGGGGTTCATGGGGGTCAGCGCAGGGGTAGTCATCCTTGAGTGACCCAGGACTATGGGCGCCGCATCTGTCTTTGGCATGCGCTGACGGCAGACGTGCGCGACGTTGTCTGAATCCGATTGGGGTCATCATTGATGGAACAGCAGCAGTATCGCTTCACCGCCACCGTAGTCTCTCTCTTCCTGTGTTTCTTCCTTGCCAGCCAGGCGCTGGCCGGACCTGAGGACCCAGAGGAAGGCGGGCAATGGGGACCCGTGATCGACTGGCCGCACATCGCGGTATCAGCGGCCAACCTGCCCGATGGACGAATCCTCACGTGGTCAGGATCAGAGCGAGAGACCTGGCCCAGCACCGAGCAGACCTACAGTGCAACCTGGGACCCCGCCACCGGCGTATTCGAAGAGGTTTTCCATCCTACGCACAACATGTTTTGCGCTCACCTGGCGATGATGGAAGACGGCCGGGTGTTTGTAAACGGCGGCCGGAATCAGACCAACAGCCCCTGGACCAGCATCTTCGACTTTCGCAACAACGAGTGGGTCCAGATTGAGAACATGCCCTCGGGCGGTCGCTGGTATCCCACCACCATCGCGCTGGCCAACGGCGATATGTTCACCGCGATCGGCACGGCCTCCCAGCCCCGCTATCCCGAGGTGTGGAACGTCGACACCGGCTGGGAGATCAAAAACGGGGTCGACTTCAACGACATGGTGCTCACCGACTACTTTTCCAGCGGCTCCCACGGCGAGTCGCGATGGTGGCCCCTGCTGCACGTAGCGCCCAATGGCCAGATTTTCCACTCCGGCCCGACGCCGAAGATGCACTACATCGATCCGACCGGTAACGGCAGCTACAGCCAGTCAGGGCCGGAGTTCACCGACTGGTATCACAAGCACGGCACCTCCATCATGTACGCCGAGGGCAAGATCCTGAATGCCGGCGGCTGGATTGCGGGCAACAACATCGCCAGCTCCAACCAGGCCTTTACGGTCGACCTCAACGGCACCGCGCCGGTTGTCAGCCTCACGGGCTCCATGAACCACGCCCGAAAATTCCACAACGGCATCATGCTGCCGAACGGAGAGGTGCTGGTGGTCGGCGGCAACACGTCCGGCCGTAAGTTCAGCGACGACGGGGCGATTCTTTCAACGGAGATCTGGAACGAACAGACCGGGACCTGGCGCCTGGGCGCTTCTATGGTCACGCCCCGCAACTACCACTCCGTCGCGCTGCTGATGACCGACGGCCGCGTGCTCGCGGCGGGCAGCGGGTACTGCTCCGGCAACGCCAACTGCAACGGCTCCAGCCACCGCGACGGTGAGGTCTATTCGCCCTCCTATCTGTTCGACGCCACCGGCAGTCCCGCCGTGCGGCCCTCGATCGACGCAGCGCCGCCCCGCATCTCGAGCGGCGAGGCTTTTGCGGTGGAGGGCACCCCGGATCTCGCTCGCTTCACGATGATCAAAATGAGCTCAACCACGCACGGCATGAACACCGACGTGCGCTTCATCGAGATTGGCTTCACCCAGGACGCGCCGGGGCAGTACACGCTGCAGGCGCACGCGAACCCCAACGTGCTGACCGCCGGCTACTGGATGCTGTTCGGACTCGACGCGCAGGGTGTGCCTTCCACGGCTCACGTTATCCAGGCCAACACCAGCGGCATGCCCTGGATCAACAACGTGGCGCCGGTCAGCAGCGGCGTGGGTAACGACGTCAATATCCCGCTGTTTGTCGGCGATGCAGATGACGACCCGCTGGTGCTGAGCGCCACCGGGCTGCCGACAGGCACACAGCTGGACCAGGCAACCCAGTCCATTGTCGGTGCCGCCACCGCGGTGGGAACCTACGACGTGACGGTCACGGTGAACGACAACGACGAGGGGACCCGCTCGCGCAGCTTCCAGTGGCGGGTTTTCGGTCAAGGTCTTGGCAGCATCCGTCGCGACAAATGGAGCGGCGTCAGCGGGACGGCGGTGAGCGATCTGACCAGCATCGCGGCTTATCCTGACAGCCCGACCCTGACCGACACGCTCGACATCTTCGAAATCCCGACCAACACCGAAGACAACTTCGGCACCCGGGTTCACGGCTATCTCCATCCGCCGGTCGATGGCCAGTATCAGTTTCATATCTCCTCCGACGACGGTGGGGAGCTGTGGCTGAGCACCGACAACGATCCCGCCAATCGAATCCTGGTTGCACAAGTGCCCGGCTGGAGCGGCGCGCGCCAGTGGGACAAGTTTCCTGAACAGCAGTCGGCGCTGATCGAACTGCAGGCGGGCCAAAGCTACTTTATCGAGGCGCTGCAGAAAGAAGGCGGCGGCGGCGACAACCTCGCGGTTGGCTGGACCCTGCCGGGCAGCGCCCAGATCGAAGTGATACCAGGTGCCAACCTGTCCGTCGCCGACCTGTCGGTCAGACCTCCGGAAGATGCCCAGCTGTTCTCCGGGCAGGCAGAGAACGTCGATGAGACCTGGCAGACCGTGAGCCTTCCCAACACTTACACCGACATGGTGGTGATCGCCACGCCCAGGTATTTGCCGACGGACGTACCTATGGTCACCCAGGTTCGCAACGCCGTGGGCAGCAGCTTTGAGCTTCGCGTGCGCAGTGCCGCGAGCACCGCCCCGGCCGGCACCTACACGGTCGACTATCTGGTCGCCGAAGCCGGTCGTTACGACGGCGGCGCGGGGCGCTTTGAGGCCGTGAAGTATCTGTCCGGTCGAACGGACGAAAACAACTCGTGGGTTGGCGAGGAGCAGGGCTACGCCCTCAGCTACGCCGCACCGGTTGTGGTGGGCCAGGTGATGTCCGCCGGGGATGATCGCTTCAGCGTATTCTGGGCGTCGGACGGCGTCACGACCAACCCGCCATCAGCCAGTTCGCTGTTCACCGGCATGCACGTGGCCGAAGACCCGACGGCAGCCCGCGGGTCGGAAACCATCGGCTATATGGTCTTTGAAAGCGGAACGGGAACGCTTGGAAGCTACCAGTACGAAGCCGGTCTGGGCACCGATTCCGTCGGCGGCGTCGACGACGCGCCACCCTACAGCTATCCGCTGCAGATCGACGGCAATGTTGCCGTCCTGTCGTCTGCCGGCATGGACGGCAACAACGGCGGCTGGCCCGTGCTGATCGGCCCGGACGCGGTGTCCGGCCAGACGATCGGCATGGCGATCGACGAAGACACGCTGGGAGACACGGAGCGAGCGCACACCAACGAACAGGTGGCGTATGTTGCGCTGAACGTCCCGGTTGATCTGCCGCTCAGCGTGGACCCGATTCTGCCTGTCCCGACCGTCAGCGGTACCGACGCCACCTTCAGCGCCACCGCCGCCGGCGGCGATGACCTGCTCTACACCTGGAACTTTGGTGACGGCACGACCGTTGGCCCGACGACCGAGTCGACCGTTACGCACAGCTATCTGACCCCTGGCCGCTACGTGGTGACGGTCACGGTCGAGGACCCGATGAGCGGCGAGGAGATCACGCAAACCTTCGTTCAGCTGATTCACCTGCCGCTGCCGGGAACGATCTCGCAGTCATCAAGCCCGATTGCGCTGCGCGCCGGGGACTCGGAGGTCTGGAACGTCAATCCGGACAACAATAGCGTTGCGGTGATCGACGCCACGACCCTGCAGCGGGTCGCCGAGGTCACGGTGGCCAGGCAGCCGGTCGCGCTGCAGGCAGCACCGAATGGCGAGATGTGGGTTGTCAGCGAAACGGCGGCAACGCTGACCCGGATCGACGGCAGCAGCCGCAACGTGCTCGAAGTCATTGACCTGCCGGCCGCCTCGCAGCCGCACGGTCTGGTTTTCGATCCGAGCGGCATCTCGGCCTATATCGCGCTTGAGGCAACCGGTGAGGTGCTGCGAATGGATGTCGCCAGCCGCACCGTTAACGGTGCACTGCAGGTCGGGCCGCGCCCGAGACACCTGTCGATCAGCGGCGACGGCGTCACGCTCCTCGTGTCTCGATTCATCACGCCGCCGCTGCCCGGCGAGAGCACCATTGCGCCCTCGGTCGAAACCAACGGCGACTTCCACGGTGGGGAAGTGGTGATGGTAGCGACGGACGGCTTCAGCGTTACCGATACCGTGACGCTGCGCCACAGCGACCGCGGCGTATCCGAGCATTCGGGGCCGGGCGTGCCTAACTATCTCGGCCCGGCGGTGATTTCGCCGGACCAGCTCTCCGCCTGGGTGCCCTCGAAGCAGGACAACATCCTCGCCGGTGGCCGGCGCGGTGGTCAGGGCATGACCTTTGATCAAACGGTCCGGGCGGTAACCTCCAAGATCGACCTGGGCTCCGGCCAGGAAACGTTCTGGGCACGGGTGGACCACGACAACGCGAGCTTCGCCAGTCACGCCGCGTTCGGCCCCTATGGTGCGTACCTGTTCACCGCGCTGGAGGGCAATCGGGAAATCGCCGTGACCGACGCCTATACGGCCGTCGAGCTGATGCGCTTTGACACCGGTCGAGCGCCGCAGGGGCTCGCCATATCGGCTGACGGTGCCAGGCTTTACGTCCACAACTTCATGGATCGGTCGGTGTCGGTCTTCGATCTTTCTGCGCTGACCCAACGCAACGAGCTGACCATCGAACTTGAAGCTTCGGTCAGTAGCGTGGCCAGCGAGGCGCTGACCGCCGAGGTACTTCGAGGCAAGCAGCTCTTCTACGACGCGCGAGATCCGCGCCTGGCGCTGGACAGCTACATGAGCTGCGCGTCATGCCACAACGACGGCGGCCAGGATGGCAGGACCTGGGACTTCACCCGGGTCGGCACCGCCACGGCAGACAACGAAGGCCTGCGCAATACCATCACCCTCAAGGGACGGGCTGCGACGGTGCATGGGTTCCTGCACTGGAGCGGCAACTTTGACGAGGTGCAAGACTTCGAAAACCAGATTCGGGATTTTGCCGGGGGCACCGGCCTGATGGCGGATGCCGACTTCAATGCCGGCACCCGGTCGCAGACCCTCGGTGACCCGAAGGCCGGCATCAGTCCAGACCTGGACGCGATGTCAGCGTACCTGGCGTCGCTCGACGAATACGAAGCCAGCCCGCACGGCAACTCCGACGGCACTCTGACCGCCGCCGGTGAGGCTGGTCGGCAGCTCTTCAACAGCAAGCAGTGCGCCACCTGTCATGCACAGCCGCTGTTCACCGACAGTATCCTCGGCGACCTGCACGACATCGGGACCATCAAGGCTTCCAGCGGCAACCGCCTCGGTGGCCCGCTGACCGGCCTGGACACACCGACACTGATCAGCGTCTGGAACACCGCGCCTTATCTGCACGACGGCTCGGCAGCGGACGTCTCCGGAGCGATGCTGGCCCACAGCGGCATTTCGCTGAGCAACAGCGATCTGGATCAGCTCTCCGCGTACCTGATGGAGCTCGACGGAAGCACCGCAGCGATCGCTGATCCGCCGCCGGATCCGGGCTGCACCGACTGCGTGTCCTTCAACGACCTGACCATCGTTTCCTACGGCGGTAACCAGGACGTGGCGGGCGACTTTGCTTTCGAGGACGACGGTGAAGTGCTGCTCTTGAGCAACAACACCTGGAAGCGCACCACACAAACGTTTGAGATTCAGCCTCAGACGGTGCTGACTTTCGATTTCAGCTCGACCGCGATCGGCGAGATCCATGGCGTCGGGTTCGACGCCGACGACGGCATCTCCAGCAACCTGACGTTCCAGGTGTACGGCACCCAAAACTGGGGACGCCGCGATTTCACCCAGTACGGCGGGTCCGGCTGGCAGACGTTCCAGATCCCGGTTGGCCAGTACTACACGGGCACC
The DNA here is from genome assembly GCA_028285525.1 of Lysobacterales bacterium. Taxonomy (GTDB): domain Bacteria; phylum Pseudomonadota; class Gammaproteobacteria; order Xanthomonadales; family SZUA-38; genus JANQOZ01. The sequence continues at coordinate 47,440 of JANQOZ010000027.1, forward strand.
GGGTTCTACATGACCTTTGTCAACGACAACGACGGCGGTTCCGGCAACACGTCCCGCTTCCGCAACATCCGGCTCACCAGCGACGGCAGCAACATCGCACCGACGGTTGAGAATCCGGGTCAGGTCACGGTCTACAGCGGCGAGGGCGTATCGCTGGCCATCCAGGCAAACGACCTGAATGGCGATACGCTGAGCTTCAGCGTTGAAGGCCTGCCCGCCGGCCTGTCCATGGACGCCGGTGGCCTGATCAGCGGCGTTACCAGCGTGCTGGGTTCTTACGACGTCACGGTCACGGTGGACGACGGCAATGGCGGCAGCGCCAGCACCACGTTCCAGCTGAGCGTTCAGGATCCGGTCTCCTGCGATAACTGCGTCGTGTTTACGCCGGCAGACATCGACTCTTACGGCGGCCAGGATTTGAACGGCGATTTTACAATTAGCAACCAGGGGCTGAGCCTGCTGCTGGAACGCAACACCTGGAAGCGGACGCTTCAGACGTATCAGATCACGCCAAACACGGTGATCGAGTTTGACTTTGAATCCAGCGCCCAGGGCGAAATCCACGGCATCGGCTTCGACGAGAACAACTCGCTGTCCTCCAACCGGGTCTTCAGCCTCTATGGCACCCAGAACTGGGGTATCCGGAACTTCAAGACCTACCCCGGCAGCGGGCGGACACGCTTCGTGATCCCCGTCGGCCAGTTCTATACGGGCAGCAGCATGAATCTGATTCTGGTCAACGACCGCGACAGCGGCAGCGGCAACAACTCGCTGTTCAGCAACATTCGGATTTACGAGCAATAGCTATCGCGGGTCTGGTCTCCCGCATACTGCGGGCATTGGGGTTGGTGGCGCTGGTGACAGCGCCACCGCTCGTCCGCGCCAGCGGGGAAACCGCCTGGACGCAAAACCGGCTGTATCGGGTAGAAATCGAAGCACGGACCGAGCCGATTGTCGGAAAGCTTCACGAGTGGACCGTGTCGGTGAGCGATGCGCAGGGCAACCCGGTCATCCCTCAGCGACTCGCGTTCTACGGCGGAATGCCCGCGCACGGTCACGGGATGTCGTCGGAGCCCCAGGTGACCCGCCAGCTCTCGCCTGGTCAATTTCTGGTCGAAGGCGTGTCCTTCAACATGCACGGACGCTGGGAAATTGTTGTCGGCGTGAGCGCCGCCGCCGGTTCGGACAAAGCCCGGTTCGACCTGCGCATCGGCCCGCTTCAAACGGACCAGCCCGCGGAACCTGGGTCGGGCCTCACCCAGGCGGAGATCGAGCTCACCCAGTCGCTGGCTTTGTCCGCGCTGCGTCCCGCCGCGGACCCGAGCAACCGACTGCACAACAACGCGAACGCCGCGGCGCTCGGCAAGCGGCTGTTTTTCGATCCGGGACTGAGCCGCGACGGTCAGATCGCCTGCGTTTCGTGCCATCAGCCTGACCTGGCGTTTACCGACGGCAACAAGCAAAGCGTCGGCAGTCAGCAGACACGCCGCAACGCGCAAACCCTGATCGGCATAGCGGGAGCCGACTGGTTTTACTGGGACGGCCGCCGGGACAGCCTGTGGGCCCAGAACCTGACGCCGCTGGAGACCCAGGGAGAAATGGACAGCACCCGGGTCGGGGTTCTTCGCCATCTGATCAGCAATTCGGAATACGCGGAGCAGCTCGCTGGCCTGGACATCGCGATGCCGACGCTGGCTGATCTTCCGGCTCAGGCGGGGCCGTACGGCACAAGCGAGGACAAGCTGAGCTGGCAGCGGCTCAGCGCGGCACGCCAGGAGCAGATCAATCGAGCGTTTGCCAGCGTGGGCAAGGTGCTCGCGAGCTACGTCGCCACTCTGCTACCCGAAGCCGCACGCTTCGATCAGCTGGCTGACGCCTTGGCCGCCGACGATCCAGGCCCCTCCCCGCTGAACAAAAGTGAAACGCGCGGCCTCAAGCTGTTTCTGGATGCGGGCAAGACACACTGCCTGCGATGCCACAACGGACCCATGTTCAGCAATTTTGGTTTTCACAACATCGGCACGGGTTCGGCGAGCCCCGCTGCGCAGGATCTGGGCTGGGCTGTGGGCCGCACCGCCTCAAACTACGATCCGTTCAACTGCCGCGGCCGCTACAGCGACGCTGCGGCGGACGAATGCCAGCAGCTCCGCTACACCGGGTCCGATGAACACAGCGTCGGCGCCTTCAAGGTTCCCACGCTTCGAGCGTTGACCCGAACCGGTCCGTATATGCACGACGGTCGTTTCAGCACCCTCACCGAAGTGATCGACTACTACCGCGACGTCGGTGGCGACCCGATGGTCCCGGAACTGCCGACGCTGACTATCAGCGACGCGGAACGTGACGATCTCGTCGCGTTTCTTAAGACCCTGAGCTACTGACGCTCGCGGCTTATCACGGTGATCGGCATCCTAAGTGGGTCCGGGTATAGCGACGCTGAGCACCGCGATATGGAGCGTTAGCAGTCCTGCCAGCAACATAGGAGTACCTTACGGGGTTTGCGGCGCCGGCGCTGAACGCACGCGGCTCTCCCGCCAGGCGATCAGCGCATTGGCGCCGATCACCACCGCTGAACCCACCAGCACAACCGGCAGCGGCCATTCGTTCCAGACGAGCCAGCCGAGCAGCGTGGCCCAGATAATGCTTGTGTAGTTGAAGACGGCCACCACGGCGGCCGGGGTCAGCTTGAGCGCGATCGCATAGAGCAGCTGCGCGCAGGCGCCGGATACGCCGACACCGAGCAGCAGCGGCAGCTCGTCTGCGGTTGGGCGTACCGCAACAAAAGGCATCGCGAGTCCCGTCAGCACGGCCCCGATCAAAAAGAAATACAGCGACACCGTCTCCGGCCTCTCCGAACCGCCGAGCTGTCGCAGCAGGATGGCCATAATGGCCTGCATGAGTGCCGCGGTGAGGGCCATCGAAACGCCGAACAGGCTGGCGGTCCCGGAGGGGTTCGCCATGATCGCAACGCCGACAAAACCCACCAGCACGGCCGACGCACGAATCCAACCCACCCGCTCGCCGAGGAACAGAACCCCCAGCACCGGCAAAAACAGCGATGACGTAAACAGCAGCACGGAGGTGTCGGCCATCGGCATCGCCGAGTAGGCGGCAAAAGTCGCAAGCAGCGAAAAGGTCCCCATCACCGACCGGCCGACGACCAGACCAGGCCGCGCGTTGACCTTGAGGATGTCCCGGCGCCCCATCAGAAAGGCCAGCGCAAGAAACGGCAGGCTGGCGATGACGTTGCGATAGAAGGCGATCTCCACCACGGAGTGAGACTCGCTCAGGTATTTGGCAAAGGCACTCATCACGGCAAACATCAGCATGGCGCCGGCGCACGCCAGCATGCCTGGGACAACCCGATCGGATGACCGAGCGGAATCGGGGGGCGGAGCGATCAGCAGTCCTGCCGCTGGAAATGGGTCAGCTCATACTCATAGCCAAGCGCGACGATCGCGGCCCGCAAAAAAATGCAGGTGTCTTTGACCGTCCAGATATCTTCCCCAGGATGCGTATGGCCGGTTTTTTCGTTGCCGGCGGCGATGCGGAAGTGATCTGCCTGAAACTGTGTCCCTGCTGCCGTGACGTCCTCGACGCCGAGATAGCTCATTTCAAGCTGAGTGTGTGCGAGTTCCGGTCCCGTCGCCCCGAAGTGATGAGGTGAGGACAAAAAGACCTGCGGCAGCAGCTGGACCGCATCCTGCTGCTGCCTGCTGCATCCGGCCGCCAGGAGAGCATCGGTCGCGATCGGGTGCGCGCAGAACACCGCCGGGCCGTCGTCGAATTTGACCTGACGTTGCACGAGACCTTCTCCCGGCTGCTGCACCTGAGATTCGATGGATCCATCGTCGAAACGAAACCACCCCGCACCCTCGAGGCGCTCGCCGTGATGGATGCGCACGTAGCTGTCGATCGGCAGCCAGTGTTCGTCAAGGTTGATCGTGACTTCGCGATTGATGCTCAGGTCGCTGGCAACGCTGAAAACGTTCAGGCATGTCGTCCCGTCATCCTGCAGGACGTAGCGCTGCCGCTCGAAGCCCCGGGAGGTTCGCCTGCCCTCCTGAGTCTTATAGAACGCAACCTGAGATTCGATGATTTCCAAGTGCCGGATCCTCTGCTGCCGGAGACCACCCAGCGACATTCGCCGGGTGTTATGGTGAGCGGCGGCCAGCTTAGCACCGCGGGCGCCGAACCGGCGACAGCGGCGGGCAACCTTCTGAATCGAAAGAAAAAGGAACACAAATGATCGACACGACAGTCCGGTGCTTCGCCGGCGCCCTTACCCTGCTGCTTGCGTCTTCCGCGCAGGCGGTGAGTTTCAACCGCGTAGTGTCGCTGGGCGACAGCCTGTTTGATGACCCACAGGGCATTCGCAGTCCGCTGGCTTCGGAGCAGCTTGCCGATCGGATCGGTGCACCCTTGACGCAGCTCGCGGTGGGCGGCGCTACGTCAACTTCGCTGATCGCTGAAGGCCAGCACACGGAAGCCGCCGCAGCGTTTGGGGCGGGAGATCTTGCGCTGCTGTGGATCGGCGGCAACGATTTCCTGGACGCAGCACCGGGCATTCTCGTGGGCAACCTCGATTTTCTGGACACGCTGGAGACCAACGTTGACCTGATCCTGAACACGCTCACTGACGCCGGCATGACGGTAGTGGTTTTTAACCTGCCCGACATTTCCCAGGTGCCGGCCGTTGTGCAGCAGCTGGGGGACGTCCCGGCAATCCGAGACGCGAGCGCCGACTGGCGCGACCGACTCAACGTCATGGCCGCTGAGAAAGGCGTCACGGTCATCGACGTTTTTACGGTCTTTGATCTTCTGATCAACCAGCCCGAAAGCTTCACGGTGGACGGTGAAGCACAGGTGCCCTCACCGACGTTTGGCACCGTGATCGATTGTCCCACCTGCACCTGGGCCGATCCGATTCATCCCTCGTCTCTGGGTCAGGGGGTTATCAGCAATGCGGCCATCACCGCGGTGAACGCAGCCTTTGATCCCGCCGGGACAAGCCCGCTGCGAACCCTCAGCAAGACCGAGATCGCCTCGCTGGCCTCCGTCGACAGCTTCGTCACGCTGGCCGGCCTGTGGTTTGATCCATCGTTCGACGGCGAAGGTTATGACGTGGTCCAGACGGCCGGCGGGATTACCGTGTTTTTCTATGGTTACGACAGCAACGGCAATCGGCTGTGGCTGATCTCTGAACTGTTGACCGAACGACCCGCGCTGAACGTGCCGGTCACCCTGAGGATGTCGGTCGGGGATGGCGGAACGTTCGAGCAGCCCATACCGGGTGCCGAGCTCGACGAGTGGGGCACGCTGGTCATGACGGTGACCGAGTGCGGCGCCGGCCAGTTTGTGCTCGACGGGCGCGACGGAGTCAAGAACCATTCGGTGATCAAGCTGGCGGACGTGGTCGGAACCAGCTGTTCAGCGCCATAGACCATTTTCTTTGCGAACTGCGGGGTAATCGACGTCGATCACCGCAAAATAGCCGCATCTCACCCATTCGGGTGATAGACAGCTGAAGGTTTGCGACGCAAGCTGAAGCCGCTTTCAACAAATCGCAAGGGAGAAACTTATGAAACTGGGTGTCTTTTCGTTAAGCCTGACCGTCGCCGACCTTTCGGTCTCTTCCGCCTTCTATCAGAAGCTCGGTTTTACCCCGATCGGCGGTGACCCTGAGCAGGGCTGGCAAATCCTGAACAACGCGGACTGCAACATCGGACTCTTTCAGGGGATGTTCGAAAAGAACATGCTGACCTTTAACCCAGGTTGGGGCAACGGCGGCGTGACGCTGGACGACTTCACCGACGTCCGGGAGCTGCAGCGAAAGGTCAAAGAGGCCGGAATCACGCTGATGACCGAAGCTGATGAAAACACGGAAGGGCCAGCCAGCTTTGTCATCGCCGATCCGGACGGCAACCCCATCCTGATCGACCAGCACGTGTAGCAGGAGATCCGCTCAACCGACCGGCACGGTGCCGCACTCGCGCAGCCGGGCCGGATCGGGCGAGCGGCCGCTGAGCAGGCGCCACTCCGCGATCAGCGCCCGCTTCACGGCGCGGATCGTACGTCGTCGATAAACTTCATGAGGTCAGCGTTGAACCGCTCGGGCCGTTCGGCAAACGCGGAGTGCCCTACACCTGGGTAGGCGACGGCTGTTGCGCTCGGGAGCCGGGAGACAGCGTCGCGGACCGAAGGCTCGGGAATGCTGCCGTCTTTTTCCCCGTAGAGGAACAGCACCGGCAGCGTCAGCTTGCCCGCGAGGTCCTGGTTATCGAGCGGCATTCCGGCCATGGCGCGGCGGATCATCGGCGCCATCATCGTGATGGTCATCATTTTCTGACTGGCCTCGTGCGCCGGCGGTGGCTCGAAGGACATGACTCGAGTGATCCAGTCCGCGGACTCGAACAGCGAGTGATAGTTGTCTACCCGGGCATCACCCTTGGGTGGGGGCATCCCCAACGCCTCCGGGTCGGGCGGCGGTGGTCGCGGCACAAGCCCCGCCAGACTGCCGGTCAACACCAGACCCGCAGCACAGTCTGAGCCGCAGTGCCGGAGGTAGTGGAGCGCAACAAAGCCGCCGAAAGACCAGCCAACCAGCACCGGACGCTCGACCTCCAGCTCACGCAGGATCGCCGTCAGATCAGCAGCCCAGATAGCGCTGTCGTTGTAGGCCTCCGGTTCCCATGGCTTGGCCGACAGGCCGTGGCCGCGCAGGTCGGGCGCGATCAGCCGATGTCGCTCAGCTATCTCGCCGATCTGATGCCCGAAGGAAACCGCACCGAAAGAAAAGCCGTGGAGCAGCACAACGGGAGGGCCGTCCGGGTTGCCCCATTCCTGAACCACAAGCGGCACGTCGCCATGACCTTTGACGACATGCGCCCGAGCCTGGTTGAGAGCAACCTCAGCGGCCAGCGGAGCCCATGGCAGCAGCATCAGCAGCGCGCACAGGAGTGCCGCGCACGGCGACTTAAAGCGAGAAAGAATCCGGATGGTCACTGTCGATGCGGTCCTTAAGTTTGGCGGGCAGCTGAGTCCAGGAGCTGAGTTTCGCTGAGTTCAGCCGCATCATGATGCTGCCGTTGCGTTGCTCCATGTTCATCCAGGGGCGAAAGCTGTTCCAGGTGGTGTATTCGAAGGTGGCAGGAACAAAATCACCGCCCGTTAAGACGTCCTGAACCTCAGCCTGAAAATTCGCCAGCGAGTTGGCGATGCGCGGCTTGCCGCCTTCCCGGCCAGCGATGCGGACAAAGAGCTCTTCCGCCATCCAGACTTTACCCTGCTTGACGTCCGGCGGCGTGATGCGGCCCCGATAGCTGATCGATGGCGGCAGGGCCCGGCTGGGCTTCACCGTCAGATCAGGGAAAAACTGGATGCTCTGGCTCGACAGGTAATGCTGGGGCGTCATCGGTTGGCCCGTAAGCACGTTGTTCATTTCGCCATCAACGACCTCACCACTTGCCGGGTCTCCGTAGTAGCCGGCCTCAATCAGGTCGTACAGCACCGAGCCGTCATCCCGGAGCGTAATGCGCGACTGGCTGGCGCCCTGGATGGACATCAGCACGCTGGCGGGCTGATCACTGACCCGTCCCAGCATATGACCGCTGTACCACCAAGTGGTGACACTCCCCGGCGGGGAGCAGCGGATTCGGGTAAAGATCTGTAGCGGGCTCAGCGCCTCGAGACCGTCGACCGCTTGAAACGGCGCAGCCTGGGAGCTCGTCGCCGCGATCGCTGCCAGGCTGATGCCCCCGCCGACAAATTGGCGCCGGGAGATCATGGCTGCTGTGCTCTGGGCTTGCGGGTCCGCATGTAGCGGGCAAGCGACGATTCGGGAGGCGTAATCTCAGTGGGTGCGGTGAGAAACTCGGGAAACCGTTCTCGAGCCAGGCCAACGATCTGGGGCGGGAGATCCTCGAGACTGGCCGCGGAGCCGGTGAAACAGGTGTATTGAATGAAGCCCGGTGCGCTGCCCATCAGCATCCACGGCTGCCATGGCCGCTGGTGAGTCCAGTTGCCGAAGCTTGGCACCTTCTTCAGCTCAGCGTTCTGCAGATCCGCGATTGAGACGTTGAACGTATTGCTGTCGGAGATGCTGATGAACTTACCGCTGCTTTCCCTCTGCCAGATCTCCGGATCCATCGGGTTTTTCACGTAAAGGTTGGCGTGCTGTTCCACCATGGCCCGATCCCCGATCTGCTTCCAGGGCAGCAGGAAGGGTTTGGCCGAGTCGCGGCCGCCAACTTCCTCATAGAGCCCCTGCTCGCGGCGGTACGGTTTGATCTTGGCGTTAATCCCCGGATTGGCAATGTGGACAACTTCGACCTTCTCGTCGATGTAGGGGTTGGTCCAGCTATCGATGACCTCATCGGTTTCGGAATCGGTGAAAAACCCGAGCTCCTTGCGCAGCATCTGGTAGCCCGGTTCACCGTCCAGCGGCAGCATCCGTACGCTCCCCATGCCGATAATGTTCATCAGATCGCGGCCTGCCTCACCAGGGCGATGGCCGGTGACCCGCCCGAAGTACCAGCTGTAGCTGGACTGCTCCGGATCGACGCTGCCGGCGATCCTGGCGTAGGCCTCAACGTTTCCTTCGGGCGTGGTCAGGTCCAGGTAAGGACCTCGTAAATCAGGCGCTTTTTGGGTCGACGACAGGGCTGGCAGCGCACATCCCGCGACCGCTGCGCCGGCCATCGAGTGAAGAAGCGTTCTTCGAGTCAGGATCGTCACAGCGACGTTGCCTCCCATAACGACGTGGCCAAAAAGCATAGGTCAGCCGCTCAACGGCCGCAAAGGCGTTTCATGCATGGCGCCATGCGGGGCGCAGTCAGCATCCGCAACCGGAGCAAGTTCGCTGGCCGATGCTGCTCATCTGAGACACAACGCGGTGCGCTGCGTCCCTTCTTGTGTTCGACACGCAGGAGGGACGAAAAATGTCAGCCAAATCCCTTGCCGGGATCACGGCCCTATTTTTCGGTACGGCATGCCTGGGACAGGGCGTCTCTTCGAGCCCGACCGCGTGGCTGGCTGACGCGGGCCCCAACCTGCTGCAAATCAACCCCACAGCGATTGCCGCCGCGGATCTGGACGGCGACGAAGACCTCGATGCTGTCGTCGGCTATGGCCCCTTCTTCGACAGCCAGGGTGTCACTTCACCCCAGCCGCTGCAAATCCTGATTAACGACGGCACCGGACTGCAGCCAGGCCCCCAGCTGCCCGAGCATAACGTGGTGGCCATGGCCGTGACCGATGTCACCGGCGACGGCCGGCCCGATATCGTGCTCGCAACGGACGCCACGGGAATCTCAACCGATAGCGAAAACACCATCTACACCAATAACGGCAACGGCAGCTTCTCGGTTTCCGGCACGCTCGGCCGAGACAACCTCACTGCCCTGGCTCTGGGGGACATTGACCTGGACGGCGACCTCGACGCCGTCACCGCCACAACCGCGGAGCTGACCCTGTGGCTCAACCAGGGCGGCCAACAGAATGGAACGTTTGGCGAGCTGGCGCTCGTGCAGACATCCCTCATCGCCACCGGGGACGTGGTCGATGTGGCGATCGGCGACCTTGGTCAGGGCCTGTTTCCGGACGTCTATGTGGCGATCGAAGGCGCGGCGGACCGGATCTTTTACAACGTCAGCGGCGGCGCCCTCGCCGATATCGGGCCGGGCGTGGGAAACACAAGCAGTGGCAGGTCCGGCGTTGCGCTGGCCGATCTCGACGGTAACGCAGAACTCGACGTTGTCACAGTGAGCCGATCAGGCGAAACAACCATCGATGTTTTTCTGCGAAACGGAGATGCGCTGAGCTCGACCGGGCAGCAGTTTCGCGGCAGTGGAGAAAACCTTGTGGTCGCGGCGGGTGATTTGGACGGCGATTTGCGCCCCGATCTACTCGTTGGTGAACGCGGAGCGGGTAGCGGTGCCAGCAACGTCTGGCTCAATCGCGGCAACGGCTTGCTGGATCACAGCGGGCAGTGCTTCGGCGACCACGACGCCACTACCGCGGTCGCACTGATCGATATCAATCAGGACGGCAGCCTCGACGCGCTCATCGCCGGATCTCCGCTGCTCGACGTCAGCAGCGGACAGCCCATCGCTGGCCAGACAGGCACCTCACTCTGGCTGAACGGTGCGCCGGTCGGCGAGGGCGACTGCTGCCCGCTGGAGTTTGTGAACGAGGCCAGCCGAACTGCTGGCCCAGCCCAGCCTGGCGTTGTGCCAAAAGGCGTCGGCGGGCCACTTGCTGACATTGACCTGCTGTTCGAGATTCGCGACCGATTCATGCTTCCGAGACACGACGGGGCCAGGCTCGCAGGCCACTACGTGGACTTTGGCTCGGAAATTGTCGGGCTGTTTCTGGCCGATCCTCAGTTCCACCTCGCTTCGGCTGAGCGCTATGCGATATGGCAGCCGGCACTGAGAGCGCTGCAGCAGGGAACCGGCGACAGCGCCACTGTCGACTCGGTCATGACTGAAGCGCTGGACAGCTTTCTCTCCGACCTCGCGTCGCGGGGAGGATCTGCGCTGCAGCAGATGATCACCGAGGAGCGGAGCAGAATCGACCCGATCAGCGGGCTGGCGGGACTCACTATGAATGAATTTGTTGACCGCACGATGGGGCTTGACCCCATGGTGTTTGCAGATGGATTTGAAGAATGAACAGCGGGTTTTTCGCTCCAGAGGAGCGTCACGGCTACGGCCAGCTTGCGGTCTCTCTCGTGGCCTCGGCCCTTGCTTTGACGCTTTGCAGCTGCGTGTCGACGACGCCCATCAGGGCAATTGGCACCACCCTAAACGAGCGGTTTACGCTCGATCGACAGCCGCTTACCGCCAGCCAGCAGGCTGAAAATCCCCAGCTGGGCCCATTCCGGCGTGACCCTGGCAGTGTCTCCAGCTACGCCTACCCGTTGGTTGAGCACAGCGACAGCCTATTGCAGGCGGACTGCTTCTGGGTCGCCAACGATGCCGGCGTCGGGGATGACATCTTGCTGAACTGGGAGGGTGTTCTACATCTTGATCCGGCGCTGGACGGAGACAAGCATCTCAAGCCGGAAAACAATCAGTTTTCCATGTGCCGCTTCAACCATCCGACAACCCGCCAGTGGGCTGAGTTTTCTGAGGGCGAATACAACCCGGAAGACGACGAGGTCTACGGAGGCCCGAGTGCCATCGGCGGCAGTGGCGTGATTCCGGTTTCTGGCATAGAGCAGGTTCAGCCGGAGGAAGACTCCGTGGCGATCTTCAGCCCCCATATCAGCATGAAATCGCATCCGACACCGGATTGGCGAAATGCCTGCCTGTCGGCCGAGCCCGCAAGTCTTGAGACCGACGTGACCACAGGCTTTCAGGGGTTCGATGGACTGAGTGATCCGCAGGGGTATGTCAGCGGCTGTAGCGCCGACGGGCGTCGGGTGAGGCCGGAAAACGACGCCAACTGGGTCGTCGAAATGCGCAGCGGGGCGAAGAGCCCACCGTTTACCAGCCTGCCGCTCGTTGGCATCAAGGCGGCAGCGACCGGCGAGACGCTGGCTCGTCAGGCCAGTATCAGCGCCAACGGGCGCGTCTTCTGGCAGACCACGGAGCTGGGTTCAACCACGAACCCCTCCGCCGGGCGCTGGCGCGAAAACTTCAGTAGCTCGATCCGCGTCTCCCAGGTGCGACTGTTGCGAAGAGTGAACGGACAGAGCGAGTATCTGCGGCCCGATGATCTGCTCGAGGCCAGCGTCTGCGTGCGACCGTCCTCGCAGGAGCCAGCCTGCCGCTGGCTTTGCCCTGTCAGCAGCGGCCCGCAGGGAGAGGCGGTTGCGGACCTTAGCAATGACGGTTGCCTCACCGGAGACCGCGAGCTTCTGGTGCCGGATCTCACGCCGACCGTAGACGTTGCCGCGCTCGACGCAAACCAGGGGTTGGTGGTGCGCCCGCTTGTGTGGGAGACGAGGGTAGCCGATCCGCAGGACGTCTTCTTTGAGTTCACCCTGCTCAATCACTTTTCGCCGATTTCGCTACGCACCGACGCACTGGTCATGTTTGGGGAGGTTCCGGCGGGGACCGAACCCACCCGATTCGTCACGGTGCGAAACACCGGCTACCGGCCGCTGAGGATCGAAAACGTTACAAAGGGGCTGGACAGCGAAAATCCGGACGAATTTGCGCTGCAGGTATTCGGCCAGCGGCACCCGGTGCCCCTGGGGGTTGTGCAGGACGCGGTGCCAGACAACCATGGTTCTCTTGGTTTGATGAGTCTGCTGGAAGACTTCGCCGCTTACCCTTTCCCCGAAATAGACCTGCGGGAAAACCATGTTTTGTTCAGCTGGCCACACCCCCAGGAGCAATCGCTGTCGATTGAGGGTGTGCCGCTAACCTACCAGCATGGCGTATTGCAGGGCCATGATCTGGCCGAGGCCTTCGAGTTTCGTCGGGACGGCCTTCGCCAACCGTTTGCAGTTGCGGCCCGTACGCCTCGCACCACGCCTTTTACGCTGGCTCCCGGAGACGCCTTCGAGATCGCCGTTTCGCTGCAGCCTATCGCGCCAGGAGACAAGTTTCTGTCAATCGGGATGACGTACGTCGATCCCGGCGCGCCCGGCACCTCGCACTATTTGTCCACTTCGGTCGGCGCCGAGGTTCTGGCCGGGCCGATACCCGGGACGTTCCCCGCATCAGTTTTTCTCAACGACAATCCGGGGGGCGCTCAGCAGGCTCGGTTCTTCACGATCTTCAATCACGGCGACCAGGACCTGACGCTCCAAAGCCTCTGGTTGGCCGGGGACAACGAGGATTTTTTTCAGCTTGGTGGCCTCAGCCTGCCCATGACAATTCCGCCCGGCGGCCTGGCCCTCGAATCGGTTGAGTATCTCACCGAGTGCGTCGCCGCAGGCAGCCTGGCCGAACACGTTGCCGTCGTGATCATAGAAACCAGCGACAGGGACCTGGCGCTGCCGCTGAGGGGCATCTCGAGAAACTGCTGAAAAACCCACCGACCGAATTTCGGCTGCGATATGATCCGCAGACCAGGCAGATCCCAAACGCCATGGCGGCGCTACAGTCCTGGGCCGGAGACTACGAACATGAAGCTGGAATCTCAGAACCTGTCGCTGGGTACACCCGCTCCCGACTTTTCGCTCCCGGGCGTTGATCAGAAGGCCTGGAACCTGGCTGAGGTGAGAGGCGACAAGGCCACGCTGGTGGCGATCATCTGCAACCACTGTCCCTTTGTCGTGCACATGATCGACGCGTTTTCCCGCTTTGCATCGGAATACCAGCCCAAGGGTTTGGGCGTTGTAGCGATCAGCGCCAACGACGTCAGCCGATACCCCGCGGACAGCCCGGAGCGCATGGCCGAGTTTGCCCGGCAGTACAACTTTACCTTCCCGTACCTTTTTGATGAGTCGCAGCAGGTTGCCAAAGCCTACAAGGCGGTCTGCACACCCGATCTGTTTCTCTACGATGCTGAGCTGCAGCTCGCCTACGCCGGGCAGTTTGATGACAGCCGACCGGGCATGCCTGCCGGCAACGGCGATGACCTTCGCCGGGCGACGGATGCGGTGCTGGCCGCAAATCCGGTGCCTGAACCGCACTTCCCGAGCGTTGGCTGCAGCATCAAGTGGAAGCCCTAAGCGGCTCTGGTCGTTCCCTGGTTCCTAGCTCCAACTCAACAGCACTCGCCTTAGTTTTTCTAAAGCGACGGACAAAACCTATCATTCGTCGAAGGCCCGACCGGCTGGAAAGATAGCGCTCTCAGTCGATACCGGTCGCCGCAGCACCGGACGGAAGACGATCAACGCCATTCGCTGAACGCTCATGTTTGGAGCCAGAGGCGCTCGACATTGTTGTATCCATTTTGGATACAGAATGTAGTTTTTTAGACTTATTGTTTCGTTATTAGAACTTCGGATAATGCTTCGCCAGAGCTAAATGAAAACGAGCAGGGCGGCCCGTAAACCGCCAAATCAAAACTTTTCGACCTAACTCGCAGGACACAATCATGACCACTAAACCTGAACTCTTAACGCCGCAGAACTCACAGATCATCTTCATTGATCAGCAGCCTCAGATGGCTTTCGGCGTCCAGTCGATCGATCGACAAACGCTGAAGAACAACGTGACGGCACTGGCCAAAGCGGCGAAGCTTTTTGATATTCCGACCACGATCACCACCGTGGAAACCGGTTCATTCTCCGGCTATACCTTTCCGGAGCTGCTGGGCGTGTTCCCGGAGAAAGACATCCTTGAGCGCACCTCCATGAACTCCTGGGACGACCAGAAGGTTCGCGATGCGCTGGCCGCCAACGGACGCAACAAGGTGGTGGTGTCAGGCCTCTGGACCGGCATCTGCAACAACATGTTTGCGTTCTCAGCCATGGCCGACGCCGGCTATGAAATCTATATGGTGGCCGACGCCTCGGGTGATACGTCTCAGGAGGCTCACGATAACTCCATGACGCGGATGGCCCAGGCCGGCGTTGTACCGATGACCACGATCCAGACCATGCTGGAGTGGCAGCGCGACTGGGCGCGGCGAGACACCTACGACGGCCTGATGGATATCATCCGCGAGCACGGCGGTGCTTACGGCATGGGTGTCGACTATGCCTACACCATGGTTCACAAGGCCGACGAGCGAGTCTCGCACGGCAAGACCATCGACCCGGTACCGGCTGGCTGACAACGGCCCTGAGCCACGCAACCGCACGCCGGCGCCCCGGAGGAGACTCCGGGGCGTTTGGCGCTCGCCGATCAGGCGCACTTACAGGCTGCCTGCCCGGCACATCCACAAAAGCAGGTGCGTGCCACAGCGCTTCGCCACGAGCTCCTCATGTCGCGTGCACTCCTCTTTTCAGGCCCGTCGCCACTCGCAGCCCCTCGCCCTTTTACGAGTTGCGCTGCGCGTTTGCGCTGCCCTCGCTGGCTAGCGGGGCTGGAGGTACTGCTGGGCGCGACGCTGCTCGCTGGCAGTGCCAGCTTCTGTGCCCTCGCCCAGGACTCCGAGTCGTGGAGACCTTTTCTGGAGCTGAGAGAACGCTTTTCCTATCTGGACGCTTTTGACTTTGACAGCCGCAGTCCGGACGCCAATGGACTTTGGGCGCAGCGACTGCATGTCGGCACCGACTACCAAAGTAAGGGCCCGCTGTCGGCACGAGGCGTTCTGGTCAGCGCCGTAAACCGGGGCGGCCAGGTCAATCCGGTGGAGCGCAATAATCTCGACATCCAGGAAGCCTGGCTGCGCTATTCAGGAGATGGGTGGTCGGCAACGCTGGGACGTCAGCAGCTGAGGCTCGGCTCGCAGCGGCTGGTGGCGCTGCGCCTTGGTACCAACGTTGTTCGTACCTGGGATGGACTTAAGTTCTCGGGAGAGTCCGGCAACTGGCGCTGGGACCTGTTTGGGCTGCAGCTCGTGCAGGTTGAGCCCAACGGCAGCTTTAACGACGAAAGCGACAGCGGTCGGACCCTCGCCGGGCTCTATGCCACGCGGGGCAGCGAAGCGTTGGGCGTCGATTTTTACTATCTCTATGCCCGCTTCGACCAGCGACGAACGATCGAAGGTCTCGCTGACCAGGACCGCCATACGGTCGGCACACGCCTGTTCGGCGAGCGCGGCTCCTGGTTCTGGAACTGGGAGACCATCTATCAGTTTGGCGAGCAGGACCAGGGTGCACAACAGCAGGACATCCGAGCCTGGTCGCTGGCAACCAACACGGGCTATCGGTTTTCGGCCCCCTGGTCGCCGGCGGTGATGATGTCAATCAACGTGGCTTCCGGCGATGAGCGGCGGGGAGACGGACGGCTGGAGACGTTCGACGCGCTTTATCCACGGGGCAACTACTTTTCAGAGCTGGCGCAGCTCGGCCCCTCAAACTTCGTCAACGTCAATCCCTATCTGACGCTGGAGCCGAGCGAACGGCTCAGCCTCAGCTTTGATCTCAACCTCTACTGGCGTCGGGAAGCGGCGGACGGCGTGTACGGACCGCCGGGCAACATTATCCGCGAACCATCTGGCTCCAACGCGAGATTCGTCAACACGGCCTTTTCCGCTTCGGCGCAGTTGGCGCTGAGCAAGAACCACCAGCTCGGCCTGGCCATAACCCACTCCCGCCCCGAGCGATTCATCGAGGAAACGGGGCCGTCTGCCAACACCAACTTTATTGAATTCACCTTCGAAGCCCGGTACTGATCGAGCCGGCTGGGAGCACACCATGAACCATAAAAATTTGTCCAAAGCCTCGCTGTCACGGCGCCAGTTTGTCGCCGGTGCCGGTGCCGGCCTGCTGACAGCCCTGAACTCAAATCCTGCTCTGGCCCAGTCGGATGCGGAGCTCATCCTGACCGACGGGAATATCCTGACCCAGGACGTCCTGCGCCCGAAGGCCAGCGCCATTGCGATGCGCGGCGGCCTGGTTCAGGCGGTCGGCGACGAGAGCACCATATTGAAGTTGCGGGGTAAGCAGACACAGGTCATCTCCCTGGGCGGCCGCACCGTCATCCCCGGGCTGAATGACAGCCACATGCACCCCACTCGCGCTGGGCGTTTCTATGCGCTGGAGCTTCGCTGGGACGGGCTGTCCTCGCTCACGCAGGGGCTGAATATGATCCGGGAGCAGGCGCGCCGGACGCCGGCGGGTCAATGGGTCCGCGTGGTCGGCGGCTGGTCCCCATACCAGTTTGCGGAGAAGCGGATGCCGACACCTCAGGAGCTGACGCAGGCTGCGCCTGATACGCCGGTGTTTGTCCTCTTTCTCTACAGCCAGGGCTTCTTGAACAAAGCGGCCGTGGACATCATTGGGCTCAAGGCGGGCGACGCCACCCCACCCGGCACCAGGCTGGAAATCACGCCGGACGGCGGCGCCATACTGCACGCCACGCCCAATCCAGACCTGCTGTACGGCACCATCGGGAAACTGCCCCAGCTCAACGCGGTGCAGCAGGAGCGCTCTACCCGGCACTACTACCGCGAGCTCAACCGCTTTGGTCTGACCAGCGTGATCGACGCCGGCGGTGGCGGACATCGGTTTCCGAACGACTACGCGGGTTCCGAAGCGCTGGCGCAGGCCGGCGAGCTGCCGCTCCGCATCTCCAAATATCTGTTCCCGCAGAACAAAGGTCAGGAGATCGGAGAGTTCCGCCGCTGGACCCGGGACTGGGCCATCGGGGTAAACCGCGCGGAGGCCATGATGAATGCCTACGTGGTCCGCGGCGGCGGCGAGTTCCTGGCGTGGGCCGCCGGTGATTATGAAAACTTCCTCGCCGATCAGCCGGACATCACCACCCGACCCAAATGGCGCGAGCAGCTGATCGAGGTGACCCGCCACCTCCTGGCCAACCGCTGGCCGCTGCGAATCCACGCCACCTACGATGAGTCGATGAATCACATCATGGACGTCTTTGATGCCGCCCATGCGCTGGAAGTCGGCGAAGGCCGGCTGGGCTTCGGCGGCATCCGCTGGGCCTTTGACCACGGCGAAACGGCCAAACCGTCGACGCTCGCCCGAATCAAGGCGCTGGGGGGAGGCCTCGCCATGCAGGCCCGCATGGCCTATGCCGGCGAATATTTTCTGGAGCGCTACGGTGCTGAGGCCACCCGCCGGGCACCGCCGATGCGGGACGCGATCAACGCCGGCCTGCCGTTGGGTCTGGGCTCAGACTCGACGCGCGTCGCCAGCTACAACCCCTGGCTGACGCTTTACTGGGCCACTACCGGCCGCAGCGTCGGCGGGACAGAGCTGCACGGCCCGGAGCAGCGGCTCAGCCGTACCGAAGCGCTGTTTCACCACACGGTCGGCTCGGCGTGGTTCAGCCAGGAAGAGCAGCTCAAAGGACGCCTGAAAGTTGGCCAGTTCGCCGATCTGGCGGTGCTCAACGCACCTTACTTGGAAGTTGGTGATGAGGACCTGCGCTTCATCGAGAGCGAACTGACGGTCACCGGCGGCAGAGTGGTTTACGGCAGCGGCGACTTCGCCAGCCTCGCACCGCCGCTAGAGCCGATTGGCCCGTCGTGGTCACCCCTGACGGCTTTCGGTGGATTCCAGACGCCCTCGCCGCGGGAGCGCTCTGCGTAAAGGTGTATCGCTCCGAACCCGGGGACAGTCGGCTAGGACGGCAAAGACTAGCGTCAATCTATAGCTTCACCGCGACCGACTTGGTCTCGGTGAACTGCAGCAGCGCCTCTTCGCCGTTCTCCCGGCCCCAGCCGGACTGTTTGACCCCACCGCACGGTAGCGCCATGTCCGGAATGCCGTGGCAGTTCACCCACACCAGGCCCGCCTGGATGTCGGCCGCCATCTTGTGAGCCCGGGATAGATCCCGGGTCCAGATGCTGGCGGTGAGTCCGTAGCGGGTCTCATTGCCAAGGCGTATGGCCTGCGCGTCATCGTAAAAGGAGGTGGTCGCCAGCACCGGGCCGAAAATTTCTTCCTGCATAATGGCCATCGAGTGGTTCACCTGGTCGATCACGGTGGGCTGGAAAAGGTAACCGGGCCTTTTTGTCAGGGGCTTCCCGCCGACCAGCACGTTTGCCCCATCCGCCTTGGCCTCCTCGACTCGCCCGTGCACACGCTCCAGGTGCTCTGCCGAGATCAACGGCCCCATTTCCACTTTCGGATCCCTGCCGGATCCCAGGCGAGTCCGTTTAGCGATGTCCACAATGCCCTGGATGACCTCCTGATAGATCGGCTGCTGGACGTAAAGCCGCGACCCCGCAACGCACACCTGCCCCGCGTTGGCGAAGATGGCCGCGGCCGCGCCGGGAATCGCCTGCTGCAGATCCGCATCGTCAAAGATAATCACCGGCGATTTTCCGCCGAGCTCCATGGAGACCTTCTTAAGGTTGCCCTTGGCGGCTTCAACAATCCGTTTGCCGACTGCGGTAGACCCGGTAAAGGCCACCTTGTCCACATCAGGATGCGCCGCCAGCGCCTGCCCAACCACCGCGCCGTCACCGTGCACGATATTCACCACACCCTCCGGGATGCCGGCTTCGGAAGCCAGTTCGCCCAGCAGATTTGTCGTTAGCGGTGTCAACTCTGAGGGCTTGAGGACCACGCTGCACCCGGCGGCCAACGCCGGCGCCAGCTTCCAGGAGGCCTGCACCAGCGGCCCGTTCCACGGCACAATCAGCGCCGCCACGCCCACCGGCTCGCGCAGGGTATAGACATGAAACCGCGCGTCGCCCGCGCTGGAGATCTGCTTGGTGGTGCCTTCGATCTTGGTACACCAGCCCGCAAAGTAGCGGAAGCATTCCGCGGCGAAGGGCACTTCGTCGTTGGTGATGTTCTGCTGCGACTTGCCGGTATCCAGCGCCTCGAGTTCGCCGAGGTCAGCTGCATGTTCTTCGATGAGATCAGCGAGACGCCACAGCACCCTTGCCCTGGCTGCCGGCGTCATCTGCCGCCATGGACCTTCCTCGAACGACCGCCTGGCAGCCTTCACGGCCAGATCCGCGTCGTCTTCGGTGGCCTGCCAGCAGGTTGTGATGACCTCCCCCGCCGACGGGTCAAAGATGTCCCGGTGTTCCGGATCGGAAGACTCGACCCACTCACCGTCGATGAGCAGCCTGTGGGTTTCGGCGAGCCGCTGTTGGCTTGCCGCGGAGATTGCACGGGTTCTCGTCATGTTGCCCCTGTTTCAGTAGGAGGCTCGCCGGTCGCTCTGCTGGCCGAGTTTGAGCCCAACGCCTTTCCCTGTCCGCAGGCTTGACGACTGTCGTCTCTCGTAAACCCGCAACTCGGAAAGTTTGCCACAGTTCCCATCCAGTCACCTACGGCATTGAAGCGAACGAACAGGTTGGTGAGTAGAGGTCTAAGAGTGACCTCACTCGGTCTGAGTTAGCGGGGAGATTACCCCTTGTGAACGGCCGGTAGCTTGTTCGCGACCAGCGGCGTCTTTTTGGGCGAAACGCGGTGAGACACCCCTAGCCACATCACGTCTAGCTATAGGCAGATTCCATATCAGTAAACGAGGGAGATTCGATGAGAGTCCTGCCACGCATCAACCGTCTGTTGATTCCGTTAATGATGGTTTTGTCCGTCGATATCCAGGCACAAACGCCAGGTCAGTTCGAGGGCCAGTGGCCCAGAGAGGCTTTTGCGGGATTCAGTGATGCGAGCGCCAGCACCAACGCGTTTGTCGAGGCGTTGGTGCTGGCAAACTCTCAGCGCAGAGACATCATCACATTACAAAATCCCGGGGCTGGGTACGGTCATGAGGCGCCTGAGTATCTTCTCAACGGCAGGATGTTCTCGGTGGCGCCTCCCCAGTTTCCTGCCCCCAGGCTGCCGGGGCCTCAAGCATCCATCCGGGGGCGGCAATGGTGTCTGGCGAGTGATATCGTCGTCACCAACAACGTCATCACGAGCCTGTGTGCCGGACGAGGAAACGTCTTCCCCTACGTAGAAGGCTACCGCACCGGCAGCCAGCAGCAGATTCGCAAGATCGGACGCCAACTTCAGGAAACGCTGATGGCGAACGGCTTTTCGACCGAATTCGATTTCGAACACTTTCGAAGCCTCGTCCAAGCTGAAACACCGGTCTTCAGGCCTGAACAAAGCTGGCTAGTCTCCGAATATGCATCAGCGTCTGCATTGACGGCCGTAGATCTAAACGGCCTCGCAGACGACCAGTTTTTTGAGTACGCCGGTGGTCAGCCGACGGTAGCGCGGGCTCGCGTTGAGTCGGTCATCGGGATGCCAAGCAACCGGCGGGATATTGTGGTCGATACGGTTGGCAACCTTTGGAATCGGGACTACCGAGTCGCCTCAGACACTCGCGCCAGTGCATCGATCCCCTTCAGGGTTGTGCTCCGCCCCGGCTCGACGCTGGATCTCAGTAACCTGAACGCCAGGGTCACCGTGTCTCTCAGGTCGCCGGTCGACACCACCGCGCGAACGGCTGCCTGGTTGCACACGCTTGATACCGAAGCCAGCACTTTGACCCCCTGTCGCATGGACGTGCCGGGCGTACCCTATATCGCCGATCTGGGGGACTGCAGCCGGATTGATCTGCTGCGTGGCTTGGCGATCACCGATGTACCGGTGGGTATCGACGCTGAGCCACAGGCCTGGATCGCAGCGACCCCCGGAGCAGTCGATGGTGCGGCTGTCCTGGCGGCAACCCATGACTGGAGGCGTTATCGAGACGCAGAGGGAAATCCGCCGGAAGGGGCTGACCTACTGCAAAACGAGGTGTTAGCCGACGCGCCAGCGGCCGATGAGGTCGTTTTGTCGAGGCAGGCTTTGACCCTAAACGTCGATCTACCGTTGTATGAGGACTACTGGGTAAATCTATTTACGCATGGTCGCGCTCGGTTGGGACATCATGAAAACGGTCTGTACGCCTTGAAGATTGAAGAAAGCTTTTCGATTTTGGCCAATCTTGAGGGTGGCGAGGCCGTAAAAGGTGGGCTAGCGAACACGGGAAACATGTTGCGTATTGACCCCGGCCAGCCCAACGCCGACCAATTCGCCATCGTGACCGCGCTGGACTCCCACCTCGCCGAGCTCAGCGAAGATATTTTGCCGGGCCCCGACAACAGCAACCCAAGAATTGGCGCGGCTCATCCAGAGGGACTCCTGGTCAGCTACAGCGCGGACAACACGCAACCGGTCGCACGAGTTGTCGAGCCGGACGGCGACTCCTGGTTCGTGGACCTGCCCGGCCCAGTCCAGACCGTCGGCGTCAACCAGCACGGTATGCTCGTCAACAGCAGCGGCAGAATTTGGCAGGTCAACATCGGCGACCGGGCTGCTCGCGCCGTGATGCCGGCCGGTGCCCCACGTCTCGAGCTATTCCCGCCGGCAGCGTTCCACGTGCGGGGTTTCAGCAGCTGGCTTTCCTCTCGAGGAAGAGCGTTCTTTACCGCGATTGATCCCGATGAATCGGTGATTCCCGAGGGTGGCGGTATCCCATCCAGCCCGGTTCGAATCTGGATCAGCGACGGTACCGACGAGGGCACGGTGCCATTTGCGACGGCCGAAGGAGGGGGCAACCGTTACGACCTGCTGGAGGTTCTCGGCAACAACGTGCTGTTTGCTTATTACCTCGATAGCACCAACCCGTTGCTGGGCCAAGGCGCGCTGTGGGTCAGTAATGGCAGCGGCGCGTCCACGCGATCACTCGGCGTTCCCGGCCTTTACAGCCTGAACAGATCCACGGTGGTCGGCAACCGGGCCATCATCCAAGGCCGCAGACAGCAGCAAAACGGCCAGGGTGGGGTCAGCGACGAGCTCGGCATCTGGGTCACCGACGGAACGCCGGAGCAAACCTACTCGCTGGCGGAAGCCCTGGCGGCCGACAGCGCACCTGGCGCAAATCTAGAGTTCACGCTGGCCCACCAGCGTCATCTGGGTGGTTTTGCCATGCTGATCGGACGCGATCCGGCCACCGACGGCAAAAGCCTCTGGGTCACGGACGGCACAGCCGCAGGCACAACGGAGATTCTGTCACTGATGCCGAACAGGTCCACAACCTTTGACAACATGGTGTGGCACGACGGCTATCTCTATTTTTCCTTGAACCCGGTCAGCTTCATCCAGGGGCCGCCGGGTCAGCTTTGGCGAACCGACGGCACCGCTGTGGGAACCGAACAGATCGTGCCCCCTCAATGGGGCGATGACAACGGCGTGGGCAGCATCCGCTATCTGACTTCGATCAACGGCTTTCTCGCCTATGTGCTCGAGCGCGATATCCGCCAGGAATTGCCGTTTATTGGCGAAACCGAAGTTCCCCGGATGAACCTCTTTATGATGGCTGCTGAGGATCTCCATTTTCCCGTGTTCCGCAACGGTCCGATCCTCAACGTCAGTCCAGGCGCGCCACCATTTATCGCTTTCTCGCCGGGCCAGATCGGTGATCTCACGGTGTTAAACGACAGGCTCTATTTCGTCGGCAACGGCGACCCAAACACCGGCTCGGGCACTGTTCCGTTTCATGGGCAGGAGCTCTTTGCCTTCAATACGGAGCGGCCCGGTCTGAAAGACCCCGGCGCCGTCAGGCAACCCGCTGCCGGACCGATTGCGGCGCCGGCGGATACCCGGCCGGTGCCGCTGGTCGTTTTCCGAAATGGATTTGAGGGCGGCTAAGGGCAAGACCGCCCGAATCGGGATTCAGTCCGAGGATTCGCTTTGGTCGCGGTTGAGGCGTTCGGCCTGCCGACGCACCAGACGGCTGGCGAGTTTGCCGCCCCCGACGCGCGTCAGCAGCGGCCGCACAAATATGAGCGACTGGTAGGCAAGATGGGCGACCGGAGATTTCCAGAAGCGGGCCGTACGCTTCATTTCCTGAGACTCGTAGATTTCAGCGATTGCCTCGGCACCGCGAAACCAGGTGCCATCACTGGACCTGACGTGAATGGTACGCAGGAGCGCGGCCTGGGTCAGGCCGTCTCGTTCAGCCGCTTCGTCGTGAAAGTCATCACCCGCACAGTCGATGAAGCTCAGCTTCTGATGGCGCCGATCGGCCTTGCGAAGCTGGTCGGCCTGCTCCACACACGCAGAGCAGGCGCCGTCGTAATAGACATAAAAGCGGGTGGCCACACTCGAAACACTACGTGGACACACGTTGTTGTTCCGTGAGGGTGCATCCGATCCGCTTCCGGCCGCCGGGCGAGCCGGGAAGTGCCAAGAATTCGAATCGCTGCTTCGTCCTTGGGATCAGGAACCCTGCTGCGCTGCAATCAGTTCCTGGTCGATTGCTTTGGCCTTGGTATACGCTTTGCGCTGGCGCAGCCGCTCAGCGTACGCCTCGAAAGCCGGCCGGGTCGGCAACGTGCCGAACTGCAGCCCCCAATCGACCGACGACCCGACATAGACGTCAGCCGCCGTGAAGCGGTCACCGCAGACGTACTCTTTGCCGGATACCGCATACTCGATGGCGTCGACCGCTGCCTCGTAGGAGCCGTACCCGGCGGTGGCCTGCTGTTTGGCGTCCGGCTCCAGCTTGAAGACGCTTTTGTTGGTAATCGCCTGCTCAAGCGGGCCCGCGGTAAAAAACAGCCAGCGGTAGTAGTCGGCGCGCTCCTGTGCCGTTGGCGCGAGCTGCGCCTCCGGAAAAGCATCAGCCAGGTAGGCGCAAATGGCTGCGGCTTCGGTGACAACATGCCCATCGTGGACCAGAGCCGGCACCTTACCCATCGGGTTGATCGCCAGGTAGTCGCCGGACTTCATTTCCGGTCCATACTCGACCAGCACCTGGTCATAGGGCTGACCGACTTCCTCGAGCATCCACCGTGCAATCTGGCCACGGGACATCGGGTTGGTATAAAACGTTAAGGACATGCGCTGCCTCCAGTTGACCGCGTTAAGTGGATGTTATGGCCGAATCCAGCGGCCCATGCAAACCCGCGCTTGCACGGCCTGCCGTTTCGCCCTGTCGCCGACCAGGCGCGTCTTCTCCATTGTCGCTCAAAACCATGATGGTTCTGTTGCGCTGCTCTGTAGAAAGAGCTGACTTGTTTGAGCACGAAGGGCTGATGCCGTTAATGGTGTGCAGGCCGTAACCTTTGGAAGCCCTGGCCGTATCCTTACTGGCAGCAACATCAGATGAGGTAATCGTGACACGACTATTGCGCCTGACGGCCGCAGCGGCATGCCTGATTCTGGCCGCAACTGCGGGCTATGCGGAACCGGGAGACCCGACGGTCATCAGCGGTCGAATCGATGAAGCGCCACCCCGGGCGCTGACTCTCAACTCCTCGCCGCCCCCGATCAGCGACGGGTGGTCAGTGTCCGAGCACGAAGATGACGTTGAGATTGCTATCACCCCGAGCGGTGAATTTCGGGCCGAGTTCGTCAGTTCATCATCGTTTCACCGGCTCAGTTTTGCGGACCGATCGATCGAAGTCTTTGCGTCTCCAGGCAGCAACCTCCAGGTCCAGATCCCCAAAACGGATGAGGCCCTAATCTTCGAGGGAGAGCACGCAGCCGAAAACCGGTTGCTCCTGGAAATACTCACGGTGCTAAGCACCTCAGAAAAGGCCGTTTCCGAGAACTATCGGACCTTCTTCGCGGCAGATTTTGACGACTTTTCCCGCAGCGTCGAGCAGCAGCAGGCGAACCTTGAGGCAGAAGTCGCCGGGCTGATTCAGCAAGCCCAGCCGCTCCACGAGGATGTGCAGGCGCGTGTGGAAGTCGAAATTCAGGCGGCTTTCAACACCCTGCGGCTTTATTACCCGGGTCTGCAGCAGGAGCTTAAGGGAAGAGCGGTCGAGGCGAATGACGACTACTTTGTGGCGATCGGCAACGGGCAGCTAAACGATCCGAAAGCGCTCTGGTCCTCGCGCTTTATCCGCTTTATCGACAAACTCGTTGAGTTTGAGTCGGCCGGAGACGCGCGCTTCGACCACAAGGACAAGCCGCGAGAAAAGCTCATGTCCCGATATCGGACCATCCACAGCCTGAACGCAGCCAGCCCGATCAAAGACTATCTCTATGGTCAAATGTTCAACACCTTTGAGGTCAACTACGGCCCCGCCGACTGGGGACCGGTTTTGGACCAGTTCGAGCAGGACTATCCAGCCCATCCGCTGCTGGCAAAGGTCAAGGCAACACATCGGGCAGAGGTGGCCGTACGGGAGCGGGCAGACCGCATTGAGGTGTTTCGACAGGTCGCCGGCGTTGACCTGGAGGCGCATATCTTTTTACCCGACGGCCACAAGCCCGCCGAGCAGCGGCCGGCGCTTTTGACATTCCACGGGGGCGGCTGGGCCATTGGAACGCCAGAGTGGTCGTACGCAAGCGCTGAGAAGCTGGCGGCCCGAGGTATGGTGGCCATCTCGTTTGAGTACCGGATCGCTGACGTCCATGGCTCGAACCTGTTCGACTGCATCGACGACGTTAAGGCCGCTATCCGCTGGACCCGAGAACAGGCAGGGAGGTTAGGGATAGACGCAAATCGGATCGTGGCGGGCGGCTTTTCCGCCGGCGCTCATCTCGCCGGCGCGAGCGCTATCCTGTCAGCAGGCGACCCGGCCCAGGCCCAGGCCCGCCCCAACGCGCTGATTCTGCATTCTTCTACTTACAACACTGGGAAGAGTTCATTCTTTGAAGCCATGACCGACGGTCAGGCCAAAAAGGTCTCGCTGTTTCACAACGTCAAAGCCGGGCTGGTCCCCACCATTGCGTTCCACGGGAAGTACGACTACCTGGCACCCGAAGATGAGTTCGTTGAGTTTGTCGACAAGATGAATGCACTGGACAACCCATTTGAATATCACCTTTTCGAGGTGGGCCATTTCTTTCGGAACGACGAGGCTCGACAGCAGGTCGACGAGTTGACGGTTCGGTTTCTGACCGAACACGGACTTCTGGATTCCTGAAGCACCTCAGCGATTAGCGCTGGCTGGCACTCGGTTGCGGGTTCAATGGCTCCCGACGCAGCGGCCAAAAAACTGCCCCGCGTATTTGGGACTTTTCCATCGGGCGGTCGCAGTAGCGCGACCAGGTTGCGGTGTTGTCGCTACACAGGCGAACGTGTTTTGAGTCTAGAACCTGCTGGACTCGCTTGACGATGAAGCGGTCGGGGGCAACCTCGACAACAACCGGCATACCCGCCCGCAGAAAGCGGGCGGGCAGCCTTAAAGCCAGCAAGCGGGCGCCGTCCCCATAGGTCGGCTCCATGCTGGTTCCCTTTACTCGAAAAACATGGAACACAAGCCGGCTGATCAGGCAGCTTCGAACACAGCCTGAGAAATCTCCAGCTTCGGCTCGTAGGGAACTTTCACGCGACGGGTCTCGACGTTCTTGGTTGCCCAGAAAATGTCGGCAAACTGATTGACCAGATCGACCAGCCGCCGCCCGTTCGCAGGATCGAGCTCCTGCTTGCAGGATGACGCGGCACGCATGATCTCGTGCGTCACGGTGTGAATTTCGGGGTGCGCCTCGATGTGCGGAGGCTTGAAGTAGTCTCCCCAGATAACAATCACCGCCGCCTTGACCTCTGCGGCATGCTCCTCTTTCTGCTGGGTCAGCCTGGCCAGCTTGGCCAGATTTGCCGCACTGTCGAGCCCGGCGGCTTCGGTTTCAGCAATCTGATCGAGAAAGCGAGTCACCGAGACCGCGGCGACCTGGGCGGTCACTGGATCATAGATGCCGCACGGGACGTCACAATGGGCCTCAGCCTCTTTTACCTTCAGCCAGCCCTTCATTGGGACGCTCCCTGCTTGACGCGACGTGCTCGCCAGCGCTGATAGGTCACGCCGGCAACCAGCAGTACCAGGCCCGCAGCTACCACGCCCATTCCCGCTGGGTTCGTCGATTCGTTCGAAACAAGGTGCTCTGGCCCGTGATGAGCCCAGACCGGCTGCTGCGCGAGCAGCGCTGCAACCACCAATCCAACCGTCTTTTTCACAATATCTCCTTTCGGCAAATGCCCCTTCCCCGGTCTCAAATCCAAGCCAAAGGCCCCGATCGACCGGCGAAAAAAGCTTACACGTTTGCTGCGCGATGCGCCTGTGAAAATCCGGAAAAATTGGCCGAAAAGCCTGAAGTGATCGAGCCGGTTACAACCTGCAGGCGGTGAAATGGTGGCTGGTGATGTCAAACCCATGCCGCAGGTAAAACCGGTGGGCGCCGAAGCGCTGGACGCCAGAATCAAGGTGCAGCTCGCCGCAGCCCTGTTCACGGCCATAGGCTTTGAGCCAATCGATCAGCGCGCTCCCTGCCCCTGAGCTGCGATGCCCTTCATCAACCACCAGGTCGTCGACATAGACGTGTTTGCCCCAGGCGAGCTTTTCGGCAACAACAAAGCCCGCAACGCCGATCACTCGGCCCGCGCTGCGAGCGCAAGCCAGCTGGTAGCCCGCTTTGAGCTGTTTTTCGATCTGGGACCGCAGGCCCGACGCAGAGTATTGCGGCCGAAGCTGCGCCATCACAGCGGCAGCTTCCGCTAAATCGTTTCCACCGGATACCAGCTCGATGTCCACCGGTTTCTCCTGTCGGATGCCGTCAGCGCTTGTACTGAGTCGGCGCGTACGCGCGCAGCACGACAGCCGGGCGCTTGGCGCTGTGCTTTGTCTTTCGACCGGACACGCGCCTGCGCCAGAGGCGAAACGAAGAAGCCTTCATCTCTCTGCGCATGAGGTCGATTACCAACGACTCGCTGAGCCCAAACTGGCTTTCGATGGCCTCAAAAGGAGTGCGATCCTCCCAGGCCATCTCGATGATTCTCGAGACGTCGTCGGGGCTCAGCGGCTGACCGCTCATCGCTCCATCACCCGTACTTCAGTGGTTGCTCGACCGATCGATGCCCCACAGCGCCTGCGGGAGCAGCGCAGCCCAGCCGGGCTGCCAGACGGCGGTGGTGAAGCTGGCCATGCCCTCTTCCTCGTTCCAGTCCGCCCGATCCAGCACCCTCAGCGCGTCGAGGCCCGCCTCGCCAAGCTGAGCGTTCACGTCCGCAAGCTTTGACACCAGCAGACTTTCGCTGGCTTCCAGGGCGTCCGTCAGCTCCTGCCCGAGGGTGTCCCGGCGGCTGAGCTGCGTGGTGCTCGGGCGACCGTCATAGCTGGTCACGTTGCCGTAGAGCGTGCCGAGTCGCTCGCGCAGCTGCTCCTCGCCGCTGATCATGCCGCCTTTGCTGGAAGACAGCGACGTGCGAAGCGTCTCCAGCTCGTCAGCATAAGTTTCCAGCGACTGAGCCAGCGTTTCGTCAGCGCCCTCTGCGTGTTTCATCGCCTGCGACCGCACCTCAATCAGGTTGTCAGAGAGGAAGGTCAGATCGTTGATCATGTCGTAGAGCTCGAGCGCCAGCGTTTGCTGAGCCACGCGATCGCGCTTCGAATGAGGCGTGCGGGGGTCAGCGACCAGCTGGACACTGGTCTCCAGCGTTTCTTTGCCTTTGGTCAACACCGCCCGATACTCGCCTTCCGGCACGCGCGGACCGAGGAATCCTGGCACCAGGTTGGTGGCAGGCGGGAACTTGGGCGCCTTAAACCGCATGGGCCATTCCACGCGGTTGAGGCCGATCCGCTTGCCGCCGGGCAGCGTGGCGATCAGGCGATCGTTCTCGTCGTAAATGTCCACCTTGAGATCACCGAACAGGTGACGCTTCTTGAGGAAGTAGACGACGGTTGCCGACTGCGGCGGGTTATTGGCGGTAAACGAATCGTTGGCGCCGAAGGTCTGCAGCTGCGCGTTCAGCACCATGGGCGCTGGGCGGGTCGGCAGGATCGCAACGTTAGCGTCGATGATGTCCTGAGTCAGACCGCGCAGGGGCGTGATGTCGTCGATAACGTAAACGCCGCGCCCGTGGGTGCCGATAACCAGATCGTGCTCGGTCGGATGAACCACCAGGTCATGGACCGCCACCTTCGGCAGGTTCTGAGAAAAACGCGCCCAGTTCTCTCCATTGTCGAGGCTGATATACAGCCCCCGCTCGGTGCCGAGAAACAGCAGCTCGGGGTTCACCGGATCCTGTTTGATCACCCAGGCATAGCCCTCGATGTCGTCGCTGGCCAGGGCCGTCCACGTCTTTCCGAAATCGGTCGTTCGGAACACGTAGGTTTTCATGTCTCCCCGACGGTGGCCGTCGAAGGTGACAAATGCGGTGCCCTTGTCATGCGGGCTCGCCTCGACGCGCGACACCCAGGTGCCGGCGGGGACACCTTCGATGTTCCCCACCAGGTTCTCCCAGTCTCGACCGCTGTTGCGGGTCAGCTGGACGTTGCCGTCGTCGGTGCCGACCCAGATCGTGCGGTGATCCAGCGGCGACTCGCTGATCGAGTAGATGGTCGTGTAGTTTTCGGCGGTGGTGTTGTCGACAGAGATACCGCCGGACTCCGCCTGGCGCTGCCCGGCCGGGTCGTCGGTGGTGAGGTCGGGCGAGATCGCCTCCCAGGATTCACCGCGATCGCGGCTTCGAAACAGATATTGCGCGCCGTAGTAAATGGTCCCCGGCTTGCTGGCGCTGAGGTGAAGCGGCGTGTTCCAGTTGAAGCGCAGCTTCTCCTGGCCCTCTTCGGCCGCCGGCTGAATTCGCTTGATCTCTGCGGTTTCCCGATCAACCCGCTTGAGCTGGCCACCCTGATACTCGGTGTAGAGGATGCGATCGTCGGTCGGATCGGGGAATGACCAGAAGCCGTCTCCGAAGCCGATATTCTGCCAGTGCCGGTTCTGGATTCCGCCCGGCGCCTGAGACGGCCCCATCCAAGAGCCGTTGTCCTGCAGACCGCCGTAAACGTTGTAGGGCCAGCGCGAATCGACAGCCACATGATAGAACTGGCTGACCGGAAGATTGGCCACGTGGCGCCAGTTAAAACCCTTGTTTTCTGAGACGTAAACACCGCCGTCGGTCCCCAGGAAGAGCTGCTGCGGGTTGTTAGGATTGATCCACAGCGCGTGGTGGTCGGGGTGAATCGAAACGGAGAAGCCCGCCCCGAACATGCCGGAGAAGCTGTCTCCGCCGTCATCCGAAACGGTCAGGCTGAAGCCCGGCTTGTACACGCGATCCGGGTCGCTGGGGTCAACCACCAGCTCACCAAAGTAAAAAGGCCGCATCTGGATATTTCCGGAGTCGTCCTTCTCAGCCCAGGTGTCTCCGCCGTCGTCAGACCGATACAGCGCCGTGTTCTCGCTCTCGATGGTCGCGTACACACGCTCAGGCTCAGACGAGGCGACGGTGACCGCAATGCGCCCTTTCTCGCCTTCAGGAATTCCGTCGGTCAACTCCTCCCAGGTATCGCCACCGTCGGTGCTCCGATAGAGCCCGGAGGTTTCGCCGCCCGATTCGAAGAAGTCCGGATAGCGCTGGACGTACCACATGCCGGCATAGAGCGTGCCGCCGTCGGGGGTCATCGCCAGGTCGGAGCAGCTGGTGGTGTCGTCGATTTTGAGCACGTTGTCCCAGGTCTGTCCGCCATCCTGGCTGCGGAATACGCCGCGGTCACCACCCTCAGCCCACAGGTGACCCAACGCGCAGACAAACACGACATCGCTGTTTTCCGGATGCACCAGCAGCTCGGCGATGTGGTCGCTGTCCTTGAGCCCCATGTATTGCCACTTGCTGCCGCCGTCGGTGGAGCGATAAACACCGTCGCCGGGCGCAACCGTATTGCGCACCCAGCTTTCGCCGGTGCCGACCCAGACCGTCTCGGCATTGTTCGGATCGACCCGCACCGCTCCGATCGACTGCGTGTGCTCGTCGAAAATCGGCTTGTAGACAATGCCGCCGTCATCCGATTTCCAGACGCCGCCGCTGGCTGTTCCCACGTAGATCGTCACCGGGCTGTCGTCGCTGACGACGCCATCGATGGCCGAGATGCGGCCGCTCATCACGGCCGGCCCGATGCTGCGCGCGCTTAAGCCCCCAAAGGTCGATGACTTAAGCTCAATGGCGCCCTGCGCCCCGGTGGCCAAAGCGATGGCCGCAACGCAGAAAGTGGTGCGGATGCTCATAGGATTCCCCTGTACGTGCTCAAGAACTCCGGGGTGACGCCCGACGTGTTGTCGGGCGTGCCCCGGGTTTTTGCCCCTGGTGAAACGGGGCGACTTCGGTGACCCGCGAGTGTGCTCACTCGGTGGTGGCGGCTGGCTCTTCGACTTCGGGCATGGCGAAGCGATCGGCGTCGATATCGCTGACGTTCAGCTCCGTGGTCTCGATCGTAATCGCCTGCTGCATGGGAGCCGCACCCTCACCGATGCTGGCAATCATGGAGTGCGCCATCACAATTTCGCCGACCTCTTTATAGTCGCCGATGGTTTGTGAGTAGGCCAACGAGTTGCCCTGAATGTCGCGGGTCCCCTTGGAGAGGAACGGCAGGCAGTACTCGGTATCCAGGTAGTAGGTGGCCTCGTCTTCGCTGCCGGCCCGGACGACCTTCAGCGCATACGCCTCGGTGCCCTCCACATCTTCGGTGCCGATGAGCTCGACGGTGTGGCCTTTCTCCTGCCAGTCGACCAGCGGTCCTTCCCACTCGGCCATTTCCTGAATTTCTTTGAGCTGGTCGTCCGCCATCTCTTCAGGCGTGGTTTTACCCATGAACGGCATGATGGCCCAGCCAGTTTCGCCGTCGTAAGCCTGCACAGCCGTCATGCCCTGTACCTCAAACTCCAGCCGCACGCTGTTGGGCTGCTTGAATTCAATCGTGAAAGGCGCCTGCATTGGCCCCATGGTCATGGTGCCGGTCATCCGGGCTGATTCAACGGCTTTGATGTTCTCGATACCACCCATCGTCTCGTAGTTGCACGAGAGCACTTCATCAAGATCAGCGGCGGCGGCAGATCCTGCCAGCGCAAGGGCGGAAACGGTGAGGAGCGTCTGTTTCATAACAATTATCCGTAATGAGGGAAGCTGGCGGGCCATTCTAGCCGATCGCAGCCACTCCACTACCGACAAAAGTCATATAAAAATACGAGGTTTTTCGTGGAGTTGCTGGCTTGCGGCAGCAGGATATCCGGTCACGCAGCGTTAGGACCCGTCTGCGACCGAGACCCGATTTCGACCGGTTTGCTTGGCGACATAGAGCGCCTCATCAGCCAGCTTGAGTAGCTCCTGCAGGTTGGTCTCCTCACCGAGATGCGCGATGCCGATACTCGCGGTAAAGGTCACCTGTCCATCCGGCACCTCCAGGCGGATCTCTGCAATTTGCTTGACCAGCCGCTGCGCGGTCTGCTCGGCGCCATCGCGATCCGTGCCGAACATGAGTGCAAACTCCTCGCCGCCCACCCGGCCAAACAGGTCGCGGTCACGAATCAGGTTCATCACCTCGCGAGCGAAAGCGACCAGCGCTCGATCACCCACGTCATGTCCATGTTGGTCGTTGATGGCTTTGAAATGATCGATATCGAGCATGGCCAGGGACAGCGGCTGGCTCTCACGTCGGCACCGGTCCAGCATCTGCTGGCCCTGGGTAATAAAGCTGCGCCGATTGTCGACGCCGGTGAGAGTGTCCGTGCGGGCCTCAACCTCAGCCGCGTTTTTGGCCGCCTCCAGCTCGGCGGTTCGCTCGGCCACCTGCTCCTCGAGCATTTCCTTGCTCTGCGTGAGCTGCGCCAGATGCGCCCGCTCGGCCGCTTCTTTAAGTCCACGAAGGTCGCGGATGCGAACGCCCATGGCGATCAGGATGACGGCCATCTCGGCGTAAGACCCCACCGCAGGCCAGTAGTAGTTGACGAAGTTGTGCTCGACGACACCAAGGTCCCGAAGCGCCTGGGTAAACAGACCGATCACCAGGATCGTCCAGGCAAAGGTAAAAATGGCCGCCTCCCGCGCGCCCTGATACCAGCGCACTAGGCCCACGACCGAGACAATCGGATACAGCAACAGTGCAAGAGTGATCGAAATGATCGCCAGAGTGATCTGCCCGAACACCGCTGAGAAAAGCAGGAAGACGCTGTTAACGATCAAGAACAGCAGCAGATAGTCAAAGCCTCGGGTGTGCTGTCGGGTCTGCAGAAACTCCCTCGCGAAATACAGGCCGGTCAGCAGGCTTATGGCGCCGGTGATCGACATGTAGCGCCAGTTGAAGCTTTCGGTGAGAAGAAATTGGTGGGTAAACCCCAGCACCGTGTACCAAACGGCGATCGATGCAAGCGCGTGCAGCCCATAGAAGTAAAAAAACCGGCCGCCGGTTGCGACTCCGGCGACAAACGCGATCAGCGCCATCACGAGCAGTCCGCCGACAATCAGGTTGATGACGGTGAGCTCCAGACCCTGCGACTTCGCCAGAGTAGCGGGAGACCAGATCCGGAGCTCGGGGAACACGAAGCCCATGTCATGCGAGCCGTACTGAACGAAAAACTCGGCGGAATCGCCCGCAGCCAGCGCGACAGGCACCACAAATCGATGGTGCGGGATGGGCCGCTCCGAGAATGGCCGCTCAAGAGACAGGTCAACCAGCTGCCGGAAGGTCGCCTCACCCGTCGAAGCCTGGAAGGCCCGCAGAAAAATCAGCTGATGATCGATGTATTCCAGACGCAGCTCAATCGAATCCGATGACGTGTTCTGGAGCTCGAAGTGGCTCCAGAACGCCCCGGGCGCTAGCCCGGTTGAGCCGCCGCCCTCCGGTGGCGTGAACTCTCCGACCTCGAACGCTGTGCGGGCCTGAGCAAGATCCGCAGCGCCCGTCGGGTCATGCCAGATGGTGAAGCTTTCTCCGAGTGGCGCCCCCGTTTCCTCGCCGGAGACTGCGATCGGGGAGACCGCAGCGGCGGGCGGCACCCAAACGAACGGAATAAGGAATGCGACCAGCGCCAGTCGCCAGGAACTTTTCAAAGCGGAAGTTTGGACTCGTAACAGCCGACAGCGGAACGCTGAAACTTACCCTGTTTAGGCGCCGCCGACTATCCCCGGGCGCTGTTGGTAGCCTGCGCGGCGTTTATAGCTGCTCAAATCCACTGGCAAACAGAATTTGCGCTTTTGGCCGCACAACAACCTCAACTGGGGGCGGCGATTCGAATTCACCGACCGCCTCCACCACAACCGGCAAAGCCTCGAACAGCGGCGAAACCACCGTCAGCGTGGTCTCGACGCCAGGGAGAAAGAGGAAGCGA
Organism: Lysobacterales bacterium; assembly: GCA_028285525.1. Classification (GTDB taxonomy): domain Bacteria; phylum Pseudomonadota; class Gammaproteobacteria; order Xanthomonadales; family SZUA-38; genus JANQOZ01. The sequence continues at coordinate 81,926 of JANQOZ010000027.1, forward strand.
AAGCCGCCAGACGAAGGGCTGGAAAAGGACAGGCGCCCATCATCGTTCAGGAGCGCCACGCTGACCGGGTCGCCTGTACCCTCCTCGGTGACAGTACCAATGCCCACGGCGCCGCCTAAGATTCTGTCGAATTCGATCACCTCGAGCAGAAAGTCGTAGCGGACCGGTTCCTCCACGCCGCAGTTACGCACTCTGACCAGCGTGCCCCCCGACGGGTACTGCCCACTCAAGGTCAGCGTGCCTGGCAGTCCGGCACAGTCACCCAAAGTCATCAGCGACGGTACGGACGCGTCGCCAGCGCGCTCGCCCGGGAAGAAATCAACCACGGCGTGGAATTCGGGTTGATCGCTGCTGACGGTCAGTTCCACGGTTTTTGGCGTCGCGCCGTAAAAGATCCAATCTTCGTCGTTTGACCGATGAAGCGAGTGGGTCTGAAGCGTGGCAAAATTTTCGCCGAGAAGCACGATGTCCTCTGCCAGAAACGAGGCCGTCAGGGGCAGGTCGTCGTTTTCAAAACGGTCGAAGGCGGGAAAGGGACGCGGCTCACCGCCACCGTACACCCTTCCAAACAGCTCGTTGCCGTCAGTCGGTTCGCTCAGGTCTTCGATCAACACCTGGGCGATCTGCTCATCTGACCAGAAGCCAGCAAACTGGTCCGGCGCACGGTTATTGAATCGCTGAACACGTATTAAAACTTTGTCGATCACCTCAGCCGCCGGGCATCCGTCGCCGGTCGAGAAGACGACCCGGCAAAGCGTGATGTTGTAGGCAGAATCGGCGGCCTCACCGTCGAGCCTTGGCTGATCCGGACCGACTGCGCGAAGCTCGAGACCAAAGCTGGCAACCGGCGACGCAAAAACGACGCTGAACACATCCTGCCCGTCTACCAGGAGCCGGAACGGGTCTGACGTTTGCACCAGATCGCCCTCCGGCACAAACCAGGGGCCAAACTCCAGCGCCGAGGGCGAATCGGTCTCGAAGGTGACCTGACCGACCGTCTGCTGCGAAACCAGGCCGCTCACTTCCGGCAGCGGACCCGTGAGGTCCTGCGCCCCAGTGGCTTCCTGGAAGACTGCCAGGTCTTTAAATGTATGGGTTGGCGGCACAAAATCCTGGGCAAGCGCCGAGCTCGGCAGCAGCGCCGAAAGCAGCAGAAAAGTCACCGAAATGCTGGCGAAAATCCGTTCGCTGCCGCGGCGACGGATTGGGGTCAGGTGGATCATTACAGACTCCGCTGGCCGTAGTTTCGGTAAAAAGTGCCACCTAACCGTGTGAATCAGCGTTTGAATCGGGTGATTAGGCCGTTTTTTGTCGAAAACCTGTGACCCAATGCACGCAATCACTGGCCGTGAGCGGGAGTGTTCGCCTCCAGCGAGCTGCCGGGCGGGCGTTCTAAAAGTATCTTCGATCCCTCGCCGCCGAACTCATCGGCCTTCTACAGCCGTGGCTCAGCCTTCGGTCAGCCGCGCTGCAACGATCTCGCGTCCACCCTGATACAGCGTCAGCTCGCTGGCGCGTCCGTCATCGCCAACCGCAAACTCGACCTCGGCAGGCACCTCCCGCAGGAAATAGCGGTTGGCGGACGCGGGCAACAGACGAAACTTCCCCTGTCCGGTAGCCTGGGACATAAGCGCATCACCCTCGCGAGTGATGGTCAGATTGAAACCCGGCTGGATCTCATAAACGCCGGCCCACAGGTCGAAAAGCTCGGGCGATACCGCCGCCACAGCACGCTCTTCTTGTTCTGCCGGGCCCACGCGCTTGGCGACGTTCGCTTTCTTGGCGCCGTTGGGATAGAACAGCATCCGCACGACCTCACCTTTGCGGTTGCGATCGAACACGATGTGCGAAAACGACGCCTCGTAGTAGAAGGTGTCTTCGTCGGTTGGAAAGATGGAAAACCGCTGGCCGCCTGTACGCTGGCTGAAGAGTTTTCCGTCCTCGAAAAAGATCTTCCGGAAATCACCCTCGGCCACCTCGTAGGCGCCGGTGTATTCCTGCAGCGTTGCTGCCTCCATATCGATCGGCTGCGGATCGTGCGGACGACCCATGGCCAGGGAAGAAAGCACGTCGGCGGTGTAGCTGGGCGACTTTGCGTTCGTGTTGGTCAGGATCGCGGTGTAGATGTTTTGGTCAGGCAGGTACCGCTGCTGGGTGGTGAACCCGTTGATGCCGCCGCCGTGCGAGACGGAAGGCTCGCCGCGAAAGTCGTCGACGGAGAACCCAAGGCCATAGCGCGAGAGGCTGCCATCGTTCAGCTTGAACGGTTTGATCATTTCCTCGACGGACGCTTCCGTCAGCAGCTCACCGGCAAACAGCGCGGCGTTCCATTTGGCCAGATCGTCCACCGTGGAAAGCAGCGAGCCCGCGGCATGCGGTTGGGTCATGCTGATGAAGTCGGCGTTGACATGCCCCTCGCTGCCGGCGCTGTAGCCCGATGCCCGACCTTTGATGAGCTGGGCGCCACCGTAGTGGCTGTTCTCCATACCCAGCGGATCAAAAATTCGCTGTTGAACAAAATCGGCGTAGCTCTGACCAGACACCTTTTCAATGATGGCCCCAGCGAGGACGTAGCCAGAGTTCGAATAGCTGAACTGATCACCGGGGGCAAAGTTCATCTCCAGATCGGCAAACACCTCGATCAGCTCGTCGGTTGTCAGGTCGGATCGGGTTCGGCCCTCCGCGAAATAGCCGGGGATATCGGTGTAGTTGAAGATGCCCGAGGTATGGGTCAGCAAGTGCCGGGTGGTGATCGTGTGGCCATGATCCGGATAATCCGGCAGGTATTCCTGGATCGGCGCATCCAGATCCACCTTCCCTTCTTCAACCAGCAGCATCACGGCCGCGCCGGTGAACTGTTTGGTAATGGACCCAAGCCGAAAAACATGGTCCGGCCGCAGCGGGATACCGAGCTCGATATTGGCCATGCCCACCGCATCGCGAAAGACCACCTCGCCGTTCTTGACGACGAGAACCGCAGCTCCAGGTCCGTCAGCCGAATAAGCGTTTTCGACGATATCCCGATAGGAGGAGGCGGCGTGGGAAGACAGCGCCGCGAGAAGAACAATAAGACCCGCAGTCAGGTTTCGCATTGAATGGCTCTCCCAGGATAAGGAGGCGGATCATAGCACCGACAGCAGCCACCTCCGCGCCGGCCAAAAGTACCGGTTTGCGCGCAGGCGGCTGCCTCAGTCAGCGCTTACATCCTGGTCCAATTCTGCCAAGTCACTTAAGATGATCCTCTCGGATCGAGAATTGATAGGCCCCTTCTTCGAACCCCACCTCGACTGTAATCCGACCCGGTTCGAGGCGCTGGAAAGAGGTAGAGAAATCTCGGCTTTCTCCAGGCTGAAACCCTTCTGCTTCAATCGACGGAGCTGAAAACTGCCCCTCGATAGCCGGGGACTCCTTGATAGCCAGCCAGCCCAGCTCAATCATCGGGGTCGCACTGTAGCGAATTTCTCCCTCTTCCTCGAAGAACGGAATCTCGCGGAATAAGACCAGCTCCGGCATATCGAAGCGACATAGCAATGAGCGCGCATCAGAGTGCTTCAGGCAATGGCACAACGGCGCCCAGGACGGCACCCGATCCGTCGACGGGTTCCACGCATCGAAGCTGCAAAGCGAGTTGGGCTCACCATCGTCGACAAAGGTAACGAACGCAAGATCAAAATCCGGCGAGGCGAGCGCAGTGAATCCCCCGGTGCCGCCGGTAGCGCCAAAATCACCCCGCGGGTAATTCATTGAAAAGCTGAAACCAAAACGGCAGGACGTCCCTTCCCACGCAAAGTCGACCATATAGTTTCTGCCGGTCTGCATTGGCACGCCGGAGAAATAGAAACGGTGGTAATGAGGCAGCCCCACTGCGTCACTCCCGACGAATTCGCTTGAGTCTCTCAACGTGTCTCCGAGCATCAACCAAGTCCCAGCTACATCCTGATGCCAAACCCTGGCTTTAACCGTTCCAGAAAAACTCGAATCGCACTCAACCGCCGCGGTGATCCGATTCAGCGTGCCCGAGCGCCCTGCGCGAAACGTTTGCGCAAAGCCGGTCTCGAGGGGTTCGTCAGGAAATGGACCCAGCAAGGTTCCCTCCAGATTCCGGTTGTCCTGGTCAACCCGTACCGCAGCTCCCGCAGAGCTGCATAAAATAACTGCTAAAACAACGCCTGCGAATCTCATATCCGGCTCCTTTTCTCGGTACTAATTTCAGATACGACAAAACCCGAGAAACAGGGCCAGGACCATGTGCTTGGACGTCTGCAGAACGCCACTTTGTCCGAGCGTTTTCCTGTGGTTTTCCGAGAACGGCTTTCAGCGTGCTCAATTCAACCGAACGATGAACCTGGAGTCGCCAACCCCCGTGCGCTCCAGCCAACGCAACACTGAATCAGCGGTGGTTGTGTCGATTCGGCCGGTGAACCTCAGGTGGTTCGGGTGGTCGTCGAACGCGACGTTGGCTTTGCTGACTCGTGCACCGAGCCGTGTGAGCGTTCCCAGCCGCAGCCGGTCGGCCCGGTAGGCCTGAGAAAACAGCCACTGCTGCGCCTGACTTCGAGTGTGGATCTCTGGGTTGAGCAGCATCGCCAGCGTTTCCAGAGCCCACTGATTCGACTGCTGATAGCGGGTGCCCCAGACGTACGACACCATGCTGTACCGCGGCTCGTGGAGCCCGGTGATCTTCGGATCGTCCGCTAGCGCCGGGAGTACTTTCTTTGCGAGCTCCGGCGCCAGCGGAACAATCGCGGTCTCCCAGTCAAACGGGCCATCGGTGAAGAACTCGGCGAGCCCCTGCCGATAAACGTTGGCCCGGTCCGAGCCGCAGTCGTTCAGCTTGTGCACTACGCGCCAGACGGGGTCAGCTTCTGGTCCGCTGCCCCGGTAAACCAGACCAATATGCGAGTAGCGCTGCTGCCATTTGCTGAGGTCCTGCCCCATCCTGGCGATGACGCCAACGCTCACAGCCTCCCGATCCAGAGCCCTGGCCGTTCGAGACGCCAGCGCCATCCCATTACTCAATTGCTCAACCGTATGACTGCGTTGTTCGCAGGGCTGACCGGCCAAGGCGGGCTCGGTAATGAAGAGAATCAGGATCCCGGCAAGAGCGGCAGCCATGCCGCTAAACCTGAGCGAGAGAACAGAGACCTGGTTCAACATCGTAGATGTCTTCGTCGCGGCGGTTGCTGATGCAAACCCTAAGGTTCAGGGAGTCAGCCGCTCATGAAACAGCAGCTTCTGACCTTCATCATCGGCCAGCAGCGCAACCGCCTGGCTGCCGTCATAAAGCAGAATGCCTCCCGCGACCGATGCGGCTTCGAGAACCGTACCGGCGCCCGCCGCAAACCCGGCGGCGCCGTCGATCGTAAAGCTGACTGCCGTCGCAGCCCCGTCCACCAGCGCTTCTGCCACGACGGCAGTCCCGAGCGCTGACACCTCGATGGATTTGACGGTGATATACGTTGCTGCCGCCAGCGTCGCGGCGGCTGAGAGCCCGGCAAACGCCACGGGCGCGGCGACCGAGATACCGCTTGCCGCGCTGGCGTCATGGATGGTGCTCTGGGCTGCAGCCGACCCAGCAAATAACGCTGCACACAACGCCAAAGCAGTCAGGCGCTGTCGATCACTTTTTTGGGCTTTTGTCATGGAGGTTGCTCCGATCACCGACTTCTACGTTGTCGTGGCTGTAGACGTAGGCGCCATGCTGCCGATGGGAGCGTATTGGGATGACGATTTCTCGAAAGGTATCGCGAGCCGACCACCAGGGTTGCATGATTCGATACTCCACCTCGTTTAGGACACGCGAAACACTGAGCGACAGCGGCCCTTTTCAGTAAAGCCCGCGATGGCTAGGGAGCTTGAACCGACCTCAAAAGTCGGGGTTAAACCGAAAGTTCCGAAGCTCTTTGGCCATAGCTTTCTGGTAAACCGGGAGACCCACCCAGGAGTAAAGGACAAGAGCCAGCCAAGCGTAGGATAGAAACGCAGACGTGGCCGCATAGCCCATTAGCTTCGCGATCTCGGAGAGCAGATTAAACGCAAGAAACGCTCCAACAAGTACCATGATTGACTTTTGCTGGCCCAAGGTTGCCGCCCAGGTGTTAAATCTCCACCAACCACCCATGAACCAGTTCTTTCTCATTCGTATGTCAACAAACAACCGAAGCGCCTGCTCCGAGCCTGGATCGGCTGTGAGTACAAACTTCGCATGATAGTCCGCCTCTGAAGTATTCCCGTTGGCGAGCTGAATCTCCCCCATCAAAAGGTTGGCACCGCTGCTCTGGGGATTCAGTCGTAACGCCTCGGTCGCATGGAAAGTTGCTTGGTCAGAATCGCCAGACTCTAAAAAGTATTCGCCGACCGCCACCCGAACGTCCACTTCATCCGGCGCCAGGGAGAGTGCCTGATCCAGGGCGGCCTTGGCTTTCTTCCTGTCCTCCATCAATGCATAGATCCTGGCCTTGAGCAGGAAGCCTTCGATGTAAGTTGGATCGAGCCTCAAGGCGTCATCAGTCTTCGCCAACGCCTCCGACAATTTTCGCTGCAGTATGAGCAGGCGCGCGTTCACCAGGTGCAGAAACGGCTGACTGTGGTCGAGCCTCAACGCCATTTTGCTTTCATACTCAGCAGCGACCATTCGGGACTCCATCAACAGGCAGGAAGCCAGCATCCCGTGATATATCGCGTTTTCTGGGTCTTCGCCGAGTAGCTCAGTTAAGCTGTCGATAGCCGTCGCTGCATCACCCATTTCATGGTGGCGACACGCTTTTTGAAACAGGAATTCCTGGCGGCTCACTTCCGGGATCCCTGCGTGTACTGGAAAAGCTGGTAGCTGGTTGATTGACGCATTACGACCGAGTAAAGCGTGAATAGGAACAGCCCAAATAGGGCGAGACGAACAAACGGAGTCAGCTGCTCAGTAGGAACAGTGATGATGCCTTGGGCGACCATTACGGAAACCGCGCCCACCATCAAAACGCCTGCGCTGAGACCCGCAACGCTATAGATCACCTCTTTCGCGAGCGTCGAACTACCAAGAGCAAAGCCGTTGATGAGCAGCCAAACCAACGGCATCCAGAATCTGCCCATGAAAGGCGGATCCCAGAAGATCGGCAGAAAAATAGCAACAAAAAGGACGATAAACGGATCGACAATCAGATTCTCTGCCCATGGTTTTACCCGTGGCTCGTCGACGATTCGATATTTGCCCACGTTACTTCCCGTATCGCTTGATGAAGTCAATCACGTCGTCATACCGGCCGCCGTCGTTCGCGTATCGAGCATAGTTTCGGGCAGTTGTTAGCCACTCGGTCGTTGTGGGACGACACTCGCTCATGGCCGTTTTGAAATGTGAGGGAGTTATCGGAAGCTCCTTGCCACTGGACATCGACTCTTCGATGGCTTCATCCGCAGCCATGTCGATCAGATTAGCCAGGTCTGCACCCGAAAATCCGGACGTCCTGGCCGCAAGAAGTTCGTAGTCAATTGACTGTTCGCCTGGCCGATCTTTCATGTGGTGTGCGAGGATTCCCGCTCTCGCGGCTTTATCGGGAGGCGGCACAAACAGAACACGGTCGAACCGACCAGGCCTGAGAAAAGCGGGATCGATGGCCCACGGCACGTTGGTTGACGCGAGCACCAGCACCTGGGAATTATTTTGCGAAAAACCATCCAGTTCCATCAACATCTGGCTAACGATGTTACTGCTGGATGAGTTCCTCGCGTGTTCGCGCTTCCCGGCAAGCGCTTCAATCTCGTCAAAAAAAACCACACTCGGAGTTTCCGCTCGGGCTTTCTCGAAAAGGTCGTGCAGCTTCCGCTCGGACTCTCCGATGTACATATCGAGTACGTCCGAGATTTCAATGTTGAAGAATGATGCATTGCACTCACCGGCCGTGGCCCGTGCCAGCAGCGTCTTGCCACACCCGGGAGGGCCATAGAGTAGGACGCCTCCACCAATTTTCTTTTTAAACCGGGAAAAGAGTGACGGCCTCTGAAAAGGCATTATGATTTTGCGGCTGATTTGCTTCTTGATCGCGTCGTGACCGACAACGTCGCCAAAATCGGTAACCGGCTGTCGAAATCGATCCATATCGACAACGGCCACGGATTCTTCCTTCTCTACTACTCGAAGCTTTTCTCGGCTGGCGTTGGCCAACTCGCCGGAAGAAATGCCAAACTGCTGGTTGAATTCCTCAGACTGACTGCCAGGTTCATCGGCAAGCAAAGACCGGTAGAGCGACTCTGCTTGCGCGAGTTCACCTCGATCGATGAGCTCCCGAATGATGACCTCCGCTAATGCCGCGGAAGGAGCAGTCTGGTAAGCGGCCTGCAAACCTGCAAGAGCATCGTCATCCATGAGTATTTCTTTCCAGCAGCGCAGTGTCCGGGTGTGTTTTCCGCTGCTGAAGCTTAACAAATCAGCGTCGCGGCGTTCGGAAAACTTCCGGCTACGCGCGGCCCACTTCACTAACCGACGTCTACGCTGAAAGCCGACGTTCAACCAGGTCCCGCCATTCACGACGCAGCTCGGTATCGGCACCTACCCAATCGACCGTATGGCCATGCATTGACGTTACAGTCGGGCAGCGAGCGGTAGATCGGACTCTGGGGGCGCCCACGGAATTAACCGGTCATCCTCAAAGCCCAGCCGACCTGCCTGGACCGCGCCGCGGCGGATTCCGCGGACCGGTGCCAGCATGAATAGATCGCCGTTTCTGCCCAGCAGCTGGTGAGGCACGCCGACCTCTTGGGCCAGCCGCGCGTTCGCGTCCATATGCACGGCCTCGCCGTGTACCGGGATAGCGACCTGCGGCTGAACCCAGCGATACATGTCCGCCAGGTCATCCCGCGCGGGATGGCCCGAGGCGTGAATCGGCGTCGCAAAGCTGTCTTGAACCACCGTGACGCCCAGCAGCCGAAGGCGCGCCTGCAGTTCCTCGACCGCCTCTTCGTTTCCGGGAATCACGCGCGAGCTGAGGAGCAGCTTATCGCCTGCTTCCACCAGCATATTGGGGTGGGTCTCCGCGGCAAGCCGGCTGAGTGCGGACCGCGGCTCACCCTGACTGCCGGTGGCAATGGTCATCACCTCATGCGGCGGCAGATAACCTAAGTGGGCGGGATCAATAAACTCCAAGTCTTCGTCCCACACGCCGGCGGCGCGAGCTGCAGCGTGATAGCTCTGCAGCGACCGGCCCAGCAACGCCGCGCGCCGGCCAGTTTTCTGTGCGATGCGGGCCAGCGTCACCAGCCTGGCGATATTGCTGCCAAAACACCCGACAATAATGCGCCCCTCTTCGCCCTGCACTTCCTCCAGCAGCGCCTTGTACAGCTGACCTTCACTGCGTCCACGGCCGGGCACCGTCGCATTTGTCGAGTCGCAGACCATCGCGCGAACGTTGAGGTCAGCGATCCGCCGGTAGCGGCTCTCAGAAAACGCCGGCCCCACCACCGGCTCTGGGTCGAGCTTCCAGTCACCCGTGTGGAAGATTGAACCGGCTTCCGTGTGAATGAGGAGCGCCTGCATCTCGGGGGTCGAGTGGGTCAGGTCGATCCAGTCAACGGTGAAGTCCCCCAGCTCGAGCCTGCTTCCCGGCGACACGATGTGAACCGGCACCATGTCCGCAAGGCCCGCCCGCAGCAGCTGTCGGCGCAGAATCTCCGCTGCGAAAGGCGTGCAATAGACCGGGCACTGCAGCCGCGGCCAGAGATAGGCAACCGCGCCGACGTGGTCCTGGTGGGCGTGGGTTATCAGCAGCGCGTTGAGCTGATCTCGGCGGGCTTCGATAAACGAAGGATCCGCCATCTGAACGTCGGGGCCGGTTTCGTCCGAGCGCGAAAAAGTCACGCCACAGTCCACCATCAGCCACTGCCCCGCGTGGCCATAGAGGTTCATGTTCATACCGATTTCGCCGCACCCACCGAGCGGCAGAAACCAAAGTTCGTCTGTATCGGGATTCATGGCTGACCAACGTTAAACGCTGCGAACGGTAGCGTTCAAGATGTGGGGCCGAGGTGATGAAAGCCGCTGCGGGCTAGTCTCGAAATTCGGCGTCCGCAGTAGCCTGAGCCCTCCGTCGAACTCCAGGTCCTCTATGACTCCATGTCTCCAGACCGGCAGTCACGGATGGCAATGCCGATCATCTTGATATAGCGAGCAGGCCGTTGCGCCAATGAACCGTGATCGCTCTCTCGTTGGGAGACGACGCGGCTGGTCAAGATAACCGCGTTGGCGCCAAGCGCCAGCGCTTGATGCTGCAAGCGGGCCCGAACTACAGACTCACGGCCCTGGATCGGCCAGACGGCACCTTCCGGATGGCCCTTATGACCGTCGGAAGCAACAACCGGGCCCAGTTTTTCGTACTGGCACATCGGCCATTCTGTATAGAGCGGCACGCCATCGATCGGCCGGTCTTCGGGCGCGGCGCAGGCGGTCAGAATTGCTATGGGCAGCAAAACGCGAGGTTTCATGTCTCGTCGAACTAATCAGGCCGAGCCAACCTATGCGAACGAACGACTAGGGGTGATGGGGTTAAGTGCTGAAGGGCAACCCTGCTTCAGTCCCAAGTAAGCTCACTACTGTTGCTAGTCACTTTCGAATCCGTTGGCAAACACCGGATCGGAGGGCCCGTCAGCAACCACCTGGAATTCGATGACCATGTTCGATCCAGCACCCCCCGCGCTGTCCCGCGGAGTCAGGGTCAAGGTGTGGCTGCCGAGCGCCGGCGTCCATTCATTGTAATCGCCGCCATCGTCACCCCAGAGCATAAACGGGGCAACGTTTTCGGTGTGGGTGCGCGATTCAACGCCGGTGAGCGAGAAATTCACCGAGGTGACCTCTGGCGACACCTCTGCCCGGACGTTGAACGCGGGAGCGTCGCTCAGAGCGACACGAGTACCGTTGGTCAGATCCATGAGGTCGGTATTGCTGACCGCGTTTACCAGCGTAGCCCCAACGATCTGCGGTCCAGCGCCCGGCTCGGTCACCACAATGGTCGTTGTCGCGCTTTGCGTGACGGCACCGTCGTCGTCCTCGGCCTCGGCGATCAGGTCGTAGGAACCGACCGTCAGCCCTGGCAGCGTCCAACTGTATGGCGAATCGGTTAGGTCGCCCTCGGACACGTCGTTGACGCGGAGCGCGACCCGCTCGACCGTCCCGTCCGCGTCCACGGCCTGCACCGTCACCTGGACGGTTGCGGGCGCGTCAAACTGAGCGTTGGATGCCGGCGCCAGGATCTGAACGCTGGGTGACAGATTTCCGCCATCAACCCTGGTGACAAGCGCCGCCCAATCGTTGTTGACACCGTAGGGTGCACTGCCCAGGCTCACCTCCTGGCCACCGGCGATGCCGCCGGTTTGAGTACCGGTTTGCAGCGCCCCGCCGTTGCGAGGATCGAACCAGGAAACTTCGAAAACACCCGGCGCGTCGGAAAGGTCCAGCGTCCAGTCCTCGCCGTTTCGATCATTGAAGACGACATATGTCAGCCCCGGCGCCGCCAGGACGTAAGAGGTGCCGCCGGAGCCAGAATCCGCGAGCCCTGGAATCGGCACCATGTTCTGTAGCGGCAGCGACTCAAAGAAACTGACGGCGTGACCGGCCCAGCGCAGAGCTGCATCCATCTCAGAAAAATCGTCGATCGCCTGATCGAAGCTGTGGCCGCCGCCGTCCTGCTGCACATACCACTCGAAGCCCGCGGCACCGCCCATGTAGGCCGGCCACATCTTGTCGCGGCGTCCGTGGGGGTAGCCGTTGGAGACGTCGTCGACGTCGTTTTCAATCTTCTGCGGCTCGTCGAAGGAAATTGCCCAGGGAACGCCGGCCGCCATCGACCGATCCCGCCAGTCGCGAATCAGGTTGTACATGCTGTTTCGCGAATTGCCGCCCTGAAACGAGGTGATGTCAAAATCACCGTTGCCTAACAGCGGCTCGTAGAACTGGTTGTACTGATTGCTCTTGGTGTGCGTGGTAACCGGGTGATCGTACGGGTCGACTTCCTTCAGGTACGCGGCAAACTCCCGGAGTCGGTTCGTGCCGTAGTCGTTCTCCTCTCCCAGGTTGAACTGAATGCCGTTGTGGTGCCCGAAGCGGGCGATGAGCATGCGGTAGAACAGCCGGCGCTGCGGTCCCAGCTGGCCGTTGTCGTGGTAGTTCTCATTGGCTGACTCCGTCTCCGCCAGCACAAAATGCAGCCAGATCCCGCGGGCCTGCGCATGGGCAAAAACCGTCTCCCACTGGATCAGCTTCGATAGGTCATAGCGCGTCTTGTTCTGCTCTCCGATGGTCGGGAACGTGTCGCGACCGTCGCCGCCGATGTTCATCGGCAGAAAATAGATGGTGTTGGCTCCACGGTCGGCGATGTAATTAAGCGCACCGATGATGGCGCGGCCGTCGCCATTCCCCCAGTCGGGGTCACCGCTGCGCCAGTCGCTTTCATGGGCGCTGAACGCATGGCCGGCGTTGGGCGTGTTGTCGAAACCCTCGTAGCCCAGAAAGTTCTCCGGGATGTCGGGGCCGCCCTTAATCCAGGGCTGGCCGTTCGGGAAGGTCAGATAGTGACCGCCGCGATTTTGAACCAGCCCGCGGGATGCTGCACGAAAGTCCGGGGCGCTTTTGTCGGAGCCCGAGACTGAAAACTGCCCGGACTCGCCGTCAAAAGAGGTAGCCGTTCCGGCAGTTGGGCTGTCGTTGACCGCCACATCTTCCCCCTGTCGAAAGCTTGCGGACCAGGACCAGCTTCCGGCCTCCGGCGGCGCAAAATGTACGCGCCACTGGTCGCCGGATGGCCCGCCGCTGCCGTCTCCGGCAAAGTAGCCGGGGACCGTGAGCGTTGTTGTTGAGTTGGAGAAGGTGACGTTCAGTCGGTAATCGAGGAAAGGGTTCGGATCGGCGGTTTCGCTGGATGACGGCCCGTCAAAAGACAACGTGACCCGGTGCCAGACCCGCTGTTCTCCCGAGAGGGACGCAGCGCCTGCCGTGCCGGCCAAAAGAAAAAAACCGGCAGCGGACAGCCAGCAGAACAGGCTGGCCGAAGCCGGTTTGCGCATCACGTTCATAAAGCTGCCTCCAACGCGTTGCAGTTTGCATAGTAGTGTGCGGAACGCGTCATCTTTTGTGACCCAGATCACGCCCTGAGGATGGCTGAAGTCGCAGCAGCTAAACCGTTCTGAAGACTCCTAGCCGGCGTCATGGCCTGCGGAGAAAGCAGCAAACCCCAGTGGCCCGGCTAAGGACGATGAGGACACAAACCTTCGGACTTCAGGGACAGAAACCGCTTCGAACGCGTCTGGTCACGAAACCATCAGGATTCCGTCAATACTTCTGACGAACTCCCCGCTAGCATTAGGATTGACCAAACAAGGGATTGGACCAGGACTATGAGGATTTTCGCCTGCGGCGCAGCCGCTGCACTTTCAATGGTTGTTTTTTCCGGTAAGGCCTACGGCCAGAACGCCCCGGCGGAGGTGCTGGACGCGAGCTGGATTGCGGTTTGCGCGGGGGCGCAGCCCGGCTCCACGTTTTTTGACCGCTGCCAGGAAATCATTAACGCCGGACCGGGGTCGGGCGACCGCCGATCAGCAGCGGCGGTGGGCAACAACCTGGGGGTTGTCGGCGCACAGGGGCGGCGAGCCACGCGTGACGACGAGCGCGCCGACAGTGCCGCAGTGCGGCGCGACTTTGGTGCCTGGTCCCTGCTTGCCAACGCCAGACTCGGCGACCGGGATCGGGACAGCAGCGACTTTGAGAACGGGTTTTCGGAGGACGTGCGAGCCTTTGACTTTGGTCTGGACTACCGAATTAACGACCGCTGGGTCGTCGGCGGACTGGCCACCTTCGAAAATGCTGATGCGGATTTTGACGGGCAGGCGGGCGAGCTCGACGCCGACAGCTGGTCTGTAACGGCGCTGGTGAGCGGCGCATTTGAGAACGGCTGGTGGATGCAGGGCTATCTTGGCCATCGCAACCTGGAGTTCGACTCCACGAGAAACATCGCCTATCGGCTAACCGTGAATGCCGGCACGCCCGATGAGGCCACCTTTGACGTCGCGGACCTTGCAACGGGCAGTACCGACGGTGACCAGCTTCTGGCCGGCATCAGCTTTGGCCGAACGATCGCCCGCAACGCCTGGACGCTGACCCCTCAGCTCGCCCTGGATTTTGCGGACACCGACATCGACGGCTATGCCGAGCAAAGTGGTAACGGCCTGGCCCAGCGTTTCGCCGATCAGGGCGTGGAGTCATTGATCCTCGGCGCGGGCGTTCAGGTGGCGCGGGCCGTGAGCACCGACTTTGGGGTACTGCAACCATTTGGCCGGCTCGGCTGGCAGCACGAGTTCGACAACGACGCCCGCGAACTGACGTCTACGTTTGTGGGTGACGCCAACGGCACAACGCTGGCGTACGCCACGCAGTCACCCGACAGAAATTTTGGCGACGTTACCATCGGGCTGACCGCGGTTTTCGGGAACGGACGCAGCCTGTTCCTCGCCTATCGATACCTGCTGGGCCACGAGTTCCTGGACGACGGTCAGCTCCAGCTTGGCGGGCGGTTCGAGTTCTGATCCAGGTAGGCGGCAACCGGCATCAGCTTGCCGCCGCGTGGATCTCATTGGCGACGCGCGCTCCGGACTCCAAAGCGCCGTCCATGGAAGTGGAAAGGCGGGAGGTGTGCTCTCCCGCAAAATGAATGCGGCCTTCTGCCCGGGCGATCACGGGAAGGTATTTGAAGACCTCTCCCGGGGCGAAGGCGCTGTAGCCGCCTTTGCTCCACGGATCGTTGTTCCATGCGTAGGAGGTGCCGCCTTCGGCATGACGTCGGATTCCCGGGTGATACTTTTCCAGCTCATCGAGGGCGAACTCAAGCCGCTCGGCTTCTGCCATCTGCGCCAGGCGCAGCCCGGTTTCTTTGCCCGTGTGGGCTTCCACGATCGCGCGATCGGTGCGCCTGCCCATCGGCTGGATGAGCACGCGCGGCACCGGGCGATCACCCCATCCTAGCCCGCTCAAGCCGTCGCTTTCCCAGAATCGACTTTGCACCTGAATGAATACCCGCGTGATGCTCGAGTAAGCCAACATCCGGATCGCTTGGGCTTTGTCATCGCTGAGCGCGGGCGCTATGTCGAGGTGTCGCAGCACGGTAAACGGCAGGGTGCAGACCACCCGATCAGCGGTGAGCGTTTCTGCTTGCCCACCGCGCCGGCAGTGCACCCGAACGCCGGTAGAGTCTTGCTCAAACCGCAGCGCTTCCACGCCGTACTCGATCCGATCGGCAAGCCGAGACGCGAAGGCCTGGGGAAAACGCTCGGTGCCGCCGGGCACAACGCCAAAGACGCCGCCGGGCTCTTCGAGCGCGTAGGCCGCAAAGTCTCGGAGGTGCGAAAGCGCGGACAGGTTTTCGATCCCTCGGCCAAACAGGTCGAAGGTTTCGAGACGCAGGATCGAAATCGCGGCGGGAGACGCACCCTGGCTCTTCAGGAAATCAGCAAAAGACAGGTCGTCCAGCGGCTTGATCGATTCGGGAGGCCAGTTTGGCTCAAAAGGATTCCCAACCTGACGCAGCGCAGGGGCAACGTAAGTGTTGAAGAGTCCTTTCCGCCCGAGCTTGCGTTCCTTCGCCGTCAGCGCAAATGGCCACGGGCCAGAGGGATCGCCGTCGCGCTCCGGCGTAATCAGTCGTTGTCCGGCCACGTGATAGACCATGGCCGGCTGGCCGCCGTCTCCCGTACTTGGCGGCACGAGGTCTATACCCAGCTCTCGGGTGTAACGCGTGATATGCGGTCCGCCAGCGAACATCGCCCCGGCCTCCGCGTAGAGGTCATCCGCAAACGGCTGCCGCAGGGTTCTCACTCGCCCGCCTGGCCGGCTGGTGGCCTCAATCACGGTCACATCGTGGCCAGCGCGGGTGAGCTCATAAGCCGCTGCAAGGCCAGCGAGACCGGCGCCGACCACCAGCACTCGCTTTGAGTGCGCACCCGGTACACCCGGCGCCAATGCGGACTGTGCGTAGCCCGGCGGCACCAACAGTCCAGGAAACACCGAGACTGCACCAGCAGCTAGGCCAAGCCGCAGCAGGCCACGGCGAGACAACGTGACGTTTTCGTTCAAATTCATGCCCATTAACCTCTGATTACAGCGTATAACCCTATTAATGCCAGTTTGGGCAAAATCGAACACGCCGGGGTCTTTTAGCGGGGCCAGGCTCAAACGTCACCACCCTAAAACGTTATGTTATAACAATGGCCTGCACCACTAGCCGGGAAAAGCCCTGAGTCAGGGGAATCGCATGGAACCCATCCTGAAAGCCAGCAAGCTGTCCAAACACTTCGGTTCAACCGTTGCTCTGCTTGAACTGGACCTTGAGGTCGCTCGTGGCGAAGTGTTGTGTCTGCTCGGCGCTAACGGTGCCGGTAAGACGACCACGATCAACCTGTTTCTCGGTTTTCTCGAGCCAACATCCGGCACCGCCTCCGTAAACGGCCTGTCGGTGTCAGACTCGCCGCTGGAGACCAAAGCTCATCTCGCCTATATCCCAGAACAGGTGGCGCTCTATCCGCAGCTGAGCGGCCTGGAGAACCTCGAGTTTTTCGATCGGTTCGCCGGTGGAAAACGCTCGCGCGATGAGCTGCTTTCCCATCTGGAAGGAGTTGGACTGCCTGCCGAGGACGCGCAGCGAAGGACGTCCGCCTATTCCAAAGGCATGCGCCAGAAGGTCGGGTTGGCCATCGCGCTCGCGAAGAATGCTCAGGCGCTGCTGCTGGACGAGCCGCTGTCCGGGCTTGATCCGGCCGCGGCCAATAACTTCTGCTCGCTGCTGGCCGGCATAAGAGACGAGGGCCGAGCGGTGTTGATGGCGACTCACGACATCTTTCGCGCCAAGGAAGTGGGTTCACGGATCGGCATCATGAAGGGCGGCCGCCTTGTGGAAAACCTGGACGCCGGCAGCCTGACCGCCTCTGAAATCGAACAGGCGTATCTGGCGCACATGCACGACGAGGCGGGAGTGACCTCATGATCGGCGTGATGATTTCCAAGGAGATGCGGACCCTGGTCCGGAACCGGGTGCTGATCACCTTTACCGTGATCACCACCGCACTCATGGTGGTTGCAGCGCTGATGGGCAACGCGCGCGTCGAGGCGTTCGACCGGGAGCGCGTGGACGCAGCGGCGGCTGATCGTGAGGTCTGGCTCGCGCAAGGTGAGCGCAACCCTCACGCCGCAGCACATTTCTCGAGATACGCATTCAAACCGATTCCGTCACTCGCTCTGTTCGACCCAGGCACACTCGACTTCGCCGGAATCGCCCTGTGGATGGAGGCTCACAAGCAAAATCCCGCCGTCTATCGGCGCGCCGAAGATCGCAGCGATCTGCAGCAATTTGCGGATCTGAACCCCGCCTGGATCCTGCAGATTTTCGGCCCCCTGATTATCTTTTGCGCCATGTTTGCCGTTGTGGCCGGGGAACGCGAAGACGGCACCCTGCGCCAGCTGCTGAGCGTCGGCGTCTCGTCGAACACGGTAATGGTCGGCAAGGTGATCGCCGGCATCGTAGGGCTGCTGCTGATCTTCAGCCCCGGGTTGATCCTATCGCTGGCACCGGTGGCGCAGTCAACGGGCGTGGTGCCAGTCCCCGATCAGGCATTTCGCATCTGGGGTATCGCCGGGGCCTATCTCGTAACTCTGGCGATCTACGTCTTGCTGGCGTTGGCGGTATCGTCGCTGTGTAACACCCGGCGGTCGGCATTTTTGACGCTGCTCGTCATCTGGGGAACCGCCGTGATTGCGGTCCCGCGGATTGCCGGAGATGCTGCGTCCACGCTTTACCCGCAGCCCGACGCGCGGGAGATACGTCGCGACCTCGCGGCGGCGGCCGGGGCCTACAATCGGGACACCGCCCTCAAGGAGCGGGAGCTGGCCGAGCTGCTCAGCTCGTACAACGTCAGCAGCCAGGCGGACCTTCCCGTGAGCTATACGGCCTTTTCCCTGCAGCGCAGCGAAGAGGTGGCTCACCCGTTATTCGAGGAGGTTTATGGCGATCTCTCTGCCAACCACGCCAAGCAGGACAGCGTGCTTGCATGGTTTTCTGCCGTCTCGCCAACGATGGCATTGTCCCGGCTGTCAGCGGGTCTGGCGGGCGTCGATCGGTTCCATCACGAGCATTTCGTCTGGGCGGCGGAAGAGCATCGCCGGAAAATTGTCGAGCAAATGAACAACGACATGCTGGTGAATGCCGGCAACCAGGGTGGGCGCTACGTCTCAAGTCCGGAGTTCTGGGGAACCATCGATGACTTTCCCTACACCCTGCCACGCTTTGCAGAGTTTCGAGGCCAGTACACGGCCTCTGCCGTGACCCTCGGGCTACAGCTGCTGCTGGCTCTGGGGTTTGCGGCCTGGGCCATGCGCCGCTCCCAGATGCTGGAGCGGTCGCGATGATCGGGATTCTGCTCAGGCACGAAGTTCGCACCCTGTTCAGAAGGCCGGTGGGCATCATCGCTCTGGCCACACTCACGTTGACCGCCGCCTACGCGCTGTGGACCGGAGGCCAGCATCTCCAGACAGGCGTGACCCGGGCTGCAGCCTATCAGGAGTCCGTCGACAAGAGCCGTGCCGAGTGGCTGGCAAAGCTACAGCAGATCGAGCGCGGCGAGGCTGCCCCTTCCCCGTACGACGCTCGCCCGATCAATCTTCGCCTGCCCGCCGCGCTGGCGCCGGCGCCGCTCGGAGACTTTGCCCGTGGTGCCTTCGATCTTCACCCGACCACCGCAACCATTGTTGCCTGGTCCAACACCGTCAATCTGTTTCCGCACTATCAGTTCGACAACCCGGAGCTGATCCAGCTCGGCAGCTTCGACTTTGCTTTTGTCGTCATTGTGCTGCTGCCGCTGCTGATGATTGCGCTGTCGTTCGACGCGGCCGCCGCGGACCGGGACAGCGGGCGACTGCGGATTCTCGCAGCGCAGCCCGTCCGTCCGGGCCGCCTGATCTTTTCCAGACTGCTGCTTCGAGCGGTCATTCTGTGGGCCGCGCTGTCGCTGGTGGCGCTGGTATTTCTCTTCGTCAACGCGGGGCCGGTTTCCTTCGGCGAGCGATTAGGTCGCTTCGGCGTATTCGCCCTGGGGCTCAGCGTCTACACGCTGTTCTGGTTTGCCCTGATCAGCGTATGTGTCGCTTATATCAAACGATCCGAAGCGGTGATCGCCAGCCTGATTGCGGCCTGGGCGATTCTGACCCTCGGCGTTCCAGGGGTGGTATCGACCGTCGCCGAACAACTCTACCCGCAGCCCTCCCGCCTCGCCTACCTGTCCGAGATGCGCGAAGCTCAGGGTGAAGCGGCTCGCGAGACGGCGCAGCTCACCGCGGGATTTCTGGTCGACCACCCGGACCTCACGGTCAGCGACGAAGCCGTTCCTGGCTATTACCGCGGCACGTTTCTTCAAAACCTGGAGGTCGAACGAAGAACGGCGCCGGTTTTGGCGGCGTTTGTGGACGCGCGCGCGCAGCGCGATCGGCTGATCCAGCTGTCGCAATTCGCGTCCCCGGCGATGATCGCCGCGGGGATGCTCAATGCCGCTGCCGGGGCGGACGGTAACCGACACCATGCGTATCAGAGTCAGGCACGTGCTACCCTCCAGCAACTGGCGGAACAGGTCGGCCCGGCTATCGTGGCGAAACAACGCATGTCGGTGGCGGCGGCAGAAGCGGTTCCCGAGTTTGAATTCCAAGATCAATCTGCGGGCACGCTTCTGACTCGCAGCCTGCTGCCGGGCGTTTACCTCGCGCTGTTGGCAATTGCCGGTCTCGTCGTTGCCCGCCGCCGCTTCGAAGCACCTCTGGAAGAACTGCTGTAGCTCAAGTCACCCGGCTCGCATCCTTGCGGCTGGCGAATACATCACACCAGCACTTGCCCCATTCCGCTGGTATATTGTCCCTATAACTCTTCATGGATAGAAGGACATAACAAATGGATCGTGTCATCTTTCTTGCGCTGTGCGTGCTCTCCAGCGCGTCTTTTGCCCAGACGGCAACCATCAGCGGCACCGTGACCGAACTGGGCACCGGCAATCCGATTCCCGACGTAACGGTTGCGATCACCGACACCACGCTTTACTCCGGTAACGGGCTGGACTTCGCCTTCACCGACAGCGCAGGCAACTACACGTTGACGGTCACCGTGGACCCGTCGGGCGTTGCGACGCCGCGGCAGGACACCACACCCGCGGTCGTGGTCAACGAAATCCTGCTCGAGATCGTCTCCGAAACCCACGAACCGGCACGCGCCGGCGACACCACAGGGCTGGTCGACTGCTTCTTTTTCTGTGAGCTGGATGACAGCAATGATCCGGAGTTTGTCGGAGCGATACCCATCACCGCTGGGGCGACGATCACGCAAAACTTTTCCGTTGCGCCGGGGGCATCTTTCAGCGGCAACATCACGAACGATAGCGGCGCGCCCCTGGCCGACGTGCCTGTTCAGATTTTTACCGATGAGCCGTTTGAGCGGCTCTCGCCGCTCGGCACCACCTTCAGTGACGGTGCCGGGAACTACACCTTCGACTACGCCCTGAAGGCGGGCACCTACTTTGCCGGCGCGGGCGTCGATCAATTCATTACCGAGCCCCTGCCCTACGGCAACTTCGTGTCGCAGGCCTACAGCGGGTTCACCTGTGAATACCTGAGCTGCGTGATTACCGCCACAACCCCCATCACCGTAAGTACCGGCGCGCCGGTCACCGCGATCGATTTTGCGATGGAGCCGGGTGGCCTGATGACAGGGCAGGTGCTCGATGCAGCCACCGGGCTACCGCTGTCCGGCCCGGAGTTTTCGTTTATCCGTATCTGGACCCCGGATGATGGTCTTCAGCTCGCAACCTTTGTCGTGTTCAGTGATGCGTTTGATCCCAGCTTCGACTCCAGCTATCGAATTGAAGGCTTGTCCGGCAGCTATATCCTGGAAATTGATCCGCAGCCATCAGCCTCCACCAACCTGCTGCGCATTCTGAACGACACTTCACGCTGCCCCTTTGCCGGCTGTGATCGCGGTGAGGGCATCCCGGTAACGCTGCTTCCAGGGTCGCCCGTCGTGCAGGATTTTTCGCTGGTGCGCGGTGGCAAGATCACCGGCCAGGTGACCGATGCTGCCACCGGCGCCGCTATCGACGGAACCAACGCCATTGCGATTGCGTTATTGACCGCCTCAGGTGAAGTCGCTGGCGGTGCAACCATCGATGCCTCCGGCACGATTGTCACGAGTGACGGGGTGGAGCCTGGAAACTATTTTGTCACTACCGGCCTGCCGTTCACCGCTCAGAGCATCACCGGCCAGGGCGTAGCCAACCGCCTCGGGGGCAACTTTACGGACCAGGCATTTAGCGGCATCGATTGCGCAGGGCTGGCCTGCGACTTAACTCTCGCCATACCCGTGGCCGTGACGGCAGGTGGCGTTACGCCTGCAATCGATTTTGCGCTTGATCAGGGTTTTACGCTCTCCGGCACGGTCACCGATGCAACCAGCGGCGCACCGCTGCGGCGCCGGAACGTCGAAATCTTCACACCAGCAGGGGAACGGGTTGCACTGGAAATCACCGATCAATCCGGCGCCTACACCACCGGCGGCCTGCCAAACGGCAACTATCGCGTTGTGGTGACAGACGGAGGCCGGCTGACACGCGGATTCTTCGGCGCCAACGGCCTTGGATATTACGGCCAGGTTTTCGGGAATCCTGCCGACTGTATGCGGAACCTCTGCGACCCCACCAGCGGGAGCGATGTCATCATCGCCGGCGCTGACGTCGCAGGCATTGATTTTGCGCTGAACTCCGGACCGACTATTTCTGGCCAGATTATCGATACCGCGACCGGCCTGCCGGTGCGACTAACGGTGGACGTTTTCGACGCAAGCGGCGCGAGCGTCGGCGCCTGGTCTACGGTCTCGAGCGGAGAGGGCGTATATGTGACCAGCGCTCTGTTTGCCGGGAGCTACACGCTCGTTCCACGGTTGACTCGATCATTCAGCATCAGCGGCCCGACCAGCGTGCCGAAAAACAGTCGCGTGCTGAAGGGTGGCGGATCCGACGGGTCGTTGACCGTCCAGATCACCGACAGCGACGTTGAGGGCGTGCAGCTTGAGGTTGTTCAGGCGCTGATCTTTGCCGGCGGTTTCGAAACGCGTTAGGCCGGAGACTGGCGGGGGTAACCCCGCCGCCCCTCGCCCCTCGCCCCTATTTAGCTACTGCCGCTGCGCGGCGGTCGCCTGCTTCAGCATGGCGAAAAGCGCCTCGTCGCTGAGGAATTGGGGTTGTCCGCAATCGCCTTCACGACTGTAATACGCTTTCGCGCGCTCGCGCTCTACGCATTACAGCATGGCATCCAGAGTCCTGAGGCAACGCAATGGATTTCGCAGGTCTGTCGGTATCGCAAAATGGACGCTGATCATCAGCTCGGGCAGCGCATTCATGTCTTCGGCAACAGCTGTTCAGGCAAAAGCACGCTCGCTGCCTTGCTGGCTGAGAGAATGAACTACCCGTTGGTGGAACTCGACGCCATCAACTGGCAACCCAACTGGGTTGGGCTCAACGCAACCGACCCGACGGAATTTGAACGGCGCATCGCTCACGCTACGAGCGGTGACCGCTGGGTCGTGGCCGGCTCCTACAGCCGGTTCTCCCAAAACGTCTTCTGGCCGAAGCTGGAGACCTTGGTGTGGCTGGATCTGCCAATGCCGAAGCTGGTTGCGAGAATGCTGCGGCGGTCCTGGCGCCGATGGCGGACGGGTGAGCTCCTATGGGGGACCAACCGGGAAGATTTCTGGGCGCAGCTCAAATTCTGGCACGGCGAAGAATCGCTGCTTTGGTGGATCGTCACGCAGCACGAGAGAAAGCGCCGGCAGACGCTAGCCTGGCAGCAGGAGGAGCGCTGGCAACATATTCGCTTTGTCCAGCTCACGTCGACCCGCGCTGTCGACCGTTTTGCAGAATCGGTGCCCGCTGCTTGACATTGCGACGTCCTGAATCGGCATCCGTTGATGAATAAATCCGGACTCCGCGCCCGATTTCTTCCCTGGATTCAGGCGGCTCGCCCTATCGCACACCCGATGATTTTTGTGCCGCTACTTATCGGTCAGGCGTTATCCTTCAACAGCAAGGGCACGCTGAGTTTGACGTTTTTTCTCTACGCGCTACTGTTCGGTGTGCTCTTCCAGGTCTATCTCTTGTATCTGAACGACTACGCCGACGAAGCCGTCGACAGAACCAACCATCGTTATTTTCTTTCAGGGGGATCGCGGGTGCTGCCGGACGGAAAGCTTGAGCGCAAGGATCTGCTTCTCGGCGCTCAGGTGGCGTTGGTTTGCCTCATTGGCCTAGCGGTCTGGCTGGCGACCCAGCTCGATCGGCCCTGGCATTTACTCGGGACCGCTGTGGCCATCGCGCTTTGCTGGGGCTACAACTCGAGACCGCTGCGTTTGTCCTACCGCGGGCACGGCGAGATTCTGCAGGGTCTGGGCTGCGGCGTCTTGCTGCCGCTAATCGGATTTTATCTCCAGCGCGGTTCGCTGCAGGGGTTTCCCTGGCTGGCTCTGCTGCCGCTCTACCTGGTCTTTCATGCCGGCAACATCGTAACGGCACTGCCGGACTATCCGTCCGACAAGGCGGGTGACAAGAAAACCCTGCCCGTCAGGCGCGGTGAGATGTCCGCCCGAAAAACCGTTTTGGCGCTGCTCGCGCTGGCCTACGTTGGTGCGGTTGGCGCGAATCTCCACCTGTCGACAGCCGCTCTCGCGATCATGATCTTGCCGGCGGCGCTGATCCTCGCAGGCGTTATCCAATCGGGAGCACTGAGGAAAGCCAACGCTTCTGAATTCCGTGACTGCAAACGATTTGTCACGTGGGTATCCGCCAGTCAGGCGTGGTTTCTTTGCGCATGGATCGGCACGCTCTTGCTGGGTAGACCCGCATGAAGATTGGAATTGTGGGCAGCGGGATCGGCGGGCTCAGCGCTGCATGGCTGCTGGGCCAGACGCATCAGGTCACCTTGTTTGAGAAACATGACCACCTGGGTATGGATGCCCGGTCCCTCGATGTCTCGCATGGCCAGCAAAGCGCTCGTATCGACGTGCCGCTCCGGGTCTTTTTCTCCGGGTTCTACCCAAACCTTACGGCGCTGTATCAGCGGCTGGGTATCAGGTCTGAGCCCGTCAACTACTCGGCGTCATTCGGAGCTCTTGGCGAACAGACCTACTTTCGTTACACCAACTATCGCATGGGTCGTCTCTCTCTACCATTCCTCAAGGGGCCTGGATCACTCTCTCCAAGAGCACTGCGGATTGGGTGGGAGATCCTGCGATTCTCCCGGCAGGCGCCAAGGTCACTGCGCGAAGGCGTCTTCGACGAGATGACGCTCGAGGCCTATCTGACCGAACACGGCTACTCAAAAGACTTCGCCGAGGGGTTTCTCTATCCCGCCTATGCGGCGATCTGCACCTGCAGCCACAAGAGCGTCAAAGCGTACCCGGCCCGGGTGATCCTCGAATACATCAACAGCGGCCTGCTGCTGTCATCGGTCAGGCGCGTGATCGACGGAACCCAAGAGGTGGTCAAACGCCTTTCAGAGCGCGCCCACCGGGTGCACCTTCGTTCCCAGGTCGTCGGAATCTCTCAAGCGGACGACGCGGTGTCGGTACGAACAGCCGACTTCACTGAAACGTTTGATCATGTCGTGGTTGCGGCACAGGCCAATCAGGCCTCAGGGCTGCTGGAAAACGCTGCACCTGAAGAGCTGGACGCGCTGCGTTCGTTCACCTACGAGCCGAGTCGCGTCATCGTACACACGGACCCTGGTCTTGCCCCGCTGGGCGGTCAGTCGCGTTGGGCACCGGTCAACTTTCTGCTGGAAAAAGTCAACGCGGCGCCTATGGCGACAATCTGGATGAACGCGATACAGGAGATGCCGGGGCCAAGCCCGGTTTTCCAATCCTGGAATCCGGTGATCGAACCCGATCCGTCGCTCGTCCTGGGCCAGGCCGAGTTTGAACGACCGATCGTCAACGTCGCCTCGCTTCGCGGGCTGAAGCGCCTGGCGGCACTTCATCACCAGGCGGACCGCCGCATCTGGTTCTGCGGCTCTTACGCGTCCCACGGCATTCCGCTGCTCGAAAGTGCCGTCAAATCAGCGATGGCGGTCGCCGAACGTCTCGGCGTGCCCTGTCCGTGGAACCGGCCCAGTATCAACGACCGTGCATCCGAGCCTGCGCGCGATGGGATCGGTATGACCGGGGATCACGCAACACGCTCGGCGCGTTCCACCCAGTGAACAGCGGCCCGCGACGCGGGCTATCTGGGACTCTCGGCGCGCGGTAGGAACTTATAGGGCCCCGACCATTGAAAAAACTGCCCGCCAACCTCGAGCCGATGGTTGGCGTCGGCTGATGCGTCAGCGTTTGCGATGATCAGCATGCTGGAGAGCCCAGTCGCTTGCCGGATGGTTAACGCCGTGTACTCATCGCTGTCGAGCGTTACCGCTAAACCTTCGATAGAACCGGTTGCGTTCAGCGCAAGCTCGGAGACGGGACTATAGCTACCGTGGTTTTCTACAATTGACGCAAAAACCGTCGCCTCGGCTTGATCTCGCCTCACCATCAACCCCGGGTCTCGGCGCAAATTGAAGTCCGGGTCGTTGGCACCAATTCGCGTGAACAGCAGCGTATCGCCAGGCAGCGTTGCCGTGGTCAGCGTGTAGAAACGGCCCTGGTTTAACCAGGTGACCTGGCTACTATCTGACGCGGGTTCACCCTGAGCCTCAAGATACAGGTGCTCGTAGCCATGACCTGAGCCCAGCGCCTGCAGCGCGGGTGGGGTCGAAAAGGAGAAGTTGGTGCTGATGACCTGCCCCATAAAATAGAAGGGCAGGTCATAGCGGTTGCTGACGCTGGAGGTTACTCGAAAAACGTCCAGCAGATATGGCCGGTCGAGAGACTCATCCTGGATGAGCGCCACCGTCCGCTGCAGTTTCGTCCCTGGATAGGCGTTGGCGTCATTGGCGCTGGCAATCTGCACGCGAGGATCGGAGGCGTCAAAAAAGTGCAGCACCGAATGGTGTCGGCTGCCGATTTCGTATTCCCCGCCAAAGTGGGAGGTTTCGTTCTGGACAATCGTATTGTGGGCCACAGTCTGCTTCGCCCAGGTCGCATTTTCCGGCAGATAATTCCCGCCACCCTTTTGGCCGATGTTGACGAATCGCACCAGGCCGTAATCCTGCAGGACTTCCGTACCCCGCTCATAAAGAGAGTACGAAAGCTTGTCGTAATGCCCATGGCTCAGCCCCTGCGCGGAGTACTTGAACACGAGCGCCAGGTCCTCATTGCCCTGACGGAGTACCGCAACGCCACCCTGACGGCCGTTCGGACCATCGGACAGGTTTACCGAAGTCTTTCGAAAAGGCGCCGCTTGGTTGTCGCGCACCGCGATGGCTACCGCGATTCCGGTGTCGTCCAGCAATACCTGGCCCTGCTGGCTGGCTATGCTCAAAAGCTGACGGTTTCCGCCACCGAAGTGGTAAGCGATATCTACGGCGGTCACCAGCTCACGCGCGTTGTAGGACATACCTTTCTGGCCGTCGTTGAGCGGAAAAAACTCGCCGTCTGCGTCCGCCAGCGTCAGTAAGGCATCGACCGCCTTCAGCAACACGCCGTCCTTATGCTCAAGAATCGCCAGCTCGGGTTTGAGGTTGTGCAGCGCCTGGGCAAAAACGAGGAACGGGTACATCGCGTACCGCTGATAGTACGGACCTTCGGTGTAGTAGCCGTCGGGCGAAAACGGGGCGTCCACGTTCGCGAGAAATCCCGCCTTTTGCCCGTCGACGCGGATGAAACCGCCGTCGTTGTCCCGGGCCGACACGTCCACATCGGCATCTTTGACGCCGTAAAGGGCGCGCTCGATCAGCTCCTGGTCGTCCATTACCAGGCCGATCATCCCCACCGCCGCGTTGCCCCAGGTGCTGTGGTTGTGGACCCGATTGAAAAACTGCGGGTTGTCCAGCGAGAGGAAATCAGCGAAGGGCCTGAACAGGTTGTCTTCGAGCTTCTGTCGTTCCTGCTCCGACAGGAAGTCGTAAATCGTGTCGTAAGCCTGGCTCATATACACCAGCCAGTTGCTGTCGTTCAGGCATTGCCAGAACAAGCGGCCTCGGGCGTACGAGCGCTCCTGCGGATGTAGAGGCAGTGACCCGTACATGGCTTCATATTGAAACAACATGTCGCGGACGTAGATCGCGTACTTTGGATCCTCAAGGATCTGATAAAGGACCCCGGCTTTTTGTGCGACAAAAAAGTTCTGCTTGTGACGCTGGTGGGTATAGCCGCCAGAGAAATCCTTCGGGATTGGCGTCTCGATGCCCTTCGCTATTTCCTGGTCGACCTCACGTTTCACCGCAGCCAGCGAGGCGTCGAAAAGCGGCACGCTGCCGAGCTGTGAGCGGATGGTTCGGACGCCGTCTTCGGTCAGCAGCAGGCCCGGGCGATCCGCCGACTGCGAGATGTGCGGGAACGCCAGACACGCAGCGAGCAGCCAAATCAACGTGCGACTGCGAATGGCTGCACCGCGCGCAAACGACATCATGGGGAACCTAGCGCTGCACGCGACCCGACGCGTCCCCGCCCATCAGGTTTTCCACCTCGGACTTCGAAACGCGGTTAAAGTCGCCGGAAATAGAGTGTTTCAGGCAGCTTGCGGCAACGGCAAACTCGAGCGCCTGCTGGCGATCGCTGTGAAACTTAAGACCCGCGATCAGGCCCGACGCGAAGCTGTCACCGCCGCCGACGCGATCGATGATGTCGGTGATTTCATAGTGCCGAGACAGCTTGAATCCGTCGCCATCTCGCAGGCATGCCGACCATCCGTTGGTGTCGGCGCTGCGGCTCTCTCTCAGCGTTATCGCAATGATCGACATATCCGGGTACGTGTCGAGCACCTTTTGCGACAAAGCCTCGTACTTGGTGCTGTCCAGCTCTCCGGTATGCACATCAACATCAGCCGATATCCCGAGCGATTTCTGGCAGTCCTCTTCGTTGGCAATACCTACGTCCACGTACCGAACCAGCTCGCGCATGACCTCCGGGGCCGTCTTGCCGTACTTCCAGAGCTTGCCGCGAAAGTTGAAATCGCAGGAAACCGTCACGCCGGCGGCCTTGGCGGCCTGGCATGCCTCCAGCGACAGATCAGCAGCAGACTGTGAAAGCGCCGGCGTGATACCCGTGATGTGAAACCACTCAGCCCCGGCAAAAATCTGCGGCCAGTCAAAATCGCCCGGGCCACTCTCCGCAATGGATGAGCGGGACCGATCGTAAATGACCTTGCTGGGCCGCTGGTTGGCGCCGCCCTCGAGGAAGTAGATTCCCATGCGGTCGCCACTGCGGCGGATTGCGCTCACGTCGACGCCAAAGCCACGCACCTCTCGTATGCACGCCTCGGCAATGTCGTTGTTCGGAAGCGCGGTCACAAAGCCGGCCTCCAGGCCGTAGTTCGCCAACGCAACCGCAACGTTGGATTCGCCACCGCCGAAGGTAGCCTCTAGCGACGGCGACTGAAAAAACCGCTCGTGGCCCGGAGACTTGAGCCGCAGCATGATTTCGCCAAACGTTACGAATTTTCCCATCAGGTAGTCCTCTCTGCGTCGCGCGCAAGTTCAACCGCCTGCGCGGCGAGTGTGGTTATCGCGTCGTAGTCCCCCGCGGCGATTGCGGACGCCGGCGTCAGCCAGCTGCCGCCGCAGGCGATCACCGCCGGTACACGAAGAAAGTCCGCGAGGTTGGCCGGGCTGACGCCCCCGGTCGGCATAAAGCGGAGATGACGAAACACGCTTGCCAGGGCCTTCAGGGCAGGCACTCCGCCGGCGATCGATGCGGGGAAAAACTTCACCGTATCCAGACCGAGATTGGTTGCCCGCTGCGCTTCGGTCGGCGTCATAACACCCGGAAAAACCGGAACGCCCTGATCTTGAGCCACACCAACGACCCCATCGTCCAGCCCCGGGGACACAATAAACTGTGCCCCGTTATCGAGTGCCGCCTGCGCCTGCTCACGATTGAGTACGGTACCGGCGCCCGCAATCATCTCTGGCACCTCGCTCGCGACCGCTGTCAAACACTCCAGCGCCCGATCGGTCCGAAAGACCACCTCCGCAACCCTTAAGCCGCCTGCAGCCAGGGCGCGGGCAACCCGGACGGCAACCTCAGGGTCATCAGCCTGCACCAGTGGCACCACCGGACTTTGACTAAGCAGTTCGTGAATCGTCATGTTATCTCTCGTTTAAGTGTGAGTTTCACTGCTGGCGGCGACCCTGCTACGCAACGAGCCGCAATCTCACCGACCGCACCTTCACCGCCGACCCTCAGTTCAGCAGACCAGGCAGCCACATTGAGAGTGCGGGCAAATAGATGACGGCCGCCAGGGCCACGATAAGCGCACCATAAAAGGGCCACATGGTTTTTACCGTTTGCTCAATCGGGATCTTGCCGATCGCACAGCCGACAAACAGAACGGCTCCCACCGGAGGCGTCACCAGCCCGATTCCCAGGTTGAGCAGCAGCATGATGCCGAACTGAACCGGATCCATTCCGAGCTCGGTTGCCATCGGCAGGAAGATTGGCGTCGTGATAATGATCAGCGGGGCCATATCCATAAACGTACCGAGGACCAGCAGCACAATATTGATGAGCAGGAGCAGCAGTATCGGATTCTCGGTGATGCCCCGGAGCAGGTCGGCCAGCTGTGTCGGCGCCTGCAGCAAGGCCAGCAGCCACCCAAACGCACCAGCCGCCCCGATCACAATCATAACCATCGCCGTGGTGCGCACTGACGCGGTAGTGGCGGCAACAAACCGTTCCCAGGTCAGCGATCGATATACAAACAGCGCGACAAGGATGGTGTAGACCACCGCAATCCCCGCCGACTCGGTTGGCGTGAAGACGCCGGACAGAACCCCGACAACAATAATTGCGGCGGCCATCAGTCCGGGGATCGCTGCCGCAAACGCCAGCAGGAAGGCCCGCCAGCCGGGGAACGCTCCCCGCGGATAGTCGCGTTTGACCGCAACCAGGTAGGCGGCAACCATCAGGAGCAATCCGGTCAACACGCCTGGAATAATGCCGGCCAGGAACAGGTCGGCCAGCGAGATGCTCACGCCGGCCGCCGCAGCGTAGATGATCATGTTGTGGGATGGCGGGATCAGCAACCCGGTAATCGCAGACGTCGCCGAAACGTTGACGACGTAGTCGGCGTCGTAGCCCTTTTCTTTCATCATCGGACCAAGGGTTGAACCGATGGCGGAAACGCTGGCAATCGCTGAACCCGAGACCGCGCCGAACATCATCGAGGCGCCGACATCCACCTGCCCCAACCCGCCGCGGGTTCGCCCCAGGGCCGCGTCCGCTACCCGGATCAGTCGTTCAGCAATGCCGGCCCGATGCATGAGGTCGCCGGCAAACACAAAGAACGGAATGGCCATCAGAGCAAAGATGTTCATGCTGGCGGCCATGCGCTGAAAGCCCACGATCAGCGGGATATCCAGCAGGTAAAAGGTCGCCAGGGAAGCTGCCCCTAAGGCAAACGCCACCGGAACGCCGATCAACAGCAGGACCACCAGTACGCCGAGCAACACCATCAGCTCCATCGCTTTTTCACCTCGGTCTGGCGCCATTCGGCGATGAGCTGCTCAGCAGCAAAAGCGGTGATAAGAAATCCGGACAGCGAGATCGGCAGATAGGCATAACCCCTGGAGATACCCAGGGTCGGTATGACGTGCTGCCAGGTTTCCTGGGCAAGCTGGATTCCAAATAACCCCATGGCGGCGCCAAACACCAGCACAACCAGATGGGCGATCAGTAGTATCGGGTGTCGCAGTGGCTTTGGCAGGTTGTCCGCGAAGACGGCGATCCGGATATGGAAGCCCTCTCGCACGCCGGCGGCAGCGGCGATAAAGACGTACCAGATCATGAGAAGTAACGCTGCCTGCTCCGCCCAGGCCGGGCTGTCGTTGAGCACGTAACGTGCAAACACCTGGAGCGCGATGATGGCGGTCATAATCAAGAGGCCAATCGCCGCAAACCATTTGGCAAAAACGCTGACCGATCCGCTGGCATCGCTAAAGGCGTTACGCATCGGCGGCACCCTGTGTTTCATCCAGGCCGACGATTTCATCAACGAGCGCTCGCATCTCGGGTGTGACGACGAACCGGTCCCACACGGGCAGCATTTTTTCGGCAAACGCGGCGTGGTTGACGTTCTCCACAACCTCGACCCCGCGTTCGATGACCCGCTGGCGGGATACGCCGACTCGCGCGTCCCACAGCTCCCGCATGATCGGCACGGAGTCTGACGCTGCAGCCTGCAGGTAGTCCTGCTCTTCGGCTGTCATGCGGTCCCAGCTACGCCGCGACGCCACCAGGACCTCCGGGGCCATCACATGCCGTGTCAGGCTGTAGTGCCCGGCGGCTTCGAAGTGGCGCGAACTCTCGTACGACGGATAGTTGTTCTCGGCACCGTCGACGACACCCTGCACCAGCGACTGGTAAACCTCGCCGTAGGGAATCGGCGTCGGGTTGGCGCCGAGGGCCTGCATCATTGCCACGTAAATGTCGGAGTTCTGCACGCGGATTTTCATACCGGCGATATCATCCGGCGAGTAAATCGGGCGCTTGGTGTTGTAGAAAGACCGCGCGCCCGAGTCGTAGTAGCACATGCCTCTGAGCCCGTAGGGCATCATGGCGTCAAGTATTTTGCGCCCGACCGTGCCGTCGAAGGCGGCCCGCGAATGGGCGATGGAGCGAAACAGAAAAGGCAGCGCGAGCACGATGGTTTCGGGCACGATCGAGTTGATGGGTGCCAGGTTCACCCGCGTCAGGTCGAGACCGCCGAAGACCGCAATCTCCAGCGTGTCCTTCTCTGCGCCCATCTGGCCACCGGGATACACCCGAACCCGCATTTCGCCATTGGTCCGCTCATTGAGCAGCCGGTCGATCGCATGGATTCCCTGCGTCGTCGGGTAGTCGTCGGGTTGCGAGTCCGCGGCAAACAGCGGGCGTGCGCTTTTCCGGTCACCACAGCCGGCGAGCAGCAGGGGAGCGAGCAAAAGCTCGCGGCGGCGGATCATCGGCCGAGCCAGCCGCCGTCAACCGGCAGCAGGGTGCCGTGGACGTAGTCTGACGCCGGAGATGCCAGAAAGACGGCGGCGCCGCCAAGGTCAGCCGGGTCGCCCCAGCGGCCTGCCGGAATGCGCTCAAGAATCTGTCGATTGCGAACGTCGTCAGCGCGAAGTGCGGTGGTGTTGTTCGTGGCAAAGTAGCCCGGCACGATGGCGTTGACGTTGATGCCGCGCGCCGCCCACTCGTTAGCGAGCAGTCGAGTCAGACCCGCAAGGCCGCTCTTGCTTGCTGTGTAGGATGCAACGCGGATGCCACCCTGAAACGATAGCAGCGAAGCCACGTTAATAATTTTCCCGCCCCGGTCGCCGGCAACCATCGACCTCGCGGCCGCCTGGGCCAGGAAAAAGGGCACCTTGAGGTTGGTCGCCAGGACGTCATCCCAGTCCAGCTCTGAGAAGTCGAGCGCCTCTTCCCGGCGAATGATTCCTGCGTTGTTGACCAATATGTCGACGGGTCCCAGGGCGCCCTCAGCCTCCGCCATCACCGACTCGACCGCTTCGGTTCGACTCAGATCTGCCATGATGACAGCCGATTTACCTCCGACCTGCCGAATCAGGGACTCGGTTTCCTTCGGCTCCGACCGACCGACGAGGGCGATCGCGGCGCCGGCAGAAGCCAGGGCGACCGCCATCGCCTGGCCAAGGCCGGTATTGGCCCCGGTGACCAGCGCGACTTTGTTTTCGAGACTGAACTGTGGACTTTGCGTCGACATGCTACTTAAGCTGAGAAATGTCGAGGGCGTTCATGTCGGTATAGTCCAGATTTTCACCGCCCATAGCCCAGATAAAGGAGTAGTTGGCGTTGCCACAACCCATGTGTATCGACCACGGAGGCGAGATCACAGCCTCGGAATCACGAACGACAATATGTCGCAACGAGTCCGGCTCCCCCATGAAATGGAAGACCCGCTCGTCCTTGCCGAGCTCGAAGTAGAAATAGAACTCTGACCGCCGGTCGTGCAGGTGGGGGGGCATTGTGTTCCATACGCTGCCGGGGTTGAGAATGGTCAGTCCAAGCAGCAGCTGAGCAGACTGACAGGTCTCTGGAACAATGTACTGATAGATGGTTCGATCGTTTGAGGTTTCCAGCGCGCCCAGCTTCAAGGGCACCGCATCGTCGATCGAAATTTTGACCAGTTCGAAGCGCGCATGGGCGGGCGTTGATGCAAGGTAGTATCGCGCCGGGTTGTCGCTGCTGTCGCTCTCAAAGACGACATTTTCGCACCCCATCGGTACGTAGAGTCCGTCGCGCGGTTTCATTGTGAACGTCTCTCCATCTACGGTCACAGTCCCGCTACCACCGCCGATGTTAACCACACCAAGCTCTCGCCGCTCCAAAAATGGCGCACCGCTTGCCGGTTCACTCTTCGCGGGCAGGACAACGGGTTGAGAAACCGGTGAGGCGCCACCGATTACCATCCGTTCGATGTGCGAGTAGTTGAGCTTTATCTGGTCCGTTTCGAACATACCTGTAACGAGGTAGCGCTCGCGCAGCTCATCATTACTGACGTTTGTCATCATGTCCGGATGGCTGGCCTGGTAGGTTTTTGCGTACATTAATCAGTTCTCTTGGTGATTGGCTGATGGCCTGCCGCTCGCGGCGAAGCCGGCTGTTGTTTTCATGGACTTTCCGGCTCCGGGCGCGACTGGAGATCTGACGGAATCCTTGTTGAGTCACGTTCGATCAACCGGGGGGTCGTCTGGTTTCGCCCGCCGGCGGCCGGGCTGTCGTCGTCAAACTCAAACAGGCGTTCTGCGGCGAGCATGCCGATTTCCCTCGCTGGGGTTCGGACCGTCGTCAGCCGGGGCCAAACGCGGGTAGCCGTTTCAAAGTCGTCAAAACCGACAATGGACAGCGAGTCCGGCGGCGTTTGTCCGGCGACGTGCAGTGCCTGCATGACTCCAGCCGCCATCTCGTCGTTTGACGCAAAGACCGCGGTGGGTGCTGGATCCAGGTCCAGAATCGCAGAGCCGAGCGCCAGACCCGATTCAAACGTGTAATCGCCCTGGAGCACGTATTCGGGCGGCACGGAAATACCATACTCAGCCAGCCCTTCCTCGAACCCCGCCCGCCGTTCATGCGCAGACCGGAAGCTTCTTCGGCCGGCGATGACAGCGATCCGCTTGTGACCTTGCTTCGCGAGATGACGTGCCGCTTCGCGCGACCCGGCCCGGTCATTGGTGACGATCATGCGTCGTTCCATATCGAGCGCGACCGACGCGATTCGGATGTAGGCACATCCGAGTTCACGAATGACCTCAGCAAGCCGTTCGTCTTCGGAAACTGACGGCGTCAGGATCACGCCGAAGAGTTTTTGGACTTCGATGAACCTGCGCGCGTCCTCGATAAAGGTGTCGCTCTTTCGATCACACGGATGGACCACCAGCTCAAACCCGGTGTTTCTCAACACGTCGAGGATGCCGAGCTGAATGTTGACGACGTACTGCGGCGTCGGGTTGTCGTAGATCATTCCGACCAGATACGACCTTCGCGAAGCAAGACCCCGCGCCAGAGGATCGGGCTGATAACCGATATCCCGGATCAGTCCCTGGATGCCTTTTCGCGTTGCGTCGTTGACCAGTGGCGAGTTGTTTATGACCCGCGAGACGGTTTTTTTCGATACGCGGGCAAGCTCGGCGACGTCCTTGATGGTTGGCTTTCTGCCGTCTTTGTTGTTCTCTGCCCACTCCCGGGCGGCTGCCTTGAAATCGACTGCAGCTTTTCGACTGGTACGTGCCACTGATCGCTCCCTTAACGTCTGACCCTGGGGCCACGCTACGACCTTGGCTGCACGGGATCAAACTGGACGTCGAAAGCACCAAAACTCCCGAAATCCAAACGGGCGCTGGAATCGGTGGTGACGTCGTGGATACCGGTCACCGCACCGCAGGAAATATAGGTGCCTTCCGGCAACGCCAACCCTCGATCGGCAGACAGCTCGATCAAAAACCGCAGGGCCTGCAGCGGTCCGCCTTCGATGACACCCGCGTCAGCGGAACCGACGGTAGCGCCATCAACAATCGTGACGGCGGTCAGCTCATCAAGGTGCCGTTCGCTCCACTCGGGAATCTCGGGACCCACCAGCAGCCCGGCGTTGTTGCCGAAATCGCAGACCACGCAGCAAGGCCCGAGTCGATTGACGTCGGCCATGGGGCTGCTCGCGATTTCAGCGGCGATGTGGAGACTTCCAATCCGGCCAAGGAGTTCCTGGTCTGAGTAGGCCTGCCCGGTAGGCTCGATAGTGTGGGAGAGTTTGAGGACAAACTCCGCTTCAACGGCCGCAAAACCACCGCGATAGATCGGCATGGTCCGTGTGCCGCCCGGATCGATGCCAAACACCGACGACCGGAATATAGGTCCTGCAAGCCGGCGCGCACCGAGAGAAGACCGGAACTCCTCAGGCACCATTCCCACCTTCCAGCCGGCAACCGCATCCGGCCAACGCGCGATTGAAGCATCCTGTACGGCGTAAGCCTGCTCCAGGGCTGTCGGAAGCTCTCCCGGGAAGCTGATCAGGGGCGTGGCGGTGAGCCTTGCGGATACGAGCCGCTGAGAGATCTGGTCCAGCTCTGCTGCCAGGTGAGTCTGCGTATTCGAATTGTTATTGGGCAATGACATCCTGGCATTCCGTTTTGGGCGCTCAGCGCCACCAGGTTTTTATTCAGCCGACCGGGAAGTCTCGGTTGGGACTATGGTTCACTTCCAGCATACTCAAAATGACACCGG
Organism: Lysobacterales bacterium; assembly: GCA_028285525.1. Taxonomy (GTDB): domain Bacteria; phylum Pseudomonadota; class Gammaproteobacteria; order Xanthomonadales; family SZUA-38; genus JANQOZ01. The sequence goes on from JANQOZ010000027.1 coordinate 117,835, forward strand.
TGTCAATAAGGCAAACTGAAGAGTGGTGGTGACGCATATCCGCCCTTGAGACTCTATGCGACCCTACCGGCGAAAAGAACAGCCGTCGCTGGCTAATTTCCGAATAAAACGCTAATTTTTATTATGTTATAGCGCTTCACCGAAGCGAGCCATCGTTCGAGTTGTGGCTTCAATCGTCCGCGAAGGTCGAATTGCGGAACGTCAAGGACCTAATTGTCTACAGAGACAAATATTCGAACAAAATTACGCCCCTCAATTCGAAGGCCGACCACCCATGTACCGAAATGCCCAGGTCGCCAGCAACACCAAGAAAAAGCCCCGGCAATCACCGGGGCCATTTTTAGAATTGCTGCTGCATGTTTGCCGCCGGCTACCTTAGAACCGGTAGGTTGCACCGATGACAACACGCCGATCCGGCAGGCCGACGAAACAGAGCGGCCCGGTCTCGGCAACGCAGTGCTGGTCGATGCGCTCTTCAGTCAGATTGACACCGTCCAGATTGAGCGTGAGGTTTTCCGTGACCGCATATTGGATGCTCGCGTTTAGCTGACCGCGATCCAGCGTGTTGACCGGAAAGCTAAAGGTACTGCTGCCGCTCGTATTGGCACCGCCGCCGAAATCCTGGGTGCGGAAGCCTTCCCGCCAGGTGTAGCGGGCCCGAGCCGAGAGACCATACTTCTCGTAAAACAGAGTGAAGTTGTAGGCGTCCTCGGAGAAGTCGAGCAGACCTCTGGGCTGACAGACTTCACCAAGAACCTGGAGGCCGCGGCCTGAGGTGCAGTCCTCAACCGATCCGCCGCTGAAGTCCTGGTGCGTGTAGTTCGCAACAACACCAAAACCTGATGCCCAGCCGAGACGCTCTTCGAAGCTCGAGAGGTCGTACTGAAAGGCGAACTCAAACCCTTTCTGAGTGGTCGTTTCCGGATCGTTGCCCGGGATCGTGAAGTCAACACACAGACCCATGGTGTCCGGATCACCCAATACGTTCGGAATGACAATCGGATTGAAGATACCGCCTCCGGGACACGAAGGATCGGTCTCTCGAGAGAGCCCGCTCGTGCTGTTGGGGTCTTCAAAAAGGGCCGCGCCCTCAAAGTCGATGCCAAAAATGTTGGTGCGATCTTTTTCGAAATACCCGAGGCTCACTACGGCAGAGTCGGCGAAGTACCACTCCACTGCCAGATCGATTGAGTCCACTTCCTCTGGCTCAAGACCCGGGTTACCCAGCGCGACCACCGAGTTCTCCTGAACGTCGAACGTAAATCCGGTGTTGAGATCGCTGAAATTGGGCCTCCGGATATCTGAGCTGTAGCCGAAGCGAACCACTACGTCTTCTCGGACGTCAGCAACAACATTCAGCCGCGGCAGAAAGAAGTCGTAGCTTCCTTTGGTTGACTGCAGCGACCGCTGGCCGTTTTCGTCCGCGGGACCGAAGGCGACCGAGTCGATCTCAGTGTCGATGTAGCGCACACCAAGATTTCCTCGAAAGATCCCATGCTCGAAGTTTGCCTGCGCATAAATGGCGGTGGTGTCTTCGCTAACGTCGTAGAAAGAGTTTTCGTCGGAAACCGGATTGAGAATGTCCGGACTCTCCGGGTCGTGCGTGATTACCGCATCCTGCAGAATCGCAAGCGTGCCGCTCGGGTCGGAAAACGCCCGATCGGGATCAACCAGCAGAAAATCGCTGATAAACAGTGACCGACCGTCGCCGTCACCGTAGTTGTTCGGGCCTGGCACCAGAAGATCGGCGAAGAGCGTACCGCTCGGGCTGTCTACGAGCCGACTGAAACCGCCGATACGATCCTCGACATCGTTGAACCGACTGGACGATTCGTTGTACCGATAGCCAAACTCAAGTGTCTTGATCCCCTTCCAGTCGAAGTCATATTCGAAATCAAAGCGCACAGCATTTTCTTCGTTCTCGGTGGTGTTGCGACCGAAGATCACCTGATCAAGCACCACGTTGGCCGGATCGGTTAACGAAGCCACAGTCGGCGCGAAGGGAGAATCGAAGTTGATGCCCCAGGAAAGCGTCCCGCCTGACAGGTCGTAAACGAAGGGCACGCAGTTGTCGTTACTGGTCCCGTCCTGCGGGCAATTGGGATTCAGGAAGTTCAGCGTTGTGCTCAGGTTCGGATTGACCGTGTCCGACTGGGTGGTCGCCAGCTCGAAGCTTGCGAGCCACCGATCACCCTGCCAGTCGCCGCCGATGGCGAAGATGTCGCTGTCGGTTACTCGCGATCCCGTGTCGCTGGAGAAACGGAGGTTTGGATCGTCATCATCGTTCGCGAGATCGGGCTCCAGAAAACCTCGCAGAGCCGCAGGAAATCGTCCTGGGCCGATACCAAAATCTACGGTTTCAAAATCGGTTGGGATGCTGATGTTTCTCAGCGTGCTGACGCCGGACGCCTGCAGCCGGTAGCTGTCCTGGCTTCGGTCCTGCCGGTTGATGACCGCGTCGAAGTGAAAGCTGAGGTTATCTCGCGGCGCCCACTCAAAGGTGGTTGCGATGTTGGCCGTTTCAAAGTCGAAGTTTTCCTGCTCCTGCACCAGAAACTGGATCCCCAGGAACTCACTCGGCGACGCGCCGGGCGGCCGAGCGATGTTGTCTCGGTCTGTTCGCGGCCGAAACGACAACGCCTCCTGTTCGGTGTAGCTGCCGCTGATGACAAACCCGAACTCACCGGCATCGGTTGACCAGCTATCACCAAAGGCCCCGGACACCCGCGGCTGCAGGCTTTCGGTACTGAGGCTGCTGTCTTCGGCCTGGAGCCTGATGGAACCGAGCGTCTCCTTGAGCTGGAGCGGCCGGATGGTCTTAAGGTTGATCGTTCCACCGACGGAACCCTCGATGGTTCCGGCGTCGGGTGACTTGATCACCTCAACGGCTGAGATGATCGCGGGATTAACGTCTTCGAAGTCGATACCGCTTCGGCCGGAGCCGGAGCCCACCGTGGACACACCGTTGAACTCGATTCGATTGGCGTTGGTCCCGCGGATCTGAACCCCGGTGCCGACGCCGGCGGTGCGGGTAATCTGGATACCCGTCACGTTCTCGAGCACCTCGGCCAAGTTCTGGTCGGGGAGCTTCCCGATGTCCTGCGCCACGATGACCTCAATCAACTCTTCCGAGTTTCGCTTCTGATTGATTGCGGTTCTCAGCGACGCCCGAATGCCGGTGACAATAACTTCTTCCAATTCTTCGTCTTGCGCGATTGCCGTCGGCGACAGAGCGAGTGTCGACCCGGCGATGGCGAGCGCGGTAATGCTACGTTGATATTTCACTGAATTGCCCCTCTGGCCATTAGTGCCACCCCAAAGTGGATGATTGGTGTTTTTGTGAAGATGGAGTATACGATTCATGTCACCGGTGTCAATACGGTCAAAAATGGGGCTCTTCGAATCGTGAATGAGACGGAGTTGCCGCTAGCCGAACCTCGGGTTATGGTGGGAAAAGATCAATATCCTGCGATCCGAGAGCCTTAAAACACCTTTACATATTGATTTTAATGACGATTAATTCTCGAATCATCTTACTGTCGCTTCTCGCAGCCCCCTTGGGGCAGACGACGTGGGCCTCAGAAGATCGACAGCCAGCCTTATTGTCCTTAGAGACAATAAGCGATGAACATTACCTCCCGGACTTCTCGTTTGCGGGCTTCCGCAATGGCCTCAGCGAACTGCCGAGGGCCTCGGGAACCGTCGTCAGAGTTGACGATTTTGGTGCTGAACCGAACGATAAAATCGATGATTCCAAGGCGGTTCTGGCAGCGATTGAACACGCCACGACGATCGACGGCCCGGTGGTTGTGCGATTCTCTCCTGGCACCTACCGGATCTCTGAGGTACTGCGAATCGAACGATCGGATCTTGTACTGCAGGGCGCCGGAAGAGGTGACGGCGGAACCACGCTCTTTTTTCCGAGGCCGCTCAATCAGGTAGACAAAAGCGAGTCTCTCAAAGAGCTGAGGCAGTACCTGGTTAAGCTCGACAAGCGCCAAGTGGAACCGGCCAAAAACCTCAACGACTATTTTTCTGAGTACTCCTGGAGCGGAGGCTTCATCTGGATTCAAAAACCCGGTACGCGTCCTGCCCCTTATCTGGTTGAGTACGACCCCGACATTCCCAAGCTGGGAGATATCGTCAGCGGCAAAAGAGGCGAACAAGAGATTGTGCTCGCGGCCAAGCCCAAGCTCAAAGTTGGGGACATTGTCCAGGTACAGTGGATCAACCGGACCGGGCCCGACGCGGCCATTATCAAATCGCTGTATGGATCGAAGTCAAAGCGAGCGGGCTCGCACCACTGGTCATTCCCGGAGCGCCCCCTGGTCCGTCAGACCTCCAGAGTCGCTCAGATCGATGGAACCCGCGTGCGCCTGGCCGATCCGCTGCTGCATGATGCTGGGAGCTCGATTCCTGCACAGCTGGCTGAGTGGGACGGACTGAAACACATTGGCATAGAAGACCTCCATCTGGCATTCCCGGAGTCGCCATTTTTTGGTCACCACATGGAGCGCGGCTATAACGGGATTTACTTCACCAGCGCCTTCGATTCGTGGGCACGAAACCTGCGAGTCACCAACGCCGACAGCGGAATTCTCAGCTACAACAGCGCCAACCTGACCTTTAAAGACATCCTGTCTGAAGGCAGCAGACGTGCCCATTACGCCGTCCATATGGGTAACGTTCACAACGTGCTGGCGGAAAACGTGACCATCATGAATCCCGTACTGCACTCCCTCACGTTCAATACGCAGTCAACCAAGTGCGTTTACAAAAACGCTGAAGTATTCGCGACGCCGACCCTGGATCAACATGCGGGCGCAAACCATCAGAATCTTTATGACAACGTCACCCTGCATATTCAGGCCGCTCGAACGGACGAGGGTCCTGTCACCCCGGTCTTTGACGGCAGCGGTGCCGGGTACTGGCAACCCGGCCACGGCGCCTACAACACAACCTGGAATCTGAGGGTATTGATCACCGGCGGCGCCTATGCCGACGAGGTAGTCACAGTGCAGGGGCTCGACGAAGGCCCGATGGCGAGAATTATTGGCCTTCACGGCAACCGCAAGTTTGAGCTCGACTACCGTCCAGCGCCTTACGTAGAGTTGCTAAACGAAGAGTTGCGCAGTGTTCCGTCACTGTATGACTATCAGAAGAATCAGCGCCTCCAGGCCAGGGCGTCCACCCCATGAGCAGCAAAGGAAACCTGTCCCCAGGCGGCATCGTCACTTGGCTGCTCGCATCGCTGGCGCTTTCACTCGCGGGAACGCTGCAGGCGGCCTCCCTTGTGAGAACCCAGCAGGAATTCAACGAAGCGGTAAGCGCAGCGAGGCCCGGTGACACCATTACAATGGCCAACGGCGTTTGGCGCGATTTTGAGATGGTGTTCTCAGGTACAGGCACCGAAGACCAGCCGATTACGCTGACCGCCGAGACCCGAGGAAAGGTGATTATTTCGGGCGTGTCCAACCTCCGATTGGCCGGTGAGTATCTGGTGGTCAGAGGATTGGTTTTTCGCGACGGTTACACCCCCACCAACGAAGTGATTTCCTTTCGCCGAAGCCGCGACCAGCTGGCCAATCATTCTCGGGTCACCGAAACGGTCATCGACCATTTCAACAATCCACAGCGTCATGAGCGGGACTTCTGGGTCATGATGTATGGCCGCAACAATCGGTTTGATCACAACCACATTAATGGCAAAAGCAATGCTGGGGTGACCATGGCAGTGAAGCTGAATTCCGAGGCAAGCCAAAACAATCACCACCGGATCGACTACAACTATTTCGGCCCCCGCCAGGCGCTCGGGTCTAACGGCGGAGAGACGCTGAGAATCGGAACCAGCAAATATTCACTGACCGATTCTTTTACGACGGTCGAGAACAACTACTTCGATCGCTGCAACGGTGAAGTAGAGATCATCTCCAGCAAATCGGGCCATAACGTTTTTCGAGGCAACGTGTTTTTCGAATCTCAGGGAACGCTCACGCTGCGCCACGGCAACGACAACCTGATCGAAAACAACCTCTTTTTAGGGAACGGGGTGCCTCACACGGGTGGAATTCGCCTGATCAACAAGAGACAGACGATTCGCAACAACTATCTCTATGGCCTCAAGGGCTACCGCTTCGGCGGTGCTCTGGTGGTGATGAACGGCGTGCCGGACTCACCGATCAATCGCTACCACCAGGTTGAAGACTCCCTGGTTGAACACAACACGATTATCGACAGCGATCACGTGGAGTTTGCCGCTGGCAGTGATGACGAACGAAGCGCGGTTCCGATTTCCACGGCTTTTCGCCAAAACCTTATCGTGCACCGTCAGCCGACGGCGATGATCGCCGTTCATGACGATATCAGCGGCATTCGTTTTGAAGGCAACATCGTGTCGGGTTCTAAGAACACACCCGCAATCAGCGGCCTCGTAGACGAAGCAGTCACCCTGACCAGATCGACGAACGGCCTGCTCTATCCCCGACAAACGAAACCGGTTGGCGCAAGGCCGGACCTAAGAGTTCTCGAACGCGACGAGACCGGCGTTGCGTGGTATCCAAAAGCAGGATTCGGCGACCGGTTCGACACAGGCCAGATCCACACGATCAGCCCCGGACAGGACACCCTTGCCGCAGCGGTTGCGGAGGCGGAGTCAGGCGACATTATCGAGCTGGAGGCTGGTGAGTACGTCAGCTCGCGGCTGATTGCGATCGACAAACCGCTGACCGTAAGGGCTGCAACCGGCCAATCAGTAAGGCCCATACTTCGCTTTGAGCGAACCACGCTATTTGAGATCAGCGAGGGCGGCAGCCTCAAGCTTGAGGGACTGGCGGTTGACGGTTCCGCTGCGCCCGATGCTTACGACAACTCGGTCGTTCGCACGAGCCGGTACTCGATGTTGTCCAACTACGAGCTCGTGGTGAACGATGTCCACGTAGCCAATCTCAACACCAACCACTCCTTCAATTTTCTCAAGGTCTCGAAGCACACCTTCGCCGACAGGATTGACATCCGGGCATCACGCTTTTCAGAGATCTCGGGGCACGTTGTCGCACTCGATCAGGAAATCGACGACCTTGGGATTTACAACGCTGAGTACATATCGATCGCGGACTCAAGCTTTGAGAACATCGAGAAAAGTGTGGCGAGCGTCTATCGGGGCGGAACCGACGAGAGCACCTTCGGCCCGCACTTTCTGTTTACCGGGAACCGCCTGAGTAACGTAGGCAACGGTAAGCGCAACAAGAACCAGGCTGCCGTTTTTCTGCACGGGGTGCAGGTCGCAACGTTGAGGCAGAACTCGCTCAGCAGCAGCCAGCCTGTTCGGGTGGTCGAAACGGTCGGCGACCCCATTACCCAGCTTTCAGACAACCAGTTTAATCAAACCAAGGTGCCTGTGATCCAGCCGTTTGGCAGCAGCCGCACGAACTGAAACCAGTCGGCACCGACAAAAAGGGGAAACAACACGTGGATCTTAAGGACAAAGTAGCCGTCGTTACGGGTGGCTCACGCGATATCGGGAAAGCCGTCTCGCTGAAGCTTGGCGCGGCGGGCGCCAAGGTTGTCGTTAACTACTACAACAATCAGGCAAAAGGCGCCGAAACCGTCCAGGAGATCACGGACGCCGGAGGTACGGCTATCGCGGTCGGGGGTGACATGACTCAAGCAGGTGACGTGGACAGGCTCGTGGAAGAGACGACCAGCGCCTTCGGCGACAGCGTAGCTGTGCTGGTGAATGTTGTCGGCGGACTGGTCGCCCGAAAAACGCTTGCCGAGATGGATGAAGCATTCTTCGATCACGTCATAAGGCTCAACCTCAACAGCGTCTTTCTCGCCTGCAAGAAATTTGTGCCCTTGATGACCGACGGCGGATCGATCGTGAATCTGTCCTCACTAGCGGGACGAGACGGCGGCGGCCCCGGGGCGATTGCTTATGCAACCTCAAAAGGCGCGGTTATGACCATGACCCGTGGGCTGGCCAAGGAGCTGGGGCCATCGGGAATTCGGGTGAACTGCGTATGCCCCGGCATGATCAGCACCACCTTCCATGATGAGTTCACCAAAGATGAGGTGAGAAAAAACGTCGCCGCGTCGACGCCGTTACGCCGCGAAGGACAGGCCGAGGAGGTCGCGGATCTGGTGACCTATCTCGCCTCCAGTGAGTCTAGCTTTCTTACCGGCACCAGCGTGGATATCAACGGCGGGTTGGCTTTTTCGTAACACCCTGGACCCTGCCCATCTGGCTGTTCCCGCAATGGTGCGGGCCCCAAGGGTTTCAATTTCGCGGCGTTGCCTATGATTGGGTGCCCTTTTTGGGGCACCCAATTGAGCCGGTCATATCAGTAACGACCACCCCGAGCCGGCGGTTCCGGTTGCGGATCAAAACCGAAAACTTCGATGCCGCTGGGCAACCTTGCGGCGCTCGCCCGTCCGATGGACACGGTTTGCTTACCGCCCCCGATCGTGCCAAGAATCACTGCAGTCAGGTCGCCGGCTTCCGTGTTGCCGTCGATGGCTGCGGTGATGGATAAACGCGCAGAACCACGGCGTTCCGTCACGACGGCGGTAAAGGCCTGAATGGGCAGCCCGACCTCACCAAACTCGGCAGATTCCAGTACGGCCTTCACGCCGCAGCTGCGGAAGTAGCGTACCTGCAGGGAGGCATCTTCGAGCTGAAAGCACTCGGCCGGAATAACCAGCCTGAACGGCGTTGGCTCAATCCCACCAGCAATTTCCCAGGTTGTGATGATGTCATCCGCGACGGTCTCAATACCGCTTAATTCCGCATTGGCGGAGAAATCAATGTAGGAAGCGCCACTGTCTTCGTCCGGGACGACGTAGGCTGCTCGCGTGCTGGTTTGCCCCAGTTCCAGGGCCTGTACCGGGGCAGCCAGCACCAGCAGGCTCAGGCTGGCCAGGGGCAACCGGGCCCAGGTGGAAAAGCGGGAAAGAGTAATCTTTGCGGAGTTCATATTGTGCACCTCATCTGCTCAGTGATATTCCATGTGCGTGCGGTTCTTCGCAGGCTCTTGGGTGGCACGCAGCCAGTAAAAGGTTCACTGGCCCGTACCGCTCTCCCCATAACCAATGCCAGGCAATCAAAAAACCGAACATATTGTCGGCCACTTGCATTTATGCAATTTATTGCGCAACATATTGCTAAACACACATCGCCCGAGACTCATCATGATTCAGTTTCTCGACACCAAAGCCGCATTCGCCTGGCGCGTTACCCAGTTGTCCGACCGGCTGTACGCCCAGATGGCCGATGCCATGGCCGCACGCGGCATCCGTATCGTGACCAAGACGATGGGTATCGTGCAGTTCCTCTTCTCGGAGGGGCCACACTCACAAGCGGACATTGCCCAGCGCCTGCGGTACTCACATCAACTGACGGCGCAGCGATTGAGCTGGCTGTACAAACACGACTTTGCGGTGTCGACACCTGACCCGAGCGACAGGCGACGCAGCCTGATCGAACTGACTGATGCGGGGCGCTTGGAGGGCGAAAAGCTGCAGCAGTTTTTGCCGCTGTTGATGGAATCCTACGAGCATCTGTTCAAAGAGCTGGCCATGGATCTTGATCAGATCGTGCAGCAGGCCGACCAGCTCCTGGTTGCCACCCCACTGTCTGAGCGGATGGCGGAAGAGCTCAGTGAGATCTGAGGCTTCCCGCTCCCCTTGGCCACCCAGGAAACCTGCACCTTGCTAGCAATTTCCTCGGTCACAAAGACTTACAAGAACGGGCCAACCGCTCTGGACCAGGTAAACCTGAACATCGGTCCGGGCCTGTTCGGTCTGCTGGGCCCGAATGGTGCGGGCAAGTCGACCCTGATGCGCACGCTCGCCACCTTGCAACAGCCCACCAGTGGAACGATCCGCTTCAACGACATCGATTTACTCGAAGACCCGGAATCGGTCAGACAATCCCTGGGATACTTGCCGCAGGACTTCGGCGTCTATCCGAGAATCAGCGCGGTCAAGCTGCTGGAGCACCTTGCCATCCTCAAAGGATTGACCGAGAAATGGCGCCGTCGCGACCACGTGGACGAACTGCTGCATCGCACCAACCTTTTTGATCAGAGGCATCGGCCGGTCAGCGCTTTCTCCGGGGGCATGCGTCAGCGCTTTGGCATCGCGCAGGCTTTGCTCGGTGATCCGAAGCTGATCATTGTCGATGAACCGACGGCGGGGCTCGACCCGGCCGAGCGGAATCGTTTTCATGCTTTGCTGGCAGAACTCTCCCGCGACAAGGTTGTGATTCTCTCGACCCACATCGTCGACGACGTGGAAGAGCTATGTTCGGAGGTGGCGGTACTTGTTCAGGGACGCGTCATGCAATCGGGATCACCGCCTGCTTTAGTCAATCAGCTTCGCGGCAAGCTGTGGTGCAAGCATGTGTCGCACCAGCAGCTCGAAGCGGCGGTCGCTGACCCTCGTTATATTGCGACGCGCCTTCGGGCTGGTGAACCGGTTGTGCGATTTCACGCTGATCGACTGCCTGGGGAGGGTTTCCTGCCAGCTGAGCCTGACCTTGAAGACGTCTATTTTCATACGCTAAGAACCGCGCAATGACACAGTTTCTCGAGCTGTTTTGGTTCGAGGTTCGTTATCAGACGAAGCAACCGGCGTTTGTCGTGACTTTCCTGCTGCTTCTCACTGCCGGATTTTTTGCCAGCTCGTCAGAAGACATTCAGCGAGCGCGCGGGATCACCACGCTGATCAACGGCCCTTACGCCGTCGCCATGACGCACCTGACGCTCAGCGTTATCGCCATGTTCATGGTCGGCCACTTTGTCGGCCGCGCTGGCACCCGGGATCGTTCACACCGCATGGAGGGCCTGGTACTGGCAACGCCCGTCCCCGCACCGGCAAGGCTCTGGGGACAGCTTTTGGGCGCGACAGCCGTATGCTTCCTCGCCTTCCTCGCCGTTTCGATCGGCAGCTTGGCAGGCACCTACTGGCCCGAAGTATCGCCGGACCAGCGAGGCCCGTTCACGCTCACTCCTATGGTCTGGACCTACCTCCTCTTTGTTCTTCCTAACCTCTGGTTTTGCGCGGTCATGCTTTATGCCCTCGCCCGGACGCTACGTTCGATCATGGGGATGTATCTCGGGTTGGTCGGCTTTTTTGTAGTCTACGAAGTGTCGAGCGTGCTGCTGGATAACCCGAATACCCGCTCGCTAGCCGCGCTGCTTGACCCCTTTGGCTTCAGCGCGTTCGCGGAAGCGACCCGCTACTGGACCGCAGAGGAAAAGAACGCGAGGCTCGTTTCGTTCTCCGGTTTGGTCAGTCTCAACCGGTGGATCTGGTTCAGCGTTGCCGGCGGCACGCTGTTTCTCCTGACTCGATTTCACAACGAGCGCAAAGAAAGCGCCAGCGGCCGAACACGCACTCGACAGCCTAAGAGCCGCACGGCGCGAAGCGCCCCAACGACAAAAGCAAACCGCGCCAAGGCGTGGCCAAAGGGATGGGTTCAGTTTGTGGCCCGAACGCGACTCGAGGTGGCTCAGTTGATCGGCAGCCCCTCGTTTCTGATCCTCAGCCTGCTCACAGGCTTCATGCTGATTGCCGCGCTGATGGCGGGCGACAGCTACTACGCCACGCGCAGCTGGCCCCTGACAAGAATGCTTTCCGAGACGATCCAGGGATCGATGTCCCTGTTGATTCTGATCGTGTTGAGCTACTACGCAGCGGAAACCACCTGGCGTGAACGACAAACGGGCATGGCCCTGCTGATCGACGCATCACCGGTGAAGAACCGGCTGCTTTTCCTGCCAAAGCTCGCGTCGCTCTGGTCGGTGATCATCGGCCTGCTGTTGGTGGGTGTCGCGATTGCCGCGGTGTATCAGACGGCAGCAGGCTGGCGTCACTATGAATGGTCGGTCTATCTGCAGACCCTCACGCTGCAATATCTGCTGCCAGCGATGCTGATTGCGGTGCTGTCGCTTGTGATCCAGACCCTTAGCCCGGGAAAGTACGTGGGCATGGCGATCTTTGGCGGGTACGTGATCGCCAGTCTGGTAGGCCCTCAGCTAGGTCTTGAACACCACCTTTGGCGTTTTTCCGAAGGCCCCGAAGCGATCTATTCGGACATGAACGGGTTTGGTCATTTCATGCCCTCGCTCGTCGCCTACAACGTTTACTGGTCGTTCGTCGCGGGAGGGCTGGCGATCGCCGGCTATGGCCTGTGGCCAAGAGGTGTGGACCAACCCTTCACTCTGCGACTCCGCAGCGCGAGATACTCGTTAGGCCGGCAAGGCATGCTCACTTTCTCTGCCCTGCTCGGCCTGGCTCTAGTTACCGGCGGTTACATCTTCTACAACACCAATATCCTCAACGACTATGAGGGCACTGACAGCGTGCTCGACAGGCGCGCGGACTATGAACGTACTTTGAAACGGTTCGAAGCGCTGCGCCCACCCATCATCAGAGAAGTGAGTATCAACGTCGACCTGTTTCCAGAATCGCGCCGAATTGCGGTTGAGGGCCAGTATCTCCTGCGCAACGAAGGTGACGTGCCGCTCGAAGAAATGCTGCTCAGCTGGGACCGCAGGAACATGGTCGAGTACAGTCTTAAGGGGAGCACGACCGCAATAAACTTCGACCACCTTGCCGCCGCCCATATTGCACTGACGGAGCCGCTGATGCCGGGCGAGGAACGTGCGCTGAAGTTTTCAGTTCGCCGAACGGCTCACGGGTTCAAGGAAAGTCAGGTTGATAACCGCTCGGTAGGTAACGGCACCTTTATCAACAATCAGGAGCTACTGCCCCGCATCGGCTACGACTCGGATCAGGAGCTCACCGATCGCAGCGAGCGCGCGATGCGGGGGCTCGATGAATCGCAAGGACTGGCGGCACTCGAAGACGACTCACAGTATTGGCGCACCTACCTCGGTGCTGATGTGCATCAAGTGCGTCTCCACGCCACGCTGTCTACCAGCAGTGACCAAACCGCCATAGCGCCAGGCCAACTGGTTCGCCAATGGGAGGAGGCGGGACGCCGGTACTTTGAGTATCGAACGCAGACGCCGGTCTTCAACTATTTTTCGATTCAGTCCGGCCGCTATGCGGTCCATCGCGAATCTCACAACGGTGTATCGATCGAGGTATACCATCATCCCAAGCACCGGATGAACGTCGAGCGGATGGTTGAATCCGTCAAGCACTCGCTGGACTTCTTTGGCGCAGCCTTCGGCCCTTATCAGTATCCGCAGCTACGCATCATTGAGTTCCCTCGCTACGTTCGGTTTGCACAGAGTTTTGCCAACACCACCCCGTACTCGGAGGATATCGGGTTCGTGGCAGACCTTCGGAGCCCCAGCGCGATCGACTATGTGTACTCGGTAACGGCGCATGAGCTGGCCCATCAATGGTGGGGCCACCAGCTTGCACCAGCAAACGTTCAGGGCGGCACGGTGCTGTCTGAATCGTTGGCCCAGTATTCCGCCTACATGCTGATCCGCGATCGCTATGGCGACGCCTACCTCAGGCGTTTTCTCAAGTGGGAACTCGATCGCTACCTGAGGGGTCGCAGCAACGAAGTCGACAAAGAGCAGGTGCTGATGCGGGCAGAAAACAAGCCCTACATCCACTACCAGAAGGGCGGGCTTATTCTTTATGCGCTGCAGGACATGCTGGGAGAAGAACGCATGCACCGCGCCTTGCGCCGACTGCTGCATGAGTTTCGCTACGAGGACGGAAGATTTGCGACGGTACTCGACCTGCTTGATGAGCTCAGGCTCGAGGCCGATGCACCGACACGTCATTTCATCTCCGACAGCTTCGAACATATCACCCTGTACGACTTCAGCGTTAAATCCGCGGTCGGCCACCAGCTTCCAACCGGGCGCTATCAGATCGACGTAACGATCCAGTCGGAGAAACTCCAGGCTTCGGGTTCTGGGCGCAGCACGGAAGTTGAAATGAACGAGCTGATTGACGTTGGCCTGCTCAACGTGCACCCGGACGCACCGCTTTCTTCTTCAGACGCCGTAGAAATAAGCCGACATCAACTCACCGGCGGCGAAGTAACGCTGACGCTGTCTAGCGATAGCCGCCCGGCGTTCGTCACCATAGACCCTTTCCTCAAGCGAATTGATCGCAATACCCAGGACAATACGGCGGCGGTGACCTGGCGCTAGCGCCACCTGGTCTACAGGAGGATTAACGCCGAAACACCGACTCCGCGCGCGGCAAAAATATCGACATGCCCGACGACAGCGGATTGCGTTTATCATAGGTGCGCGCTAGTTCTCAGAGAAATGGAAGCAACCTTGCCGCAGGCCTTGGTACACGCAGAAAGATCTAGAAAAACCCTCCGAATTCGCTCGCTCAGCCACCTTAGCTACCGGTGGATGGATCCGCTCTATGGCTGACGTTTTTATCTCCTACGCCCACGACGACCGCAGCCGCATCGTCCCGCTGGCAGACGCGCTGGCGGAGCACGGCTTCTCTGTCTGGTGGGATCGAGAAATCCATGCCGGATCGGAGTTTTCCGACGAGATCGAACGCGAACTCACGATCGCCACGCACGTGATTGTCTGCTGGTCTGAGAGAGCCAACCGTTCGAACTGGGTCAGAGACGAAGCAACGATCGCAGCCCGCGCCGGAAAACTAAAAGCCATTTCGCTGGACGGGCGCGAGCCTCCCATGGGCTTTATGCAGCTACATGCGCTGGATTTTTCCCAGTGGCGCGACTCAGGAAGTGACGACACCTCTGCCGCGCTGGTGCAGACGCTAAAGGGCGGCTCGGCGCGACACAGCAAGCGGGTTGCAGCGCCAAAATCCGGCTCAAAAAGCAAGACCTGGATGGCTGGCGCCCTCCTTTTGCTGCTGAGTGCCGCCGGCGCCGGCTGGTTTGTCTCCCGCGACGGCGAAACCCAGCCGCAGGGCCAGACCGCGCAGCCTGCTCCAGCCGAGAAAACCTACCGGTCGATTGCGGTGCTGGCTTTTGCAGACCTGTCACCCGACGGCGATCGGGATTACTTTTCGGACGGCCTCGCCTCAGAGGTCCTCTACCTGCTGGCCCGCGAGACCGATCTGCATGTCGTTTCGCGCACCTCGTCGTTTTTCTACAAGGGCAAAGACACGCCCCTGTCGGAGATTGCTAAAGCACTGAACGTCGACACCGTGCTCGAGGGCTCCGTCAGAAAAGCCGGCAATCGCGTGCGGATCGATACCCAGCTGGTGGACGCGGCGTCGGGAGAGAGCTTGTGGGGTGTACAGTTCGATCGAGAGCTGGCAGACATTTTTGCCATCCAGGATGAAGTGGCGCAGGAAGTCACCAGAGCCCTGGCCTCCGGCGGGGACGTACCAGCGATTCAGTCGCCGACCACCGATCCGGAGACCTACGATCTTTACCTGCGCGCCCAGTACCAGTTTGCTCAACGCGGCAAGGGCATCGCCACCGCCGAGAAACTGGCGGCGCAGGTCACGGAGCGTGACGCAACATTCGCGCCGGGCTGGGCCTTGCTGGCGATGACGAAGATGTTCCAGTACAGCCGGTCTTTGGGATTGACGAAAGGTGAGTTCGCCCTCGCGGCAAAACCCCATATTGATTTAGCGCTGGAGCTTGCCCCGAAGCTGGCAGAAGCCTTTGTGGCGCGGGGCTATCTGCAGGGAATGCAGGGAAACCAGCTGAAGTCGATCGCGGCCTATCGACAGGCCCTCGACCTTAACCCTAACGTCGCCGACGCTCGGCATCTTTTGTACATCGAGCTGCTCAACTCGGGCGCCTGGCAAGAGTCGTTTCAGGTGATCGACCAGGCGTACATTCTTGACCCGCTATCGCCGAGCGTCAGCAGCAACTACGTTTTTTCGCTGATGCGCCGGGGACGCGGAGAAGAGGCGCTGGCGGCGGCCGAACGGGCGTCGTCACGATTTCCTGACTACACCCATTTTTCCAGTGTCCTGGGTTCCGCTCTGCGATTCCAGGGCCGGCTGGCTGAGGCTGCCCGGATCCAGGTGGACCTATGGGAGGCCACCCAGAACCCCCGGTATCAGGTCCAAAGCGCCATCTACCTCTCCGACCTGAAACTGCTGGATTTTCCGCTGCCTGAAATGGCCCCGATCAGTGGCCAGGCTTTTCAAACGCTGTTGGGCGGGGACAAGCAGGCCGCCGCCGAGAAGCTGCTTGCCGCCCTGGAGGCTGATCCGAGTTTTGCGAAATGGGATGCCTGGGCCGGAGAGCTGCTGTGGTGGTCTGGCCAGGAGGCGGCAGCGCTGGAGTTCTTTCTTAACGCCTATACGGCTGAACTGGACAACTTTTTCTCGCAGGGCAACGACTGTAATTATTCGTTAGCCGCGGCCGCGCTGTTTCGGCGCGCCGGCGAAATCCAAAAAGCCGAAGCGTTGCTCTCAGAATGCGAGACTATCCATGAAATCCGGAGGACTCAGGGGGTGGGGGGTATTGAAGACCCGGACGAGTACGCTGAGCTGCTCGTGCTGAAGGGCGACCACGAAGGCGCCATTCGGGAACTGGAACAGGTGTTCGAAGGCGGTTTCCTCTTCGACTGGTGGTTTCACCTGAACCCGATCTACGATCCGATCCGCGATGACCCCGCTTTTACGGCCGTAGTTGAGTCACTCAACGAACAGGCGGATCGAGAGCGCGAAAAGTATCTGTCGATGTGGCTCACCCCATGCATCGGAACCGAGACAACGTGCCTCAAGAAAACCGTCTTCAAACAGACGGCCCATTTGCGCCCAGCCCATGCGTAGGACGGCCGTCTTGAGCTGCGACCCAAGATGGTTCTGACAGGAGGAAAAACCACCGGAGACACACTGGTTCGACGCCGCGTTGCGAGCGGGGTTATCAGCAGTGCGCGCTATCTAAAGGACACGGCGGACTGTCGCTGGCACTGCCATGAGAGTATTCATCTAACTTACGTGTTCAGCGGTAGTGGTCGCTCGGAGGCCAAGGGCGCCGGTGACCCGAAAAGTCCAGATGAGGTTTGCTGGTATCGCGCGGGAGAGATGCATCGCTGGATCCCCCAAACCTCGGTATGTCGGTCTATCAACGTGGAGTTTGCGGATCAATTCGCCAACGAGGCTACGACCAGGCTCAGCGACATCGAAAACGCTCTGTCCAAGCGTCAGGACAGCAAATTTCTGATGCTAAAGATCCAGAGTGAAATGGCGCTTGATGACGCAGTCACCGAGGCTTCGCTCACCACACTACTGCAGGAGCTGGCATATCCGTCGATACAAGACCACTCAACGCAGCAACCGGATTGGGTAGCGATCATCGAGCAAATGCTGAAAGACGAATGGAACGCCCAGCCAAGGCTGGACCGTCTCGCGCATGCTGCCGGCGTTCACCCGGTAACCATTTCCCGGTCGTTTCGACGACATTTTTCCTGCACGCTGGGCGAATACGTTCGTAAGCAGAAGATCGAACGGAGCCTGCCGCTCCTCCAACACACCAACCTCTCTTTGAGCCAGATTGCCCAGGAATGTGGCTTCGCCGACCAGAGCCATTTCAGTCGATGCTTCCGGCAATTGACCGGGTTTACCCCAGGACGCTATCGCCGGCTCTAGCACTCGGAGAAACCGGACCCGAGCCAGAATACTAAGCTTCCACCAGCGCTAAATCTGTTCTATCGCCAAAAGCACTGATCGCTACGCTTACGTTGGCAGGTCGCCTGAATCCAGGTGACACCAACGATAAGAGGTCATTTGCCATGCGCTCTAATCCTTGCCGGTTCCATGCTGGCTCTTCGAGAATATCGGGAAGCCTGATTAAACGTACCGGCTTGTCCTCCCTCGCCATTGTCAGCCTTTTGATGTTTCCCGTCTTTGGATGGTCTCAGACGGTCAGTGAGCCTGAGAGCACTTCGCCGCCTTTGGACCACAGTGCCGTGATTGCCGAACTGCAGCAGCTGCTGCTCGAGCACTATGTGTTCCCGGAGCTTGCCAAGGAAATTTCTAAATACCTGGCTAAACAGCTGGCTAGCGGACGCTACAGCCCGGCGAGCGACCTGCAGTCTTTTGCAGACGCGCTGACTGAGGATCTGCGCAGCACAAGCGGTGACAAACATCTGATGGTGTGGCCAACCCCACCGCGATCGCCCTCCGATGAGACCAACCTGGGCACAGCCATGTCCGAAGCGCGAGGTAAAAAAAGCAACTATGGGTTCAGGCGGGTGGAGATTCTTCCGGGCAATATTGGCCTGATCAAGCTATCCAGCTTTTCGCTGGATCAGCTTTATGAGGACGCGATCCCAACCCTGGATGCCGCGATGGCCATGGTCGCAAACGCCCGCACACTGATCTTTGACGTGCGCGGTAATCCTGGCGGCAGCCCAAGAATCGCCAGGCGGCTGGCCAGCTACCTATTTCCCGCCGAACCGGTGCATCTCAATGATTTCTATTTTCGTAGCTCAGACACGGTTTTGTCCTATTGGACCGAACAGGACCTCCCTGGCACCCTGCTGCCCGATCTGCCGGTGTACATACTGGTGGACAAGGACACTTTTTCGGCAGCCGAGGGGTTTGCCTACAACCTGAAACATCTTGGTCGCGCGCTGGTTGTCGGGCAGACGACAGGTGGTGGATCCCACGGTGGATCAACACGTCCTCTAGGACCACATCTGCAGGCCTATATCCCCTACTCGCGCAGTATTCATCCGGTGACCAAAACGGATTTCGAAGAGGTTGGTGTCATCCCCCAGCTCGAAACTGAACCCGACCAGGCGCTTTGCGAAGCACTCCATCACCATAAAGGCGTGACCGACCAGATGCTGGATGGCAACAGACAGCCATGTCAGCAAACCACAAAGGGCACCGGGTACTGAACCTTGGCCACACTTGCGGCCAGTGCTGGGCGCTCGCTTCAGCGTGTATCGGCATCCGCACAGGATGACTACAATAATAAGGCGCGCGCGCTGATCGGATTCTGCTGTTCTGGCAGTGTCGTTGACTCAGCGGCTAACGCGCGCCAAATAATGCTTGGGAGACAGTCAATATGAATCGTCGTGATGCCCTGGGATCGATCACCGCTGCAGGACTAGCCTCCACCCTGCCCGTCTCCTTCGCCGCTGACGCGTCCACAAACCCATCGGCGGTGCACCCGCCGGTCCTCGGGCCTCGCATGAATTTTGCGCAGGCGGATCGAGTCATGGCCGAACTCGGTATCGACGCCCTGATCCTGGGTGATGGAGCCAATTTTCAGCAGGCTACGGGCAGTCGGCCGGTTGTGACCCGCATGGGCTACCCGCCGAGCAGCCTGGCCATCGTCACTCGCCGAGAGAGCGAACGCCTGGCGATTGTTACGCCGGCCTTCAGCTATTACTACACGCTTTCGGACGTGCTGAAAAATTCAGACATTCCGGCCTACATTTTTGCGTTTCCCGGGGAGGCTCCAGACAAAGGGCAGTCTCCAGGCGCTTCGCTGGACCTGTTTCCCGACCGCAGCGAGGTTGCGCTTGACCACATCGAGCGCGGCCGGCTGGGCGCAACCCATGCTCAGGTCAGCGAACTGGGCAGCTTTGCCAGCATGGACAAAGCACTGGCCAAAGCGCTGCAGGATCTCGGCCTGACCCGTGGCCGGATCGCCGTGGACCACTCGCAGGTCGAAGCAGCGCTGGCGAAGGCTGCAGAAGAGGTAACCGCGGTGAGTGCCGAGGACGCCCTGCGTCGAATTCGACCGGTGAAATCTGAAACCGAAATTCAGCTGATGCGGATGGCCTCGGCAGGCAATGTAGCGGCCGCCATCGAAGCGGTGAAGACCGTGCGGGCCGGCGGCAGCTACCGGGACCTGCGGGCGGAGTTTTTTGCCGCCGCGGCGCGCCGGGGTCAGCGGGGCGTTTTTATGGTGGTAGACCGAACCAGCGATGAGCTCTATGAGGACACCTTCCGGGATGGCCAGGCGTTTCTCATCGACTGCGTCAGCGAGTATCAGGGCTACCACGGTGATTACGGCCGGACGGTTTTTGTCGGTGAGCCGCGCAAGTCGATGCGTGACGCGGCCAGCGCCTTGGCGATCGGCTGGGACAGCATCCGCGAGAAACTGCGGCCCGGCATGAAGTTTTCGGAGATCAATGCGCTGGGTACCAAAGCGCTGCGCAGCGCCAACAAGCGGTATAACGTCCCGTTTGCGCCGCATAGCGTTGGTATGTATCACACGGATCATGTTGGCTACGGAAGCCTGCCCCCTCGCGAGGACATCGTCCTGGAACCCGGCATGATCCTCAGCATCGACTGCCCGCTGATTGAATCCGGCGTCGGTGGTTCTGCTCACCTCGAAGATCTGATGTTGATCACGGCCGATGGCAGCGAGCCGATTCACGACATCGGCAATCAGACGATCACGGTTTAGCGAGGTGGAACGTTTCTCCAGCAAGCGAATGCCGCTTGCCAACCACCGTCGATGATGAGTGATCAGTGGCTGAATGCAGGAGCTGATACTCAACGAGGCGCACTACGGCAAGGTCATAACTGAGGTTGTCCCGTCAGCGCAGCGATTCCTGTGGATCGCCACGGCCGACATCAAAGACCTGCATGTGGCTGGCACCGGCAAAAGGTTCGTGCCCTTTCTTTCTGTGCTCGCGGACCTGGTTTCCAGAGGTGTCGACCTGCGCCTCATCCACGCCAAAGAGCCAGGACCCCGGTTTCGCGAGGACTTCGATCGCTTTCCCGAGCTGATCGAAAGCGATCGGTTCGAGCGAATCCTCTGCCCTCGCATGCACATGAAGGTCATCATCGTGGACGCCCAAGTGGCTTACGTGGGCTCCGCCAATTTGACTGGTGCCGGCATCGGGGCGAAGTCAGCTCACCGGCGCAATTTTGAGGCGGGCATACTGACCGACGATCCGCAGGTAATCAGTGGGTTAATGGCGGAACTGGATCAGCTTTATCTGGGAGATCATTGCGTCGGGTGCGGCCGACGCGAGTACTGCCCGGACCCGGTGCGCTAGTAGGCTAGCAGACCAACCCAGCAGTATCGATGCGCCTCGTCATACAAGGTGCTAACATCTCGCGCAGCCTCAGACCGGATAAGAAATGCACGCTCTACAAGGAGCCACAGTGCCGATCCATGGGCTTCCCCATAAAACGATACTGACCCAGTCATTAAGCTCGTCCAGGCGCGTGTCGACCGCCAGCGTTTGGCTTGTCTTTAGCCTGCTGTCGCTCTGTCTGTGCCTGTCGTCGTCGGCAACCGCCGCCTCGCTGGAGGAGCTTGAGACTGCGGTCGAAGAGGCAATCGCCGAAAAAAGACCTGACTACGAGGAACGGCTTGTTCTTGTAAAGCAGGTCTACGAGTTGGTCGGTGAGACTCTCTCAAGCAACGACCCACTGGTGCTGAAGACAAACTTTGTCGAAGCGATGGCGAATATGCGTCTGGGCAATTTCGACAGCAGCCGCGAACAGATCCAATCTCTTGCGCCTAAGATCAATCGTGATCTGATGCCGGCGTTGGCGTTTCGAACTGACGCGCTGGGCGCCGTGTTACTTGTCATTGGTGGAGAGCGCGAACAAGGTCTTGCAGCGTTTGAAGCGCTGTTTGATCGCCCCAATAAGAACGTCCCCGCCGATTTGCTGGCGCGAAACCGAATTGGTTATGCGATTGCCCTGAATGAAAACGGCAAGGCGGCGCAGGCGGTTGATATGTATGAACAGCTGCTACTCAACGCGATTCGTCGGCAGGATGATGAAATTACCCTGATTGCCGGCAACAACCTGATAGTCATATTGATCACGCTGAAAGACTACTCTTCCGCCAGGGAGACGTTGGACCAGCTGCGGCCTGTCATCGCCCGAAACCCCGATTCTTTGGTTTTTGGATCGCTGATGCTGCATGATTTCGAGCTCATTAGAGTGGCGGGAAATCCGCTGGAGGCCGCCGCAGGACTCAAGAATTTTATTGAAAAGCAAATCGACCCTACGCCGCTGATGCTTGGATCTGCGCACCTGATTTTCGCGGATTCACTCCGCGATCTTGGCAGACTGGATGAAGCAATTTCGCAGGGTGAGATAGCGCTCGACATGTTAGGCGATCAGGCGCACGAGGTGACTGCGGCCCACCTAAGCCTGGCGCAGACGCTGATTCTCCAGGGCCGCTATGACTTGGCGATCGAGCAGCTTGGCAACGTCAATCCAGCGGTGGAGCCGGTTCCGGCAAAACGCGTGCGGTATAACCAACTGCTGTTGGAGGCCACGCTGCGCCGGGCTGGTAACGAAAACGCGGCCGCTATCCTGGATGCCTACGTCGCGGCGGAACAGAACCGTGATGAGCTCGGCTCAACCACGCGAGCGGAATTCTTTGAAGCCAGGCTGACAGCGGCCAAACAGACTCTTGAGTTGCAACAGGCTGAAGAGTTCGCGCAAAGCCAGGCGGAGCAGCGAGAGGCGGAGCGACGAACCAATCGATTACTCCTGATCATGGTCATCGCAGCGTCGTTGCTGACTCTACTGGTGATCGTGCTGCTGATCCGTCGATCTGCGCAACGAAGGCGCCTTGAAGAAAATACGGCGCGCAACAAAGAGCTACAGCAACAGGTTGAAACCAAGACGGCCGAACTGCGTCGGAACCTGGAAGAGCAAGCGAACATCGCTCGTGAGCTTGAGCGCAGGAAACGCATCGATGCTATTGGCATGCTGGTAGGCAACGTTGCTCATGACTTCAACAACCTGCTGCAGGTTGTCGCCAGCAGCAACGAAATTGTTGGCAGTGACTCAGCCACACAAGAGGACAAGAACCGTGCTTTGCTGCTATCGGAGCAGTCTCTCGATCACGGCGCAAAAATACTTCGTCAGCTCTTGACCTACACAAGGCAGCAGGAACTTGAGGCGAAACGGGCGGTTTTCAGCGAGTACCTCGAGAATACGGAAACCTTGCTTTCCTTCGCGCTCGGCGAAGAGCGAACGCTTGTACTCGAAGATCACAGCAACGGTTCAGCCGTGGTGGTTGATACCGCTCTTCTTACGACATCTTTACTCAACCTTATTAGCAACGCCGCCGACGCGATGCCCAACGGAGGGACGGTCACCATGTCCGCCGACGTGATCTCTGTGCCAAGCGCCAACGAAAGCTGGTCAGAGAGCTTGGGTCAAGGAGAGTATCTACGCGTACGTCTTGCGGACAGTGGCACCGGCATGAGTGAAGAAGATCTTGAGCATGCGATTGAGCCCTTTTTCACTACCAAGGATCTGCATTCGGGGTCCGGTCTCGGACTCAGCTCCGTGTATGGATTTGTGAAGCAAAGTGGTGGAGATTTGCGAATATCGAGTGCGCTGGGAACTGGCACCACCGTGGAGATTTTGCTTCCGATTGCCTCGCCCGAACAATCGGCAGTCCCTGAGAAAAACACTGCTGCCCCGACCGAACTGGAAGGCATGCGCCTGGTTTTGGTAGAGGACAACGACATGGTTGCCGGAGTCCTGGAACGCATGTTGTTAAAGCTCCAACTGGAAGTCACACGCGCCGCTTCTGGCGATGAGGCACAGCAATTGCTGGAAAACGATCATCAATTCGATCTTCTGCTGACTGACATTCGTATGCCGGGCAGTCTGAACGGCCTTGAATTGGCACGCTGGGTAAAAGCCTCTTACCCACAGATGGGGATCATGCTGATGAGTGGGTTTATCGACAACGAAAAAGACTTTTCGGAATTCACCTTGATCCAAAAGCCTTTTACTGCCGTTGAGTTTGCCGCCGCCTTAGCCAACCTCCGTAACGGCAACGATACTCGCCATATCGGAGCCTAGTACCCTTAAACTCGAATCAGGTCTCAGGGTCCGGGACTCGAGGGTTTAAATCGTCTTTGTCATTGGGCTACTTCCCCGGAGTGTATTGCCATCGGCAGGCCTCGGAGATTTTGCTGGGCCATTAGGAGAACTCCATACATGATGCTGACTGCCTTAGCAGTGTACGTGCTAGCCCAACTCGCCATTTCGGTGTGGGCGGCACGGAAGACGAAAAGCGCCACCGACTATCTCGTAGCCGGCAGATCGTTAGGCTCGGTCTCCATTGGCATCTCGGTGTTTGCAACGTGGTTCGCCGTGGAAGGAATCGTGGCAACCAGCGGTGCCGTGGCGTCCGAAGGGATTCCCGGAGCGCTTTTTGATCCGATCGGACTTGGGGTCGGCATACTACTTTTTGGAATTCTCGTGGCGGGCCCTATTCGACAGGGAAAGCACGTGATGCTGTCAGGTTTTCTTGGCGCGCGGTTTGGCGGTATCACCGAGGAACTTGCCGGCGTCATCGTCTGCATGTCGGCGATCATCTGGTCCTCGGTCCAGCTGCTGGCTCTTGGACTGCTGCTCGAGTCTCTGACTGATTTGTCGCTAACGTCAGCGCTCGCCATTGCCACGTTCCTGGTCCTCGCCTATACGCTACTCGGTGGACTTTTGGGCGACGTCATCACCGACGTTGTTCAAGGCTTTGTGCTGGTTTTGGGGCTCGCCATCACGCTCGGGCTCCTGATTGAGGTTGCCGGCGGGCTTGAGACCGTCGTTGCCGGGATTTCACTGGAGCAGGTCTTTCCTCCAGATCAAAATGCTTTGACGGGATTTGAAACGCTTTTTGCCGCCCTGGCCGCATCGGTTGCGGGCACCGAGCTGGCCGGGCGCACGCTCGGGGCCCGGTCCCCGCGTGTCGCCAGGAATGGCGCGATCTTTGGAGGCCTGCTTTATCTGGCCGTAGGCATTATGCCGGTATCGTTTGGACTGATCGGGCCACAGCTCGGGGTAGAGCTTCCGACGGGTGACGGCTATCTGCCGGCGATGATCGAAGCACTGTTACCAACCTGGCTTCGAATCATTCTGACGGGTGCACTGCTTTCAGCGATTTTCTCGACCATCGATTCCGCCCTGCTGGCCGTATCGGCGGTGGCCACCCAAACCGGCTATCGGCGACTTAGACCCGATGCTGACCCCGAAGAGTGTCTAATGGCCGCCCGAGTTGCCACCGTCATTGCCGGGCTGGTGGCATTTGCCATTGCGGCGTCGGGTGAGTCAATCCGAGCACTCGCCATCCAATCGGCCTCCGTCGGCGGCTGCATCCTGGTGCCGCTGCTACTGGGCGTACTGACCGGCTCAAAGGGCCGCTGGGGCGCGCCCGTCTCGATCATCACCGGCTTTGTCCTACTGCTGATCCTGGAATGGATTCTGGAGGTAGCGGGGGCATTTGTGCTCGCAATCCTGGGAGCGCTTCTCGCCTATGGCGCAGCCGAAATGCTTCGGAATCGGATCGCACCCAGCACCCGATCAGCGTCGTCTTAGCGGACCGCGGGACAACACGAAGACCACCTCGGCCAGCTCGAATCGAAGCCGGCTATGCGCCCATAAGCTGCTAAGAAAAAAGTGTGCTTCCCGGCACATAGGTAACGGCTTATTCCGGGCACATAGGTTACACATTTCAGCATTTGAGGAGGTTCCTCGAATGCCTTGGAAAGAGTGTAGCCGTATGGATGAAAAGCTTCGTTTTGTGGCTCGCCTTTTAGAGGGCGAGAAGATGGCAGTGGTTTGCCGCGAGTTTGGGATCTCGCGGAAGACCGGATACAAAATCTTCAATCGGTATAAGGAAGAAGGTCTACGGGGTCTGGAAGAGCGAGCCCGTAACCCATATCGACATCCCAACAAACTGCCCTTTCAAGTTGAGAGCGCCATTCTCCGGATCAAGAAGCAGTATCCCGACTGGGGAGCGCCCAAGATTCGCGATAAGTTGAAGAAGCTCTATTCATCGATTCGACCACCGGCGGCGAGCACGATCCACGCCTTATTGGATCGACATGGCTTGGTGAAGCGACGCAAACGGCGCCGCCACAAGGCTCGTGGGACGCCATTGAGCAAGGGTCTCGAGCCCAATGCCCTTTGGTGCGCGGACTTCAAAGGCGAGTTTCGTCTAGGCAATCGGAAGTACTGCTATCCGCTAACGATTACGGACTATCGCTCACGGTACCTGCTGTCGTGCGAGGCATTGGAGTCAACCAAGACACCGGGCGCCACGGCAGTTTTTGAGCGGACTTTCAAAGAGTTCGGGATTCCAGAAGCCATCCGCACCGATAACGGCACACCGTTCGCCTCACCTCACGCACTGTTTGGATTGAGCCGATTATCCGTCTGGTGGCTGCGCCTGGGCATCGCCATTGAACGGATCAAGCCAGGACACCCTCAGCAGAACGGCCGTCATGAGCGTATGCACCTGACACTCAAGAAGGAAGCGACCAAACCGCCCAGCTTCAACTTTCTGCAGCAGCAGGATCGGTTTGACGAGTTTCAGGGGGTATACAACGACGAACGACCCCACCAGGGCCTGAACGGACTGTATCCCGGCGAAGTGTATACACCTTCACCGCGACCGTACCAGGAGCCTGACCTGCCTGAATACCCACTTCACGAACGGGTGATCCGCGTCACGCAATGCGGCCGAATCTGCATCGGTCGACGCAAAATCAACCTCAGTACCGTGTTTGCAGGCCAATTTGTTGGGGTTCGGGAAGAAGCTGACGACGTCTGGCTGGTCAGCTTCATGGAATATGACATAGGATTCTTCGATCGACAGGACGACCGGGTGGAACCAGTGGGCCAAAAC
The DNA here is from genome assembly GCA_028285525.1 of Lysobacterales bacterium. Taxonomy (GTDB): domain Bacteria; phylum Pseudomonadota; class Gammaproteobacteria; order Xanthomonadales; family SZUA-38; genus JANQOZ01. The sequence continues at coordinate 144,371 of JANQOZ010000027.1, forward strand.
CCATTCGCCCCAAAAGTGTTACCTATGTCCTCGGAATAAAGTGTTACCGATGTGCCCGGTAAGCACCCAGCGAAAATTGGTGGGCCCTGTAGGACTTGAACCTACGACCAAGGGATTCACGTTCTAACCAAAATCAACTTCAACTCAATTATTTCAATCAGTTAGCGGCGGCCGCTCAATCACCCGCTACTTTAAACGTCAGCGTACGAGTGCTCGATTGGACCAAACTCGGCTCAATACTCGTCTACACAAACTAGACACTCGAAAAGGTTGTTAGGGATCGTCCCTGTCTGGCCAGACATCGCGCGATCTAGCTATGCAAACAGTCAACATCCCATGAAGCGACAACCTAGCCAAGCGTCAAACGCCAAGGTGAGTTACTTGCCCATATTGCAACTCTCTGCTTTTACTGCGTTTTTCTCTTAAGACAATAGGGTCCGATTACATCCACTGCGGGTATCGACAAAATGGTGTTAAATATCGGAGAAAATGTCTGAAGCTAAAAGTGACACGGAAAAGTAGCATGTTGGTTCAAATTCGTTCGTTTAGAACAGTTCTTGGTCGACTGGCGAGGAAGTTGGTAAGCGTTGTCCGATGGCCATTCGCGGCACTTGGCAGTTTTTGGGAAACGCGAAAAAACGCCTGTTACAGCTGGCTGAGAGGCCGGAGAGCGACTCTAGCAGCACAAGCTGCCGAAAGCTCCGCTATTGCGGGAAAAGCAGCGCGCCACTTCGCAAGGACTGTTCTCCTGCTCCCAGAGTTTTTTTTCGGCCTGAAGCGGCTGAATCAAGCGGTCGTAGTCCTTATAGTAGGAGGAGCGACTTTTGCAACAGTGGCGAGCGGGTCTTGGTTTGAGCAGCGCTACGGGTTGGGGCCAGGTGAATTCGCACTCAAGCGGCTGTCCTGCTCCAGAATGGCGCCAAAGTGGGACTTCGTACTGAATTCGTGTACCAATCTCACCGAAAAACAGACAAGAACTGCCAAACAAATTGAGCGGAATATCCTTCAAGATCAAATCAATGCCGAAGACGCTGCACGAGATGCAGAGCACGAGAAAAGAATACGTGATCTCGCCGCGAACGGCGCCAAGCGTGACCAAAAAGCTCAAGAAGAAGCGGAGAGAACCGCTTTGCGGGACGCGCAGTTGGAAATGCTATTGGCGTCGAACGGGCGAATCGAGAAATTGCTCGCAGAGAGTGTGAATTTGCAACGAGATCAAAACCTCGCTGTAAAAACCCTTAACGAACACTTGAGCGGTGCCCGGTCCATGTCGAAAACGGAGCAGACGACGCTAGTAGCCGAGCTATCGGACAACCGTGCGAAAGATATCGAGTTGAGAAAACGTTATGCGGACGAGATGAAAGAGAATGAGAGGCTCCGTGCTTCTATTGCTGAAGAAGCGCAGCTGACCTCAACGATGGCGACCGCCGATAGCAACAATATTCAGTCCAGTCAGTCAGGTGACACTGAGCTTGACCTAATAGAAGCGGCCAGCTTGTACACGACTCCGCCACTACTACCCTTACCCGCACGAGGATCGGCAGTCGTTCACGTTTCGAATGGAACACAAATTGATGTCAACGATGCGAGCCCTGAGGATATACGGGCATTGCTGGACGAGATTTTCGCTTCTACCGATGGTGTGGCGAGCTTATCAAGCTATAACGCGAGCGATTCAGATGCCATACACCAGAATGCACCGCGGATCAGCGATGATGGCGCAAGCCTAGACCCAACAGCGCTTCTGGAGACGCAGAATGAAGCCCTAACGTCTCAACGTGCGCTGACAAGCGCACAAATCGAAGATCTTCGAGCGCGAACGGCCGACAGAATTCAAGACTCCGCTGAGGCTCTTGAAACCACGCAGGAGCAATACGCACGACGACGTGACGAACAACTCAGCGAGTTTGCTGACTTACCGAACAGCCCAGCGACTCCAACTGATTTCGACATCGGCGAGGAAACCACGGTCCCTCTGGAGTCACCGCGACCGTTTGATAATGAGTCTTTGGCCAGCGATCTTGCCGAACGCATCGAAAATGCAACTGAGACAACGCTCAATCGAAGTGGCTTCGCATTCGAAGCTGAGCCCGATTTCGCGAATCCAACAAACCCTGGAAACCCGCCGCCTCCTGGTCAAGCAGGCCAGTACGGTGGACGGGCGGGTGCGCTACGGCAGGAATACTTTGGTTTTTCTCAGGAAGACTATGGCTTTTCCAACCCGCAAACTGGCTTTGACGATTTTTCGCAAGACGGTTTTGACACGACATCGCCGGTAAGCCCCCAATTGCGTCCACAGATGCTCTATGGCGTTGACCCGAGTTCGCGAATGCTGAATGGCTCATCGAATTTGCTTACGCCAGGATTTGACATGCCACAGCAAAATTGGGGTACTTTTCGAAACGGGGTAAATCCCGGCTCATTCGATTTCACCTCACCTATGAATAATGGTGTGATTTCTCCACATCTCAATCAGCCAATAATCAATACTCAACGAGGCGACGATAACTAAATCGAGGAGCTCTTCCGAGAGGAAAGCGATGGTGGCCAGTATCTCGGCGAAACTGTGTTTCCGATGCGTCCGGTACGCGCCGGAACTCTAGGACTTGATCCTGCAATCAATTAGCGCTGCTCCCTCGGGGCTGTCGCTAAAACAGACAACAATCCGCAACAGCTCGAATGGGCCACTCAGGAGTAGCTCGCTTTTATCGCCCTCAAACAGCGGAACTAGGTCCCGAGTATCCGCTTGACCTGCAACCCTTGACCGTTTCTTGATGCTCCAATCTTTGCCTTAAAGGTGGCCCCTACTGCCAATGTATTGCGCATCCCAGCTGGAACTACTGAATAATGAAAGAAAGCATCATCTCGACCGCCCTCGATTCTTACAAAACCGTAACCTCGACTTTCAAACACTCTAATTACGTAGCAAGTTGCAGTGCTTACTGTGGTTGGATCAGTCTCAATTTCATGAATCTTGCTGACAAATAGACCTCTTGGACCCTGTTCAACGTCGCACAAGATGTCGTCACCGTCGTCAAGCTGATCCAGCCTAGAATTTCGAAGCCGGTCACCGTGCACGAAAACGCGACCGTCCACATCATCGACTTCTACGAAACCAAATTTTTTCTCTGGGTCGTACCAGTCCACAGTACCTATGACACCGCTAGCCACCAGCCCTAGATTTGGGGCGTCCGGAACCTTGTAGTCTTCGCCTCCATCCGGTGGTGCCGCCATCTGGTCGATTTTTTCGCTTAGCTCCGCTTGACAAGAATACTGAGCATGACCCGGAGGAATCATGAGATGACTTCCATCTTCAGCGAGCAGGTGTTGAGAGAACAACCTCCGTATTTGTATCATTCGACCCGAAAGATCGGATTTCGCGCGAGCTAGGCTTCGAATTTTGCTAGCAACTTCCTCGTTGGCCAATGGGGTGGTTATCGCCATTTGTTCGAAAAAAACCTCGTTCTCGATTGCTAGGCGGAGATGGGCCCTACCACTGAAAGAAATGGTTACTCGCTGGCCATGCGAAAGTTTCCTAACTGAAGGATCGTACGCCTCGATTAAGCCGGCATTCAGCAGAGAGAGGAGGGTGGTATCCAGTGCCACCTCCGAAGCACCCATAGCCTCGACATATCCAAATATCGACTCAATCGTTAAGTATCTGTCCTCGACGTCGCGATTACTTATTCGAGTTAAATCGAGAAACGCCAGAATTCGAACGGCCAGCAGCGGAGACTGAAGGATTGAGGGTTCGATGCGAAATACAGGGAAGATCTCGTGCGCGTCTATTTGCCTGTAATGATCGTAATCACCCTTCATGAGCGCATTCATGAACTTGATGTAACTTGGCGTAATTGGCTTTCGAGTTATGAACGAAGTCAACAGTTCTTCAATCGCGAAAACCGCGGAGGTGATAACTCGTTTGGACAGGGCCAGAGTTCTGCGAATGTTGTAGTTTGCGAGCTCTCCTAGTGTTTTCGAAGCATACTCATGGTCTACAAAAACACTCTCAACTGCCTCGGCGAACGCCCCTAGCTCCTTGATTGAAATTCGAATTCCCTTTCCAGCAAAATACTGCTTGCGATGGTCTTTGGACCATTTTTCAGATAACTGGGCTTTCAGAAACTCAATTCGCTTTCTGAATACTTCTCGCGGTGGAGGGGTAGGTAGATAAAAAGACCGAGATTGATAGATCCCATAGATGTCAGTTTTCGAGAAAGACCACGCAGATTTGTCCGTAACTGGAAAGATCAGCAAGCAATGATTTGCCTCGCGGCGAAGCGCTTGCGCGAACTGAAAAATGTTCCTCTTTATGTCAGAAGAGAACTCATCTGTGTTGTCCAACAACATTATTGGGAGTAGCTGTCGATTCGTGACCACATCTTTGAGCAATCTCCGCAAGTACCCTTCGCGGTCTGTCTCGACTGCTTTTTCCAATATTCTCCCGAACTTTTCCCGGAACGCAGCTTTATCCCGTCTGTAAAGCTCGGCGTCTACTCCTTTTACGCGCCTAAGGTATTCATGGTGATAAAGACCCTGCAAATCCCCCCATTCTGGAATCCCGTCATTGAATAGGCTGCTTTCGAGTCCCTCAATGATAGCCTCGGTCAACCACACCAGAATAGTATCTTCCCGTCCTGTGCAATTTAGACAGTCTATTCGGCACACAAGGCAGCGCTTTCTAATAGCTGTCGATAGAGTTTGTTTGAAAAATCTTTCGAGAAACGTAGTTTTTCCAGCACCAGTGGGTCCAACTACGAATACCGTCTGCCCCCCATCAACATCCACGGCGGATTCAACTAGTGTGCGCAATTCCGCGTTTACATCCTTTTCCGCCGGGGCAAGATTTCCAAGGACATTCGCTGTGAGTTTCTCCATCGCGAAATCGGCTATCCTGCTCTCGCGCGTCTCGACGAAACAGTTGATCAGAAAGTCGTCGTCTTGGTCTCCGGTCAGGGCGCTAAAAAACTTGTCGAAAACTGGATCTAGATCAAACGCCAAGGGAGATTTTTGGTCTAGCTTTACTTCACCCTCTTCAACTGCCGGGACAAGCTTTCGCTCGAGATACGTTCTTTGATTGTGCAAGTGATCAAATAATCGGTTGTAAGTCCTCTTCTGAAACTCAGTCTTACTAAGCAACTCCCAAAACGTTTCAAAGTCATTCAAGATCGAACTGAAAGACGGGAAAACAAACGCCTGCTTATCCCGGTAGTTTGCGCCAGGAACGAAGGTCTTGAAGACTATCCACACTAGGCCGTCTGTCAGGACTGCTACGCTGAGACCAGCAGGAGCTGCGTACCCAGCAGCCTGTTTTATACCCTCAAGCGCAGGTTTTAAGCCCGCCCCATTGGGTTTGAGCTTTCTGACTTTGTCCGTTGCTGTGCCGCCCAGTGGGATTGCCCCAACTCTCTTGGCTTCGACCACCAATGCTGGTGCCTCTCGGTTGGACAGGATGAAGTCACAAAAACCATCTTCCACCCGTCGCTCGGAACCGATATCCGTTACCGACCATCCGAGGCACTCAACGAAAACGCGAGTAATGATTTGTAATTTTGCGTCCTCCTCAGAGAGGATTTGATTCATGTTTTCGGCTACGGCAACTGCCAAGTCTTTCGCTTTGGAGAACGCCGCATCGAGCAAGCCGCTCATAAGACCGACTCCGCCCTGTCGGCTCGAAGTTTGAACGTATTGCCGCGGGCACACCTCGACCTACAAGTAGCGGAGGGTAATCTCATGCGAATATTTCTCGTTCCATGCTAAAGCCTGCACCTGTTGCAAGGCCCCCGGATCGCCACTTGCTGGGCCTTTTTTCCAATTGTAACCGCTCCTATTGGGCCACGATTGTTGGTAGTTGTCGCGTCACTACAGCCCGAAATCTGTAGTGACGCGCTTTGTCAAGCGTTTACCCCGGCTACTTCTACCCGGACTTTTCGCGGGACGAGCGAGTGATCTGCTGATACCGTACAAATCACAACCGGCGCCTTAGCGGAACTGAGGCACTTTGGGACTTCGGTCCTAACGCGGCTTTGGCCGGGTTCTAATTCGCCGCAATGCGGCTCTTTCAATTCGATTTCGATCAACTTCTTAAGGAGGTCAATACGCTTTTGCCACTACTCAATTTCGCCAGCTCGCAACTATGGCTGGTCATAAGGGCGGACAATATGTCCTACGGGCAGCATCCGCCTGGCCTGATACTCAGGCCCGTCAGGTGACTGGGATTGGTGTCCCACAGACCATCACTGCCTCGGCAGGGATTCGTTTTTCTCGAATGCGGATCGGTCAGAAACACTAACCAACTTGATTTAGCACCATAGAAGACCTGACACCCACTTCTAATTCGCTCCCTACCGTGGGAGTTGCCGAGGCAGCACGGCTCCTTCATTGCTGTAGCGAGACCGTCAAGCGTCATGCGCGGGCTGGCCGATTGCCGGGTCGTCGCGTCGGGCGGTCATGGGTATTTCTGCGCGACGACGTGCTGGATTTCGTGCGGGGCTATACTGGCCCAGAGCGGTCGCCGCGCCGATCAAGAAGGAGAATGCAATCATGCAAATCTACCAACGAGGGAAACGCGGCACCTGGTGGGTCCGGTTCACGGCGCCGGATCACCGACGCATACACCAAAGCCTTGGGACTACCGACAAAAAGCAGGCTGCGGAACTCGCAGACAAGCTGAAATCGGAATCTTGGCGAGTATGCCGGTTGGGCGAACGCCCGCGCCGCACGTGGCAGGAGGCCGTCCTGCGATTTTTGGGTGAGACTCAGCACAAGCGGAGTCAGGACAAGGACATTGCTCGGCTGAAATGGCTGGACCGATATCTAGGCGCGCGACACCTGGATGAGGTCACCGCCGACGTTTTGGCCACGATCCGATCTGACATCCTGGCGGGCAAAACGCCTCTGGGCGGGAACGCCCCGGCCAACCTCAATCGCTATCTGTCCGTGATTCGCACCATTTTGCGAAAAGCGGTCTTCGAGTGGGAGTGGCTGGATCGGGCTCCGGTCATCCGCCCGATGAAAGAAGGGGCCAGATTGGGTCACGACATTCGCTGGCTCACCTATGAAAAAGCGATGAGGCTTTTGGACACACTGGATAGCCAACGACTCACCCACACCGCCGATAAGGCTCGACTCACCTTGGCAACCGGACTGCGGGAAACCAACGTCACCGGGCTGTCCTGGGATCGGGTGGATCTGTCTCGGCACGCGGCGTGGATCGGCGGCCAGCAGTCCAAGTCGGGCCGAGCGATATCGGTGCCTTTGAACGACGATGCAACGAAGGTTCTTCAGCGGTGGCGTCACCGCCACCCGAGCCGGGTCTTTGTCTTCAAGGGAAAGCCGGTGGCTCGGGCCAACACCAAAGCCTGGCGAGACACACTCAGATCAGAAGGGCTCAGGCCACACGATGGCCGCCACCCTGACAACTTCCGTTGGCACGATCTGAGGCACACCTGGGCGAGCTGGCACGTGATGGCGGGAACCCCGCTGGAAGTGTTGCAGCGCCTGGGCGGTTGGGCCAGCCTGGATATGGTGATGCGGTACGCTCACCTGGCGCCTGGCCATATTGCTCGCTATGCATCCAATGTCAGTGGCCCAAACTTGACCCAAGTTGCCGGAGGGGTCTCGAACCCAACGCGGCAACGCGCCTATAAACCACTGAGAAAAAAGCGAAAATTGGTGGGCCCTGTAGGACTTGAACCTACGACCAAGGGATTCACGTGCCCCGGTGTTTCCACCGGGCGTTGGACTATCTCACCACCCTGAGCTCGGTTGCCAGGGTGCGGGACGCTCTAGCCTGTGATTAAGGGCGCTCGGCGGCGGGCGCCAGCCCTCAGGTAGTCTCTGCACCTTCCGCGGGTGTACCCGCGGCTTGGCTCAGGGTTGCCAGCGGCCTGCTGCCGTGAAGGTTTCCCTGAATTCATCCCGTTCATCCTGCCTGTTACCAGACAGGCGCACCATGAAGATGAGTCCCCTGCTCTAACCAACTGAGCTAAGGGCCCGACCAGCGCGTATTGTACCCGAATGCCTCTCGTCGGGGCATCCGGGCACTGCGCCTAGACAGCTGCGGCCCCTCGATAAAACTGGTGCAGCTGGCCGTAGACGTCGGGGTAGACATCCTGCAGGCGCTCCGGGTTTTCGAAATAGTATTCGGAGGTCACGGCAAAGAATTCCGCTGGCTCCGTGGCGCCGTAGGGATCGATACCGGGTCGACCGCGACGGGCCTTATCGTTCAGGTCCTCAAACGCCGACTGCATGACCTTGGCCCATCGCCCTCGCGACATACCCTTGTGCAGTGCCGGGTAGCCGTCAGCCGGCCCGTTACGCATGTCGATCTTGTGGGCGATCTCGTGAATGATGACGTTGTTGCCGTCGTCAGCATCCGCCACATCAAAGGTGACGTTGTTCCAGCTCAGCACCATCCCGCCTTTTTGGTAGGCGACGCCGGCCAGCACGCGCTTGTCGTCATCCACCAGCCCCATGTGGTTGCGCCAGCTTTGCCGGCTGCGAAAAGCGCCGGGAAACACAAAGACGGAGTACCAGCCTTCCAGCCATTCGTAGCCGATGTTGAGCACCGGCAGGCAGGACTGCGCGGAGATCAGAAGCTCCACCGGTCGGATCACGTCCATGTCACCGCCGGCGTAGAAGTCTTTTTCCGCCATGAACCACGTTGCCATCGCGCGCAGCTCAGCGAGCTGTCCCGGTTCCAGCTGCTGAAGCAGCGGCAACCCGGCGACCGTGTCCGCCCACTCGCCGTCAGCAATCGGATGCTCCTCGAGAATCTTCTGTCGACGACGGCGTTTCCACCAGCTGAACATGCGTTAAGAACTCCAGTGCCTCGAATTACTGATATGTGGCCGGTCGTGATGAACAAAAGCCATCACGCTGTTTGAAGGATCCGGCACCGCTGGTGCCGCCGATTCCCGGCTAGGCGTCAGGAACGTTGGTTCAGGGCGATGCCGCGGTGAGCGCGCTCATGGTTTTTGTGAGCCGATCCTCGTCAGCCCCGCCGCCGAGGGCCCGATAGAGCTCGATAAAGCGCTGGACGCGACCAAACTCTGCGGTCGCCAGATCGAGGCGAGCTGCCAGCAGCTGGCGCTCTGCATCGAGCACCTCAAGATAAGCCACGACACCCTGGCGAAAGCGCAGTCGCTGCAGGCGCAGGACTTCCGACGCCGCGTTGGTGCGGTCCCGGTTGTGGACGATGATTTCGCTCGCGGCGTCCAGACCGACCAGCGCATCCGCCACCTCCCGTAGCGCCAGCAGCACGGACTGACGGTAGACCTGGGCGGATTGAACCAGCAGGGCGTCGGCAATCTGCACGTTGGCGTCCGCCCGGCCCAGGTCGATCAGCGGCACCGATCCGGTTGGCCCCCAGGAAAAGGCATCGACAGCGTCGTCATCATCCACCAGATCTCCCAGGTCGGGCGAAAAGCGTGCTGCCAGCGAGGTCAGGCCCAGCGTTGGAATCGGGAACCGGTTGGCAATCGCCACGCCCACTCGATCGGTGGCCGCACGCAGGCGCTGCTCGGCCGCGCGAACGTCCGGCCGATCAGCCAGCAGCTCGACGGGCAGGTCAACGGTGAAGTCGGGGAGCGCCGGCGCGGGCTTGACTGCGTCACTAGGCACCAGCGATTGGGGTATCCGCCCGAGCAGAAACGACAGCCCGTTCTCGGTGGCGGTCCGGGCTCGGCGAAGCTCGGGCAAAGAAGCTCGCGTGCTGGCGAGCAGCGCGGCGGCCTGGTTCTCTTCGGCCGCAGAACTTACCCCGTTTTCTCTCAGTTCGCTGACGAGGTTCAGCGAATCGGTCTGGCTCTTGATCGTTTGCTCAACGATGTCGATGCGCTGGTCGAGTTCGAGGAGCTGGACATAAGCTGAAGCAACGGAAGCGACCAGCGACACGGTCACCGCACGAGCGCCCTCTTCGCTGGCCAGCGCCTCGGCGGCAGCGGCGTCAGCCGTTCGGCGAAGCTTGCCGAAAAAATCCAGCTCCCAGGCAAAGGCAACGCCGAGCGAGTAGTTGGTATCGTTGCTGCCCACGCCGGGCGCCGGGCTGCTCCCGAGCGCGCCGCTGATGTTAGGCCAACGTCCTGCGTTGGCCAGGCGAGCCCGCTGACGGGCCTCAAGGACACGACCGAGCGCCGTGCGCAGCTCGAGGTTGTCGTCAAGCGCCGCGCCGATCAGCGTTTCCAGCAGCGGATCTTCAAACAGTTCGAACCACGCGATGTCGGCCAGCGCCGCTCCGGTCTCGCTGTCGAGCGTCGTGGGGTAAGCCTCGGGAAGCTCTAGCTCCGGGCGTTCGTAATGCGGACCCACGACACAGCCGCTAAGCAGCAACACCACCAGCGCCATCGCACTGTGGCCACAATGTCTTCCGAAGGTCCTCACGACATCTGACCTGCCGGGGCGGATGGCGGTGGACCCTCACCTCCGGGCGTGGGTTGAGGATTTTCTTTGCCCTGTTCCATAAGCACAAACAGGGCGGGGACAAAAAAGACCGCCAGCACGGTAGCTGCCAGCATGCCGCCGAAGACCGCGGTGCCCACGGCATGCTTAGACGCCGCGCCGGCGCCGGTGGCGATCACCAGAGGCACCACGCCCAGGATGAACGCAAACGAAGTCATGATGATCGGCCGAAGGCGCAGGCGAGCCGCTTCGAGCGCCGCCTCGATGACCCCCTTGCCCTGCTCATGATTCAGCTTGGCAAACTCAACGATCAGGATCGCGTTCTTGGCGCCGAGGCCCACCAGGGTCACCAGGCCGATCTGCCCGTACACGTCGAAGTTAAGACCTCGGATCTGCACCGCCGCGAAGGCGCCGAGAATGCCGAACGGGACGGCCAGGATCACCGCCAGGGGAATCGACCAGCTCTCGTACAGCGCCGCCAGCAGCAGGAATACAACCACCGCCGACAAGACCAGGACCAGCGTCGCCGTATTGCCGGCTTCGCTCTCTTCGAGACTCTGACCCGACCACTCAAAGCCGTAGTCGGTCCCCAGCACCTCGGCCGCCGTCTCGGTCAGGGCAGCCATGGCCTGGCCCGAGGAATAGCCGGGTGCCGGTACGCCGGAAAGCTCTGCCGCCGGGAACAGGTTGTAGCGCAGCGTGAACCTTGGCCCGGTGCCCGGCGTGACCGTAACCAGCGTATTGATCGGCACCATTTCCCCGGCGCTGCTGCGAACAAACAGCTGTGCCAGCGAGTCGATCGTGTCGCGATACGGGCCGTCTGCCTGGAGGATCACGCGGTAGTTCTTGCCGAAGCGCGTGAAGTCGTTCACCTGATAGCTGCCGAGCATAATCTGCAACGTGCCGTAGACGTCACTGATCGGCACGCCAAGCTTCTTGGCTTTCTCGCGGTCGACTTTAATCTCGTAGTTAGGCGTGGAGGTGGTAAAGCTGGTGCTGATGCGGCCGATCTCGTGCCGCGCGCCGGCGGCCCGGATGAATTCCTGGGCTTTGGCGCTGAGCTCCTCCGAATCCTGACCTGCCCGCGCCTGCAGCATCAGCGAGAAACCCGAGACGGCGCCAAAACCCGGCAGGGCCGGTGGATTGAATGCATAGCTCAGCGCCTCCGGTCGACCGAATCCCAGGAATGTCGCGCGCTGGATCAGGCTCGCGGCCTGGTCCTCGTCAGCGGTGCGCTCTTCCCAGGGCAACAGCTTCACGATCATCAGGGCGGTGTTGGCAGCCGCCGTGCCAGAGATCAGATCAAAGCCCGTAATGGCCAGCACCGACTCGACGCCGGGCATGCTCTGGAGGTCCTGGGTGTAGTCCTGGACCACCGCGTTGGTGCGGGCGAGCGTCGACGCTTCCGGCAGCGAAACGGTGGCGAAGAAGGTGCCCGTATCCTCGTCCGGCACAAACCCTGTCGGCGTAGCGCGCATCAGTACCACCAGCCCGCCGATGATCAGCAGCAGCACCAGGAATATCCGCCGCGGCGCGTGAGCGCCCACGCTGGCGAGGCGAACATAGCCGCCGGTGAGCCGCTCGAAACCCCGGTTGAACGCGTCAAAAAATCGGGCCAGCCAGCCGGTCGACTCAAGGCGCGGCCGCAGCATCTTCCCGCACAGTGCCGGGGTCAGGGTCAGCGCCACCACCGTTGAGAACGCGACCGAAACCGCGATGGTGAGCGCAAACTGTTTGTAGAGCTGACCGATGACGCCGGGCACCAGGGCCATCGGAACAAAGATGGCGGCCAGCACCAGGGAGGTGGCGATGATCGGGCCGGTGACCTCGTCCATCGCTTCGCGCGTGGCGTCCCGGACGCCCTTGCCGCCGGCCACCTTGTGTTCCACCGCCTCAACCACCACGATCGCGTCATCCACCACAATCCCGATGGCCAGCACCAGGGCAAAGAGCGACAGCGTGTTGATAGAAAAACCCAGCATCTGGTAGCTGATGAACGTTGCCAGCAGCGAGACGGGCACCGCAATCATCGGGATGACGGTCGCACGCCAGTTCTGCAGGAAAATAAACACCACCACCAGGACGAGGACGAGGGCCTCGAAGAAGGTGTGAATCACCTCCTCGATAGAGGCTTCCACGAACAGGGAGTTGTCGAACACCACCTCGTACGCAAGACCCGGCGGAAACGCATCCGCCAGGTTTTCGAGGGTCGACTTGATCGCTTCAGCCGACTCCAGCGCGTTGGCCCCGGGGCTCAAGGATACGCCGATGGCCGTGGCGTCTTTGCCCTGGAAGCGACTGCCAAAGCCATAGTCCTTCGCGCCGAGTTCGATGCGCGCAACGTCAGAGAGGCGCAGGAAAGAGCCGTCGGGGTTCGCGCGCAGGATGATGTTGCCGAACTCTTCCTCGGTCTTGAGGCGGCCGGACGCCCGCAGGGAAAAGGTGAATCCCGAATCCATGGCTCCCGGCGGCTGGCCCACCCGCCCGGCGGCGGCCTGCTTGTTCTGTTCCTGCACCGCCGCAATCACGTCAGCCGGGGCAAGACCCAGGGCAGCCATGCGGTCGGGCTTCAGCCACACCCGCATGCCGTATTCGGCGCCAAACACCTTGACGTCGCCGACGCCCACGGTGCGCTTCAGGGGGTCAACCAGAAAGCTGTAAACGTAGTTGCTGAGGAAATCCTGGCTGTACTGATCTTCCGGGGAGTAGATTGCCAGGTACAGCAGCGTGTCCGGCGTGGCCTTGGCCACGGTGACGCCGATGGCGCCGACCTCAGCAGGCAGGCGGGGCAGCACCTGCGACACCCGGTTTTGGGTTTCGACCGCCGCGATATCCGCATCGCGCTCAAGCGCAAACGTCACGGTGATGGCGGTGCTGCCGTCATCGCCGGAGATCGCCTTCAGGTACCGCATGTCGCTAACGCCGTTGATCTGCGAATCCAGCGGCGTCGTCACCGCCTGGTTAACGGTCTCGGCACTCGCGCCGGGATAAGCGGTCGTGACCTTGATGGTCGGGGGTGTGATTTCGGGGTATTGCGCAATCGGCAGGCCGAGGAGGCTGAGGACACCCCCCAGCACGAGCAGCAGGGAAATCACGATCGCCATGATCGGCCGGTCGATGAAAAACTTCGCCATCGGTCGGGCCTCGGCTACCCTTGCGCTTCCGACGCCTCGGCAGGCAAAGCGCGCACCGTGGCTCCCGGTCGAGCCTTCTGGATGCCGTCGACAACGATGGTCTCGCCGGCTTCTAGGCCCGACTCGATGACCCAGTCGCCGTCGATCCGCGTGCCCAGGACAACCGGGCGGTGTTCAACCGTCTGATCCGTGCCGACAACACCCACAAACGACTGATCGAGCACCTGCAAAACAGCACGGGCAGGCACCACAATCGCGCCTTCAAACACGTTGCTCTGCAGGCGCACCCGCGTGAACTGCCCGGGCAGCAGGCGTGAGTCAGGGTTCGGAAACTCCACCCGCAGCCGATAGGTTCCGGTCACCGGGTCGAGCGCCCGGTCTGCAAAGTTGATCTGTCCCGGTTCGCTGTAAAGCTCGTCGTTGCCGAGCACCAGGCGGGCATCGCGCGACAGCTTCGACATCTTCTCCGGCTGCTCCCGCCGACGTCGTTCAAATTCGAGCAGTTCATTTTCCGACGGGCTGAAATACACCCACAGGGGGTCGTCGACGGCCACGGTGGCAAGCTCCGTGTTGCCGGCGCTGATGAGGTCGCCCTCGGCAACGCTGGCCGCTCCCATCCGCCCGGTGAGCGGTGACAGCACGCTGGCATATTCGAGCGCGAGCTCCGCCTGGCGCAACAGCGCCTCCTGAGCGTCGACGCCGGCTTCGGCCGCTTCATAGGCCGCAACCGCATTGTCGTAAACCTGCCGGGCAATGGCCTCGTCAGCGAGCAGCGGCTGATAGCGGTCGACGTCCGCTTTGGCGCTCGCCAGCTGCGCCTGGGCCGCGGCGAGCTGCGCCCGGGCCGCCTCGCGCTGTTCCGCAGCGTTGCGATCGTCGATCGTGAAAAGCAGGTCGCCTTCGTTTACCAGTGCGCCGTCAGGGACGTGCTTCTTGACCAGGATGCCCGTCAGGCGTGAACGCAGGGCCACCTCCTGGGCGGGGACGAGTTCGCCGATGTATTCCCGGTAGGTGGACACGTCACGCGGTTCGATCTTGGCGACCTTGACCGGCACCGGCGGCATCTGGGGCGCAGGCGCTTCGCCACAGCCCGCGAGAAGAAAGAGAGAGGAAACGACGAGAAATTGCTGTGCCCGGCACAAGGTTTTTGCTGGGTTCACGAAACTGGCCGGGAATTGAACAACGCGCAGTATAAGGCAGTCAGCGGGGTATTCCAGTGACCCATCCTAGCTGGCCTACATATGGCGCGAAGCTGAGCAATCTGGGCCGGTTCAAGCTCCTGAAACAACGGCAAAACCGCAACGGTGTCCGCCCACTCGCCCACAGCGACCGGGTGCTAGCGACGAATATTCTTTCTGGGCGGCTTTTCCACCAGTCGAATATTTGTTTCTCGGGACTGAACTGATCTGTAGGCGGGTCTTGCTCGGCTGGCCCGCGTGCATTCGAGCCCAAGCATAAGTGTGCTAGCCTTTTCGCGTCTAGCGTGGCAGGCTTCATCATAATGCGGCTCCTTGCTATCTTGCTGCTCACAGCGTTTGCTGTAGCCTCGTGTCAGCGCCCATCACCCTCATCATCACTCAACGAACGGGTTGACAGTCTCTTTGGGGCCTACGAAGGGCACCGCCCAGGCTACGCAATTGGGATTGTCCGTGGAGGCGAGCTTGTTCACGCCACAGGGTATGGGTCAGCGCAGCTGGTTCCATTTCGACCGATCGGCGCCGATACGCCGTTTAACGTCGCGTCATTGTCCAAACAGTTTACTGCGGCAGCGGTGGCCCTTGAGGTGGAACGAGGACAGCTCTCGCTTGACGATGCGCTAGCAGTTCATTGGCCCGACTTACCCGAATTCATGCATGGCATAACGATTGCTCATCTGGTGTATATGACAAGCGGGCTGCCGGAGTACTACACCCTTACGTCACCGAAAGGAGGTTGGAATTCGGAAGATCGATTTACCGTCGCTGATTCCATTGATGCGGTTCTCAATTCTGGTGAGCTGCTATATGAACCTGGCACTCAATGGTCTTACTCCAATATCAATTACCAGCTGCTTGCCGAACTGGTTGCGAGACTGAACAACGTGCCCTTCTCCCAGTTTATGAAGACCGAAATCTTTGATCCACTGGACATGGACAACACGTGGGTTGACGCTCCGCTGCAAGATCGCGCGGCAGCCGCGACCGCATACGTGTGGGAAAAGGGCTGGAAGGCCGCACCGCGCCTTTCGCCGCACTACGGCGGAAGCGGCGTATTTACCACGCTGAATGACTTAGCAAAATGGGACCGCGCTCTTTACACAGATCTGGCTTTTGGCGCGTCCTTCAGTCGGCGAATGCTGTCTACACGGCGGTTTGAGCACGATAAGGACAACGATGCTTTCGGGCTAGTACACGGCTCTTACCAGGGCCAAAGCACGATCTGGTACGAGGGCGGTGACTACGGAGTGTCCAGTTACATGAGCCGACTGCCGCAGCGGGACGAGACGGTTATTTGTCTGTCAAATTTTGGAAACGGGCGATGTTTTGACAAGGCGCACGCAGTAATTGATTTACTGATAGCGTTTGATCCGTAAGCGCTCAACAGTGCGGTTGGGCATTGCTAGGTCCCGAACCGACCCACTACAGCAGTTTGTCCGGAAACCTTGATGTGCATGTGAGTGTGTTGCGCCCGCCAGGGCCAGACCTCCGGGGCCTGACCCTGGTTTAGGGTTCACTCCAGGTCGAGGAAGCTCCGCAGCTGCTCGGACCGGGAAGGGTGACGCAGCTTGCGCAGCGCCTTGGCTTCAATCTGGCGGATCCGCTCGCGGGTCACGTCAAACTGTTTGCCCACCTCTTCCAGCGTGTGGTCGGTGTTCATGTCGATACCAAACCGCATGCGCAGCACCTTCGCCTCGCGCGGGGTCAGGCCTGACAGGACGTCGCGCACGGTCCCGGAGAGACCGGACCCGGTGGCAGACTCCACCGGCGAGGCGATGTTGGCGTCCTCGATGAAATCGCCCAGATGCGAATCTTCATCGTCGCCGATCGGCGTCTCCATGGAGATCGGCTCCTTGGCGATCTTCAGCACCTTGCGGATCTTGTCCTCCGGCATCTCCATGCGCTCGGCCAGCTCCTCCGGCGTTGCTTCCCGACCCATCTCCTGTAGCATCTGCCGCGAGATGCGGTTCAGCTTGTTGATGGTCTCGATCATGTGCACCGGAATCCGGATGGTGCGCGCCTGGTCGGCAATCGACCGGGTGATGGCCTGCCGGATCCACCAGGTGGCGTAGGTGGAGAACTTGTAACCGCGCCGGTACTCGAACTTGTCCACGGCCTTCATCAGACCGATGTTGCCCTCCTGGATCAGATCCAGGAACTGCAGACCACGGTTCGTGTACTTCTTGGCGATGGAGATCACCAGACGCAGGTTTGCCTCAACCATCTCTTTCTTGGCCCGACGCGCCTTGGCTTCACCGATCGACATCTCGCGATTGAGATCCTTGAGATCGGTGATTTCCACCTTCAGCGACTCTTCCAGATCAGCCAGCTTCTGCTGAAGCTCGCGGATTTGATCGGCACGGGCCTTGATCGGCGCTGAATACTTCTGCTTGGCGCGGATGTGCTGATCCACCCACTTCTGATCGGTCTCGTGGCCGACAAAGCTCTTGATGAAGTCTTTGCGCGGCATCTTGGCTTCCACCACGCACAGCTCCATGATCGCCCGCTCGAGCGTGCGGAGCATGGCCACGTCGCGACGCATACGGATCGTGAAAAAGTCGACGATGCGCGGCGCCAGCTTGATGGTCAGAAAACACTCTTCGAGCTCTTTGCGTGCCGCCAGCGAACGGGCATGACCCAGGCCATTGCGGGAAGCGGAGCGCAGAAACTTCTGAAACAGCTTCGTCTGCTGGTTGAACTTGGCCGCAACCTCCTCAGGATCCGGACCGGTGTCCACCGGCGTGTCGTCATCGTCCTCGCCGGCTTTCTTGACGACCGGCGTGGGGATATCGACAGGCTCCAGATCTTCAGGGCTGACAAAGCCAACCATGATCTCGTTGAGGCGTCGCTCGCCGCCCACGTAGGCAGCGTATTCGGTCAGCAGCATCTCGGACGTAGCGGGGTAACGACCCAGCGAGCCCAGCACCTGCTGCAGACCTTCCTCGATCCGCTTGGCGATGGCGATCTCACCCTCGCGGGTTAGCAGCTCCACCGTGCCCATCTCGCGCATGTACATGCGGACTGGGTCAGTTGTTCGGCCGATTTCGGCATCCACTGCGGCGAGCGCGGCTGCGGCTTCGTCAGCGGCTTCGTCGTCCGAGGAGTCGGAGTCATTCAGGATCATCGAATCGGTATCCGGCGCCACTTCGTGCACCTGGATGCCCATGTCGTTGATCATGTTGATGATGTCTTCAATCTGTTCCGGATCGACAATTTCGTCCGGCAGATGGTCGTTCACCTCGGCGTAGGTCAGGTATCCCTGCTCCTTGCCGCGGGTGATCAAGACTTTCAGTTTGGATTGCTGATTTTCCTGCATATTTTCCTGCCGTCACTGCTGCGGAATCGGGCCCTTACCTATATAAACGTAATCGAGCACCAAAACCGCGCATTTTTCCGTGCCAACGACAACACGCACGCGGCCGGGGAGGGCGCGGGCGAACAGCGTTGGTTATTGGGGTCGCTTCAGCGGGAATGACGCTATGGCGTCTCAATTCGTCTCAGGTTTACTCCGGCAACCGCCGGTTTGAGCGCTTTTTATTCGGGTCAGCGACTGCTTATTTGTAGGCAGGGTCCAGCGCCTGCCTCGCTATGGCTCTAAATCTAGGGGATATAGAGGAAATTTCAAGCTTCTGAGCACAATTTATTACGATTTCGGCACATTTGGCCTGCTTTGCGTACCGCCGGCCATCAGATTCCGGTAATGCGCCTTTTCGTCGGCACTGAGGCTTGCATAGCCACTCGCTTCCACCTTGGCCGTCAGCTCCGCAAGCTGCGCCACCCGCAGATCGCGATGGTACTCACCCAGCAACCGCTCGATCGCACCGGCAAATTCCGCCTCCCGGTTGTGATTGACGGCCAGAGGATCAGGCAGATTGGCCAGCTTGCTCAGCGCGTTGTGGTCCGGACGCCCCTCCCAGTTAAACAGCAGCTGCGCGGTCACGGCACCGGGGTGAGACCGGCACCATTGATAGAGCTCAATCAGCAGCGGTACACCTTCGCGCTGATAGTCGATCAGCTGCTCAACCGGCGCCGGCACCGCCGCCAGCCCGGGGTGATGTACCAGGAGGGTGACCGCCTGACGCACCAGCGACGGTTGAGCGGGTGAGGCAGGCCTTCTGAACTGAAGTTCCCGCTCGGGCGCCTGAGGCAGGGACGGTGGTGGCGGCGCCACCGTGCTGCTGCGCGCGAGCTCACCAAGACGCTCAAACATCATGTCCCGGAACGCACCGTCTGGGATCTGCGCCAGCAGCGGTTTGGTCAGCTCCACCAGCCGCGCCCGGCCGTCGAGACTGTTCAAATCAACCTGCGCCTGGTGGCGGGAGAAAAACACCTCCGACAGGGGCCGCGCGGCCGCCAGAAGGGCTTCGAATTCTTCCAGGCCCCGCTGGCGGATCAATGTGTCAGGATCTTCACCGTCCGGCAGGAAGAGGAACTTCGCCTGTCGGCCGTCCTTGAGCCTCGGCATGACCGATTCCATGGCGCGGTGTGCCGCCTGCCGGCCCGCTCGATCGCCGTCAAAACAGAAGTAGATTTCCGGCGCGGCGCGGAACAGGATCTCGGCATGATCGCCGGTCGTGGCCGTTCCAAGGGTCGCCACCGATTCGGTTAACCCAAACTGCGCGAGCGCCACCACGTCCATATAGCCTTCGACCACAAGCAGCCGGGTCAGCTTTTTCTGCGCCTGGCGCGCCTGATAAAGGCCGTAGAGCTGCCGGCCCTTGTGGAACAGCGGCGTCTCCGGCGAATTGAGGTACTTGGGTCCGTCCGCGTCGCCCATGATCCGCCCGCCGAAAGCGATCGGCCGGCCGCGGGTGTCGTGAATCGGAAACATGATCCGGCCCCGGAACTTGTCATAGACCCCGCCGCTGCTCCGCGCGCTGATGAGCCCAGCCTTGTCGAGGATCGCCTCGCGCTCCCGGTTTCCGCCGGCCCAGCGCGACACGGTATCCCACGCGTCGGGGGCGAAGCCGATATGGTAGTCGCGGGCGATGGTGCCGGAGATGCCCCGCTGCTTCAGGTAGGCGATGGCTTCGGGGTTGTTCTTCAGCGCGGTCTGATACGTCTGCTGGGCCTCAGCCAGCACGGCGTAAACGTCCTGAAGCCCGTCGTCGCGGCGCGACTGGTCGCGCGGCACGGTCATGCCGGCTTTCTGCGCCAGCTCCTCGACCGCGTCCACGAAGCCGATGCGGTCGTACTCCATCACAAACCCCACCACGTTGCCGTGCGCGCCACAGCCAAAGCAGTGGTAGAACTGCTTGTTGGGGCTAACGGTGAAAGACGGGGTTTTTTCGTCGTGGAAGGGGCAGCACGCTTGGTACTCCCGGCCCGCCTTTTTCAACGAAATGCGGCTCGAGACCACCTCGACAATGTCGGAGCGTGCGATCAGCTCATCGATGAAAGACTGGGGGATGAGGCCGGACATAGTGGCAGTTTACCTCCCCTGCCCGGTTAATCGGCCGGCGTTGGCGCGCCGGTAGCTCAATCGGTCGCCCAGCGTGAAGTGGAGACCGCAGGCCTCAGCCGAGGCGGGCTTTGACCAGCGAGCTGACCTGCTGCATGTCGGCTCTGCCGGCGACTTTGCCTTTGACCTGCCCCATCACCTTTCCCATGTCCTTCATGGAGCTGGCGCCGGTGTCGGCAATCACCGAATCGATCACCGCGATGAGCTCATCGTCGCTCATCTGTTCGGGCAGGTAGGCAGCCAGCACCTCGATTTCGGCCTTTTCCTGGTCGGCCAGATCCTGACGGCCCGCGTCGGTGAACTGACTCAGCGCGTCTTTGCGCTGCTTGACCATCTTTTCGATCAGGCCGGTGATCTGTGCGTCATCCAGGTCGGCACGATCGTCCACCTCGCGGCGCTTGATCTCAGCCAGAGCCATGCGCACCGTTCCGAGGCGCTGCTTGTCGCCCGCCTTGAGGGCGGCTTTCATGTCGTCGGTGAGACGTGTCTTCAGAGAGGCTATCATGATGTTTCAGGCGGGCCGACCCACAACAGTAAGGGCCCGGTCACTGGTGCTGCTGACGCACCGGCCATGGCGCCGGCGCGGCGGATTGAGGGCTGTCAGTAAAGCCGGGTGCGACGGGTCACTTCGCGCGACATACGGCGCAGATGACGCTTCACCGCTGCTGCCTTCTTGCGCTTGCGCTCCTGCGTCGGCTTTTCATAATACTCACGACGGCGGGTTTCCGAGAGGATCCCGGCTTTCTCACAAGAGCGCTTGAAACGACGCAGGGCGTACTCAAACGGCTCGTTCTCACGAATTCTTACGCTTGGCATTACAACTCCAACTGACTATTCGAAAAGCCCGGACTGCCGGCGCGGAGCCACAATCGCGGACAAAGACGCCCATTATAGCTTGATTTCTTCCGGTCACGCAAAGCGCTAAACGCTCCTGCCATCTGTCGGCACGCAGCGGCAGCAGCGCAGAGCGTGCGTTTTGCTCAGCGCTCCGCGAACCAGGGAGGTGATTGATGACGGGACGATGGCGATTTTCAGGCGATTCAGCGTGGCGCTGGCGCTCCCGAAAGTCCTTTGCGACACTGCGCGCTCACTGACCAGCAACCCAAACCGATGCCAGCCGTTCTTGGTGTAGAAACCTCCTGTGACGAATCAGCCGCTGCGGTCTACGACACGCAGCGTGGGCTGCTTTCGCACGCCCTGTACAGCCAGGTCGACGAGCACGCCAGGTATGGCGGGGTGGTGCCGGAGCTAGCGGCGCGCGACCACGTTCGCAAGCTGCCGGGGCTGATCCGGCAGGTGCTTGAACAAGCTGACCTGCGCCCTGCCCAGCTCGACGCGGTAGCCTACACGGCAGGTCCCGGGCTGGTGGGGGCGCTGCTGGTGGGTGCCAGCACCGGCCGCGCGCTGGCCTATGCCGCCGGCATCCCGGCACTGGCCGTACACCATATGGAGGGCCATCTGCTGGCCCCGCTGCTGGAGCCCGACGCGCCGGAACCGCCGTTCGTGGCGCTGCTGGTGTCCGGCGGCCATACGCAGCTCGTTGCCGTTCGCGGCCTGGGCCGTTACGAACTGCTGGGCCAAAGCCTCGACGACGCCGCCGGCGAGGCGTTCGACAAGACCGCCAAGCTCCTCGGCCTCGGTTACCCCGGTGGCCCTGCGCTGGCGGCGCTGGCCGAGACGGGATCGCCCGACACGTTTCGCCTGTCGCGCCCCATGACCAACCGTCCCGGACTGGACTTCAGCTTCTCCGGCCTGAAAACACAGGTGCTGACCACATGGGAGCAGTCCGACCAGAGCGAGCGCTCCAAGGCTGACCTGGCGCATGCGTTTCAGGAGGCGGTAGCCGACACCCTTCGCATCAAATGTGCCCGGGCGCTGGATCAGACGGGGTTCGACCGCCTGGTCGTCGCTGGCGGGGTCGGCGCCAACCGGCGTCTTCGACACGTGCTCGACCACATGACCAAACAGCGTGGCGCGCGCTGCTACTACCCGGGTTTTGAGTTCTGCACCGACAACGCTGCCATGATTGCGCTCGTTGGCGCTCTCCGGCTGACACAGGCCGATCGGGATGAGCTGGCGGTGGACGTGCGCGCGCGCTGGGACCTGACCACCCTTAAGCCAGTGGCGGCATGATGGACATCCTGCTGATCGAAAATCTGACCGTCGACGCGCTTGTCGGCGTGCACCCCCACGAAAAACGCATTCGTCAACAGCTTCGGCTGGATCTGGAGCTGGAGCTCGACATGGCCGCGGCCGCCGCCAGTGATGAGCTCACCGACGCGCTGGACTACGTCTCGGTCTGCGACCACCTGCGCGACCATATCCGGCAGAGTCGCCGGCAGCTGATCGAGGCACTCGCCCAAAGCTGCGCCCAGACGCTGCTGAAGCACTACCCCATAACGGCGGTGACGCTGACCCTTCGCAAACCCGGGGCGCTGGCCGGCACGCCTGTGGTAGGTGTGAAGCTTCGCCGCGAACGGCAAGCCTGAGCCACGCAATGCCCGGTCGACCGCACGGCGACGAGCTGTCGCTCCCAGCCCCCGAACCGGAGGCCCTCGCGCTCAGTCAGGCGCTGAGCCAGGAGATCAAAGAACACATCGCGAGCACCGGTCCGCTCAGCTCGGAACGGTTCTGGCAGCACGCGCTCTACCACCCGACGCACGGGTACTACCACAACGGGCTGGCCAAGTTTGGCGCGGGCGGTGATTTCATCACGGCGCCCGAGCTGGGTGACGGCCTTGCGTACTGTCTGGCCCGCTGGTGTGCGCCGCTGCTGGCCGAACTCTCAGCGCCCGTCATCCTGGAACCCGGTGCCGGCACCGGAGCGCTCGCGGCGAGCCTGCTGTCTGCGCTCGATACGCAAAACTGCCTGCCCGACGCCTATTGGATCCTGGAGGTCAGCGGCTCGCTGCGAGACCGCCAGCGGGCAACCATCGAAGCACGGGTGCCGCATGTGCTCGAGCGGGTGCGCTGGCTGGACACCCCACCCGAAGAAAGCTGGACCGGGCTGATCGTGGGCAACGAGGTGGTCGACGCGCTCCCGCCCCGGCGCCTGACCTATTTTGAAGATCGGTGGCACGAGCTGGTGGTCACCACCGATTCGGATGAACTCGTCTGGGTCCGCGGCGAGGCCGTTGAGGCTGACCTACCCGTCGAGGCCTGTCAGCCGGGCTACGTGACCGAAGACGTGCCGATGCTGGCGCCCTGGGTCAAGGCGATCACCGACCACCTGGAGCGCGGAGCCCTGGTCCTGATTGACTACGGCTACACGCGGCGTGAGTACTACCACCCGCAGCGCACCAGCGGCACCGCTATCGCCCACTACCGGCATCGCGCGCACGACGATCTTCTGTGGATGCCGGGGCTGCAGGACCTGAGCGTCAGCGTCGACTTCAGCGCACTGGCGCAGGCGCTGCACGCAGCCGGCATGGCGCCGGCCGGTTTTACGTCCCAAGCGCAGTTCCTGATCGCGTTTGGGCTGGCCGACTACGCGGCGGCGGCCGGCATGGACGGCTCGCCGCAGTCGCTCGCGACGCTGCAGGAGGTCAAGCAGCTGACGCTGCCGTCAGAAATGGGCGAGCGTTTCCAGGTCCTGCTGGCCCAGCGCGGCCTCGAGCTGCCGTCGCTCCCCCTCAACCAGCTCCATCGGCTATGAACGGCCTGTCGGAGCGGCCGCACCCGCTGGGCGTTTTGATCGGCTGGGCGCTGGTCGGCGGCATCTGGTCGGCATCGCTGCTGACCGCGCCGCAAACCGGGCTCGAGATCCCTCAGGAGGACAAGTGGGGACACCTGCTGGCCTACGGACTGCTGATGTTCTGGTTTTGCGGCCTGTATCGCGCCAATCGAACCCGACTTTGGTACTTCGCGGGCTTTGCCGTGATGGGCGGCGTGCTTGAGCTGATTCAGGGTACGCTGCCGCATCGCCAGGCCAGCTTCGCCGACCTCACCGCCAACGTGACCGGTCTTACACTGGGCTGGCTGGCTGCCAGCGCGCTCTGGTCTCGGCGATCGCGCTGACGCGGGCCCGACGCAGGGCGGCGGCCAGGTCGAGTCCTTCCAACCCCTGTTCCCTCAGCGGTGCGTTGGGCACCGCAGCCACGGCCGCCATCGTCGCCGTCAGGTAGGCAGCCTGCGGGTAAGGCGCCGTGGCCTTGTCACCTTCCCGGCCTCGATAGTCGGCCTCGCAGGCGCGCAGCATGTCGGCAAAACGCTCTGGCCGACGCAGGCCGTCCGCAGCCTCGATCAGCTTCATCACCGTTGTCGGCTTAAGGGTCAGCGCCTGATGAACCTGGAGGTGGTAACGGCAGACCAGCTCCGCCAGGCGGCGGTGCTCCTTCGGCACCCGCAGCCGATCACACAGGTCTGCCAGCGGCTTCAGCCCGGCCGCCTCGTGGCCGTGGTGTTTCGGCAACTCATTCGCCGGCGTCAGGGCTTTGCCGAGGTCATGCGTCAGGCAGGCAAAGCGCGCCGCGCTGGAGAGGTCCATCCGGGCCGCCTGCGCCAGCACCAGCTTGAGGTGGACGCCGGTGTCGATCTCCGGATGGTGTTCGACGGGCTGCGGCACGCCGAACAGCGCATCGACTTCAGGCAGCACTACCGCGAGGGCCTGACATTCCCGAAGCACCTCCACAAAAATCTCCGGATGGGCGGTCATCAGAGCTTTTTCGGTTTCGGTCCAGACCCGTTCCGGCACAAGGGCATCGAGCTCGCCGGCGGCGGCCAGCTGACGGGCCAGCGCTATGGTCTCGGGCACTACGGTAAACCCCAGCCCCGCCAGGCGGGCGGCAAAACGCGCCAGGCGCAGCACCCGGACCGGGTCTTCCGCGAACGCATCGGTGACGTGGCGCAGCCGGCGGGCTTCGATATCCTCGGCGCCACCGAACGGATCGATCAGCGTTCCGTCGGCGGCCCGCGCGATTGCGTTGATGGTGAGGTCCCGCCGCGATAGATCTTCTTCCAGCGTCACCTCGGGCCCGGCATGAAACTCAAAGCCCCGATAACCGGCTGCGACCTTGCGCTCGCGGCGCGCCAGGGCGTATTCCTCGGCGGTCTCGGGATGCAGAAAAACCGGGAAGTCTTTACCGACGGGTCGGTAGCCCTGCGCGACCATGTCCTCGGGGGTTGCCCCGGTGACGACGTAGTCGCGGTCGACAACGGGCCGCCCCAGCAGCTCGTCTCGCACCGCACCTCCGACCAGGTAGACCTCCATCGGCAGACCTCAACCGTGCCGGCTGGCAGCACAAGCCGACGCGCGCATGGCGTGACCCGACATTACCGCCCGGCGCGACTGCGGGCGTCATCAAAGCGATGGGCCCGCTGCTGGCGGCCGAGGTAGCTCGGGGCGATCGCCTCCAGCGGCGTCGGGGTGACCCCGAGCGACTCCAGCGCGTTGTTCTCCGACACGCTGTCGAGCTGAAGCGACCGATAGTTGTCCGTGGAAAACGGTTTGCCGGGCACCAGGTTCATGGCCAGCGCCTGCAGATAGCTCACAAAGCCGGGCAGCCCGATCACCTTCAGCCGCCGGCCCTTGAGCGCGATGACGTACTCCACCAGCTGCTTGAGGGTGTACGTGCCGGGCCCGACGAGGTCCAGCACTCGCCCCCCACCGCCCTGCTCGATCACGTTGGCGAACGCATCAGCCACGTCGCCCACGTAGACTGGCTGAAAGCGGCTTCCGGCGCAGGCGAGCGGCATCACCAGCGGCGTCAGGGCAATCAACGAGGCGAAGCGATTGAGAAAACTGTCCGCCGGCCCGAAGATCACCGACGGCCGCAGGATGGCCCAGTCGAGCGCGCTGTCGCGCACCAGCGCCTCAGCCTCACCTTTGGACTTGAGGTAGTGGCTGGTGCCTTCGCCAGCTCGCAGGGCGCTCATCTGCACGTAGCGATTGACCCCGACCTTGCCGCACGCCTCCAGCGCGTTGGCCGTCACCTCAACGTGTGCCTTGCGAAAGCCGCTGCCATTGAAGCCCTTCTCATTCAGGATGCCGACGAGGTTCACCAGCACGTCAGCGCCTTCAATCGCCTCCAGCAGACTGTCCACGCGATACGGATCGGCGATCCGCACTGTCATGTTGGGACGCGCCGTGCGCCGCGTTGCCGGATTGCGGCAAACGATCGTGACCTGCTCGCCGCGCGTGGCCAGTTCGTTGGCCAGGGCGTCACCGACAAACCCGCTGCCGCCCAGTAAAACCGTGTGTGTCATCTGTTACCCCTTACGAGGGGCAGCGCGGGACGACTCGCCCTCGGATTCCGTAGTCGGTGACCCCGGGCCGAAGATCGAGCGCCGGCATGCGCTGCGCCAAAGGCACCATTTTACCCTCACGACGCCAGTCATAGAGCGTCGTGAACGCCAGCACCCGCATCAGATAGTCCCGGGTCTCGTAGTACGGCAGGCTTTCGATCCAGCGATCGGGCTCTTCCGGCAGGTCCAGCGCCTCCCAGCGGGCAACGGCGTCGGGCCCAGCGTTGTACGCCGCGAGCACCATCAACGGATGGCTGTAGCGTTCGAAGAGGCTGGCCAGGTAGGCGCTGCCCAGCCGCAGGTTGACGTCCTGGCGCAGCAGGCCGCGGCGACCGGGATTGGACTCACCGAGGCTCGAAGCGACCTCCCGGCCGGTCTGGGGCGTGAGCTGCATCAGTCCGCGGGCGCCCGCTCCGCTCACCGCATCTACGACGAGTGCGCTTTCCGAGCGCATCACCCCGTAGATCAGGCTGGCGTTGAGTCCAAAGCGTGCGGCGTTGCGGGTCACCTCCGAATGCCAGGCCAGCGGGAAGCGCATAGCGTACCGGTCGGTATGCCCGGTATCAGCGAGCGTCAGGATCGCTCGGCCAAACCAGCCGCTGCCGTCAGCGAGGACCGCGGCCTGGCGGCGCTGCTCCCGGCTCAGGTTGCGCGTGGCGACGTTCCACTCCGAGCGAGCGTCGCGCCATTCACCCAGGGCGTGCAGCTCCAGCGCCCGCTGCATCGCAGGCCTTGCCATCAGCGCGTTCAGTACCTGAGGATCGGGGTCGCGCGGCGCCGGGCATAGTGCGTACGGCTTGCTGACGCGGTCCGCGGCCGCAAAGCCGAAGTAGTTGGGCTGTCTGGCGAGCTGCTCGAACAGCGCCAGCGCCTCGCTGCCGCTGCCGCTTTCGGCCAAGGCCCGCGCCCGCCAGTATTGCCAGCGGTCGCGATCGCGAAGCTCAGCCGGCAGGCTGTCCAGCGCGGCCAGCAGTGCCGGCCAGTCACCCTCCTTGATCGCCACCCGCGCCCGCCACTCGACGATCTGCGGATCCTGAATGCTCAGCGCCGTCAGCCTGCGCTGCGCGTCCGGCGGATAGTCCGTGGCGTAAAACAGCACGAGGTTCCGATCGACCTCCGCCTTCTGATCGAGGCTGAAGGAGTAGTGATCACGCAGGTTCGGCCAGGCGGACAGCGCCAGCGTGTTTTTGCGCGCTTTGATGCGGTCCAGCGTGCTGAGCACCATCTCCCGGTGAGGCGGGGAGTCCGACCAGCGGCTCGCCGCCGCCAGCTGACGCGCCGGATCGCTACGCAGCGCGGCCCAGCGCTTGATCTCGCCCTGGCGCGGTCCGCTCAGCCGCCGGCCCAGGATGCCGGCGAATTTCGCCTCCCCCGCCTTGGCCGCCAGCACGGCACGCTCAAAGTACCGGTCGTTGGTGAGCCAGCCCTGCCCACGCCAGTGGGCAAAAACCGGGTCGCAGGCGTCCGGTTGAGATTTGCCCACCAGCCACAGGCCGGGATCGTAGTCCACGGCGCCGCGCACCCGGAGCGTCGCCAGCGCGTGCTGACACCGCAGCTCCATGTCGCGTTGCGGACGATAGTCGGCCAGAAACGCCTCCCAGCTTTCCCGGCGGGCCAGCTCACGCAGCCAGCTGCGCCGCAGCCGATAGCTGGGGGGGAGATTCGGATACTGCTCCAGCAGTGCCCGCACCTCCGCTGGTTTGACGGTCTTCAGACTGCTGCTGACGCGGGCGATACGCAGGTAAGGGTGCAGCGGGTAGTCCTTGAGCTGATCGTCCAGCTCGTCGAACCGGTCCAGGCGCTTCTGCTCAAGCGCTTTTAACGCAGCGCGATAAGCCTGGCGTGGATCGGATGAGTCGCCTTCAGCCGCGTGTACCGCCCCCCCGGCGCTGAGCATGAGCAGCGCGGCAAGCAGCAGGGTCGGTGAGAAGCAGCGGACGCGAGCCCGTCGGGTCATTACAGCGCGGCCACCTTCGCCTGTAAGGGCATTGCCGCGGGAGCGGCCGGATGATGCAGCATGGCGCTTACCGGAACGCTCACGTCAGCCGCGACCGGACAGTGGTCGGAAAGCTCGATCGGCAGCACCGTGGCCGCGTTGAGCTGAACGTCCGGGCTGAAAAACATGTGGTCGATGCGCCGCGCCGGCCGCCAGCTCGGAAAGGTCGACAGGTCGCAGGGCAAGCTCAGCAGCTCGCTGCGTTCCAGAAAGGCCTGAATTTCCGGCGCGTGCAGCGGCGCGTTGAAGTCACCCATCACAATGGCGTAGCGGCATCCGGCGAGGCGTTCGGCCAGGAAATCAAGCTGGCTGCGACGCGCGCGCCGGCTCAGCGCCAGGTGGACGTTGGCGATGGTCAGCCCGAGCGCGGCGTCGCCGAAGCGTGCGACCAGCGCCCCTCGACCGGACGTTCGCCCCGGCACCCGTCCGGGAAGGCGGTGGTCCTCCACGGCCTGCGGCCGAATTCGGCTCAGAAGCGCATTGCCGGTGCTGGCCAGGCGGCTGACCCGGCGGTTCGACTGCTGGGAGAAATAGGGGAAGTCGCCGTGTTCTGCGACAAATTGAGGCTGGTTGAGGAACGCGCTCCGCAGGGAGCCGTGGTCAGCCTCCTGCAGCCCGACAACGTCGTAGCTGCGAACAGCCTGTCCGACGGCGGCGACCACCGCGCCTCGGCCTCGAAACGGCAGGACCTGCTGCCAGCCGCGCGTCACGTAGTCGGCATACTGTGTCGTCTGTGCCCCCGCCTGAATGTTGTAGCTCAGCAGGCGAAGATCGACGTTTGGGTCGGGACGCGCATCCATATCGTCAGTTTAGCAATAACTCCCGATCCAAATCGTGCCCCGCCACTCGCAAACCGACCGACGCGGCAAAAAAAAGCGCCGGGTGGCGATGACGGCCACCCGGCGCTTGATCTCTCAGTTCGGCGAAGACGGCCTTCAGGGTGAAGACTCTGCCTCGGCTGCGCCTTCCGCGGCCGGCTCATCAGCGACCGGCGGCAGCGAGGCCAGCTCCTGGGCCACCAGGTGGTCGACGATCTGGATCAGGCGCTCATAGCTGCCCGCCATCGAACCGTTGGCCAGATACTTGCCGTTGATGACCACACTCGGCGTGCCGGTCACCCCCCAGCGGCGGGCCTGATTGACGCCCCGGGAAAGCTTGGTTTGTACGGTGAAAGACTTTGCCGTGTTGTCGAACTCTTCGCGCGTCACGCCAAAACTGGTGAAAAAGTTGGCCAGATCGTCGGTGTTGCGAAGCGGGCGCCGCTCGGTGTGAAGCGCTCGAAACAGCGCGTTGTGCGACTCTTCCAGGATGCCGAGGGCTTCGGCGGTGTAGTAAGCCCGTGCCAGAGGCTCCCAGCTCCGCTGAAATACGACGGGAACCCGCTGATAGGTGACCCGGTCAGGCCGGTTCTTTGACCACGGCTCGATATAGGGTTGGAAGGTTGCACAGTGTGGGCACAGGTAACCAAATACCTCGACCACCTCGACCTGCGTAGCGTCATCGGTCGGCTGGGCGGGCTCGATGAGCTTGTAGTCTTTACCGGGCACGTAGTTGCCACCCTGGCCCATCGCCGGGGCGAAAATTCCGGTACCGAGCAGCAGCGCTGCCAGCGTAATCCATCTCATGTTGGTTTTACTCCGATCTGTCACCCGCCGCCGCT
Source organism: Lysobacterales bacterium (assembly GCA_028285525.1). GTDB lineage: Bacteria > Pseudomonadota > Gammaproteobacteria > Xanthomonadales > SZUA-38 > JANQOZ01. The sequence goes on from JANQOZ010000027.1 coordinate 174,462, forward strand.
GGCGAGCACTCCCGTAACGTCCGACCCCGACGGCAGCCGTTGGTTCAGTCTGCAATCCGGCACCGGACCAACGGCGGCAAAGCCGCGCTCGGCGGCCGCCGCCCGATCCAGGATCAGTGCAGGCCTTCGATATAGCTGGCCAGAGCGGTGATTTCGTCGTCGGTCAGACGTCCGGCAATCGAGGCCATAATCGCGTTCGCGTCGTCGCCTTCACCCCAGACTTTGCCGCCCTGAAAACGCGTCAGGACCGAGGCCGTGTAGGTGGCATGCTGGCCGGTGACAGACGGGTACTTGGCGCCCGGGTTGCCGCGACCGCCCGGGCCATGGCACGCCATGCAGGCAGGGATGCCGCGACCGGCGGCGCCGCCCATGTAGAGCCGCTTGCCCACGTCAACGAGCGACTCGTCAGCGGTTCCCGGCTTAACCTTTTGCTGCGCAAAGTAGGAGCCGATATCGGCCGCGTCCTGCTCAGTCAGGTTGACGATCATCGGATACATCAGCGCGTTATTGCGGTTTTTCGACTGGAAATTTTTGACCTGGCGCACGATGTACTGCTCGTGCTGCCCGGCCAGCTTCGGCCATTCGCCGAACGTGCTGTTACCATCAACGCCGTGGCAGCCCGCGCAGACCGTTGCCTTGGTCTTGCCAGCAACCGGGTCGCCGACAACCTGGGCCGCCAGCGGAGAACTCAGTAAAACGCAGCCGGCAAAGAGAAGGGCCAGCGTCTTGCGGTGGGGCGACATGCTCTAAACTCCTGTTTTATGCGGCAAAAAGCATCCGGCTTGCCGCAGCACTTTTCCAAAACGGCGCCTATAATCGCCGGAAGAACGTCATACCGCCGTGAAAGACAGCCGGTTCTTATAACAAGCGAGACTATGAGCGTCAACGAATATCAGCGCTTTCGCGCCGCCCGCTATGGCCTCAACGCACACCGGGTCAACCAGCTGCCCGACGACAGCGGCGGTGAGGTGGCCTTTGCCGGGCGCAGCAATGCGGGCAAGTCCACCGTCATCAACGCTTTGACCGACCAAAAGTCGCTGGCCCGCACCAGCAAAACGCCCGGTCGAACTCAGCACATGGTTGTCTTTGACCTCGACGGCGGTCAGCGCCTGATCGATCTGCCGGGCTACGGCTATGCCAAGGTTTCTCAGAAGCTTCGTGAGCACTGGGACCAGGAGCTGGATCGCTACTTTCGCAGCCGGCGCAGCTTGCGCGGCCTGATCCTGATTATGGATATTCGCCACCCGCTGAAGCCGTTCGACCTGCAGTTCCTCAAGTGGTGCCAGCGGGTTGAGCTGCCCTGCCACGTGCTGCTGAACAAGGCCGACAAACTCAAGCGCGGCCCGGCCAATAACGTGCTGCAGAAGGTCCGGTCGGAGCTGAAGAAGCACAAGCTGCGCGCGTCGTGCCAGACGTTCTCAGGCCACACGCGCGCCGGAATCGAGCAGACTTACGAAGTGCTGGAAGAATGGCTCGGCCCGCCGGAGCCGCAGCAGGCCCCGTCAGCCGTGCCCGCCGGATCCTGACGACTGATCCCCGGCCGCCGGCGGCCGCTGCGCCTCGAGCATCGCGTCGAGATCGAGCGTATCGAGCAGCATGGGCTCACCCAGGTAGTGGCCCTGGACAAAATCCACCTCTGCCAGCCGAACCGCCTCGAGCGTCTCCTCCGAATCGACGTGCTCGGCGATTGTCGCCAGCCCGAGAGCGTGCGCCATGGAGGTAATCGAGTTGACCATCGTTCGATCGACGTCGTCATTGACCATCGCCTGAACAAACATGCCGTCGATCTTGATGAAGTCGACGGGCAGATGCTTTAAATGCGTAAATGAGCTGAAGCCGGTGCCGAAGTCGTCCAGCGCAAAGCGACAGCCCAGCTTGCGCAGTTCGAGCATGAACTTGCGGGCGCTGTGCAGGCTCGCCATCTCGGACGTCTCGGTGACCTCAAATATCAGCCGGTTGGGCTCCATGCGACGAGATTCGATCACGTCGCGGATCAGCCGCAGTGCGTCGAGGTCCTGGAGGGTCACGTTGGAAATATTCACCGTCAGACAAACGTTGTAGTTCTCTGCGGCCATCTCCTCGAGCTTGATCAGCGCATTGCGGATCACCCACAGATCCACCTCCTGCACCATGTTCACCCGCTCGGCGAGCGGCACAAACACGTTGGGCGATACCCACTGCCCGTCGCGCGAAACCATTCGCAGCAGCAGCTCAAAAATCAGCTCACGCGGCTCCTCTTTCACCACGTTGCCGGCCTCATCCACCAGCTGCAGCGTCGGCGATGAGTCGATCGGCGTGATCGGCTGCGCGAGAAACACAAACCGGTCGTTCCGAATCGCGTCTTTGAATCGGTCTTCCCAGCCCGACTCCAGCTCCCGCGCCGTGCGGGTATCTTCCTCGGACAGGTAGATGTGTGTCTGGTTGCGCCCCTTTTTCTTCGCGTGGTCGCAGGCGATCCGCGCGTGTTCGAGAGCGTACTCCGCTGACGGCGTCATGCGGGTCAGAATCACCACGCCGATAGATCCGGTGACCGGCCGACGGACGCCAAACCGCTCCGCCTGCACCTCCGCCAGCACGCCGCGGAATTCGTCGGCGATGGTAAAGAGCGTGGAAAGCTGGATGCGCGACAACAGCAGCGCAAAGCGATCCGCTTCGAGCCTGGCGAGCAGATCCCGATCGCGCAAGCGTGTCCCAAGCCGTTCGGCCACCTCGGCCAGCACGCGATCGCCTTCCGCCTCACCCCCCGATTCGATGATGTCGCGGAACCGGTCGATATCGACGCACAGCAGCGCGTCGTAGCCGCCTTCTTCATGCAGACGCTCGAGCTGTCGATCCAGGTGCTGACTGAAATGGCGCCGGTTGGCGAGTCCGGTCAGCGAATCGTGGGAGACCTCCCAGCGAAGCTGATCCACCGACTTGCGTTCCGAAATGTCGCGAAACACCACCACCGCTCCCTTGCGCTGCTGCTTGATCGACAGCGGAAAGACGGTGCATTCAACCGGCAGCGGGTGGCCGCGCCGGTGTTTGAACATGGTTTCCATGCCGCTGAGCGCGTGACCGCTGCGGTAGCAGTCCTCGAGCCGATCGTTGTGATCGGCGTCGTCGTGGTGGAGGCTGTCAGCCGCGAGCTCCCCAACCAGCTCCGCCTCCTCGGCGTAGCCCAGCAGCCGTACGCCGGTGGGATTGATAAAGGTGATCTCACCGCTGGTGCTGACGCCGTAAACGCCGTCACCAACCGAACCGAGGATCCCGTCGAGGCGCTGGCGCTCCGCCTCCACCGACTTGCGGGTCAGGATCCCGCGAGCGATCGACGCGACTCGCGTGATAAACAGCTCCTTGGCCTCGTTTTTGAACATGCACTCGATGGCGCCGGCCTCGAGACAGCTCTTGATAATCGTCTCCCGATAGCTGCCGGTGATGATGGCGAGCGTCGCGCCGGCGCAGTTGGGAAGATTGCGGATGCGTCGGCAAAGCTCATCGCCCGTCCCGTCGGGGAGGTAGTAGTCGACGATCATCAGATCGTAGTCGCCCTGCGCCGCCATGGTCTCAGCGCCGGCCACGGTGCTTGCAACGTCCACCGGAAAGCCGCGGCTTTCCAGCAATTGCCGATACGCATAGCGCGCGCTCTGGGAATCGTCGACAAACAGCACGCTGACGGCGCTGGCGTCCGGTTCGTCGGAGGCGCTGGCTTTCTTGGGCGTCGGCTCGGGAATCATGCCGGTGAGGATGGCCGGGATCTGCGAGAACCGCTGCCAGGGAACGATGGCGCTGTGGCCGCGGTTGTCAGCCCAGCGCTCCAGGATCACGTGCTTGTCATGGATCACGAGAAGGAACGGGATCTTGCTGGCCGGCCCCTGACGCTGCAGGAACTTGAGCAGCGGCTTGATGGGATTGGCGACCCGCGGCGGCACGCCGAGAATGATCGCGTCGAACGGGCGCTCCCGCTCCACCGACTCCTTGATCAGCGTCAGCGCCTCTTCGAAGTCGTGAGTCACAGACGTAAGGCTGTAGCTGCCGGCGCTAAGCGTGCGCACCAGCAGGTTCGACAACGTCGCCGACGGCTCTATGACCAGAACGCCCTGAGACATCATTCCCCCGAATGAAATCAATGAAATACGAGCACTTCCCAAGCTCGAATCTCTCATCGTACAGCCGCATTGACAGTCCAGCAAGCAATGGTAAAGTCGCGCCATGCCCTTTCCAGCCACCCGCATGCGGCGCATGCGCCGCGCTCCCTTCTCGCGTCGTCTGATGCGCGAGACGACGCTGACCACCAACGACCTGATTTATCCCATGTTTGTCTGCGAGGGCCAGCAGCAGCGCGAGCCGGTCCCGTCGATGCCCGGCATCGAACGCATCAGCGTGGATCTGCTCAAAGCCGAAGCGCAGGAAATTGTCGACCTCGGGATTCCGGCGGTCGCGCTTTTTCCGGTCACCGCGCCGGAAGCCAAGTCGCTGGACGCGCGGGCGGCCTACAATCCTGATGGACTCGCGCAGCGTGCCGTGGCCACGCTGAAAGACGCCCAGCCGGAGCTGGGGGTGATGACCGACGTGGCCCTCGACCCCTTCACCACCCACGGACAGGACGGCCTGCTGGACGACAACGGCTACGTCACCAATGACGAAACCGTTGAGGTGCTGGTGAAACAGGCGCTGTCTCACGCCGCCGCGGGAGCAGATGTCGTCGCCCCTTCCGACATGATGGACGGGCGCATCGGCGCGATCCGAGAGGCGCTGGAGCAGAGCGGATTCCGCAATACCCGAATCCTGGCCTATTCGGCCAAGTACGCGTCGTCATTTTACGGGCCCTTCCGCGACGCGGTCGGTTCCGCGGACAACCTGGCCGGGGCGGACAAGTACACCTATCAGATGGATCCCGCCAATTCCGACGAGGCTCTGCAGGAGGTGGCGCTCGACCTTGAAGAAGGTGCCGATATGGTCATGGTCAAGCCGGCGCTCCCCTATCTGGACATCGTCAGACGGGTCAAGCAGCAGTTCGGTGTGCCGACCATGGCGTATCAGGTCAGCGGTGAGTACGCCATGCTCAAGGCCGCCGGCATGCAGGGCTGGCTGGACGAAGATGCGGTGGTGATGGAATCACTGCTGTCGATCCGGCGCGCCGGGGCGGACGCCATCCTGACCTACTTTTCCAAGACAGTGGCCGGCTGGCTCAACGAACGTTGATTGACCGCTATGGGGTGATCGGGCAACCCATCAGCCATAGCCTGTCGCCCCGGATTCACCGCCGCTTCGCCGAACAGACCGACCAGCGCCTGAGCTACGAGGCGCTGGAGATTGCGCCCGAGGACCTTCCTACCTTCTTCTCCAGCACTCAGCTCGCCGGCTTCAACGTCACCCTCCCCCACAAGCAGCGCGTGTTCGATCTGCTGGCAGTTGTCAGCGATCGTGCCGCGGCAGCGGGGGCCGTGAATACCGTTTACCGGCATGAAGCCGGGCAGCTCTGCGGGGACAATACCGATGGCGCGGGTTTTATCGAGGACGTTGCCGGACGCCTGCCGCTGGCGGGCCGACGCATCCTGCTGCTGGGCGCCGGCGGCGCCGCCCAGGGAATCGTCGCGCCGGTGCGGGATGCGGGCGTCAGCGAACTGGTGATCGCCAACCGAACGTACGACAAGGCCGTACGGCTGGCGGAAAAGGTTGGCGCATCAGCGATCCGCTGGGAAGAGCTGGCGACCGCGAAACCCTTCGACGGCGTCATTCACAGCACCGCCGCTGGCCACAAGCAAATGCCGGATTTGCCGATATGCTTAGTCAAGGACGGCAGCTGGTGCTACGACCTCAGCTATGGTCCGGCCGCCAGGCCGTTCCTGGCCTGGGGCGAGGCGCAGGGCTGCCAGGTTCAGGACGGCCTGGGCATGCTGGTCGAGCAGGCGGCCCTGTCGTTTGCGATCTGGCGGGGCGTCCGGCCCAAAACGGCGCCCGTTCTGGCAGAATTGCGGGCCGAGGGGACAGAATGAAGCATTGATCGGAATGAAATCTTGATCTGAGCTTCATCCAAACAGAACAGGCCATTAATGGCCGGGGGACTAGGATAGGAACATGAATAAATGGACGTTGTTCATCAGCGCGCTTGTGCTGACCGCCTCGGCTTCCGCCGAAACCGTCGTTAAGACGATGACCGGTTACGCCACCGACGCAAAAACCGGCAAGCTCCTGTACCTGGAAGAACACGAGAGAACGGTCGAGGACGGCAAGACCACCAGCCAGATCATCCGTTATCGCGTGCCGGAGGGCGATGTGTTTGCCCAGAAGGTGCTCGACTTCCGCGATAACCCACGGCGGCCGCTGTTTACACTTGAAGACACGCTGCGCAACTACAGCGAGGGGCTGCGCGAAACAGAAAGCGGTCTTGAAGTCTTCAGCGCTGCACCAGGCGATCTCAAGAGCGACACACTCAAGAAGAACCAGTTTGTTGCGGATGCCGGCTTCGACCGCGTTATCGAGAACGACTGGAGCACGCTGGTGACCGGCAAGCCGGTCAAGTTCGACTTTCTGGTGCCGGCCCAGACGCGCACGGTGAAGTTTCGCGTCAAGAAAACCGGCGAGCTCGAGCACGAGGGCCGCGACGCAGTCGAGTTTACGATGGAGCCCGCCAGCGGCCTGCTTCGCTGGCTGGTCGATCCGATTGTCGTGCTCTACGACGTCGAAGAAAGGACCCTGATGAAATATGACGGCATGTCCAATCTGCGCAATGAGCAGATGAAGAACTACGACGTCGACATCAGCTTTCCGCCGGCAGAACGCAAGACCGTCAACGGCGGCCTGACCGCCGACTGACCGATCCTGGGGTCGCCTGCGGCCCTCGCACGCCGCGGTCACCGGCGGCCGGCGTTCAACCGGACATCCATGGCACAATCGTTGCTTGGGATTTGCCATGACCCTACGCAACCGCATATTGATTCTCATCGCCGCGCTGCTCAGCGTGATGCTCGCGCTGGGCGGGCTGGGCTCACGCTGGCTGGCGGCTGAACTCTCCAATGAGCTGGACCAGCTCGCGCTGGGCGTCGGCCAGTCGCTGCTGGAAGTGATCGACGACGAAGAGCTGGGCGCGCCGGAAGAAAACAGCGACGTGGTGGTCCTCGTGGAACGGATTGTCGAGGACGACGAGGGCAAAATCGTTCGCACCGGGCACCGACAGGTCGGGCAGCAGATCACCCGGATTGCGGTGCAGGTGGACGACCAGCCGGCGCAGCTGCTGCAGCTCCCGCGCACGCCCTCGCTGACCCAGCTGCGTGCGCTGCAGGTTGAGGCGGTGACTCAGTCGCTCAGCTGGGAGTCCAGCAACGCCGATCTCCGGCTTGTCAGCGATACCCTCGATCGGCGAATCCCGATCCCCAAGGCTGGGGTGGAGCAGGCCCTGCAAAAACATTCCCAGCGGCTGGCCGGTGGCCTTGCGGCCCTGCTGGTGCTCGGCGTGCTCGGCGCGCTGCTCATCGCCCAGCGGGTGGCCCAGCCGCTCCGGGAGCTGCGCAGCGCGGCCCGGGCCGTCGGTCAGGGCGAGCCGGGCGTGCAGGTGGCCACCGGCAGCGCGGTCTCCGAACTCAAAGAAACCGTCACCGCTTTCAACCAGATGTCGCGGGATCTCGAGGAGCTGGCCGCCGCCCGCGCACGCCTCGCTGATCGCGACTACCTGTCGGAGCTGGGGGAGATCGGGCGAGGGCTGGCCCACTCGCTGCGCAATCCGCTGAACAGCATCGGCCTGACCATCGACCGTCTTGCCACGGGCCGCGTCAGCGACGAGGAAAGCCGGCGGCTGGCGACCGAGGCGCGCGGCCAGATCAACCGAATTGACGCGCGCATCCGATCTTTTCTCACGCTCGCCAGCGCAACGCAGGCGGTTGGCGAACCGGTGGATCTGCGGGCCGTCATCAGAGACGTGGCGCTTGAGCTGATGCAGGGCGACAGCGGCGTGGAAATTGTCATCGAGGCCGCGGAGCCACTGCACCTCAGCGGCGTGTCCGGCGAACTCCGGGCCATGGTGCAGGCGCTGATGGTCAACGCCGTCGAGGCCAGCGAGTCGGGTCAGCGGGTCACCGTGACCCTGGACTCCCGAGGTGACGGCGCATCGATTCAGGTGATCGATCAGGGCAGCGGTATCAGCCCCGAGATTGCCGACCGGCTTTTCCTGCCGCACACCACCAGTAAAGCTGACGGGTCCGGGATGGGCCTCTACCTGACGCGTCGCCTTGTGGAGTCACACTACGGCGGCGAGGTGTCGCTGCGCCGCGACGACTCGGGTCAGACCACTGCATCGCTCCAGCTGCAGCCCCGCCAGGTGGGTGGCGATGAGCCGTAGCGGACAGAAACCTGGCACCGTGCTGGTGGTCGAGGACGAACCGGCGCAGCGTCAGCTGGTGACCGACATCCTGACCGATCTGGGACTGACCGTGACCCAGGCCGCCAGCCAGGCGGAGGCGCTGGCGGCGGCCCGGGCTGAACCTCCCCAGCTGGTCATTTCCGACTGGAAGCTGGAAAGCGGCGACGGCCTGTCGCTGCTGCGCGAACTTCGCGACAGCGGCGTGGACAGCAGCTTCATTATGGTCACCGCCTACGGCAGCATCGCCCACGCGATGGAGGCGATCCGTGCCGGCGCCGACGATTACCTGAGCAAACCGTTTGAGCGGCAGGCACTGCTGCTGGCGGTGGAGCGCACGCTGCGGGCGCGGGACCTGCAGGCCGAAAACCAGCGCCTGGCAGAGGAGGTCGGGGAACGCGATCGGCTCGTTGACCTGGTGGGCAAAGCGCCCGGCATGCAGCGACTGTACCGGCGCATCGAAAAGATCGCCGACACGCAGGCTTCGGTGCTGATCGGCGGCGAGAGCGGGACGGGCAAAGAGCTGGCGGCCCGCGCGGTTCACACGCTATCCGGCCGCAGCGACGGGCCGTTTATCGCGGTGAACTGTGGCGCCATACCCGAAGGCCTGATGGAAGCGGAGTTTCTCGGCGCCGAGAAAGGCGCCTATACCGGCGCCCACCAGCGGCGCATCGGTAAGTTTGAGGCCGCGAGCGGCGGCACGCTGTTTCTTGACGAGGTCGGGGAACTGCCCCTGGCGATTCAGCCGAAGCTGCTCCGGGCGCTCCAGGAGGGGCGCGTCACGCGGGTCGGGGGCAACAGCGAAATCCTCACCGACGTCCGGATCATCGCCGCCAGCAACCGGGACCTGGAAGAGGAGGTAACGGCCGGGCGGTTTCGCGAGGACCTGTACTATCGATTGAACGTTGTGCCGATCGAGATGCCGCCACTGCGCGAACGGCGTGAAGATATTCCCGCCCTGATCGACCATTTTGTGGCCCGCACGGCTCGTCAGCATGCGCTGAAGCCCGCCGCGATTCCGGCATCGGTGCGGCGGCGCCTCGTGGACCACCACTGGCCCGGCAACGTCCGCGAGCTGGGCAACGTGGTCGAACGCCTGATCCTGCTGGCGGACGACTCCGGCGTCACCGCCGACGATCTCCCCGCGAGCTTTCGCTCAGCGCCGCCAGCGGGCAGCGGCTTCGCGCTGCCGCCTGAAGGCGTCAACTGGGAAGCCCTGGAGCACGCCGCGCTCAGCCAGGCCCTGTCCATGGCGGGCGGCAACCGCGCCAGGGCCGCCAAGCTCCTCGGCCTGTCCTACAAAGCCTTTCTCTACCGCCTCGGCAAACACGGTCTGGGCCAGGAGGAGTGACGTGAGCGCTTCGGAAACGGTCGACGTATCCCCATATGGGGAATCGATGGCGCAAATGGGGACGTCAGCGGCAAAAAATGGCCCGGTGAGCCCGTTTGGTGCGGCCCCAAAAGTGGCACGGCGGTTGCAACAGGCCACGCACAAACACCAAAGGAGCTTGTGATGAATCTTTTTACCCTGCTGAACCCGGTTATCGGCATTGCCGGCCTGCTGGCCCTGACCCTCAGCGCCACGATCGCTTTTGCCGAGGTGCGGGAAACCCTGAAGATCAAGGTGAAGACCGACGACGGCATCTCAGAAACGGTGACGATCGAAAACCTGGCCGAAGGACAGTCGGAGGTTTTCACGACCGACGGCGGCAACGAAGTGCTGGTGACCCGCCACGCTGACGGCCTGGAAATGGAGGTCGGTGGACGCGTTATCGACGTCAAGCTGCCGAACGTGATGGCGCACTCGGAAGGGGCTCACGGCAGTCATGTTTTCCTGTCGGACAGTGAGCAGCTGCTGGAGGGTGACAACGTCTGGATCGAGCACGGCGACAAGGAAATCAAGGTCATCAACTCGAGCTCACATCGCGTGGTGATCGACACCCAGGGCGACTCGCTGAGCGAAGAGGAGATCACGGCGCTGATTCATGAACACACCGAAGGGATGGATATCGAGGTGGACGTGGAAAGCGCCCTCGAAGGTGACGGCGATCAAGAGGTCATCATCATCAAGAAGGTTGTGACGGTGGAGGAAGACAGCGACGGCTGATTGCCACCAACCCGCGGAACGAGTGCTCTCGGCGCCGCACCCTGAACACGATCGCCGGCGCCTGCCGGCGGTCGTTTTTTCCGTCGAGCGGTACCGACGGCACATTCATCAAACGATAGCGGCTGGCACATTCACCCCCTGGATCCGGATTCCCTTGCCATCATGAAACGTCGATACGTCCTGAACTTAATGACCCTGCTGCTAACGGTGCTGCTCAGCACCGGTTCCGCCGCGCAAACCGCCCAGGGGGATCTGGGTGACCGGGTGATGCAGGGCATCCAGGACTATCCGGACATCGTGCACTACCGAGCCGCAGTGCGGTCCTACAAAGACGGATTCAACACGCACGCACGCGAGCAGTTTCAGCTCGCCGCCGGCTGGGGCAACAAAGAGGCCCAGTTCAATCTCGCACTGATGTATTTCGCGGGCATCGGAGTCGCGGTGGATCGCGTCAAGGGAGCCGCCTGGGCGCTGCTGGCCGACGAGCGGGGCGACGGCCGCTTCCGTAAGACGCGTCGCGAAATCATGGGCCTGCTGGCGCCTGAAGAAAAGCAGGCGGCGCTCGACCTGGCCCGCGAGCTCAAGACCGACTACGGCGACCTGCAGGCGCTGGAAAAACGCGCCAAGTGGGTTCGCAAACAAAAGCGCGAGCTGACCGGTTCGCGCACCGGCGCGCTGGCGAGCGCCGTTCGGATCACCACGGTGGGCGGTCGCTTTGCCGGACGTGGGGACGAGTACCTGGGGTATCTCAATACCTTTGAGCAGCAGCTCCTGGATGTCGTCACTAGCGTCGAATACAAAGACTTTGAGGTGCTGGACGATGACCCCGAGGCAGCAGCCGAGGACAGCGCGGCTGAGTCAGATGCAGGCAGCGCCGAAGCCGGCGCCCCGGCGCCGGATGAAACTGGCGAGAACTGAGGTCAGCCCTCTACCTGAGCCCACAGCGCAGCGGGGGCAGCCTCAAGATCGGTAGCCAGCGTGCTGTTCCAGCGGTTTAAAAAACCGAACATCGAGATCACCGCCACGATCTCCAGCTGAGCGTCCAGATCAAAATATTCGCCGAGCGCAGCAAAATCCTCATCCGTCACCCCGTTCGGTGACTGGCCCGCCTTGAGAGCCACCGTCAGCGCTGCCCTTTCAGCCGGGCTGTAAAGCGGGCTGTCGGCAAAAGTCCAAACCTCCCGCAGCTTCTCCTCGCTCACCCCCAGCCGGTGCGCCGAAAATCCGGTGTGGGCCTGACAGTAGCGACAGCCGGCGGCGGAGCTGGTGACCAGCCCCACCAATCGCTTGAGCTCCTGGCTCACCTTGCCCGGCGCGTAGATGGTCTGCACCAGCTTGAGGAACGCCTGCATCAAAGGCAGATTGTGCGCCATCAGCAGCCCATCATTCGGGCTGAAGCCGAGCATCTGCTCAGCCGCCAGCAGATTTGAGCGAGCGGCATCATTCAGCGTTTCCATATCGGCGACCGGAAGGCGGGCCATGGCTTGCTCCGTAAAATTTTGTGACCCCAACCATAGCTCAAAAATCGGTCAGCTTCCGGCGCTCGCGCCGCTGGTATGATCGGCGCCATGAGTCTGTTCGTCACGTTGTTTAGCGCGCCATGAAGAAGCTTGCGATCGCCGTCGGCGTGCTCCTGCTGGCAGCGGCTGTCGCCGCCGCAGCCAACTGGCGCTTTATGGAGCGGTACGTCAGCTATCTGTGGCTCGGGGCTGATCCACTGACCACACCCGTCGAGTGGTTTGATCCGGTGGTTGCGCTGGATACGGGCGAACTGATCGAGCTACCCACCACCGACAGGCCAACCATCCCGCCGCAGGCGCTGGAACAGGCGGCCGCCTACGCGCAGACCCAAAAATCGCTTGGGCTGCTGGTGGCCCGCCGCGGCATCATCGAATTCGAACGTTACTGGGAAGGCTTCAAGCGCGACGACTGGTTCAATCCGCAGTCCATGTCCAAAACGGTGCTGGGGATGGCGGTGGGCGTCGCGGTAGACGAAGGACTGATCAAATCAGTGGACGATCCGGTGGGGCGATATATCAGCGAGTGGGAGAACGACCCTCGCGGCGCCATCACGATCGAACACCTGCTGCAGATGTCGGGCGGCCTGGCCCAGATCTCCACCGACTACGCGCCGGTTCCCTGGTCGAAAGGGGTGTTACAGCATTTCGGCACCAACTTCGACTATTGGGCGCTGAAGCTGCCGCAGGTCGACCCGCCGGGCAGCCGCTGGGACTACAACAACAACGAAAGCAATCTCCTGGGCCTTGCGCTCGAGCGGGCCACGGGCATGAAATACCAGGACTTCCTGTCGCTGCGGCTCTGGCAGCCGATGGGGCTCGGTCCCGCCGCCATGTATCAGGACCAACCCGGCGGCCACGTGATGAAGTCTTGCTGCATTCTGTCCCGCCCCATCGACTGGCTTTCCCTCGGGCAGCTTATGCTCAACCGGGGCCGCTGGAACGGCCAGCAGATTGTGCCGGAACCCTGGATCGATCGGATGCTGACGCCCGCCTCAACAAGCGAGGGTTACGGGTACCAGATCTGGCTCGGCAACGGCAGCCTCTGGCATATCGGCAACCACCCGGGTCCCGATGTGTACACCTGGTGGGGCTCAGAACCCTATGCCGCTGACGACATCTACGCGTTTGTCGGCCACGGGTATCAAAACGTCTGGGTGATCCCGTCACTCGAGCTGGTGATCGTCCGCGCCGCGCGCCAGTGGCCGCCACAAACCTGGGACGTCTCGCGAATTCCCAATCTGCTGATCAGAGCGCTTGCCGATACATAAAAAAACCCCGCGCGAGGCGGGGCTTTTTTGGCCTGTACCGTAAGGTCCGGTCAGAAACGCTTGCGAAACGAAAGCTGCCAGAACTTCGGATCGTTGAGGTACGGGAAGCCCGCCAGCACCGAGACCACCTGAAGCCGATCGGTGCAGTTGTCGCACTCCAGCGTGAGCTGCCAGTTCGCCGGTTCGTTGGCCAGCGTCAGGCTGGCGTTCAGCAGCGTGTAGCCATCGACAAGACCGACGTCTTCGCCCGCGGTACCCACGTTGTGGTCACCGTAGTCGGTGACGCTGACGCTGGGGGTCAAGGTCAGATTGCTGGTGATCGGCCAGTCATACCAGCCGCCGACCGTGAGCTGGTAGTCCGGGGCACGGACCGGGTCGGCGATGTTGCCGCGCGGATCGACGATGCCCTGAGCACAGAACTCGCCGGTGGTTTGGCAAGCCTGCTGCTGAGTAACAATCGACGGATCGAGGTTGCTGTACTCCGAGTCCAGGAGACCGCCGTTGGCAAACAGCGTCAGGTTTTCCGTTGGGAGCCACAGCAGCTCCATCTCCAGGCCTTGCGTATCGAGGTCAGCGAAGTTCTGGGTGATGAACTCGATGGCGCCCGCGCTGTTGATGAAAGCTGACGGCAGCTGGAAGTCTTCGACGTCAGCCCGGAAAGCCGTCAGGTTAAAACGCAGCGAGTTGTCCATCCACTCGGACCGCATGCCGAGTTCGAAGTTAGTGACCTCCTCAGCGGTAAACGGCTGCAGCAGTTCGGCGGCCGTGCCGCGAGCGTTCCAGCCGCCGGACTTGAAGCCTGTGGTAATGGAGCCGTACCACATGAAGTCTTCATTAACTTGATTCTCGATCGCGATACGAGGCGTGAACTGCGATTCGTTGAGCGTTCGGGGAACGCCGGCGGCTGCAAGATCCGCATTGGTGATGACCGCTGCGGAGGCGGGATTCCCGTTGTCCCGGATTCCGAGGTCCTTATCCTCTTCGGTAAAACGTGCGCCCAAAGTCAGGGTCCAGTCCTGAGCGAAGTTCCAGTCGACCTGACCGTAGACGGCCCAGGATTCGGTGGTGTTGTCCAGAATCCGGTCGTACTGAATCAGCGGAAAACCGCCCGGCAGAGCCACACCGATAACGCCGAGATTGAAAATCTGCGCGTAGTCGGTCTCGTTGTCTTCGTCGAAGTAGAACAGGCCGGCGACATAGTCGAACTTACCGTCATCGGTTGAGCCGGACAGCTTGAACTCCTGGGTGAACTGGTCGTGGCTGCCCTCGTTGGCGATCGTAAAGCCACCGGAGGTGAACGGCCCCTCGAAGAAGTCCAGCAGAAAATCCTGGTCCAGCGAGAGATAGCTGGTCAGGATTTCCACGTCACCGAAGCGCGTGGGAAAACCCAGATTTGAGGTGAAGTGAATCGAGTCGGTCTGGTTGCCCAGGGGCAGGTTGCCCTTGTTGCCAACCACCAGGTCGCGGACCGGTGAGCCGGCTTCGGTCAGGCCCGTGCGGGTGAAGCGATCACCGCCGGACTCGAAGTTGAACATGTTGGCATGTTCGTTATCGATGTAGGTCAGAGACGCGTTCCAGCTGAGCTGATCGTTGATGTCCCAGATCCAGTGGGCGCGAACGCCTTTGTTGTCCTCAAAGTTGAGGTCCTGCTCGCCGGTGGTCAGGTTGTCGACAAAACCGTCGTCCTCAACGTAGTAGGCGGACAGCTTCAGCCGGAAGTTTTCAGACGCGGGCAGATCGACCGAGCCGCGGGCGATCAGCTTACCGAAGGCGCCGAAGCCGATTTCGGCGTTGCCGCCAAACTCCTCGGCCGGATCGCGCAGGATCATTCGCACGGCACCGCCGGTGGTGTTGCGGCCAAACAGCGAGCCCTGGGGCCCGCGAAGGACCTCAACGCGATCGATGTCAAACAGCGCGTAGTTGTTGCCGTTCTGGCGCTGGATAAAGAAATCGTCGATGTAGGTGCCGACCGGCGGGTCGAAGGTGGCGATCGACTCCGTGTTGTTCAGACCTCGAAGCGAATACACGTTGGCCGTCCCCAGACCCGTGTTGTTCTGCGCGATAAAGTTCGGCACCAGCCGCGCGATGTCCATCGTCTCGGTGACCGCCATGCGTTCCATGGTCTCACTGGTGAAGGCAGAGACCGCCACAGGAATATCCTGCACGCTTTCGGACCGGCGCTGAGCGGTTACCAGCACCTCCTCGATCGATTGTCCGTACAGGGGGAAGCTCAGGCAGCCTGCGATAGCAGTAGCCAAAATCTGTTTCTTATTCATAGGTTTACATCGGCCCTGGATGATTGGAGGGTTGGTCAGCGGAGCTGACGATCTGCTATACGAACATAAGATCTAAGTAAATCCAAGTAAACTGATGGCCTGATTAACCGCCGGGCCAAGACATGACCACCCGTTCCGCCGACGAAGCGGCGTCAATACACGCGCCAATCGACGACGCCTATCCGTCCTCCGGCTATGCCTGGTACGTCGTCAGCGTGCTGACGCTGGCGTACGTCATCTCGTTTATTGACCGCCAGATCCTCGCGCTGCTCGTCGGGCCGATCAAAGCCGACCTCGGCTTGACCGACACGCAGATGAGCCTGCTGATGGGGCTGGCGTTCGGCGTGTTCTACACCCTGATGGGCATACCGCTGGGTCGGCTGGCCGACCGCGCCAGCCGCCGTGCGCTGATCGCTGCCGGCATCACGGTATGGAGCCTGATGACGGCGGCGTGCGGCCTCGCGCGGGGCTACGTGCAGCTGTTTGTGGCGCGGGTCGGCGTCGGGGTGGGCGAAGCGTCGCTGTCGCCGAGCGCGCTGTCGCTGATCTCCGACTATTTCCCGCAGCACAAACGTGGTCGGGCCATCGGCCTGTATCAGATGGGCATCTCAGTCGGGGCCGGCATGGCGATGATTCTCGGCGGTGCCGTCATCGGCTTCGCGTCAGCCGGAGGTGACACGGTGCTGCCCCTGGTCGGCACGGTAAAGCCCTGGCAGCTCGTGTTCATGCTGGTGGGGCTGCCCGGACTCGGCGTTGCCCTGCTGATGGCCACCGTTCGTGAACCGCGGCGCCGCGGCATGCTGAAAGGCGGGCCTGACAAGCTGCCGCTCAGATTTGTCGTGAACTACCTGCTGGAACGCAAGCGGGTCTTCGGTCTGCTGTTTATCGGCATGTCGGTCGTGACGATCGTGGGATACGCCTACTTCTCCTGGGTCCCCACCATGTTTATCCGGACCTTCGGCTGGTCCATCGGCCAGGTCGGCTACGCCTACGGGATTCTGCTGCTGATCACAGGCCCCCTTGGGGTCAACGCCGCCGGCTGGCTGGCGGACTACCTGTACCAGAAAGGTTACCCCGACGCCCATCTGCGCACCGTGCTGACCGGCGTGCTCATCACCCTGGTCTCAGCGCCGTTCATGCCGCTTATGCCCACCGCCACAAGCGCGCTGATCATGCTGGTGCCGGCCAGCATCGGACCGGCGATGGCCACAGCGACCGGCGCCTCTGCGCTGATGATGATCACGCCAAATCAAATGCGCGGCCAGACGTCAGCCGTCTACCTGTTTGTGATTTCTATCCTCGGGCTCACGGTGGGCCCAACGGCGGTGGCGCTGCTGACCGATTATGTTTATCGGGATGAAGCGGCGCTGCGCTATTCGATCGCTTGGGTCTCCGGCATCGGCGCGGTGTTTTCCACCGTCGTCCTGTTTAGTAACTTAAGGCCCTACCGCGACGCCGTCGCGGAATCAGACAGCTGGCAGTAAGCCGAGTCTTCTACGGAGTAACCACGTGTACCAACCGCAAGCGACTCACGATGAACAGGCCCGGCAGGATTTTGTCAGCGCCTTCCGCTCACACCTGGCACGACGCATCCAGCCGGCTACCGCGCGCATTTATGAGCAGCAGCTGAAGCCCGATTTTGTCGCTCGCCACGGCCGCGAACCCGAGTCCATCGACGAGGTGAAGGCCATCATGGATCCAGATCCGGGATACCGGCTTTGGAGTGCGCTGCAGCGGCGCAGTCAGGAGATGATGTGGGAATCGATCGCGGCTCCGGCGGTGCGCCAGCGGGACGAGCTGATCACGCACTTCCGCAGCCTGTCAGGCGGCGCCGGAGGGTCGCTGGAGCTCGATCCGACGCTGGAGATTCCGGCCTATCACAGCACCGTGGACATTCACCTTCAGCCAGGCGGCTACTACAGCGATACGTGTCCCGACGACGTCACGGCCGGCGTGCTCTATGAGACCAGCCTACCCATTTATATCGGGGGCGCCCTGGGTCCCGACAGTGACCGGCTGGGCAGCATGCTGATCGAGACCGCCAGGCAGGAGATACCGAATCTCAGCCCGCGGCGGATACTGGATATGGGCTGTGCCGTCGGCAACAGCACGCTGCCGTGGGCCGAGGCGTTTCCGGACGCCGAGGTGTTTGCCATCGACGTTGCCGCGCCCTGCCTGCGTTACGGCCACCTGCGAGCAGAGGAGAAAGGGCAGCGGGTGCACTTTCGACAGCAGAACGCCGAACGCACAGGTTTCCCCGACCAGCATTTCGACCTGATCGTGTCACACATCATGCTGCACGAAACCTCGAGCCCGGCCATCGACAACATCATGGCCGAGTGTCATCGGCTGCTGAGGCCCGGCGGATTCATGATGCATATGGAAATCCCGCGCGGCGTCGGCCCGTTCGATCAGTTTATGTCGACCTGGGAGACCTACAACAACAATGAATACTTTGCGCGGCGCATCACGCACATCGATCTCCCGGCCAGGGCGATTGCCGGCGGCTTTGCGCGAGATCGCGTGAAGCTGACCGCGCACGACGGTGGCTTCAGCAAAGCCCAGCGCAACTACACCGAGCGGCCGCTGGCCTGGCCGATCCTCATGGGGCAGGCGTGATGGATACCCTGCCGCTCAGCCCCAAGGGTATCCAGCCTCGTTACTTTGACGACCCCGCCACCGACCAGCTGCTCGGTCTGGTGATGTCGCTGGCAAGTGAACTGTCGGTCACGCGTGATCGCCTCGATGCACTCGAGCGAATGCTCGCCTCGCAGGGGCAGATCGACCGGGAGGCGCTCGACGCTTTCCGGCCCGATCAAGCAGCGAGCGAGGAACGTCGCCAGGCGCGAGTAGATTTCATGGCCCGCATCATGGTGTCCATCGAAGCAGCCCTGGACAACTCGGCCCGGACCGACAACCCGATCACTGAAGAAGAGGTTTATCGGAATCTGGATTAGCCGGCTGCCTGATCACATTTTTGATCAGTCGACCTTCAAAACCCCCTCAAGATTCGCTGACTCCTGCCGATACCTGTTTCGCTACGCCAGACGTTGTTCGGGAAGGCAGACCCGATTGACACCCCCCAGCGCGGGCCATGGACCGGCCGATAAGCGGACTTTTGCTACCGCTCATCGGAATTGAGAAATTGGTCACAGATCGATTCTCCCCGCCGGCGTAGAACACACACATTGGGAGAGGTGTCGGCGCGTTTTAGTCAACGTACCCACCTTTAGTTGTAACGAAAGTTGTGACGTCCAGCGCGATTGCAGGCGCAGTTCGCTGGGAGGAAGGTTTTCACGCATGGTCGGCGTAAAGCGACACTATGCGGTCGAGGCTTTGTCGGGGGTCCATCCGGCATACCGCGACTGCGCGCGTTTTGTTCTCGAGTATCTGGACCAGAAGGTTCCGGGCGTCTTTGCGGACACCTGCGACCGGCTGTTCGAGATGGCTTCTGAGGCGCGCAGTGACGTCGAGCAAAGCCGTTATTTTGAAGGCAAGCGTGAGATCGAGCAGCGCAAGAGCCGGCTCGCCCATCTCTATGTGGAGCGCGTCGACGCGTCGCTGAAAGATTTTTTCAGCCATCGACGCAAGTCGACCGCGGAAGACAACTTCGCCGCATTTAAAGAGGATGACCTGCGCATCCTGGATGATCGGGACCTCACCGTTACCCTGGCCATCGACTCGATCGTCGAAACGGCCGATATTCGTTTTACCCGCGAGCTCTACGGCCTGGGCGTTCGGATCGGCAGCATCTTCGAGACGAGCCCTATCCCCAACGACCTGAACCCGCTGGCGCCGCGCGCGTTGTGCGAAGCGTTTCGCGACGCGTTGCTGGGGCTGGAGTCCGAGGTTGAGGTCCACCAGGCGCTGTTTAAGTCGTTCGAAAAGAACGTCGTTCGTAACCTGGACGAAATCTATGGCGCCCTGAATCAGATCCTGGTTGAGGCCGGCGTCATTCCGGACCTGAAAACGCTGCGTCGTAAGGAAAAGGTGCGGCGTCCGGTGCCGGTTCCGAACCCCGAGCAGGATCAGCGCGACACCTCTGACGTGGTGATCGACGCGGCCGCCGCCATCGAGCGGCGGCTCATGGAGCAGGTGCGCAAGCTGATTTCCCAGCAGCGCCCTGCGAGCTGGTCCGCCGGTCAGGCCGCCGCGCCACCGATCCCGACCAACACCGTCATGGAGGTGCTGTCCAGCCTGCAGAGTGAGCTGGCGAGCGGCGGCGCAGCCCGGGACGTTGGGGCTGACGACATTAAGTCGCAGCTCATGGAGGTCGCGCAACGCGAAGGCGGTCGCGCGCTCGGTCCCGGCGACGAAAACACCGTGGACATGGTCGGCATGATGTTCGACTTCGTCCGCGCCGACCGACAGCTGCCGGCACAGTTTCAGCAGGCGCTGCATCGGCTGCAGGTGCCGTTTCTGCGTGCCGCCCTCAAGAATCCGGAAGCGGTACTGGCGCCCAAGGCACCGGCCCGCGAACTGCTGGAGGTGCTGGGCCAGCTCGGTATGGGGTGGACCACCCAGACCGACCGGAAAGGCGAAACGCTCGGCCGCGTCAACGCGGCGGTGGAAAAGGTCATCAGCGAGTACTGGGACGATCAGCAGGTCCTGGAGAAGCTCCGCGACGACCTGAAGAGCTTTCATACCCGTCAGCAGACGCTGGCCGAAAAGCGCGCCGAGCGCGTTCGGCAGCAGGTCAAGGGCAAAGAGCAGCTGCAGTTTGCGCGGCAGAACGTGGCGCGCCTGCTGCAGCGTCGGGTCCGCAACAAGCCGGTGCCTCAGCTCGTTAGCAACCTGCTCAACCGCGCCTGGGCTCACGTGATGGTCCTGACTGTGCTCCGCCATGGCATGCAGTCGGAGCAGTGGCGCCGGGTGGTCGCCACCGCCGACGAGCTGATCTGGAGCGTCACGTTCGACAAGAGCGAAAAAGCCGTTAAGCGTCTGCGCACCCGAATCCCCGTGCTTGCCAAAGCGCTGCGCAGCGGACTCAAGCAGGTGGGCTATCAGGACGCAGAAATCCAGAAGGTGCTGATCAACCTGAAGCAGCTCTACGTCAGCATGATTCGCGAATCCGGCAGCGACAAGATTGTGATCGAGGCGGACGAGACCGGCCTGACGATCCGCGGGGAAAATATCGTCGAGCAGGCCGTGCTGGACGAGACGCCGGTGGCGGCCTCCGAAGGCGAGCTGACCGAATTCTTCGACACGGTCCGGAACTGGAATACCGGCCAGTGGGTGCTGTTTAAGCGCGATGAAAACGAGCCGATGCGCGCGAAGCTCTCGTGGATCAGCCCGATCACCGGCCACTATCTCTTTGTCGACCAGCGCGGCGTCAAGGCGGCGGAAAAGTCGCTGCAGGAGCTGGCGGAAGATCTGCTTGCAGAGCGCCTGGAGCTTATGGACGAAAGCAGCCTGGTCACCCGCGCCATGCACTCCATCGCCAGCAACCTCGGCGGCAAGAACAAGCCCGAAGGCGCGCCCCTGCACTGATCCGGCCGCGCTGAAGCGCGGCTTTCCCGTGCGCTCACAAGCCCACCTCGGGTACGGGTGTGAACGCCTGAGCCTCAAATTCGACAGCAGCTATCGAGATTCGAGACTGGCGATCTACGCGGGGTTGTAAGAAGCTTGGCCGCTGCTCGCCGAGAAAAAAGGGTCAAACGTGTCTCAATCTCCGTCTGAAGTGCGCAGGCACTGGGCCATCGTGCTGGCTTGCGGTATCGGCATCGGCGCAGGCGTTACCGGTATCCCCTTCTACACGCTGGGTCTTTTTATCCAGCCGCTCGGCGCTGAGTTTGAGTGGACGCGGGCCGAGGTGCAGGGCATGTTCACGGTGTTCAGCATCACCGGCATTCTGGCGGTGCCGTTCATCGGGTGGCTGACCGATAAGTACAGCGTGCGGCGCGTGGTGCTGGGGTCACTGGTAGGTACCGTGATCGGCTATCTCTGTCTCGCCTACCTCACGCGCTCGCTCATCACGTTCTATATTTCCGCAGCCATCATTTCGCTGCTGGGCGCGGGCACAACGCCGATCACCTGGACCAAAGCGATCAGCGGCTGGTTTGACCGGCAGCGAGGCCTGGCGCTGGGCTTGGCGCTCGCCGGCACCGGCTTTGCCGCCCTCACCGCACCCAACTACGTTGCCGCGATCCTCGACCGCTACGACTGGCGAGCCGCCTACCTGGGCCTGGCGCTCATTCCCCTGCTGGCGCTGCCGCTGGTGTATCTGCTGCTGAAGGAACCACCCGGGAGCAGCGGCGCAACATCCACGGATCAGTCCACAGACAAAAAGCTCACCGGCGTGACCGTCGCGGAGGCGCTTCGCGACTGGCGCCTCTGGGTGATCTTTGCGTCGTTTTTCCTCCTGTCCGGCGCGATCGGTGGCTCTATCCCCAATCTCGTGCCGCTGCTGATGGACGCGTCCATGGAGCGCAGCGAGGCGGCCGGGATCGTCGGTTTGATCGGCGTTGCGGTGATCGCCGGACGCGTGGTGGTCGGCTACTGTATCGACCGGTTCTGGGCGCCCGGCGTGGCCGCGATTGTCCAGTCAGCGCCCGTACTGTCTGCCCTGATCCTGCTGCAGCCCGAGCTTTCGGTGCCGCTCGTAACGGTGGCGGTTGTGCTGATCGGCTTTGCCGCGGGGGCGGAGTTCGACCTGATCGCCTACCTCATCGGCCGCTATTTCGGTCTGCGTCACTACGCAAAAATCTACACGGTGCCCTACATCGGCTTCGCCGTCTCAGCCGGCCTTGCGCCAACGTTTTTCGGCTACCTGTTTGATATCCAGGGCAGCTACGACCTGGTGATGCAGATCTGCGCCGGCCTGTTCGGCAGCGGTGCGCTGCTGCTGCTGACGCTCGGGCGCTATCCGTCGTTCGACTCCTCCTCCGGGGACGAGCCGGCGACCGCTCAGTAAAACGCGGTGACGGTCTTGGTCTCCAGGAACGAATCCAGACCCTCAACCCCGAACTCGCGCCCCAGGCCGGATTGCTTGACGCCACCAAACGGCGCGCGGGGATCGACAAAACCGTGCGAGTTGATCCCGACGATCCCCGCCTGAAAACGCCGCACCATCGTGTGGGCCAGCTTCAGGTTGTTGGTCCACACGCTGGCCGCCAGCCCGTAGCGCGTCTCGTTGGCCATCTGCGTGACGCTGTCGAGGTCCTTTTCGTCAAACGGAACCGACAGCAGCACCGGTCCGAACACCTCCTCGCGGGCGATCTCCAGGCGCGTGTCGGGGTGGAAGAGCAGCGTCGGGTGATAGTGAAATCCGCCGGTATCGAGCTCATGACCGCCCAGGAGCACCTCAGCCCCCTCCCGGCGGGCACCGTCGACAAGCCCGGTGACCCGTGAGCGCTGCTCGCGCGTGATGAGCGGCCCCATCTGAGTCTGATGATCGAGGGCGCTGCCGATGGTGACCGAACCCATCGCGGCGGCCAGCTTCTCGTTGAGTTTATCGATGACCGTTTTGTCGACGAAAACGCGCGAAGGACACATGCAGAACTGCCCGGCGCTGAACACCCCCATCATCACCAGGAACTGCACGGCGCTGTCGATATCAGCGTCGCTCATCACCACAAACGCCGACTTGCCGCCAAGCTCGAGGGTCATCCTTTTCAGGCTGCCGGCCCCGTCTCGCATAATGCTCTGACCGACCGCCGTCGAGCCGGTAAAGGTGATCTTGTCGACGTCCGGATGCTGAGCCAGCGCCCGACCGGCCGTGGCGCCATCGCCGGTCACCACGTTAATGGCACCGGGCGGCAGCCCCGCCTCCTCGAACAGGCGAGCCAGATAAACCGCCGTCAGGGGCGCCTGCTCAGCCGGCTTGATCACAATCGTGCAGCCGGCAGCCAGCGCCGGCGCCACCTTGTTGATAAAGAACGATCCAGGCGCGTTCCAGGGCAGGATTGCACCGACAACACCCAGCGGCTCTCTCAGCGTGTAGATCGAGCTTTCGCGACCGGTGAAATCCCAGCTTGCCGGTGACGCCAACGTTTCACCTGAAATGCGGCGAGGCGCCCCGGCAAAGTACTCCAGCGCGTCGATCCAGCTGTCGACCATCTGGCCACCGGTGAGGCTCACCGGCGTTCCGATATCCATCGTTTCCAG
Source organism: Lysobacterales bacterium (assembly GCA_028285525.1). Lineage (GTDB taxonomy): Bacteria > Pseudomonadota > Gammaproteobacteria > Xanthomonadales > SZUA-38 > JANQOZ01. The sequence continues at coordinate 198,074 of JANQOZ010000027.1, forward strand.
ACAGGCCAGGAAATCTCGCTGCCCGTCCACCAGTTCGGCCATCTTGAGCAGTACGGCGCTGCGGGCCCGCGCGTCGCGGCGGGACCAGTCTTCTTCAAAACAGCGCCGCGCGGCGGCGACGGCTCGATCGATATCGTCCGTTCCGGCGGCGGGAACCATACCGAGCCGCTGCGCGGTTGACGGGTTGAGCGATTCGATCAGGGCGTCAGGGCCGCGGTCCTGGACGGGATCGACCCACTGGCCATCGACAAAGAACTGATGGGGTGCCGAGGCGAAGGCCTCCACGGCTTCAACGGTCGCAGGCGAGATAGCGTTCATGGTGATACCGAATGCGGCTCAGGTGCCGCGGCAGCCGATTGGACGGCTGAAATAAAAAGCCGACCCGCCCGGCAGTTCGGGCGGATCGGCCTGATGAGCCTGGACTGAGCGCTAGCCTTTGACCGGCGCGGGCGTCTGCTCGCGGGCATAGTTCTCCAGGCTGGACAGGCTGGGATCGACCCACGTGTCCGGCGCATCGAAAAACTTCGGGTAGTGCTTCTTGCCGTACGCCATGACCTTGGGTGAGACCATGTCGTGGCTGCTGAAGCCACCCATCGTGCCCTGGTAGTAGATGTGGCCGGGCGCCTGCCCCATCAGCATCCAGGGGAGCCACGGCGTAATCCGTCCCCAGCTCCCGGAGTAGTTCACAGATTGGACGCTCTCGTCTTCGATGTCCTCGCGGCGAATCACGTAGCGGAACATCTCTGAGACGCGGTTCATCTTGCCGGACGACTCGCGCGGCCATTTGTCGGGCTGCAGCGCTGACGGGTAAAAAAGATGAATGTCGGACGCCAGCGTCACCGTGTTCGACTCGGTGAGTTTCCACGGCAGGATGAACGGAATGTCGGGTCGCTTCTCCTTGTTCAGACCACCGTAGTCGGGCGGCTGAAAGAAGACCTTTCGAATCAGGTGATTGAACGGGTCGTTGGCAACGTGCACGACCTTCACCGTCTCGTTCGTGTACGGGTTGGTGTATTCCTCCAGCACTTCGCCCGTCGCAAGGTCGGTATAGAAGACCGTTTCGCGCAGGAGCTTCTGGTAGGTGCCGTCGCCGTTGTCGATGAGCCGGGCCGCGGAGTAGCCCTCGAAGCCCATCAGCGGGCGGATCGCCTCACCGTCGACAACGCCGTGGACCACGCCGCTGTACCAGCCGTGTTTCTGTGACTTGAAGTCCATGTGGCCGGCCAGCCGGGCATAGGCGTCGCGGTTCCACTCGGGATCGCGGTACTGTGGGCCGAGCCGTTCATCAAACTTCGGGCCGCCGATGGACGGCGCTGCCGCCGCCGGCGTGGGCTTCAGGCCGAGCGCGGCGCCGCCGAGCAGCGCACCGCCCGCGATCATCCCCGCACCCAGAAAGTGGCGGCGGTCAAAATTGGTTTCAGATTCTTTCGGTTTGCTCACGACGTGTCTCCTGCATGCCTCTTTGGCAGCGCTCAAGTATCAGCGCTGGGCCTGAGGGCCACAATTCAATTTTGCTATAGCTGCTTTACCATATTCCGCGGTAGCAATAAGCGCCCCAATATTGCCCAATAGCGTCAGCGTACTGAGTTAGGAGATTCGCCATGCTCAACATCTTTCAGCAACAACCTCATCCGGCACTGCCGGAAGCCAGCCACGATGAGAAATCCCGCCAGGAGTTTTCCAAGAGCCTGCGCCAGTTTGTGCAGGGTCAGCTGCTTCCCGGACTGGCACCCGTCTTCCAGCGGCAGCAGAAAAAGTTTGTCGACGAGCACGGCCGAGAGCCCAAGGATCGGCGTGAGGTCCGTAAATTTATGGTGCAGGACCCCTACTTCCAGACGTACGCCAGCACCAACCGATGCGCGCAGGAGCTGCTTTGGGAGTCCGTGCTGACCAGCATCGAACGGCAGCAGCCTTCCCTGAACGAAACGGCGGCCCAGCTTTCGGCCAAAAACGGCGCGCCGCTCGTCGTCGATCCGGAGATGGAGGTGCCTCGTTACGTAACGGGGATCGACATTCACTGCATGCCGGGCGGCTACGCGGGCCGGGCAGCGGAGGACGACATCAGCACGGCCGCGCTCTACGACCGGGGCGTCTACCTCTACGCGATGGGCTACGTCGGGCCGATGAACGACGACATGGGTCGCTCGGTGTGCAACTACGTCACGCGCAACATGCCGGACTTCAAGCCGACCCGCATCCTCGATATGGGATGCACGGTCGGTCACTCCACCCTGCCTTACAAAGAATACTTTCCGGACGCGGAGGTGATCGGCATCGACGTTGCGGGCCCACAGGTGCAGTACGCCCACGCGCGGGCCGGCGGCATGGGGATGGACGTCAGTTTTCAGCAGCGCGACGCGGCGGACACGGGCTTTGAGCCCGGCAGCTTCGACCTGATCGTCAGCCACATCCTGCTGCATGAAACCTCGAGCAAGGCCATGCCGGCGATTTTCAAAGAATGCTATCGCCTCCTGAAGCCGGGCGGCCTCATGATTCACGCCGACCTGCCGCCGTTCGACCACAGCGATCTGTTTTCGGAGTTCATCCTGGACAACGAGACGCACTACAACAACGAGCCGTTCTGGGGGCCGATGCGCGATATGGATCAGATCCAGCTGGCGGTTAACGCCGGCTTTGATCAGGAACAGGTGCGCTTCGATACGGCACCGATGGCGGTGCTGGAATTTGCCGCCGCTCACGCGGAGGGCTACAGCGAAGAAGCGGCCAGTGAAGTCGCCGACCGAGACTTCGAGGCCGGCGAGTTTGCTCCCGGCGGCGGCTGGGAAGTGCTGATCGGCCACAAGCAGGCAGACGCATGAGCGGCATGCGACGTTATCCAAAGGGCGCCCGCCCGCAGTTTTACGATGATCCGGCGATGGATCAGGCCATGTCGATGATTATGGTTCTGGCCAGCGAGGTCAGCGTGCTAAGGGACCGGCTCGACACCTTCGAACGCCTGAGCGCGGCCGGCGCGGGCCCCAGCCGAGAAGAGGTTGAGGCCTACGAGCCCGACGAAGCCTGCCTGAACGAACGCGAGGCAGCGCGCCAGGAGTTTTTCCAGCGCCTGTACTTCGTCGCCAACAAGCGAGCGCAGGAAGTCGCGGAGGCTGACAACTCCCAGCGCTATCAGGCGGTCTTGAAGGACACCGAGGAAAATTGAGCGCCGCCGACGCGGCCAGCGCTGACGCTGCGGTCGTCGAACCGGCGGCCGCGCGCGGCGAGGACTCCCAAGGCCACGTCAGGGAAGCGATCAGCGACCTTCGCCGCCTGCTCGGCGAGCGCGGGGTGCTGACCGACCCCGAGACGCTGGCCGTGTACGGCACCGACATTTTTGGCCCGCTCGAGCCACCTGCCGCGGTCCTGCGACCGGAGACCACAGAGCAGGCGGCCAAGGCGGTGCGGCGCTGTCTCGACGCCGGCCTGGCCATCAACGCGCGAGGCGCCGGCGCTTCGTACACACACTCGCACGTGCCCGCGACGACCCGAGCGGTGGTGCTCGACTGCACGGAACTCGACCGCATCATCGCGATCGACGAAGCGGACATGACGGTGACGGTCGAGCCCGGCGTCACCTGGAAAGCGCTGGACGATGCGCTGGCGCAGCGGGGTCTGCGGACGCCTTTCTGGGGTCCGTATTCAGGCCTCAAGTCCACCGTTGGAGGAGCGCTATCCCAGCACGCCATCAGCCTCGGCTCCGGTCTCTATGACGCCTCCAACAGCGTCGTCACGGGGCTGAAGGTCATTACCGGCCGCGGCGAAATCATTGACACCGGCGCCACCGCCAGCCGGTTCTACCGCACCTGCGGCCCGGACCTTACCGGCCTGTTCACCGGTGATTCGGGCGCGTTTGGCGTGAAGCTGGAGGCAACGCTGCGGCTGATCCGGCGTCCCTCCCACGTCGAGGGAAGCTGTTTCGTTTATCCGAAGTTCGCGGATATGGCGCAGGCCATGATGGAGGCGGCGCGCGAAAATCTGGCCAGCGAGATTATGGCGATCGATCCGCAGCTCCAGCAGGGCCAGCTCGGATCCATCGACAGCAGCGCAGCGCTCGGCGCCGCGAAAGCCATTTTCCGCAGCTCGCCGGGAGTCTGGTCGGGCCTGCGGGCCGTCCTGACCGCCGCAACCCGGGGGCGCTCGGCGCTCAACTCATCCGGGTACCTGGTCAACTACATCACCGAAGGACGGTCTGCCGGCGAGGCGCGCTTCAAGCTCGACTCGATCCGCCAGACCGTGGGTCGAGGCGGCGTGGAGGTGGCCAACACGCTCGCGCTGGCGCTGCGCGCGATGCCCTTTCGGCCGTTTACGCCGGTACTGGGGCCCAAAGGTGAGCGCTGGCTCCCAATGCATTGCGTGCTGCCGTTCAGCCAGGTGCAGCCCTTTCACCAGGCGCTGACGGCGTTTTACGACAAGCATGCGGCCGCCATGGCTGAACACCGGGTCCATATCGCAACCATGTTCGTTACGGTCAGCAGCACCGGCTTCGTCTACGAGCCAACGTTTTACTGGCAGGACAGCCAGCACGCCGCGCACCTGGATCTCGTCCCCGAGGAGCACCGCCAGCAGCTGCCGACGTATCCCGCCAACCCAGAAGCTCGGTCGTTTGTGCGAACCATGAAGAAACAGATGATCGAGCTGATGCAGGCGCATGGCGCGACGCACTACCAGCTCGGCAAATCTTACCCGTTCATGTCGACCCGGGAACCCGGCGCCGGCAGTCTTCTTAAGACGCTGAAGCGCGAGTTCGACCCCCATAACCTGATGAACCCCGGCGTGCTGGAATTTCCTGGCTCTGAGCCGATGGTCGGCTAGAGACAGGCTTCAGACCGCAGATCTGTTCGATTTGCTATAGCAGTTTTGCCAGATTGCGTTAGGTGCGTGGCACCTTCCTGATGCAGACTTGTCGGTCGGCAATCAGTCCCTCGGAGATCAGCGTGCACTCTGTGAACCGGATAACACCGAATCGCTCTGGCAATCGCCCCGGCAATCGGCCTGGCAATCGCCTCGCGTCGCTCCTGCTCGCAGGCCTGGCGGTCGTCCTGCTCAGCGCCTGTGCCACCGTCCCGGACTGCAGCCCAACAGCGCTGCCGGTGAGCAGCACCGAACTCACGCTGACCCATTTAGACGGGCGCGAAGCCCGCTTCACGCTCTGGCAGCCAGACCAGGCGGGAACCTATCCCGTTATGGTTTTCTCTCACGGCGCCTACGCTGCGCCCGAACGCTACGACGCCCTGCTCGGCCCGCTGGCCGCGATGGGTTTTGTTGTTGCCGCCCCGCTTCACATCGACTCGGAGCTCATCGCCACCGATCCGCCGCCGCCACCCGCCCAGGTCTGGCGCACTCGGAAAGAAGATTTCGCACGGCTGCTGGAGGCACCACCGGAATTGGTTGAGGCGCTGGGGCCGGGCATCAGCTTGAGCGATGAAAAAATTGCCGCCGGCCACTCCTACGGAGCCTTCGGCGCCCAGGTAGCCGCCGGCGCGGCGGCGGTTGGAGATCCACCCGGACAGGTGGAGCGGGGGGTCAAGGCCGTGCTGGCGTTTTCGCCGCCGGGGCTGCTGCCGGGGTTTATCGAGCCAAACGCCTGGGATCAGCTGGCGCGACCCCAGCTGCTGCTGACCGGCACCAGCGACGTGCTGCCGGGGTTTATCGACGACTGGCGGGCCCACGCCGCCGCCTATCGACAGGCGCCGGCGGGCGATCAGTGGCTCTGGGCCGGCGAGGGCGTCGACCACTATTTTGGCAACGTCTTTGGCCGTCTGGACCGTGAAGCCCCCGACCAGCGGCCACAGTTTGATGAAGCGCTGGCCGTGAGTCAGCGTTTCCTCGCCGCGTATACTTCCAGCCCCCTGGCGGTCTGCAGCGATCCGCTGAGCACCGGCTCCACCGCGCTGGCGAGCATTGAGCAACGATGATTTCCTCCTTACCAAAAATTGACGAGAACACCATGCTGAAACCGACGACGGACCTTCGTTCAAGAACGGGTCGGGCGGCGCTACCGCTGACTGCCGTGCTGGTCTGGATGCTTGCCGGATGCGCCGAACAGGCGTCTGAGACGGCCGAAGAAAATGCTGCGGCAAGCGGCGAAAGTGCGGCCGCGGCAGGCGATGCGCCACCGCAGGACCCCACCCTGCTGAAACATATGGCCGCCATGCAGAATCGCCCCGGCGTCACAGAGCTCGGCTGGCGTGAGTCCCGGGAGCCCGTGGCGGGTGTGGATGAGCCCCGCAGTCTCGGCGAAGCGGGGACCTTTGCTGCCCCCGAAGCGCTGGAGAAGGCAGTCGCTTACCATCGCGAACACAACGGGCTGGGCCTGCTGGTCTGGCATGACGGCAAGCTGGTGGCCGAGGAATTTGCCGACAGCTTCAGCCCCACCCAGCACTTCTCGACCTTTTCGATGCACAAAAGCGTGCTGGCGATGGCCATCGCCGTGGCGGTGGAAGACGGCATTATCAGCAGCGTCGACGATCCGATCGGCACCTACGTCGAGGAGTGGGCTGACGATCCGCGCGGCGCCATCACGCTGCGGCACTTTCTGACCCACAGCAGCGGCATGGCTCACTACTCCTTTACGAGCGGAAACCCCAAGGGGGCCAACCTCGCGCTGTCGTCCAAGATCAGCGAGACCGCCCTCAGCTACCCGCAGGACAAGCCCGCCGGCACGGAGTTCAACTACAACAACGTCAACAGCCAGCTCGTCGGCGTCGCGCTGGAGCGGGCGCTGGCCGGTCAGGGAAAGCGTTACGCCGAGTATCTCGCCGAGCGCCTCTGGGTGCCCCTGGGCAATTCGCCCGCGTCACTCTGGATGGAAGCACCGGGCGGAAGTCCGCGGTTTTTCTCAGGTCTTGAGGCCGGCCTTGCCGACTGGCTGCGGGTGGGCCTCCTGCTGCTGAACAACGGCTCGATCGGTGACACCACTATCCTGCAGCCTGAATCGGTGGCCATGCTGACAAGCGCCAGCGAGCTTAACGCGGCCTACGGCATGCATATCTGGCGCGGCGAAAAATGGGAGGCGCAGCGCCGATACGGCCCTACCACCCAGGCTACCGTGCCTCACGAGGCGCCTTACCTGGCGCCGGACGTGGTCTACTTCGACGGCTTTGGCGGGCAGCGTGTCTACGTGGTGCCGTCAGCCCGGCTGGTGATCGCCCGCGGCGGCGAGGTGGATATGACTTACGACGATTCGGTGGTCGTCAACAGCCTGCTGCGCGGTCTAATCGACGCGCGAATCACCGAGGCCAAGCGTCAGTTTGACGCTGGCGACGGTGACGAAGCCTACGACCGGCGCTTCGGCCGGCTGCTCGAAGAAGCGCAGGCGGGTCGCGGTTTGGCCGGTTATGACTCGCTTATTCCGCTCCCGGGAGCCACCGAGGTCACGCCGCTGCCGCGGGCCTCAACACCCGCCGGCTGGCTGGATGACGACACGCGCGGCTGGCTCGACGCCTTTGGCGCCGGCAACAACTCCAGCGCCATCATGATCTGGCACGACGGAGAGGTGGTTTATGAAAACTACTTCAATGGCGCCAACCCCGAAACGCTGGTGGTATCGCGGTCGCTCGCCAAGCCGATCACCATCATGGCGGTGGGCCGGGCACTTCAGGAAGGGTTTATCCCTTCACTGGACCAGCCGGTGGACGAGGTCTTTTACGAGTGGGAGGACAGCGACAAGTCTTCCATGACGCTGCGCCATCTGCTGCAGATGCGTTCCGGGCTCGCCAGACAGGGCAACTCCATGGAGCCGGATCACTACCTCAATCGCGCCTACCTGCATCCGTACCACATCGAAGTGATCCTTCACGAGTATCCGCTGACCCACCCGCCGGGAAGCCGCTACGACTACTCCAACGCCAACAGCGAGGTCATCGCGCCCTTTATCGAGCGCAGCACCGGCCGGCGTTACGAGCAGTGGGTGAGCGAAGCGGTGCTCGAACCCCTGGGCGCTGCCGGCGGTGAAATCTGGGTCAACCGCGAAGACGGGATCACCCACTCAGGCTGCTGCGCCCTGCTCCCGGCTGAGTCTTACCTGCGCCTGTCGGTGCTAGTGATGAACGACGGCATGTGGGAAGGCGAGCGTTTGCTGCCGGAGGGGTTCATCGACGAGATCACCACCGCGACCGAATACAACGTGCACACCGGTATGGGGATGTACGTCGCCGGGCCCTACATCAGCAACCGCGGCGCGGCGAACCCCGATATTCCCTACGGCCACACCCTGCACTCCGAGCCTTACCTGGACAAAGACCTGTTTCTTTATGACGGCAACGGGCATCAGGTCAGCTATCACATTCCACGCCACAACATGATCATCATGCGCGTGGGCGTGCGGCCACCAAAGGACATCACCTGGGACAACAGCGAGCTGCCAAACTACGTACTTAGACAGTACGCTGAAGCTACGGGCGCGGAGCTGGTGCCGCAGGCAGGTTCCGAGCAGAGCGCAGCGGTCGGCGCGAACTGAGGTCTAATGCCGGCCGTTGGGGCGTCGCCTGTCAGGCGGCCTCTACGGCAGCCTGCGCGGCCGCGGATTCGCCGGCCAGACGGCCGAGGGTAGTGGCGGTCAGCAGGCCGTTGCCCGCCATGTAGCCCCAGCAGGAGGGTCCGGAAATGCCGCGGGCGGCACCGCCCCCGGCAAACAGATTGGGTAGCGGCGTCCCGGTCTCGTCCAGGACGCGCGCGTTCTCATCCACCACCAGCCCGCCCTGGGTGTGAAACAGCGCGCCGGTGACCCGCACCGCGTAAAACGGGCCGGTCAGAGCCGGCCGCGACGCAAACACCCGGCCGAACTCGTCAGGCTCGCCGGCTTCGGTAAGCTGAGCCACCGCGGCAGCGGTCTCGATGAGTCCCTGAGCATCAATCCCCGTCAGTTCGGCGAGCGCCTCCAGCGTCGGCGCCGTTCGCACGGCCTTGGCCTTGAGCGCGTCGCGGTAGTCGTCGAACTCTTCCATCAACTCGTGGAGGCGCTGGTCATAAATTGTATAGGCCACGTGTCCGGGCTGGCGTAGAACGTCCACCGCCTGTTCGGAGTAGCCGCGCGACTCATTGGAAAATCGACGACCGTCTCGGTTCACCTGAAACCCGCCTTCCATAATGACCGGCCACAGAATCGGGATGGCGTGCCCATCGGCGAGCCCGCCGTGACCTTGATAGGCGGACATGTCCGCAACGGCAGCGCCGAGCTCCTGGCCCCAGTCGATCGCATCACCCTTGTTGCCCGGATGACCAAAAAACACGCCTTCAGCTATTTCTGGCATGTAGCGCGCAACCTTTTCCGGGTCACCGGCAAACCCGCAGCAGGCGAGGATCAGCGATTCACAGCCGACGTCTTCGACGCTGCCGTCGGGTCGCTGACAGCGCACGCCGCGAACCGTTTTTGTCTCGTCCGCAAACACGTGCGTGACCTGGGCCTGAGTGAGAATGCCAGCGCCGGCGTCCTCGGCGGCCTGCTGCAGGGCACCCATCAGCTCCGCTCCAGTTCGATTAGGGGTGCCGTGCATTCGCTTTACGCTGTGTCCGGGGTAGAGAAAGCTGTCGACGAGCGACAGGGGCACGCCGGACTCGTGAAGCCAGTCGACGGTGCGCGCAGAAGCTTCGGCCAGGGCGCGAACCACCCCTTCGTCGGTTTCGCCCCGCGTCTTTTTCATGACATCGCTGGTGAACAGTTCCGCGCTGTCGGTGATGCCTGCCGCCTGCTGCAGTGCGCTCCCGGCTGCGGGGATCAGTCCGGTGGACATCGCGGTGGTGCCCAGCGGCGTGGGATCACGCTCAAGCACCAGCGTCTCGACCCCGCTCTGGGCGGCGGCCAGCGCGGCCGACAGGCCGCAGCCACCGGCGCCGACGATCACAACGGGAACCTCGAAGCCGAACTCAGCTTCGCTGACGGACAGGACGGACATCGACTACTCAGCTTCCAGCGTCGGGGCCAGCACCCTTGAGATAAAAGCCTTGCGCTCCTCGTCGAGACGCTCGGTCAGCGCAGCGTCAGGCTGCATCCGATCAACCTTGTCCGCGACGTCCACGCCGGCCTCGGCCAGCGCCTGTTCGAGCACTGCCGCCCGGTCTTTGACCACCCACAGTTCGTGCATCAGGTTGAGCACAACCTGGAAGGTCGCCTTGTCCACCGACTGGGAGGACACGATCAGGCCGCCGGCTTGCGGGCGATGGTGACCCAGGGGTATTGACGCTCACCCAGGCCGTAGGAGCGGGCGTCTTCAAAGCCCAGCTCGGTGGCCAGCGCCGCAAGATCCAGGCTGGCCGCTTCGCGCCAGTAGGGTTCCCCGCCGCGCAGGGCGCCGGCGTTGGCACGCCACTGGGCGATACGCGGCATAGCGCGGAAGGGCTGTACGTCACTCATAAACACCACGCCGCCCGGCTCGAGCAGCCGGAACGCTTCGACAAAAACCGCCCGGGTCGCCCGGGCCGGCAGCTCGTGGAGCAGGATGTAGGAGGTCACCAGGTCGAAGCTGCTGTCGGGCAGCCCGGTCTCTTCGGCGCTGGCCTGAATCAGCCGCCAGCTCGCGCCTCGCTCGTTGCCGAAGCGCTGCGCCTGCTCCAGCATGGGAAGCCCCGGCTCAACACCGGTGATGGCAGCCTCGGGGAACGCCTCGGCGAGGGCGACCGTGAAGTGCCCGCTGGAGGTACCCATTTCCAGTATGTTGCTGAACTTGCGGTCACCGAGCTCGTTCAGCACGTCGCGCCGCTGCTTGAAGATGCCGCCCGGAAAATTTTTGGCGACATACTTGGGGTGAATGAGCTCACCGTGAACAAAACCCTGGTGCTCTCGAACCCAGCCCCCGGTGGTGCGATGAAAATCCACGCCCACCCAGTAGTCCGGTGGCTCATAGCCTGGGCGGGTTTCAATCTGAGTACCGCCCTGGCGCAGACGCTCAAACTCGGGCTCCAGCTCCGGCTGAATCTCCTTGAACGCATCGAAGGTGATTTCGCCGTGGGTGGTCGCCGACCATTCCCCCATCGCGAGAAGGAACTGCTGCTGAGGGTTATCCCCCAGACGCTGTTCCATCATCTCGAGCTGTTCGTCGAAGTCTTCCGGCAGCTCCACGTCCGCGATCTTCGCTCCAACCGCTGCGCTGAGCTTCATGCCCATCGCGCCCATGTCGGCCGCAAAATCGATCGCCGACCGGCCTCGTTGGCGTAACTCAAATTCCATAAAACTTGCTCCTGCAGAAGACTTTTTGCCGTGACTCGGCGAGTGAGCATAAGTGTGACTAACCCGCTGAGCGCAGGCAACAAACTCCTGCATCAATTTCGCGATAGCTGCTATAAATATTCGTAATAGGCGAGCAGCAAATAAAAATGCTAAAAAATAAAGCTCGCTGATTTCGTCGCCCAGCCAGTCCCGGCGGCCGCCCTGAAGAAGTTGGGGTAATCAGGTTCATCATCAACGGCAGACCGCTAAACCGGCTGCGCAAACGGCACCGGAATCCCCGACACCATGAGCGAAAAAGAACACGTTCTTCCCGCACGGCTGAAGCTTTTCTGGGGCAGCGGCGCCATGGGCGTAGCGATGCTGATGAACGGCGTCTCGTTTCTGATTCTGATCTACCTGGTCAGCGTCCTGAAGCTCGATCCGGCGCTCGCCGGAACGCTGGTGTTTTTGTCGAAAATCATCGACGCCATCAGCGACCCGATTGTGGGCATGCTCAGCGACCGTTCGACGTTTAAGTCCGGGCGCCGACGACCGTTCATGTTCATCGGTGCCTTCCTGGCCGCCAGCTCGTTTGGCTTTCTGTTTGCGATCCCTGAGTTCGAAAGCCAGACCGTGACCGCCGCCTACGCGTTCGGATGCCTGGTTTTCTACACCATCGGCTACACCGTGTTTAACGTCCCCTACATGGCGATGTCGGCGGAGATGACCGACGGCTATGAGGAACGGACCTCACTGCACGGTTACCGGGTGGCCTTTGTATCCCTGGGCAGCGCGCTGGCGGTAGCCGGCGCACCCTTTGTGCTGGAACTACTCGGTCAAAGCCGGGAGTCGTACGCGATCATCGCCGTGGGCATGTCGGTGATCATCTTTCTGTCGCTGATCGCCTGCTGGGCAGGCACCGGGAGCGCCCGAACCGTCGAGCGGGTGCACAGCCGACATAATTTTCTCAGCCAGGCGTCGCTGCTGTTTTCCAACCGTCACTTCGTTACGCTGATTTCGGTCAAAGCGCTGCAGCTGGTCGGCATCATGAGCACAGCCTCGGTGTCGTTCATCTTTTTCAAGCAGTACGTGGGCATGGACCTGCGCTACTTTGCCGCCGCGTCCATTGTCAGCACGCTGACCACGCTGATTGCGGTCCCCCTCGTGAAGCGACTCGCCGCCAGAATCGGCAAGAAAATGGCCTACTTTCTGAGTGCCGGCCTGACTGCCCTGGTAAATCTGAGCTGGATGCTGGTCGACCCAGCGCCACCCATGGACGAATTTCTGCCCGGCTTCTTCCTGCGTATGGCCCTCTCCGGGGTCACCATCGCCGGCAACGTGATGCTCGCGATGTCGATGCTCACCGACACCATCGAATACGACGCCCGGGTCACCGGCATGCGCCGGGAAGGCATCTACGCGGCGATGTACAGCTTTGTTGAGAAGCTGGCGGCGGCGCTTGCACCGTTTATCGTGGGCTGGGCTCTGGCGTTCGCCGGCTACGACAAGTCGCTGGGTGCTGACGAGCTGCAGACCGGCAGCGCCCTGTTCGGCATTATGTTCGGCAAGGCTTACCTTCCCGCTATCATGATCGGGCTCAGCATGTTTGTGCTGTTGTTCTTCAAGCTGGACAAAGAGACCCTGCACAACACGCCCAAGGCTGCACCACAGCCGTCACCCCAGGGACAGGCACCCGCACAGCCCGTGCCCGGTCAGACTTAGCGTCGTATCACGGCGCAGCTGTCGACCGGCGCCGGGCCGCACGCACCTGCCCAAACGCCAGCCAGCCTGGGAGCAGCAGCAGCAGCGACCCCAGAAGAAACGGTGTTTCGATACTGACCCGAGCGAACGCATAGCCGCTGAACAGGGGCGTGATGCTCCGAGCGAGGTTTGACGCCCCCTGGAAGACACCCAGCGCCGCGCCGCGTTTGTCGTCCCCAGCGGCTTTCGACGCGAGACTGTTGGATGTCGGGATGAAGATACTGAAGGCGACGGCCAGCACCACGGTAGAGCCGATAAACCAGGTCTTGGTGTCCGCCGTACCGAGGATGATCAGCCCAGCTCCGTAGAGAACCACCGACAGCATGACGGTGCCCCACTCGCCGAGAACCGGCACAATCCGGCTCACCGCGACTCCCTGCAGTACCGCATTGATGACGCCGAGCATGGCGAACAGCAGTCCAATTTCCTCAGGCCCGGAGCCGATTCTGGCGTTGGCAAACAGCGCAAAGGTGGAGTCGAAAATCCCCAGCGCGCCTGCGAAACAGAAGTTGATCAAAGTGATGCGCCGCAGCGCCGGGAGCCTGAGCATGGTCAGCAGATCTCCGAGCAGTCGCCCCGAAGCCCCCTGTGCCACCCGCAATGCCAGACGACTTTCCTTCGGCAGTGTCTCGGTGAAGAACACCAGCGTAATCAGCCCAGCCAGCAGGCTCATTGCCGCGGCCACCATGCCGAGCAGAAAATAGTCGGCGGTTGCGGGATCGTCACCGGCGAGCGCGCCGCCCAGCACGGGGCCGGCGATCAGCCCGAGCGAAAAGGACACGCCGATTCGGGCCATCGCCCCGGCGCGTCCCTCCAGCGAACTGGTGTCGGAGGCAACCGCAAACGCCACGGGCGCAATACCGGTCATCAAGCCGCCGACGATCCGCGACAGAAACAGCAGCTCAAGCGTGTCGGCCAGCGCCAGCATGACAAACGACAGCGCGGAGCCGAGAAGGGAAATCAGCAGAACCGGCTTGCGGCCGATGCGGTCGCTCAGCCAGCCCCAGAAAGGGCTCGAGAGAAACTGGCCGAACGCAAAAACCGCGATCAGCATGGTGATGAACTCGGGCGACGCCCCGACCCGCTGACCAAAAAAGGGAAACAGCGGTATGACGATCCCCACGCCGATCAGGCAAACGAACAGCACAACCGGGACAATAATCATAAGTGCAGCATCGGTGTGCGGGCCTGCCCCCGCAGTCGCGGGGGCGTGGCTGTTGGGGTTAGCGCAGCGTCAGACGCTGGCGCTCTTGCGGGTCAGATATCCAGCGAGTAGAACGGCCGAGGATCTCGAGACAGCACATAGAAGCCGCCGAGCTTGCCGTAATTGATTCGCGAATCGTCGTCCAGGTAAACGATATCCGAGTGCAGCGACGGCGGTCGAAACTCGACGTCCAGAGACCGGTCAGCGTCGATGCCGAACGCCTGACGAAACTCCTCGTCGCTGCGGTCGTCGTCACAGAAGAAGCCGACGCGGTAGAAAGACACCGCGTATCGCTGCGGATTGTCGTCAGCGCCCTCATAGCGGCCGAACATCACCACAATGCCCTTGGCGTCACCCGCCGGGTTGGTGACGTGCACCACGTTGTTGTATGCCTTGGTCGCCTCGTCGATTTCCTGTACCAGATCGACCACCTGGACGGGCACCTTCGGCAGGTTGTTGAAGCTTTGACGGGCCAGATCGGAGGGGTGATACATCGGCTGGTTTTCAGAATGTTTGACGGCGAAGCTCGCAAAGCGCGACCGCCAGACGCCGGATGCAGCCGCTTGGTTATTGATGGGCTCAGGCACGTAGGTGTGCGTGCACAACTCGTCACACCAGGCCTTCAGCTGGTCCTTCTCCTCTTCGCTGCAGAGAACCGTTTCGTCCATCTGATCGAGAAAGTCGAAAATCTGCTGCTTGACCGCGGTATCGCCGCGGACCGGTGAATCTGTGGTCATGGGTCTATGCTCCGTTTCAGGCGGGCGTGATGTGCCCTTCATGGTTTTCCCGATACCAAGCTGCGAGCTCCTCTCGCGTCGGCCACCAGACGCCGTCCAGGCCCTTCGCGAAGGCCAGGAATTCGCGCAGCGCTCGAACCCGGTAGCCACGCCCGGAGACGTGCGGGTGGAGGCCGACGTTCATCAGGCGGGAGCTGGTCTCTCCTTCCCGATGCAGCTGGGTCAGCTCTTCAATCAGGATATCCCGGTACTCGTCGGTTGTGTGGCCACGCCGGGTCAACAGCGTGAAATCGTTGATCTCGTTGGAATACGGAACGCCAACCAGCGGACCGTTATCGGTCTCGATCATGTAGGGCTGGTCGTCGTTCATCAGGTCGCAGTAAAACTCGAGCCCGTTGGCCGCAAGAATTCCTGGCGTTGCCAGCGTGCCGCGCAGCGACGACGAGAGCCAGCCTTTGGCCGGCCGCCCAACGTTCTGCTGATAGATTTCGAGCGTCCGTCCAATCACCTCCGCCTCGCGGTCGGGATCGCCCGAAAAATCGGTCAGCAGCTCACCCTGCTCGTAGTTATGAGCCAGCAGCTCCCAGCCACGCTCCAGACACGCCTCAACCATCGGCCGGCGGCGTTCGAAGGTGACCGCGTTGGTCGTACAGCTGGCCTTGACGCCCAGCTCGTCGAAGACGTCGTAAAGACGCCAGATCCCCACGCGCTGACCGTATTCCCGCCAGGTGTAGTTGGGATAGTCAGGCACGCGGCCCGGCAGCACGTCGGGCAGGATCGCCGGCCCGCCGGCGTAGTAGGCCCGGTCGGTGTCTTTAGTCAGATCCCAGGTCTCGAGGTTGAACGTCAGGATCAGCGCAACGCGGGCGCCGTTCGGAAACTTCAGCGGCCCACGCTGAGGAATTGGGCTGTAGGGGTATTGCAACTCAGTGGTGCTCCAGCAGCTTGCCGAACCCGGCAATTTTGTCGTCGATGCCGTTGGCGCGCAGCGCGTGCCAGTAGGTCGCGGTGTTGATCGCCACGACGGGCTTGTCCAGCCAGCGTTCGGCGGCCGCGGCGAGGCGAATCATCGAGAGGTTGGTGCCAACCTGGATGAGGGCATCCACGTCGTCGCCGTCCAGGTCTTTCAGTACCTCGATCAGCTTCCTTTCCGGCACCTTGGCGATCGCCGTCCAGCTGGGGCACTGCAGGCAGTGGTCGCGGACGGTTTCAAAGCCGTAGTCCGACAGGTAGTTTCGAACTTCCTTGTTGGCGACCGGATAGTAGGGCGACAGGAAAGCCACTTTCTTGATGCCACCGTAGGCCTCGAGGGCCAGCGCCAGCGACTCGGAGCCGATCGACAGCTTGAGTTCAGCGACCTCCTCGATGTTTTCCTTCCACTTCTGGCCACCCTCAGCGCCTCCGTAGAAGGTGACTGCCGACATCCCCATCACCAGGTAATCCGGCCCGCAGGTCTTGACGCCTTTTACGGCCTCGACCGTGTTTTGAGAGATTTCCATCGTGCCGGCGAAGAAAGTTTCGTCCGAGATGGCGTCGGCATCCTGGACGACAATCCGGCTGTAGTGGTTGGTGACACCCACCGGCCGCAGATCGTCAAAGTCAGGCTGAACGACGGTGTTCGTCGAGGGTCCGAGCACCCCGAACAGGGCGCGATAGCCGAGTACGTCGGTCATCAGTGAATTTGCTCCGCTTCTCTTAAGGAATCCAGCATGGACTGACGCATCAGAAACTCATGCCGCTGTGCCGGATCGTCTCGGGTGGCCTTCATACGCGCGAACTTGCGTGCGTGACCTTCGGCCGAACCATGCTCCAGCAGCTCCTTGTTCTGGATGGTCTGGGCCTGAATAAACGAGTTGGTTACGCTTCTGCGCTGACGGTCGAAGCGTTCGAAGAGCGCAGGATCATGGCCATGCTCCAGGCAGTGCGCCAGCTTCTGCTGCAGATTCCACACGTCGTGGATGCCGCTGTTCATGCCGAGGCCGCCGATCGGGTTGTTCAGATGCGCCGCGTCGCCAACCAAAAACGCCCGGCCGTGCGAGAAGTTTTCGACCACGCGCTGATGAACGCGGTAAATCGTCCGGTGCTGGGTCTCCACGTTCGGGTTCCCGATCAGCCGCTCGAACACCTCATCGCGCATCCGGTCGGACAGCAGGTCCTCGTCAGGGGTCTCCTCCGATGCCGGCAGCAGAATTCGCCAAACGCTTGGAACCCGCAGCAGCACCAGCCACTCGCTGGGGTCGGCAACGTAGTTGACGTAAGCCAGATTCTCAAAATGATCGGCCAGCTCAAGCTTGGTGGACAGACATAAAAACTTCTCCGGATAAGTAAAGCCGGTGAATTCCGTTCCCAGCCACTTTCGGATCAGGGAATTCCCACCGTCAGCGCCGATGATGTACTTCGCCCGGATCTTTTCTACCGAGTACGGGGTTTCGAACCACGCCTCGACGCCGTCTTCGTCCTGCGTAAAACCGAGCGCGCGATGCTGGTACATCACGTGAGCCAGCTCATGCGCTTCCAGCCGCTCCGACAGCATGCCGGCCATCACGTGCTGCTCGCACTGGACGCGGAACGGGAACCGGGTTTCGCCGGCGATTTCGGTCATGTCAAACTCGATCACCTCGCCGGTTTCGCGCTCGCGGAAGTGATACTTTGGCGCCACCAGACCATACTCGATCATGTCCTCGGCGACGCCCAGTTCATCAAGCATCTCCAGCGTCGGCGGATGAAAAGTGGAGGCTCTCAGGTCCAGCGCGTGCGTGGTTCCTGCCTCGCAGATCGCCACGCGAATCCCCTGGCGGGCCAGCACGTAGGCCGCGACTGTCCCGACCGGACCGGCCCCGACAACAATTACATCAACGTTCAGCATTTAGGTGTCCGCCTCTTGCCAAGCGCCAGTGTAACCGTCCGAATTGGGTCAGTTGATCCAATTTTTCGATGCCCATCATCCCGGAATTGAATGGCTTTTTTGCCGAGTCGATGACCGCTCGGAGCTCCGGCATGACGTGCTCAGGCGGGCTTCACGGGCACCGGATATAATTGTGACCTCGTCGGTACAGGCACACAGAATTTATGGATCTTCGCCAGCTGAGGTACTTCCTCGTGGTCTCAGACCAGGGCAGTTTTACCCAGGCCGCTGAACGGATTCCGATTGCGCAGTCGGCGCTGAGCCGGCATATGAGGCTGCTTGAAGAAGAGCTGGGTGTTCAGCTGCTGATTCGGACCGGTCGCGGCGTCACAATGACCGAGCAGGGCGAATTTCTTTACGAGCGCGCCCGGTCGGTGCTGGCCCAGCTCGAGGACACCCGTCGTAACCTGCAGAGCTGGTACGACAACCCTGCCGGCGTCGTCCGGATCGGCATGCCGCCGTCCACCACACTGGTCATGGCGGCAACGCTGCTCGAACGCATGAAAACGCTTCATCCGGACATTACCGTGCGCCTGACGGAAGGCCTCAGCGCCACTCTCGCCGAGTGGCTCGCCGCTGACCGTCTCGATCTTGCGGTGGTGTTTGAAGCGCCCGCCAACTCCTCGCTGTCGGTCCAACAGATCGGACGCGAGGAGCTTTGTCTAGTCGTTCCCAACGGGGACGAGACGCCCGACCCCGTGACCGTCAAGCAGATGGCCGCGCTGCAGCTGATTGCGCCGTTTGAAAAGAAGGGTATCCGCAACCGCATGGCAGAGGTTTTTAAAGAGGAGGGCGTGGAGTTCAACCTCGCCTATGAGCTCGACGCCCTGCCGGCGATGAAAGATCTCGTCAGGTCCGGCGCCGGCTGCGCGATTCTGGCCCGGTCTTCGGTGGTCCGAGACGTCGAGCGGGGCATCTTGGAAACCCGCCGGATCGACTCAAACCGGATGGGTTTCGACGTTCACCTGGCCTACTCGCGCTCCTCGCAGCACAGCCGTGCCGCACGGGCGGCCGGTGAGGTGATCAAAGAGTCCGCCGTGGAGTTCTTTTCGCCTTAGCCGCATAGCCCTTGATTCCGGCCGCTAGGTGTCCTGTGTGAACCCGGTCACTTCCCAGACCGTCGGTTTTTGCTAGCGTTTTGCGGTTCCGATAACTGCTCAACGTTTAGCCATGCTTAAGCCTTCCCTTGCGGCTCTCCTGACGGTGCTCATATCACAGCCGGCGCTGGCACAGCCCGGCTCTTCCGGCGCCGCCCACCCGAAAGAGCACTGGGAGGTGCACGCTCACGGGATCATGGCCAGCAAAGGCAGTCCGGACGTTTCCGCGGTCGCCAGCGGCTCGTGGTTCAACCCCGCCACGTGGTCCGGCGGGCTGCCTCAGGCCGGACAATCCGTGCTGATTCCGGCGGGCGTCACGGTGACCTACGACGGGGTCAGTGACGCCGCCCTGGACCAGGTGACGGTAGAGGGGGCGCTGACGTTCTCGACCTCGGTAAACTCCCGGCTGGTCCTCGACACGCTGACCGTCGACCCGGCGGGTCTGCTCACGATCGGCACGCTCGGCGACCCGGTTGCCCCGGAGGTGCAGGTTGAAATCCTGATCGCTGACAACGGCGATCTGGACCCGCAGAGCGACCCGGCACTGATGGGACGCGGCCTGGTTGCCAGCGGCGAGGTGCAGATTCACGGGGCTTCAAAGACCGTGCACGCCAAGGTGGCAACCGACCCGACTGCGGGCGCTACGGTGCTCCAGATGCAGGCGCCTCCCGTCAACTGGCGCGTAGGCGATACGCTGGTGGTTGCCGGCACTCGGTACTCAGGCTGGCGCTGGGACAACGAAATCCGCCAGGTCCGCTACTTCGGCACGCAGGACGAGGTTGTGACGATCACGGCCGTTAACGGTGCGGAGATCGGCATTTCGCCTGCGCTGACGTACGACCATCGTTCCCCGCGTCCGGACCTCAAGACCTCGATCGCCAACTTCAGCCGCAACGTGACGATCGCCACCCAGAATCCGCAGACCGCACGCCAGCGCCGCGGGCACGTGATGTTTGTCCACAACGACAACATCGACATCCGCTACGCCGGCTTCTGGCATCTCGGCCGAACGAGCAAGGAGCTTCCCAGCCTGGAAGCGGCCGACTTCACCACGGTTGAGCCCGACAGCAACGTCCGCGGCAGGTACTCCTTTCATATCCACCGCGCCGGAATCGCGGACCCTCGCAACCCGGCGATTGTGATCGGCAACGCGGTGTTCGGCTCGCCCGGCTGGGGGTATGTGCACCACGACAGCAACGCGATCTTTCACAACAACGCGTCGTTCGACACGTTCGGTGCCGGCTTTGTCGCCGAGACCGGCAACGAGATCGGCAGCTGGACCCACAACATCGCCATCAAAGCCGAGGGCAACAGCGCCTTTAACCCGAAAAACGGCAACGACGTCGATTTGTTCGACATGGCCCGGACCGGAGACGGCTTCTGGTTTCAGGGCCGGATGGTCAAGAGTGTCGGAAACATCGCCGCTAGCGTGAACCACGGCTTCGTCTACCTGCACCGGGGCAACGGCATGATCGGCTTCGACAACCAGGCCTTCACCCTGCCCGAAGCGCTCCGCCGCAATGGCCAGGCCTCGCCGGACGACGCGCCGATTCTGGGTTTTCACGATAACGAGAGCTTCGCCAGCACGGTCGGGCTGTACGTTGTGAAAGCCAACCCGAACCAGCAGCACGACATCCACTCCCACCTGAGCCGCTTTCTGGCCTGGGAGGTTCGGGCCGGCGCCGCGCTGGAATACACCTCCCACTATCTGCTGGAGGACTTTGACCTCGTCGGCAAAACCCCGGAACCGTTCAGCACCGCGGACTTTGGCATCGACTTTGGCAACAACACCTCAGACATGGTGGTCAATCGTGCTCAGATCCGCGGCTTTGAAACCGGCATCGGACTCGGCAAGGGCTTCACCGATGAGTCCACACCGGCGAGTGCCAATCAGTACGTCACGATCGACATCACGATGACGGACGTACGGAACGCCTACCAGGACTACGATCCGGCCATCGACCAGCTGCTCACCTCGGGTGACCTTGTGCCCGGACGCTTCGACATCAGCCTGGACAACGAGCCGCTGGAGTACCTGTCGCCGGCCACCAGTGCAGGCTCGGGCGTGACCTACACGGGCAGCAAGCTCGACAGCATCGGCGTCTCACCCATTCCTGCCGGCACGGACAACCTGGGGACACCCTCTTTCGACATGATCACCATCTGCGCGGAGGACGGCTATCTGCGAACCGCCGGCGGTGACGCCTACGCCATCGAAGAAGAGTATTTCACCGATCGGGCTACCGGCGAGGTGCACAAGCGAGGGCTCAAGACCCGCCTGGGTCCCGCGGTTGACGACCTGCTGGGGAACCCCTTTCACGCCTGGCGGGACGCGTTTCAGGCCGGGACCATCGATCTTGCGAGCCAGCCGCCGACGCCTACGGACGATTCGGCGTTCACCGATGGGGACACTCCAGTGGTGATCAACGTGGTCAGCAACGACTCAGACCCGGAAACTGACCCGGTCTCGGTGGACGGGCTGCTGCAGCCGCTGCACGGGCTGGCGTTCGACAACGGTGACGGCACGATTCTCTACTGGCCGGACTTCGACTACGTCGGCGTAGATCGCTTCAAGTACTGGGCGACCGACGGCCAGGGGAATTTCAGTCCAGCCTTTGTCACCGTCACCGTAGGCCCCGTTAGGCCCGAACTCCTGTTCCGCAGCGGCTTCGAGTAAGCGCACAGCGCTGTCGAGCGCCTGAAGGCCCGAGGGCCCCACCCGTAAAGGCTAGCGCTTCTTAACGGGCTTTTGCCAGCCGTCGATCACCTGCTGGCGAACCCGGGTGATGGTCAGCTGATCGGCCGGCGCGTCTTTGGTCAGCGTCGTACCGGCGCCGAGCGTTGCCCCTTTGCCCACTTTTACGGGTGCCACCAGCTGGGTGTCCGATCCGACAAAAACGCCGTCTTCGATCACCGTCTGATGCTTGTTCACGCCGTCATAGTTGCAGGTGATGGTGCCGGCACCGATGTTAACCTCACTGCCGATCTGCGCGTCGCCGAGGTAGGAGAGATGACTGGCTTTGCTGCCCTCGCCGAAGCGGGCCTTCTTGGTTTCGACAAAGTTGCCCACCTTGCAGTCGCGCGCCAGGTAGGTGCCCGGGCGCAGCCTCGCAAAAGGCCCGATATCGCTGTCACCCTCGCACTCCATGCCTTCCAGCACGCTGTAGGGGGCGACGCGCGTTCCGGGCCCGAGCGTGCTGTCTTTGATCACGCAGCCTGCGCCGATACGGGCCCCGGCGCCGAGGACAACCGTGCCCTCAAAAATCGTGTTGACGTCGATGACCACGCCTTCACCCACCGTCACCTCGCCGCGAACGTCGACGCGGCTCGGGTCGAGCACCGTGGCGCCCTGCTCGCACAACGCCATGGCCGCGCGGCGCTGGTAGTGTCGCTCAAGCTCCGCGAGCTGCCAGCGATCGTTGGCGCCGAGAATTTCCTCGGCCTGCTCGGCCACCGTCGCCGCCACGCTGGCACCCTCCGCTCTGGCGATGGCGACGCAATCGGTGAGATAGATTTCGCCTTGAGAGTTGTCCTGACCAACCTGCCCCAGCCAGCGCTTCAGCGCGCCGGCGGGCGCCGCAATCACGCCGCTGTTGACCTCGTTGATCGCGTGCTGGCTCGGGCTGGCGTCTTTATGTTCCACGATGCTTGCCAGCGCACCGTCAGCGTCGCGAACCATTCGACCGTACCCGGTGGGGTCCGCAACCCGGGCTGACAGCACGCCCAAACCTTCGCCGGCGTCTTCGAGCACCCGCTTGAGCGACTCGCTGCGCATCAGGGGCGCATCCCCCAGCAGCACCAGCACCATGGCTTCATCGGGAATTTCCGGCAGCGCCATCTGGACCGCGTGCCCCGTGCCCAGCTGCTCCGCCTGCAGCGCCCAGCGGAGGTCTGGCTGCGCGGAGAACGCGGCCTGCACCTCGTCACCGCCGTGCCCGTAGACAACGTGGACGGCGGCGGGCTCAAGGCTTCGGGCCGTGGCGATCACGTGCGCCAGCAGCGGCTGCTGCGCGACCGGCTGCAGCACCTTCGGTAGCGGGGAGCGCATCCGCTTGCCCTGACCCGCGGCCAGGATCACGACGTGCAGCGGTCTATTCATCATCCGTCCTGCTGGCAGTACCGGTTAACCTGTCGTCGGAACTGGGCGATTCGCTGATCGCGATCGCCGTCCTCGACGTACTCTCGATCGCCCTGCGCATTAACCGTAAACACCGGACCCTGGCGCTGCAGGACGGCGAGGTTGCCGCGGGCTTCGGCGCAACGAACCTGGTTATTGAAACGTTCGCGATCCTGCTCGGCGTTCATGCGGGACTGCTCTTCCGCGCTGGCGCGCTCCTCCATCATGCGCTGCGCCATCGCGCTCTGCGTCTCCATCAAACGCTGCTGACCGGCTCGCTGCCGCTCGGCGCTGATCTCCGCATCCACCTCAATCTCCTCCGCCGGAGACGAATCCTCAGGAGGGCGATCAGAAAAATGCAGGTTGCCCTCGGCATCGACCCATTTATAAAGCTTTTCGGCCCCGTTGGCCGAGACCATAACAATCAGCGTCAGCGTGGCGAGCGCTGCTCGCATCAGGCGGCTACAGGTCATGAGTTGTCCTCCTCGGCCAGCTTGACCGCGGTTCCGTACGCGAGCAGCTCGGCAGCGCCGGCCATCACCTGAGACGTGACAAACCGGACTCCCACAATGGCGTCAGCCCCCAGCTTGATGGCCTGCTCTTCCATCCGGCTGAGCGCCTGCGCCCGGGACTCGACCAGCATTTCGCTGTACTCCTTGAGCTCGCCGCCGACCAGCGTCCGCAGGCCCGCCAGGATGTCTTTACCCACGTGCTTGGCGCGGATGGTGCTGCCGCGGGCGACGCCCAGGGTGGCGGTAATCTTTCGGCCAGCGACGTAGTCGGTGGTAACAATCAGCATCTTGCTCACGGCCTCAGTCCTGCTCCAGCATGTTCTGTTCCTCTCGTTTATCACGAGTTCGTTCCCAGATCAGTGAAGCCATAAGCAGCATCAGACCGAGGACCGCAACGGTCACGCCGATCAGTACCGGCGTTGGCAGCGCCAGCAGCAGCGGCCAGAGCGCGCGCAGCGGCTCGATCATCCAGGTCACGATGACCAGCATGCCCGATAGAATCAGGAGAAATCCCATGATTCGAAATACGTCAATCATCCGTCAAGCTTCCTTCTTCCTGCGCATCCCTGCGGCGCTCCATGATCATCGAAACCAACAGCAGCCCGGTTCCCGCAACGGTTGCCGCCGCCGCTACCTTCACAGGCGCCGGCCAGGACAGCAGTTTAATGTACTGCCAGGCGCCGTAATACAGGCCTGCTGCCGCCGCAAACGCCAGACCGCCCCGCCACATGACCAGCCCGGTAAGCTTTACGGAAGACTGCAGTGGCCGATCCGTCACGCTGGCGTGGGCCGGTTCGACTGGTCGCTACTTGAAGACATCCGGGCAGCCACCCACCTCGTTGAAGCGTTCATCCCAGCGCCGCACGTCGTTGGCTCGCCGCCACCGGGTGTGCCAGAACAGCATCAGGCAGGTGCCGCTTTCCAGCTCCACCAGAAACGTGTCGGTCTCCTCGACTTCCTCATAAGGTGGGTATTCGCTGCCTTGCCCCCAGGTCAGCCCGCCCCGGCCTTCCGCGTAGCGGCGCCAGAAATCCTGCGGGGTGACCCATTGCTGGCTCGGTTCGTGCCAGGCCTCCAGCGCTCCCTGCGGCGCGCGCCGCATTTCGCCGTTCTTTGTTCCGGGCTGCGCGACGGCGCCTGCCGCCGTCAGCAGCAACAGCACGACTAAGAGTCTCTTCATGACTGCTCCTCCAAGCCGGCATCTTACCCTGTTCCCCGGTTCTTCTCCTCAGGGCCACCGGCGGTGATGCTGACGGTACAATTTACCTATGAACGACGACATCACCCCGTTCTGGGAGCACATGCCCGAGGTCCTGGCTTACCCCCTCAAGGGCGAAAACCTGATCGCCATCGGCGTGCTTTCCATCCTGGGCTGGCTCACCAGTTCGCTGATCCTGCTGGGCCTCCTGGTCTGGATCGCAACCTACAACTTTGCCTACGGAGTCCTGAGCCATACCGCCGGGGGCCATCTCTCACCCCATAGCGGTTACTTTGACCAGATGGCCAGCTCCATCGCCTGGAAGCAGTTTGCGCTCTGGATCATTCTCGGCATCCCGGCGGGCATGGCCTACAACAGCGGCGGCTGGTGGCTCGCGGCACCGGTGCTGCTGGCGGTACTCGCGGCGCTGCCGGTGGCGACGATGGCGCTGGCGATGGACCAAAGCCTGATTGCGGCGCTCAACCCCATGACGTGGATGACGGTGACCCGCTTCCTCGGCGGCCGGTACCTCCAGCTCCTGTGGCTGTGCGGCCTGATCCTCGGCGGCTCAGCGCTGGTTGCCTGGCTGCTCTCCTATATTCCGGTGGCCGGGTCGCTCGGGTCGGAGGTGGTGACGCGTTGCGCGATCGTGTCGATCTTCTATCTGCTGGGCTACGTGATCTACCAGTACCAGGACGAGTTCGGCATGGCGATTGAGGCGCCCGAACCGCTACGACAGGAACAGCCTGAGCCGGTTGCAGATCCCGAGGTGCTGGCGGCGCAGCAGCTGCTGGACGACGGTGACCCCCGGGGTGCACGTCAGCGCCTCAAGGAAGCGATGCAGGAGCAGGGCCCCTGGTCACCGGCGGCAGACGCCCTGCTGAAACTGGGAAGCGAGCTGGAGGACGCCCCGAGCCAGCTGGCGGTGATCCGGCTCCGCATGCAGGTGCATCTCGCGGATGACGAATTTGAGCAGGCGCTCAACCTTTGGGATCAGGCCCAGGCGCTGGACCCCAACTTCCTGTTCCCCGAGCCCGACGTTAGCCTCACGTTGTGCAAATACCTGCTGGAGCGCGGCGAGTCGCGCCGATCGCTGCTGCTGGCACAGGGTTTTGTCCGCCATTTCCCAGGCCACAAGGACAACGTTGGCCACGCGTTTCTCGCAGCTCGGATCTTCACCGACAAGCTGGGCCGTGACGCCGAGGCCCTGAAGATACTCAATCAAATGGTCACCCGCTACGCCAAACATCCCCAGATTGACCAGATCACCAAAGAGCGGGACCGCGTCGCGGCGCTGTTGCCCACCGAGGGACAGAATCACGGCAGCTAGCTGAACGAGATGGGCAGGCCGTCCCGACAGCTGCACGCGCTGTTGACGTTTCGTCGATTCATCAACGGTCAAGATGCAGGCTGAGGAGGATCAAGCTATGCGTCAGCTTTTACTTATTGCCCTGCTGCTCATCGGCGGCTGTGCCAGCACACCCAAAGGCCTGGGGCCGATCACCGTCGTCGACGAGCTCTCGATGGAGGAATACGACGGCGAGTGGTACGTCATTGCCAACATTCCGTACTTCTTCGAACGCGGCAACGTCATGCCGCGAGTGATCTTCGAAAAACGCGATGACGGGCGCTACGACGACCTCTACTTCTACCGCGAAGACTTCGACGGCAAGGTCAAAACGATGGAAGGCGTCGCGTGGGTTCCCGACCCGGCAGAGCCCGCCCGACTGAAAACCCGCTTCTTCTGGCCCTTCACCTTCGACTACCTCGTCATCAAGCTCGACCCCGACTACCAGCACGTGGCGATCGCCCATTCCAGCCGGAAGTACGGCTGGATCATGGCCAGGGAACCACTGATGGATGAGACCACCTACGAGCAGTATCTGCAGGCTTTTGCGGCTCAGGGTTACGACACCAGCCGCATCCTGAAGATCGCCCATCAGCCTGAGCAGGTGGGTCAGGAAGGGTTTCAGTAGGACGCTCGATGCCGCCCGTCCCAGGCACCCCCAGCGGCGCACCGCTCAAAGTCGCCCAGCCAGGCGGAGGCGGCATGATCCTGGCGTTCTCGGCCTTGCTGGGTCTGGCGCTCGCCGCCCTCGGTCCGGCGGATACGGAGCAGCTGGCGGTTCTCACCCGGTCGCTGTTCTGGGTGACCCAGATCACAGTGGGCGCCGCGCTTTGCCTGGCGCTCGAGGCGGGCTGTGGGCTGCGTCCGGGCTCACGGGCGATGGGCTGGACCGTCTCCATAGGGTGCGCGGTGGCCGCCACGTGGCTCTACACGCCCTTCGCCTGGCAGCTTGAGCTCACCTTTGGCCTGTCTGTCAGCTCCGGAGACCTGCTTCGGGATTGGCAGGAAGAGTGGCGGCAGCTGGTGGTGCCCTTTGTGCTCTGCTGGCTTCTTCTGAGACGGATTGCGCCTCATCCCGTTGCCGCCGAGGAATCGCGGGTCCGTCAGGACCCGAGCACCGTTGAGCCGTCAGGCGCAGAACGCTTCTGGCCTGAGCTGCCGGTCGAGCTAGGCGAGGAAGTCATCTGGGTCAGAGCCGAAGAGCACTATTTGAAGGTCGCGACCCGACAGGGGCAGTCGCTCATCAGATCCAGTCTGCTGGCTGCGTTGAGCGGCCCTCTCAAGCGCATCGACGGCCTGCAGGTTCACCGGTCTTATTGGGTGAGCGTGCGCCACGTACGGCGCCTGTTAAGACCGCGTGATGGCTGGATCTGCGAGATGATCGACGGCGAGCGTATTCCGGTCAGCCGACGCCGTCGAACGTCCGTCAAAAAGGCACTGGCGCAACGGGTCGTCTATCCTCAACCCGAAGCGCCAGCGGGCGAAAGCGTTTAATCAAACCAGTACGTCAGGGTCAATCCGACGTTGATGCTGTCATAGTCGATGTCGCGAATTTGAACGGCGTCGTTTTCCAGGTCGATGCCGCCACCGGCCAGGTATCTCAGCTCGCCACCCAGTGACCAGCGTTCGCCGATGCCGCGATTGACGCCCAGAATCAGCTGCGGCGCCACGTCGTCACCTTCGAGATCTTCAAAGCCCTGCCCCACACCGGGCCCTTCCAGATCGATGTCGATCTCGTTGAGAAAGACCACACCCAGGCCGACATATGGGCTGAAGCCATCCTTGCCGGCGATATCGTCCGTGAAGTGGTAAAGCAGGTTCACCCCAAGGCCGGTGGACGCAAAGTTGTCTCCGTCGGCGCTGAATCCATTGCCGAGGGTGGCCCGATCAACATCCGCTGACAGGTACGTGAAGTCAGCCTCAGCGCGAAAGCGCTCGCCAAACACCCAGCCGACGCTGCCGCCGAAACCCAGGCCTGCGTCAAAGGACGCGTCAAGACTGCCGAGATCGGTGCCGCTTTCAGCAACCGCAGAATTGCTGTCGTCCGACGGATTGGTCACTATCAGGTGACCGCGTATGTAAAGCTGAGCCTGTGCGTCCGTTGTCCACAGCGCAAGGGAAACGAGCGCCGCACCTGCTGCGCCAAGCGAGATCAGTCGAGTCATCATGAGCTCCGGTAGAGGGAACCTCATCCTCGTCATAACCTGCTGACGGATCGAACGTTATGTCATGAACGGTCGGCTTTTGTCATGAGCGGTCGCGGGCGTGCAGAGACGGCTGCACCGCTAGCTCCCGTCCAAAAGAAAAAGGCCGCCTGCTGGCGGCCTTTCACCGTGAAACAACTCGCTAGGCGAGACGGCTAGCGGCGGCGGCGCTCAAAGCGGGCCTTCAGCGCGTTGTAGTCCATGTCACGCTTGTTGTTGCGGATGTAGACCTTTTTGGTTTCCCGCACGTCGTAAAGCGCGAGAATGACAAACGCAATGGTGGTAAACAAAAACAGCTCAAAAATAATCATCCTGGTGTCGCCCTCGTTCTGATTTGAGCCACTAAATTAGGCTTGGGCGCCTGAACCTCACCTCATGCTCAAGTGAGTACACCGTGAATTGAATTAGACGAACGACAGAAGAATTTCGACAGGCTGACCAGAGCGTGAAATGAGCGTCGCAGCCGGGTCATGAAACGCCTTCACAACCGAGCACAAGCCCGAGCCCGCGCTGCCGTGCTTCAGGTCAAAACGAAAGGACACAGCATCGCTTCAGGACGAGCTCAGGTATCTGGGCCTCTCGTTCATCGGGCATTAAGGGACCCCTCGCGAGAATACCGCCATGCCCCGCCCAGCCGGACATCGAATCGGCGGGCGTCTCTCAGCAACGAAACCCAAGGGGAGCGATATGTTCGAGCACAAGAAACCTTCGACACTTATGTCCAGACAACGCCGCAAGATGGGCAGCAGGGCGCGCCAGCCCGCGCCTGGCGGGCCTGTTCACGCAATTGACATATTGTCATCTGTTCGTAACATTAGCCGATTAAGCGCTCTCGAAGTCCTGCTATGAAGCGACCTATCTCCCTGCTCATCGTTGCGGCCCTGGCTGCCCTGGTTTTCAGTCCGGCCGCTTTTGCCTACCTGGATCCCGGTTCAGGCAGCCTTCTCCTGCAGGCCATTCTCGGTGGCGTAGCCGGCCTGCTCGTCGCTGGAAAGCTTTTTTGGTGGCGCATCCTCGCCTTTTTTGGCATTAAGCAAAACTCCGAGTCTGAGACCCCAAGCGAAGACTAAGGTCCTCCCGCGGACTGACTCAAGGCTATGAGCCTCGAACCTGGATCGTTCCGTGATCGCGACGGCCGAATCGCTTACCGCGATGGCCGCGTGTTTCGACTGATCAGCGCTGAAGCGCTGTCGACCTGGCGTTCGCTGTCCGACAAGCGCTGGCTGACGCAAGCGATGGAAAAGGGCACGCTGGTTCAAACCTCGGAGGTCGGTCTTGATGAGGCTTTGGGCGAGGCCGCGAGCGATGGCAATCCTTGGGCCGGCGCGCTTGAACACGAACGGATCCCCTTCGTTTCATACCCCTACGAGTGGTCGTTTAGCATGCTCCGGGATGCGGCGCTGGTGACGCTGGATCTTCTGGACGCCGCACTCAGGGAAGATTTCAGCCTTAAGGACGGGACCTCCTACAACGTGCAGTTTCGGGGCGCGGCTCCGACATTTATCGACATCGGCTCCCTGGAGCCCATGCCTGCGGGATCGGCTTGGGTCGGTTATCGCCAGTTCTGCCAGCTGTTTCTCTTTCCGCTGCTGCTTCAGGCGCACAAGAACCTCGATTTCCAGCCGCTGCTTCGCGGCAGCCTGGAGGGAATCAGCCCGGAAACGGCAAATGGGCTGTTCAGCGCGCGCGACCGATTTCGGGCGGGTGTTCTGACCCACGTTTTTCTCCAGGCCAAGCTGACCCGGTCGATGGCCGGCGCGCAGCGAAATGTCGGCAAGGAGCTGAAATCAGCCGGCTTCAGCAAAGAGCTGATCCGCAACAACGTTCGCAATCTCGCCAAGCTGGTCAGAAAGCTGACCTGGGAGCCTGCCGGCTCCGAGTGGGGAGACTACACGCAGCAGCACAACTACGACGATCAGGATCAAAAGATAAAGGCAGAGTTCGTCGATAAAGTTTCGGCAGCTGTTCAGCCGAAGTTATGCTGGGATCTCGGCGCCAATACCGGCCGATTCTCGGCCGTCGCCGCTCAGCATGCCGACTATCTGGTGGCGGCGGACATCGACCATCTGGCGGTGGAAAAGCACTACCGGTCGCTGCAGCAATCGAACGTCACCAATATTTTGCCCATGGTGCTTAATCTGGCGGACCCATCGCCAAGCTGGGGCTGGGGGCTGGCGGAGCGCAAATCACTCGCGGAGCGCGGCAAACCGGACCTGATACTGGCCCTGGCCCTGATCCACCACATGGTC
Organism: Lysobacterales bacterium; assembly: GCA_028285525.1. GTDB lineage: Bacteria > Pseudomonadota > Gammaproteobacteria > Xanthomonadales > SZUA-38 > JANQOZ01. The sequence continues at coordinate 228,546 of JANQOZ010000027.1, forward strand.
ATCACGGCAAACATTCCGGTCGAGGAATTCATCGCCTGGCTTGCCGGGCTCGGCGGTCATCTCGTCATCGAGTTTGTCAGCCGTGACGATGAGATGGTGAAACGCCTGCTGATGAACAAGAAAGATCAATACAGCGATTACTATCTGGAGCCGTTCGAGGCCAGCCTTAAGCGCCATTTTGAGATCGTCGAGCGCCTGCCGCTAGGTTCCGGTAACCGCTACCTCTATCACTGCTCGCCGCGCTGACCGCCCGTCTCCGCTGACGCATCAGCGTTCGAAACCAGCGAAAGCTTGCGAAACGCCAACCCGAGCTCACGAAGATCTTTTCCCGTTCCCAGGCTGCTGGGGGAACGGGCGTCGGGAAACTCAAAGCGAAGCTTAACGGGTGATTGCCTGCCGATAATCGAGGCGGGAACGTCAACCTTCGCGATCTGAAAGCCTGGCTCGCTGAACTGCCAGCTGCCGACAGCCTCACCATTCACAATGACTCTGACGTTCTGGACAGTCATTTTTGGTGGCGCAAGATAAGGGTTGGCGTCCGCCACAAGTCCGATTGTTTGCCCGGTTTCGGGTAGGTCCAGGCTCAGCTCCGCAACCGGCCCCTCAGTCCAGGTCACGTGCTCACCCGTGCTCCGGGACCACCCGCTGACCTGGTAGAGTTTTGAGTTGCCAAGCTGGCCGAAGCGAATTTGCTCACCCCAGCGGTAGGGCTGGCGGTCGGCCAGTACGTCGGCCTCAGCGGAGCTGCCTCGGCTCCAGCTGGTCTCATCGTAAACGTTTCCCCGCACGACGTAGCTTTCAAAAAAATCAAAGAAGTCTTTGGCGGCCGCGTCGTTCCGGTGGACGTAGCTGAAGTAGTAAACGCGTTCCCGGATGGACTGAGGGTCAAGATCGAACATCGACTCGCCGGGGAACGCTGCGGGTAATCCCAGCTCAGCGGCGACGGTTGCCGGCAGATCCGTCAGCATAACGGGCGCCTCGGACTCAGCGAGCGGACCGCTGGCGCCGGGGCGCTTGATCAGCATCAGCGGGAGCGGCGCGCCCCAGAGGTTGAGTTCACTCTCGGTGCTGTCGATCGTCAGGCCATCGCCACGCTGCATCGTAAAGCTGGCGCTGCTGCCGTGATCGGCATGAATGACGATCAGGCTGGATTGATAGACACCCAGTTCGCGCAACCGATCCAGCAGGCCCACGAGGTCGGTCAGCAGGCAGCGTGACTGCCACAGGTGGTGTTTGCGCTCATCCGCCAGCGCCGCGCCGGCGGCGTTGCAGTCCTCGAGGGTGACCAGTGGCGCGTGGGGCGAGATGAGATGGATCGACTTGTACACAGGCTCCTGCCTGTCGGCCACCGCCAGCCCCTGCGTCAGATCGCGGAGAAAGGCGGTGTGGGAAAAATGCTGAAACTGCATCGACGGATCAGACGAAAGCAGGCCGGACGTCAGCCACGACTGATCGTCATAGATCGGCGGCTTCAGGAAGAATGGCGCCTGGCGGAACAGCGACAGATCGAGCAGGAACCATGCGGTGGAGGCCAGCGCCTTGGGGTAATCCAGATAAGGCGTTGGTATCCGGTAGTAGTGATCCATGGCGTCAGTCTTTTCGTTCCACCACACGGGCGTTGCCATGTCCACTTCGTAACCGCCCTGATCCAGCGCGGTTAACAGGTTTTCGCCACCGAGAGTCTCCGCCTGGTATTGGCTGATTTTCTGCTCGTTGGTGAACACCTTGCCGCTGAGGAACGCCGGGACGCTGAGGTAGGTCACCGCCGAGGAGGTGAGCGCGTTGCTGAAATACGTAAAGCCCTCAAACCGCGCCGCCAGGTCAGGGTCGAGTTCGAGCAGTTCTCGGAAAAAATCGGCCTGAAATCCGTCGAGCACAATGTGCAGGACGTTTTGCGTGCGCGAGAGCGTAGCGAGCTCCGGCGGATAGGTTATCGACCCCTGGTCCTGCGCAGACACACCGGCGTCCGGTGAACGGATCGCGACGCCGGCAGCCTGCAGGACAAGCAAACACATGGCGATGAAGCCGGCCTGCTTTGCCAGCGAAGCCGCAAAGCGAAACACCAACACCAGCCCAATCAGCCACAGCGCGCTGTCGATCGCCAGAGCCGTGGTGTTGCTGAAATCAAGCTGGCTGCCGTCCAGAACCCCGGTATCCCAAACCAGCAGATTGCCGTGGAGATAAGTCATCACCCCGGCGAAAAGCAGTACTGCAATGTACCGAGATCGCCAGGTACCCCGAAGCACCGCTCCAAGCACCACAAACACCGCGGCCACCGCCGTTGCGGCGGGTGCAAGCTGGCTCAGGATTTCCCCCAGAGAAAGCTGGAATTCGCCGCGATTCTCAGCGAACAGGGTGAAGACACCAAAACCAAAGATATTCAGCACCAGCAGGCCGACTACGGCCAGGAGCGTCCCGAATTGCTGCCCTTTCATCGCACTACCTTAAGAATGGGGGTCGCCTTCGTTGAACGATTCCGGGTTTCAGCGAACAGCCGTGATGAACGATTGACCGACGCCGAGGAATCCTTTCGCTGGATCCCAGACGAGGCGCAGGTCCACCTCTCGAAACCCGATGTCACGAAGGGTCTCCAAGATATCCCAGCCGAAGTGGTAGTAACAAAGCACCCCCTCGTTTGACATGGGATCGCCGTGGTATTCCGGCTCACAAAGATGCTCCGTTTCGCCGAGGCTGTTAATCCTTGCCCGAACGAGGGTCTCATCGTGCTTGATCAAAAAGGGTACAGAAATGATCAGCTTTCCCGCCGGCTCAAGCACGCGGAAAAACTCGCGCAGCGCACTTCGATAATCCGGCACATGCTCCAGGACATCCAGCGTTACGACGTGGGTAAAAGCGCTGTCCTCGTACGTCAACGCCGTAACGTCTTGATGTTCCACCGACTGACCACCGCGCTGATGCACGCTTCCTGGGCCCGCGTCATCTCCGAAATACTCGCTGGTCACCACACGATCAAAGTGCCGCAAAATCCACCGGGCCAGTGGCGTTACCGCCTCCGTCAAATAGATGCTGGGTTTATCCAGCCCAGAAGTATCGGACTGCAGCAGCGTGACGCACGACCGCCAGCGACTGATCAGGCGACAGGGTCGACACGCCAGCGTCTCTCGCCAGTTGACCGGTTGCTCTGGCACGGTTTTGACGTCGAAAAGCGTGTCCTGTCCGCAAACTGTGCAGTAGCCCTTGACCGCCGGCGTGGGGCCTTTCCGTTTGGTCAGCTCCGACTCGAACTGCTGCTCCCAGAGAAACTGGCTGTCCAGCAACGAAGCCGGCAGCTGAGATCGTGATTCGAAGGCCGTGAAGTCGCACGTAGCGGAATCGGGTACTTCAGTTGGACGGACACTCCGTGCAAGCAGGTCGAGCAATCGCATCTTGGAGGCGTTACCTGGAGAGCAACGAGAGACCACCCGAGATTACGCTCAAACAGGGGTCATGGGCAATCCTCCGCCCGCCACACAATCAATCTCTGCATCCTCGCAACGGTCAAACCAGCAGCGGCAGGTAGCACGGGCGGGGATCAGTCTGTGACGCTAAAAATCCTCCGGAAGTTCGAGTACGATCAAACTCTGCGCAAGCGAGAAATAGCCCAGCCGGGGACACATGAGAGCGCGGTTCACGCTTCAGGCAAAATCGACGGCCGAAGCAAACTGATTGATCAATCGACCAACCAGGAGAAAATCGCGCGTAATGACTAGAACACTTTGCCGGCGACCGGCCATGTACGTCATGTTGGCCTGCATGTTGACCTGTCTGCTGCTCTCGACGAGCAGCGCACTGGCCTGGGGCAAAACCGGACATCGAATCACTGGCGCGATTGCCGAGCGGCACCTCAGCGGCTATGCCCGCGCTCAGATCGCGCTGATCCTCGGCGATGAAACCCTGGCTGAGGCGTCGATCTGGGCCGACGTCATGCGCTCCAATCCCAGCCAGTTCTGGCAGGTCACTGCCAATCCCTGGCACTACGTGACGGTACCGCCAGGTAAAAGCTACGAGGAGGTTGGGGCGCCGCCGCAGGGAGACGCGGTCACCGCGCTCGACCGATTCACCAAGATTCTGCAGGACCCCGACGCCAGCCTCGACAACAAGCAGCTGTCGCTGCGCTTCCTGATCCACATCATTGGCGACCTCCATCAGCCGCTGCACGCCGGGAACGGTAAAGACCGGGGCGGTAATGATTTTGGGGTGTCCTACGCGGGACAACGCACCAACCTGCACTGGGTCTGGGACGAAGGGCTGATCTCCAGCGAGAAACTGGCGTTCAGCGAGTGGGTGGACCTCCTGGAACCCCGGATCACACCGGAGCAGGTGGTGAGCTGGTGGGACAGCAACCCGCAATCCTGGATCGCCGAGTCGAGCGCGCTGAGGGACACCATTTCCCCTGAAGAGCGCAACCTGCGCTGGGCGTACAGCTACCAGCATATCGACACCGTTCGCACTCAGCTCAGCAAAGCCGGGATCAGAACGGCCGCCTATCTCAACCAACTTTTTTCGCCTTAGGCGTAAGCTTTTCTGCTAGTCTCAGGTCTTAGTGAATAAGTTAAGCATTTTCGCGACTTATTTCGAGACTTATATTTTTTTGGCGAACCGCCGTTAAGCTAATAACAACAAACCTGTTTATGGATCGAGGCCAACACGACACAAACCGCTGACTTAAAGGAGATTGATTCCATGCATGGACCCACCGCAGAACACTCGTTGCCCGGCTACTTTCACAGCGCGCTCGGGCGCGCCGCCAATCGACAGGGCCAGCAACCGCAGGAAGCCACCCTCTGGTACCTCACCGATCTCCTCACCCGCTTCGCCCGTTCTGAAGCCTTTTTTGACCCCAACAGCGGCCGCAGCGGCCTGAAACCCCTGGCGATGATCTACGGCGAAGCCGCCAACGCCAGAAGCGAGGCCGAGCGCCATCGGCTGCTGCAGCGCCTCGGCGACGTTGCGCTGTTTGTGGCCGGGCTCTTTCATCAGTCGCTCGAGCGGCGCGCCATCGGGCGGGAGTATCTGGTTAGCATGGGCGGCAGCGCGTACAGCTATCTCGCCGACAATGCGCCTCGCGATATATCGGTCTTCGACGAGCTGGCGACCCGGTTTGTGCCCTTCGTGAACATGCTGTCCGATCTGATTCACGCTAACCGCGCCCAGTTCGACGCGGCTGAGATCCTGAAGCTTTACGACCTCTGGCAGCAGACGGGCAACGCGCAGGCGCGACAGCAGCTCAGCAGCCTGGGGATTTCGCTGGACGGCGGCCAGACGGCCCACTGATGCTGGACCAGATCCAGCGCCAGATCGAGCGGCGCTACGACCTTAAGTCCAGCCACCGCGTTTCCGAATTTGTCGTCAGCGATCCCGCGGTGGCGGAGCACCTCGGCGGCAGTCCGGACCAGTCTTCCGAGCAGCTGCTGCTGCGACAGGACGAACGCGGGCTGGAGCTGGCGCTTTACCTCGAACCCGCACTGGTCGAGGGCGATACCCCCCTGACTCTGAATCAGTATGCGGCGGCGGTCGAAGGCGTCAGCCACTTTACCTACGTCACCTTTTGCGCCCGACACGACCGGTCCACCACTCAGCTCGAGCTGGAGCTCCAGGGTGAGGTGGACAAGTTTTTTGCGCTGGCCGACCACCTGGCTGGCGGCCAGGAGGGCGAAGGTCAGCCCGACCTCAGGCTATTGCACGAACAGCTGTTCGACCGGGTCAGCTATCGCGAGGAGCTCGACCGGGAGTCACGCGATCGCTACGTGACGGTGAACCGCCTGGCGGCTCAGGTGTGCCGTCTTTGGATGTCGCGCTATGGCGACAACCTCAGCCACCCCGGCTGGTTTGCCGACGCACGTCGCTTCTATCGAATGGCGCAGCAGCGCAAGCTGCGGCACGCGGCGGGGCACTAGTGTCCTGAAAAACGGGCGTCCCGGGTCATTGTCCCGGGACGCTTCTTAACTCTTCAGGGCTTGCGGAACACCAGCGTGAACCGGTCGGTTTGGCCGGTGACCTTGTCGTTGCCGACTTCGAGCGTCAGATCGTCGACCGGCTTGTAGTGAAGGTTGCTGTAGCTGTGCAGCAGAAACCCGGCATCCTGAGCTTCTTTGATGATCTCCACCGGGTCAGCCCGGCGCCGATTTTCGCTGGAGATCGGCTCCATGTGGCGTCGCGTGTGGTCCACAACCCCGTAGATGCCGCCAGAGGCTAACGCGTCGAAGGCGGCCTTGTTGATCGCTCGCCGGCCAGCCTCATCGAAATTGTGCATGTTGCGAAAGGTCAGGACCGCATCGAAGCCTGCTTCGCCAAAAGAAAACTCGCTCACGGAGTTGAGCCCGAACTCTCCCCCGCGAGACAGCGTCATGTTTTGGGGCTCCAAGATCTTGATATGGTCGAAGCCGGGCTCGCTGATCAGATTTTCCTTGACCCAGGTGGTGCCAATCGCCACGTGAAAATCGTCGATGGCCGGTGCGAGCAGCTTGGTGTACCAGCCGCGGCTGGGAATCAGCTCCAGCACCTTCATGTCGGACGAAAGGCCCATGAAGGTCAGCGTCTCCTGAGGCTTGCGGTTGGCGTCGCGGGCCACTTCCGCCTCGGAGCGAATGTCGGCCTTCATGGCGGCGTCAAGCCGGGCGCCGAAGCTGTCGTCCGTCTGCGCATGCGCCACTGACAGAGCCAGCATTTGAGCCAGCGCCAGGCAGGCAATCTTGGTGAGCTTGTTCACGATTATCTCCGCACGGTGTGTAAAGGCGCGCCAGTGTACCGGCAAGCGGTGTCGTTTTGGTGAAAAACCCTCCGCTGCGGGAAACGTAGAGCGTGGCCGCTCAGCGCACGCGATGAAAAGTCATCTTCTCCTCGCGCAGCTCGTCATTGCTGCGCATGGCGATAAATCCCTCGACGTAGTCGTCGCTGCGGCGGTAAAAGCTTATGCCAGAGAAATGCACCGCGTCAGGCTCGATGCTGACCAGGCGAAAGCGGATGTAGTCTGACTTTTCTTCCCAGGCGGTGAAGTCTTCGGTGAAATGTTTGACCTTCATCGACAGGCTGCCCTCTTCTTCGACCAGCACCAGCAGTTCGTAGAAAGCGACCTGATCTCCTTTAAGCAGCTTGAAAAATCCCACCATGGATCCGGCGCTTGGCGGATTCCACACCTCTTCAAACCGATCACCGAAGGCTTCACCCGACCAAGCGCCGGCCAGCCAGGCGACGTCTTCGAGAGTCGCGGGCGGCCGGAAATCCGGATCATCCAGCTTGAAGGTGTTTTCCGTTCGCTTGGACTGCGCCGCCGCTGCACCGCAGCAAACCAGGACAAAGAGGATCAGAAGCAGGCGAAATGGATCGGTTCTCATCGTTAGACTCCAGCCATTTTCCTACAAGCCTATCAGTGTCTGGCGACATTCCCAGCCAGCAAATTGCGAGAAACTGACGACAGGTTGAGGGCCGGACCTACGGCCGGGTGAGGGAATAGCGGCGGGGAGTCGTTTTTCACTTACGCCAGCAAGCTGGCAACCACTGCTTCGGGTTGGGGTATCCGAGGCAGCCTGTTAACGAAAATGGGAGGAGGCACCCATGGCATTAGCCATCAGTCACGATGCATCGGACGCATCATCGCAACACCACGGTTCTCACCGGGACCTCAACGACATCAGCCGACGGCTGATGCTGCAGCGACCCGAGCTTTTCAATCACGCAACGCCCCTGTTTCGCCGGCACCCGGAACTGCTGCAGCGGGAAATTCCGGTTCATCCGGATGTGGTTCGGCGTGGTGAAGCGCTGCTCAGCCGCCAGGACCCGCTGCCGCTGCTGAGCACGAGCGGCCAGTTCGGCGTCGATTACTGCTTTCAGATCGCGGATCTCAGGCTCGACCCGCACCCCAAAGCGCAGCCCGCGCTGCTCGAGCCTGACGCCAAACCGTGCCAGCTGGGGCTGGTCATCAGGATCTCCGGCAGCGTGATGTGTCAGTCGGACGATGAATCGGAAACAGCTCACCCCCCGCACGGCTTTACGCTCGATCTTTTTGCCACCGCGTGCGCCACCTGGATTGGGCCGTCACATCAGCGACAGCTGTCGATCGCGCTGGGCGCGCTGGAGATTGCCGACGTCGACGCTGACACCGTCAGCAACGGCGATCCGAGTTCCGCCTGCTACGTGCTGACGACATTGAAGGTGGGCATGCTGCCGAGAATCCGGATGGCGCTGGAGTCCATGGCTTTTGAGCTCGGGCAGTTTGCCACCGAGGTAGTAGCGCCGGCGGCGACACCAACCTGGGCCAGATTAGCGTTTACGCCCCCTGCGGCAGGCCGCGAATCGGTGGCGCTCAATTAAGACCGCCAGCGATTCGGAGTAACGCGCCCCGATTCGGGAATCGGGGGCTTACGCGGGGGCGGCTTCCGGCTCACTGATGTCCGGCTCAGCACCATACCAATCGACGTTCCGGGTGGCGTACATCACCACCCCGAGCAGCAGCAGGATGGCGGCTGAACCGATCAGCAGCGAGTAGCTCTCGTCGATGACCAGCCAGTAGAGAATTGCGTATACGGCTGCCAACAAAGCGCCAGCTGCCAACCCCCGACGCCGGCTGGCAAGCACCGAGCCGCAATAGGCGCCCACCATCAGCACCAGTGCCGTCGCGGCAGTCAGGTAGGCAAAGCCAAACCGGATATGTTCCGACAGGGCAAGGAGCAGCAGGTAGAAGGTCGCCAGAGCCAGGCCAACAAACAGGTACTGCACCGGGTGCAGGCGTACCTTGGTCAGTATCTCGAAGACAAAAAAGCCCAGAAAGGTCAGTCCGATAAAAAGCACGCCATACTTGATGGCCCGCTCGCTGCGCTGATAGCTGCTCCCGGGAAGGACAAAGCGGGTGCCAAAGCGCGATCCCTGAAGCTCATAGGGCGGCTCACCGCGCCAGCTCTGGCCGTAGCTTCGATTCAGCTCCGCAACCTGCCAGCGTGCGGTAAAGCCGGCTTGCGAGATGGCGCGCTCCAGCGGTACGTACTGACCCTCAAAGCCTGGGCTGGTCCAGTCGCTTTGCATCGTGATCGACGTCGCTTCGCCGATGGGCAAAAAGTACAGCGCCTCGCTGCCGGCGAGCGTCAGCTCCAGCCGAAACGGTTCACTCCGGCCCAAACGATCGAGCGGCAGCGGCGCGGCTACCCCTTGAATGGTGCTGTACACCGAGCCGCCGGACCGCAGTCTGTAACTCTCAGCCCCGACGGTCAGCGAGCTGACGGCGCGAATGGCGCGGGTATCGGAGATCGGCACCAGGAGGTGCGCTCCGGTCAGCTCGCCTCGGGTCGGCCAGGTTTCGCCGCCGATCACGCCGGTCATGATGACCGTGGCCGTATAGACGGGCATCTCATAGATACCCAGATAGCGAATCTCCGATCTTGTTTGGATGTCTATGGTGAGCTCCGAGGGCAGCTCAACGATCCGGTCGTAGAAAACCTGGGTTTCCCCGGCAGCATTGCGGCGAGACTGCCGCTCGGTCACAACAATCATCGGACCGGAGATCGTCTGTTCACCACCCCAGCGTCGCGAGATTTCTTCCAGCGCCTCAGCGCGCCGACCCTGGCGCTCGTCGACCAGTCCTCGAACCATGGCGAGCGGAATGAGCATGATCAGCGTGAGAAACGCTACCGCCAGCAGCTTGAGCGTGGTTGCCGTCTGTTTTCGCATTTTTGTCAGGACCTTCATGGACAGGTGAAGTACAGCAGGCGCGGGGGGCGACCGATCGACAACCTTGTGGCGAAAAGGTGGCTGTGCGGGAAAGGTCAATCGGCTAGGATGCCGGCAACGTCCAGCGAAAATACCCACGCCGACATCCGCGCTTCGCCTCAGCCATGACAACACCGATTTTCATCCTCTCGTGCGCCCGATCGGGTTCAACCCTGCTTCGCCTGGCGATGGACACTCATCCGGAGGTCTGGTCGCCGCCGGAGCTGCATCTGCTCAGCCTCTGCCAGCGATGGCTGTGGACCGTTGGGGTGCTGGAGGATCGCGAGTCGGCTGGCGAGGAGTTTTGGGATCAGGCAACCCGGAAGGTGCGCGCTGATGCCGACGCGCTGCTTCATCCGTATCTCGAACGGGCCGGTAAGACACGCTGGTGCGAAAAATCGGTGACGTCGGTCAACCATCTCGACGTGCTTGAAGGCGTATTCCCGGATGCTCAAAGGATCTGCCTGTTTCGGCACGTGGCGGACCTGGTCCACTCAGGCCTGCGGGCCACCGAAGATCGCGCAGACGGCTTCGACTTTGAGCCCTACTTCAATGCCTGGCCCCACAGCCGGCTGGAAGCCCTGACGCGCTATTGGCTGGAGAAGACCCAGGTCTTGCTGACGGAAAAAGCGTCCGCAAACTCGCTCGCCGTTCGCTATGAAGACCTCGCGCAAAATCCCGTGCAGTCTTTGCAGGCGATTGCTGACGCGTGCGACCTGACGCCCTATCCGGAATGGCACCACGCCGTCTTCCGATCGGACCATCAACAGGGCCCGGGAGATGCCAGCGCCTATGAGCGCAAAACCTTTGAAACCGCATCGGTCGGGATTGGCCGCGAGCTGGATTTCACCACGTTGCCCACCCGCCTGCTGCGCCAGGCCAACGAACTGCTGGCCGAACTCGACTATCCGCCGATTGCGCGGTAGATACCGGGGAGTGCAACCGGAAGGTTTAGGGTGCAAGCGCAAGAGTCGACAGGTTGCCGCATTAATCAGTCTTCGAAGCCGTCGGCGAAGATGGGATCGATTGGGGCTACCACCGTGATTGTTGCGTCGGCCGATTCCTGGAGAAAGCCGTCGGAAACCGTCAGGGTGAGCGTGAGCACGCCCGTAGCGGTTTGAACCTGCCCCGCAACCGTACAGGCCAGCGTGCCGCTGCCAGCTGTGCAGGTCTGGCCAAGCTGAGCGGGCAGCCCTGCGCTCGCCGCACCATCGTCGAGGCGAAAGCTGAAGGTCGGCTGCAGCGATAGCTGCTCCATGTCCACGGCGCTGAACTCAACATTCTGAATCGCGGCACCGGCAACCACCTGCTGGCCATCACCGGCGTCCAGACTGACCATCGGCGGCTGATTTGTCGGGTCGTTGGGGCATATGCAGGCAGCCGCACCGCGAACCGGCAGCGTCAGCCGCCACGCATCTGCCGGCATGGCGCGACTCGCGGCCAGCGCCGCGGATCGTTCGCAGCGGCCAGATGCGGCAAACAACGTGAGCCGCTCTCCAGGGCTTCTGGCCACGCCAAAGCAGCGCTGCCTGACCCACTGCGGCGTGACCACGGACCCGTCAGGCAGGATGAACGGCTCAGTCCAGAGTGGGTCGCTCAGGCGATCAGCACTGAACTCGAGCTGTGGCTCGCTGACTGTCGCCTGTTGCCGAATTTCCAGCTCGACCGAGACGGCGGTAGCCGGTGCAATCGCGACAATAGCGAACAGCGTGGATGTGATGCGCGATGCCAAAACCGAGGTCAGGGAATGACCGAAAGCCCCACCCGATCCCAGCCGAAGCTGAAGGTGTCAACCACTTGGCAGGCCGGATCGTAGACGGTCTGGGTGTAGCGAACGGCGGTAAAGCTCAAGCCAACCGTTTCCGTCGGCAGGGTCGTCTCGGTGGCACCGGCCGAGTAGCCGGTGACGGCGGCGTTGGTTAGATCGATCCGCTGATATTCGAGGATCTGGCTACCGCAGCCCGTGGAGACAAACCGGAGCGACCAGTCTCTCGGAGTGCCGTTGATCGCGGCGGCCCGGAGCGCGTTGCTGGAAATATCAAACGTGCGCGTCAGGCTGATATCGGCAAACTCCGGATTGCCCTGCTGGGCGCCGCTGCCGCTGACGGTGGCGCCGCGATCGACGCCCTCCTGAAAGTGAGAAACGACGGTGCAGCCCTGGTAGCCGGTGAGCGTCGCACCACCAGGAATGTCGCCGCCGGTGCATAAGAGGATTTCGGCCCCCGTCACGCCCGACCAGCACCCCAGGACCAGCACAATAATCGCCCTCATAGGCCTCCTCCCTTAAGCTGAGCAATACGGTTACAGCAAAAGGGACGTACGCCAGAAGGATTTATCTCAGCGGTTACTCAAATCCGTTGGAGAACACGGTGTCCAGATCGATGCGCGCGGACTCCGGTATATCGAGGCTGCGCGGATTGCCGCTGAAGGTGTCGCTGTGCATCACAAGACGATCGATGACGTGACTGGAAGAGCGGGCCGAGAGACGGATCGTGTAAACCCCGGCCGAATCGAAGCGTGCAAAGATATCGTGGGCGTCGTTGTCGCTGGTTCGCGTGCTGAAGCGCCAGTCGTTGGCACCGCTTGAGTACACCTTGAACCAGCCGTCCGAGCCTGAGCCCTCGGGCTGGCCCCCAACACAGTCGTTTTCGGAAGGGATTCTGCCCTTGGGACAAACTACGCTACCGCCGCGCTGGCCGAAGTAGCTGTCGGCATCAATTTTGAGCCAGGTGTCGTTGTGCTCGGTCGTGTTGGTGCCGCGACCCACCTGGTTACGCCACTCAAAGCGGTAGGTGCCCGGGTTGTTGATCATGACAAAAAAGACGATCTCGCCGTTGCCCGGGGCGTTCAGATACTGGCGATCCTCCCAGACGATAAATCCCCGGCCGGTCGCGCCACCGGGCTCGTTGATATTGGGCGACGTCGGGTTTTCGGCCGGCCCCAGCACCCAGTTTTCTGGCAGGGGAGCCGCACTTTCCAGCTCGATCACCAGCAGGCCGCCCTGCTCCTCGAACACCGTCTGAGCCGTCGCGCTGACGCTCAAGAGCAGCAGCAAGAGAAAGGATTTTTTCATCGCGACATTGTATGAATGCAAGGCCGGCGTTTGTTGATCGGTTTCTCACCTCAGGCTTTTTTTCGGATACTCCGGGCTCACGGGGGCAAAGCAAACTCCGCCCACAGCGGCAGGTGGTCGGAAACGCGAAACGACATCGATGCCCGCGACAGGTTCTGATCGGTGTAAACAAAAGGCTGAAAGTCGAAATTGCCGGCGTCGCTCAGCGTCATATCCAGCAGCGCACCGGATCCAGCGGTAAACCAGGCAATCTGATCGTAGAAATTATCGTCGCTGGAGTCGCCCGGATCGTCGAACACCGTCCGCGGCAGGTCGGCCAGCTGCGCCGGGATTGTGAGGCCGGTGCGGGTAAAAGCGTCAAACAGGGGGCTGCCGGCCCGGTCGATATTGAAGTCACCCAGACACAGCAGGTTGTGATGCCAGCGATTGCTGCGCCGGGCCCAGTCGCCGAAGATGTCCGCGATTTCGTTGAGCTCCGGAATGCGGTCCGAGGCGCTGTCGCCAAACAGGATGTGTAGCGTGACCAGGATGAATGTGGTTTCGCCCCGGACAAAACTCACGGCATACGGCGTGCGGCAGAACTGAGTTCTCAGCGCGCCCTCGTCCAGACGCTCGAGGCGCTCGGGTGGCACCACCAGCTCAGCCGCGAGGCCCGAGGGCCTGACCCGGCTTCGATTGAATAGAAAGGCGAGGCGCTCGTTGTTGCCTTTCGCGCCTGCCGTCACGTCGGTCATCAGAAAGCCCCAGTCGGGGCCCAGGAAGCTCAGCGTGTCGCGCAGCGCGCGAAGATCCCCTTTCAGCTCCTGGACCGCAACAACGTCGAAGCGCTGGATGATGTCGGTGATCGCGCGAAGGCCGCGCAGGTCGCGCTTCGGGCTGTCGCTGCCCGTGGCGGTCCATTTGCGCGTAAGCGAAGCAAACGAGCGGATATTCCAGGTGCAGATCAGGAGATTGCTCGCCGTCGGCGGGGGGATCCGGGCGTCCAGCGCCTGGCTGAGCGCGTTAAGGTCCCGGCGCACCGCGGCGGGCGGCTGATCGTGAATATTAGCCATCAGAAGCCTCCGTCAGCTCAGGCGGTTTTCGGTGCGGTGCGTTCAGATCTCAGCGCATCCGCGATGATCGACACGACACGTCCGTCGAGCAGGTACGTGAGGTGTCCACCGGTACCCATCGCATGTTCTTGAAACTCAAAGGGCGGCTGCGGACCTGCGTTGACATGGGTGCCGACAAAATCGTCGTTGCGATAGATGTTGATCCAGCGGTTCAGGCGCCGGCCGAGGCGTTGCCAGACGGGCTGGTCCAGCGCTGGATACGACAGCGGAAAGAAATGCTGGTAGAGATGGCTGAACGGTGAACCCATGGTGATCAGCGTGACGTCGAGCTGCTCCAGCCAATCGGGCGGCCGGCCAAAGCTGCTGCGGGCCAGCTCATCGACCGCCAGCACCGTACCCTGGCTGTGGGACACAACGACAATTCGCTCCAGGGGATGATGTCGATTCAGCAGGCGCATCACCTCGTTGAACTTGTTGCGGATCGGCCGCAGCCGCTCACGCTCATCTTCACTCGGCTTCAGGCGCGACTTGAGCGGCATGGCGAGGCGGACGTAGTTGACGACGTCATTGCCGATGTCCAGCGCCAGCACCACGCCGCCGACGAAGACCGACGAGGCCACCAGGAGCGGAATGGCGGGCAGTATCGCCACCTCCAGGCGCCGGAGCTGCTGGACAATTTCGGGGAGCACCACCGCCTGCTCCTGGTCCATCACGGAAACCACCACGCTGGCGATGACGGTCAGCACAACCGACACGAGCAGCGCGTCGCGGATCAGCGCATGCACGATCAGCCTGGGCGGATTCGTGGCGCGCTTCTGCCAGCGCCACAGCAGCACGATAACCAGGGCCAGCAGGGGGAGCGGCAGATAAAACCACTGCAGCCCGTCGGAGGCGACGACCTCGTGAAAACGATCCAGCCAAAATGCAAAGCTTTTGCTGTCGCTCGTGACCAGCGACAGCGTCAGCAGCCAGATCGAGGGCACGATCGTGCTCCACAGGACAAACTGAATGGCCAACGCCATCGCCCTGGCGCTGAGCGAATGGCGCTCAGCGTCGCTGAAGGCCGGCCGCACGATACGGCTCAACAGGTATAGATTAACGACCAGCAATACGGCCAGGGCCACGAAACCAAAAGCATGCCAGAGCAGCGTGAACGGGATCGCGGCGAACGTCTGAAGGTCATCAGCACCGCTCAACGCTGCGGCTACCGGCCAGATACCGCCCATCGCGAGCAGGGAAAAGGCGTAAACACCCAGCGTCCCCTGGGGCGCCACAACCCGGGTAGCACGGGCTTTGACCCAGCGCCAGACCAGCAAAAGCCCCAGCAGCGCACTGGCGATGCTCGCTATCACGACACCAAGCAGTATCTCTCGGGACGTCGCCTCGGTGAGTGACACCACCCACTCACTTTCGGTATGACTCACACCCTGCAGGATCACAATGGCGAGCAGCGCAATCATCAGCGCCGTATTGATCGCAAAGACCGGACCCCTCAGCAGGCGACTGCCGATCAATCCGACCCAGGCGACAAACCATTCGTATCGACCGATCCCTTCTGGCCGGGCCTCGATGAGTCCGGACATGCCGAAAATCAGCTGAAACAGCCCCTGCAGCAACCCGAGCACGCTGTGAGGAATGGCGCTCTCCGAGCCCCAGAACACCTCAGCCATGACCACCTTTTCACCGTCGTGCTCGGCCATCTGCCATGGCACCGGCGAAAAGGAATAGAGGTCGTTTTCCGACCGCCGCTGATCAGCCGCCTGCCAGGTCTGACGTGGACCGTCGAGCCGAAACTCATCACACGTGTTGGCCAACGTTGCGGTCAGACGATCCAGCGTTGCGCCGGGGTCGGGATTGCCGACCCCATGCACGACCACAACCGCCGTGCTGGCACCCTGCCGGGAACTGACCGCCTTGAACATGGCCCTACGCCACGCGATAAACGTTCTTTATCGAGTCGTAGGGCAACTCGTTTTCAGCGAAGCGCCCGTTGAAGGCGTCCTCGAAAAACGACCGCACGTTTGCGTTGTCTTTGGTCGGGTCGTCTTTGAAATAAGTATGCGCGTTGCCCACGCTGGCGGCGTTGGTGAAGTCCACATAGGTGGCCCGGCGCGCGGTCAGGTTGTACGTGACGTGGCCGAGACGCGCGAGCTGTTCTTCGCCCGCCTTCATGCGTGAAGCGTTCAGCGCATAATCGTTTTCGTTGATGCAGACGTACACGCGCCGGCGGCACTGGATGCGGTCGAGCCACCAGGCATGGTCGAGATTGTTGACGTCCGGCGCCGCCATGATCACGTTGTCGAACAGCGGCCGGGTGGCTTCGGTGGCAGTCGACTTCAGCAGGTTTTTGTACAGATAGTTGCCCATGCTGTGCGCGAGCAGATTGACGGTGAACGGGCACTCGGCGTCGAGCAGCCTGGCGTAAAGCTGATCCGCCTGCTCCCGATTGTCCGGGTGTTTTTTGTTGGCCTCGCGCAGCAGCCGGTCGCGCTGCGCCTCGGTGATCATCTTCAGGTACTCCATCGCCTTCATGAACAGCCGATCCAGCGCACCGCTGGACGCGCGCGCGTCGCGCTTGTCTTCGCGATAGCTGAGCGTGCCCGATACGGGCCCGCCGCCGTTGGCCGGCCAGGTGAACGGCAGCACGATGAGGTTGTACAGCTCGGAAATCGCCCTCGCGGCGGTCATCACGTCTTTGACGTCGTTGTTGAAGCCGTGAACAAAAATCAGAATATTCTTTTTCTCGGTGCGCGCCTGCTCGGCGATCTCACACGCCACCTTGAGGCTGGCGTACCAGGGCCGGTCGGCCGCCGGATCAATCGGCAGGTGATACTTTTTTACGAGCGCTCGAAGCTGGGTCTTGCTCAGCCGGTCGTTCAGCGCCTTGACCTCCCAGCGACGTCCCTCTTTGGCCACGTCAAAAAGCCGGATTTCGTTTGGCCCTTCGGCGTTTGGCTTCTTGCCGAACTGGCCCAGCGCTTTGCGGTTGCTGACCTCACGGTTGGTGACAACAAACATAGACATTCCTCCCCGGTATAGCGGCACCATTGACCTGATCGTGGCGCCGGAACAAAAATCCTCCCACATAAAGGGAAAACGTCCCAGTGCCGGAAAATCCTCAGCGGGCTTCCCATGCCCTGTCAGTTTCTCCACAGCTTGCTACCATCAGAACATGAGCGCCGCCAAGGCCGACATTACTGCCCTCCTCGCCCGGGTCACCGCCGGCGACAGCCAGGCGCTGGAAGACCTGATGCCGCTGGTCTATCGAGAGCTGAAGCACATCGCCCGCAACCAGCTGGCGCGCATGCACGATACGCCGCTGAACACCACGGGCCTGGTGAACGAGGTTTACTGCAAGATCGCCGCGCAGGCCAATCTCTCCGCCAACTCTCGTGGGCACTTCTACGCCATTGCCGCCCGCGCGATGCGGCAGCTGCTGGTGGACCATCTGCGGGCCCGGGGCGCGGCCAAGCGCGGCGATGGCGTCGCCCCGCTGCCGCTGGAGGAAAGCCGGATCGCCGGCGCAGACCCGGGGCAACTCTGGCTGCAGGTGGACGAAGCGCTGCGCACTATGGAGCAGCATGATCCTCGTCTTGTCCAGGTGCTCGAATGCCACACCTTTGCCGGCTACTCCTTCGAAGAGACCGCCGAAGCGCTGGGTGTGTCCGTGCGCACGGTGCAGCGCGACTGGCTGCGGGCCAAAGCCTGGTTGACCGAGTGCCTGTCGAGCTGACCGGCTGAACGATGTCGTTGCTCGAGCAGAAATGGCGGCAGCTCGATCCGCTGCTGGACGAGGCGCTGTCGCTCAAGCCCCAAGAACGCGAAGCCTTTCTCGAAGAGCTCGCCGGCCGCGAACCGGAGCTCGCTGATGGGTTGGCTCGCCTGCTGGCCGGCGCCGCGAGCACCACGCCGTGGCTCGAGCGAGGTGCCGCCATCGGGGAGGAGCTGCTAGAGGCGCTGGCTGAAACCACCGACGGCCAGACGCAGGGCCGCCGGGTGGGGCCGTTCGAACTGATCCGGGAGATCGGCCAGGGCGGTATGGCGCAGGTCTTTCTGGCTCGCCGGGCCGACGGACTCTACGAGCAGGACGTTGCGCTGAAGATGATGTGGCAGGGGATGCGGCGAGAAGACCTGCTGAATCGGTTCGAGCGGGAACGGCAGATCCTGGCACATCTGAACGACCCCCATATCGCCTCGCTGCTGGACGGTGGCGTGACCGAGGACGGGCGCCCCTGGCTCGCGATGGAGTATGTCGCCGGCGTGCCGATCGATCGGTACTGCGCCGAGCATCGCCTCGACCTGCGGAAGCGGCTGACGTTGCTGGCCGATGTTGCGGGAGCGGTTGCGGCAGCCCACCGGCGGGACATCATCCACCGGGACATCAAACCATCCAACGTGCTGGTGGACGGCGAGGGCCAGGTCAAGCTGGTGGATTTTGGGATCGCCAAGCTGCTGGACGACGGCCCTGATGCGGCCACGGTCACCGAAGCGCGTTTGCTGACGCCGGAGTACGCCAGCCCGGAGCAAATTGAAGGTGAGTTACTCGGGCGGCCTTCGGACGTGTATCAGCTGGGGCTTCTCCTGTTCGAACTCACCACGGGTCAGCGCCCGTTCAGCCGCGAGGGCGCGTCTCCCCTGACCTTCCAGCGCCGGGTGGTTGAGCAGGCGCCACCCAACCCCAGCCGCATCGCCAGCCAGGGATCCGGCCTGCGCCTGGACCGGGACCTGGACGCCATCATTCTGAAGTGCCTGGAGAAGGACCCGTCCGACCGCTACGCCACGGTTGAAGAGCTGACGCAGGATCTGAGGAGCTACCGGCTTGGGCTGCCGCTGATCGCCGGCAGCGGTCAACGCTGGCACCGACTGCAGAAGTTTGTTTCCCGACACCGCCTCGGCGTTTCCGTTGCTGCCCTGTTTGCGGGGCTGCTGATCGCGTACGCCGGCACGGTCACCTGGCAATCCACACGGATCGCCGAGCAGCGTGACGCAGCGCGGCTGGAAACCGCCAAGGCACAGGAAATCGCGGGCTTTCTGCAGGAGCTGTTCAGCAACGCGTCGCCGGAAGTCAGTCTGGGGCGGGAGCTCACCATCAAAGAAATGGTCGACCAGGGCAGCCTGGTGCTGGAGGGGCGGCTTGCCGACCAGCCCGCGCTCAAGGCAGAGATGCTCGACAATCTCGGCGGCATCTACCACTCGCTGGGGGAGTACCCCGCCGCGATCGACCACTTTCAGCGCAGCCTCGCGTTCAAGGAACAGACCGATGCACCCCCAGCGAGCATCGCAGACACGCTGCGGTGGCTGGGTATGTCGCAGCGCGGCGCCGGCGAGTTTGCTGCGTCGCTGGAAATTCTCGAACAGGCGCTGGCCGTCGCCCGGGCTGACGCCGACTTTGACCCGCTGGCGCTGGCAAAAATTTTTACGGCGCTGGGGGTGACCTATTCGGAGCTTCGCAACAACGCGGAGGCCGGCGAGTATCATCGCCAGGCCCTGGCACTTCGGCGAGAACGACTCCCCGCTGACGACCTAGCGCTGGCGCAGTCCAAAGCAGACTACGGCGTGGTGCTGCACAAGCAGGCCCGACGGGCCGAGGCGGGAGAGCTTTATCGGGAGGCGGCCGCAGTTCAGGAAGCGGGGCTTGGCCCAACGCACCCTCGAACCCTGACGACGCTGCGCAACCTGGCGGTTCTCGAAATCGGCCTGGGCAACCTCGATGAATCAGAGCGACTTCTGAATCAGGTTCTGGACCGGGAAAGAGAGATCTATCGCGGTGATCATCCCAAGATGGCGTGGACCCTGGGCTACCTCGGGCGGGTAGCCCGTGACCTGGGTGACCTGGACCGGGCCGAATCTTATTGGCGAGAGGCGGTTCGCGTGCTCAGCTCAACCCTGCCGGATAACCATCTCCACACGGCAGGCGCGAGCCACGAGCTGGGCAAGATCCTCCTGGCCAACGGCAAAACCGCTGAAGGCTGTGAACGTATCGCCGCCACGATGGCGCTGCGGCTGAAGCTGCGCGGCGAGGAATCGGTGTCCAGCAACCAGAGCCGATTTCACCTGGGGCGCTGCCGGGTGCTGGAAGGCAAGACAGCGGAAGGCCAAGCCCTGATGGAGGCTGCTCAGCCGTACCTGAAAGAGACGGACGACTACGAGCTGCTGCTGAGCTCGCTGGCCGAGCTGCGGGGCTAGGGCCCAAAGCCACCGCAAAAAGAAAGAACCCCGGGTCTGCCAGACAACCTGGGGGGTCAAAAAACACGGCAGACCCGGGGGGTGTAGGCGGTCCGCTGCCGACGGTAACCCTCCTGGCCCCGGCGGCGACGGTCCGCAAACTCACGGAGGCTAGGTTCCGACGTAGCGCACTACGTCAGCGAGCTCAAAGGTCTTACCCGGCCCGGCGATGCAAGGGTCGGGCTTCCAATCCGGGTCCTTCAGAACGCTGTCCTCGCAGTGCAGCAGTCCGCCAAGAAATACTTCCAGCAAAATTGCTGAACCGGTCGGGCCGAGGCGCTCGCCTTTGCCGAGCGTGGCGGCTTCGCGCATCAGGTAAAAGAACAACGGGGTCTCGTCCACCAGCGACTGGGTCACAGGATCCGCCGGGATGACTTCTGCGAGCTTCAGCTGGGTGAAATTCACGCTGATCGGATAGCCGGCGTCCTTCAGCGCACCCGCTACCGCCTGACCACAGGGAAGCGCCAGCGCGTTGCCGCGAAGCAGGTTGCGGAAGGCCAGCGAACGTTCGTTGCTGCTGGCACTCCG
The DNA here is from genome assembly GCA_028285525.1 of Lysobacterales bacterium. Classification (GTDB taxonomy): domain Bacteria; phylum Pseudomonadota; class Gammaproteobacteria; order Xanthomonadales; family SZUA-38; genus JANQOZ01. The sequence goes on from JANQOZ010000027.1 coordinate 249,123, forward strand.
ACCAACAATCGGGTCAGGCATGGCGATCAGCTCTTCGGGAAACAGAATGTCGAAGCGCTTTGCCAGCAGTGGCGACAGGCATTTATCGACGGGCAGCAGGAACCGCCAGTCCACCGTCAGCTCTGGTGGCAGCGACGAAAACCCGGTTGTGCCGAAGCGCTCGTCAAACAGCTCTACGGCGGGAAACTGGCTGTTCGCCGCGTAGGTTGAGCGCACCGTGGTGTGGCCGAAGCGATAGGCCGCCACGCTGAACTCTACCGGCATTGGCAGGTTGCCGTGTTTGTCTGCCGCATAGACCAGAGGGTACTGATGATCAGCAACTTTCTTTAGAGCAAAGTCGAAGATTTTTGGGTCGCAGATTCGGCGCAGAAAATCGTGCACCACCAGATACTGGTAGTGGTACCGGGCAATCTTTTGGGCTTCTTCAAAACGCTCGCCCAGCGGGACGCTCGCCACCAGCGAGTCATAAATGCGGTTGTGGAACCGGATGAACAGCAGCTGCATTTGCGATACAAACAGATTTTCATCGTTGCGCGGATCGCCGATCAGCGCGGTCCCCGACTCGTTGCGCGGAACATCGTTTGGATTCCCGCCGCTCCCTTCGAGCAAACGGCCTGGCGCGGTGGCGCCGGCGTACAGATGTGGGCTCGCTTCAGGGCCAAATCCGTATACGCAGTCCAAATCCAGCGTTGGCGTTCGCAGATTAGGCAGCTTGTTGATCGCGCCGGTGGACAGCGGTGCGCCGTGAAGGTCCGAGGTGGTGTCCAGCGTGATGTCGTGATCGACAAACTGGGCAAAAAAGGTATAGCCCGCGGGCAGCTTGCTGTCGGGCGATTGATTACCGACATCGTGCATCGGCGAGTTGAGACCGCCAAGCAGCGCGGCCTGCTCTTCGCTCAAGCTCAGCGGCGTAAGCTTGGGAAACAGCTTGCCAAAGTTTCCCAGGCGCGCGTGGCTGCAGCCTTTGGCTTTGGTCATTCCATGGTGTTGTACAGGACAAGATGACATTGGTACCTCCCGTTACATGTCGTCAGTTAAGTCTCTTGGCTGTACAACTAACGGTGCGAGAAGAATTTCTCCTCAGGAGAATTTTCGAGCGGTTTCGTGAAGTGAAGAGATTGCAGTGCGTTCGGGTAACCCGCGAGGTCGAGTCCCGTGGCCCAAAATGCAAAGAGCCGCCTCAGCGGCGGCTCTCGTTACTGGGTTTGCCGGAAAGCTACTGGGACGAAGATACCAGCGCGTTTTCGCGAATCGCCCGGGTCCGTGCCAGATTGTTCTGCACCGGCTCCGACTCGGGATTCAGCTCTCGGGCCTGCTCGAACGAGGCCAGCGCCTCATCGAAGCGGCCGAGATGCAGCTCCAGCACGCCGCGGTTGTTGAAATCACTCCAGCCCGCCTGCTTCATCCCGGTGGCGTTGACGCAGGGGCGGATCGCCCGGTCGAAGTTCTCGTCCTGCAGGTGGGCGCTGCAGAGCACCGCAAAGCCGCGGATTCGGTGGGCCGGGTTGCGCAGCCGCTTGTAGCGCTTGTTCAACAGGTCGACCGCGCGGGTGGTGTCCCCCGCCTCGAGCGCGTATTCCGCCTGAATCAGAAACATCGGCGGATGGGCTCCCAGCCCTTCGGCATGGGTGGTCTGGACGGCGGTGAACAGCGCAAAAGCAGCGGCAATGGTTTGCAGTTTTAAAGTCATCTCTCAAGTCCTCATCGAATGGATAGGCTTAGTGTAGATATTCGCAAAAGCATAGCAATGCCATAACTTTATATTTATCATTCAATAATGAATAAGAAAGACGCCATCACCAGCTGGACCGATATCGCGCTATTCCTGGCCATTGCCCGACACGGCAATCTGTCGGCCGCGGCTGAACAGGTGGGCATGTCTCAACCCACCCTCGGGCGAAGACTGCAGGCGCTGGAGCAGCGACTTGACGCCACGCTGTTTGTGCGAGGCGGCCGGCGGCTGGAGCTGACCGACGCGGGAAACGCCATCTTGGAAAGCGCTGAGCGCATGGATCGGGAAATGAACGCGATTGAGCGGGCCGTGGACGTGCAGTCACGGGGCCTCTCAGGTGAGGTGACCATTACGGCGACCGAGGGTATCGGCACCGACTGGCTGGCCCCGGAGCTGGCCGATTTTCACCGCGAGTACCCGGATATTGTTCTCAACATCAAGGTGGAATTTCGCGCCCTGGATCTGGTGCACCGCGAGGCGGACATCGCGCTGCGCCTCGGCCGACCGACGCAGCCAGACCTGATCGCGCGGCGCCTGATTGACGTCGCGTTCGGGCTCTACGGGTCGCGCGGCTACCTGGATGCCAACGGGCCGGTCGACAGCCCCGATGATCTGGAGCGCCACGAATTTATCGGACTGGTGCTGCCGGACGGCACCACCAGTATCGCCTTCTCGGACGATTCGCCGCTCCCTCGGCGCCTCGGGCGAACGGTGTTCAAGACCAACAGCCCAACAGCGCAGATGTCGGCGGCGCGAGCAGGCTATGGGCTAGCGGTACTTTCCAGCCGCTGGGCGAGCATGCACCAGGACCTGGTGCGGGTGCTGCCGGAGATGGACGTACACCGCTCTGAACTATGGCTGGTGACTCATGAGGAGCTCAAGCACAGCGCCCGGATCCGCGCCGTATCCGACGCGATCGCGGAGCGGGTGCTGGCCAGGAAGATGCTGTTTGATTCAAGGACCTAGGCGAGTCACACAAGGCCTACCACGGGTCCTCGCGGCCGTAGCCGGCGTCGCTCGCCGGCAATACCACCTGGTTGGCCGCTGCGTATCGGTCCCAGGCAGCAACCATCTCAGCAAGCTTTTCCGGGCGTTCCCGGGAGAGGTCGTTGGTTTCCGCGGGATCTGCGGCCAGGTCGAACAGCCACCACCGGCCCTCTCCATAGGGTTCGTAGAGCCAGAGGATTTTCCAGTCCCCAACGCGCATCGCTCGCCGCCCGAACAGCTCCCAGCCCACCTCATAATCCGCGCCGTGCACCCGATCCGCAGTGCCTGAGAGCAGCGGCGCGAGAGTGCTCCCCTCAATGGACGCCACCTTCCTACCCTTGAACTGGCCGCGCGGCTCGGGAACGGCTGCAAGATCCAGCAAAGTGGGCGCCAGATCTTTCACCGTGGCAAACGATTCGCTGGTGATTTTCCGGTGCACGCCGTAGCCGCTGAAGATGGCGGGCGTCCGGGTACCGCCCTCCGAGGGAAACGCTTTGTAGTAGCCAAAAGGCGCGGTTGAGGCCTGGGCCCAGCCGGGTCCGGTAAACGCGTAGGAACCACGACGACCGAGGTTCTCCAGCCGATTATCGAAACGTCGCTCTACCCAGTTCCAGTCGGCGGGGATCCGGTTAACCAGGTTTCCCTCGGCGCCGTTGTCGGATAGAAAGACGATGAGCGTGTTGTCGTACTGGCCGGATTGTTTGAGGTAGGCCAGCAGCCGTCCAATGTGATGATCGAGGTTTTCGACCATCGCCGCGTAGAGCTCCATCCGCCGCGCGGCGTGGCGCTGCTGCTCTGGCGTCACTGCATGCCAGGGATCTTCCCAGGCAACCAGGTCGGGCGACTGGGTGTGGTCTGGAATCACTCCACGATCCTTGAGCGCGGCCACGCGACGCATCCGCAGCGTGTCCCAGCCCCCATCGTAGGTGCCCGCGTAGCGATCGAGCCAATCGTCCGGCACCTGCAGCGGCCAGTGCGGCGCGGTGTACGCGGCATAAGCAAAGAACGGCTGGCCGTCGCCGCGGCCGCCTTCGAGCTGAGCGATCAGCTTGTCGGTGTAGCTTTTGCTGGAAAAGAAATCCTCCGGCAGACGCTCAACCGGCTTACCGTCGTCCAAATAGAGCGCTCGGTCGTTCTCTTCGTCAGTAAAGAACATGCGCAGCTGATCGCTGAAGTGGCTGGCGCCGCCGCGGGCCGGGCCAAACGATCGCTCGAACCCGCGATCGGTCGGCTGTTGCCCTGGTGCCGCGCCGAGATGCCATTTGCCGACGTGATAGGTGTGGTACCCAGCCTCGCGTAGCAGCGTCGCCACGGTGACCACCCGATCGCTCATCACCCCCTCGTAACCCGGTTGGCCGATCTGTTCCTCGCTTTGCTCGCCGCCCATGGTTCCCAGGCCGGCAGGATGCGTGTCTACGCCGGTCAGAAGCATGGCGCGCGTGGGAGAGCAGGTTGGCGCAACGTGAAAGTTGGTAAGCACCGTCCCCTTCGCGGCCAGCGCGTCCAGGTTTGGGGTGCGGATTTCACTGCCCATAAAGCCCAGGTCGGAAAAGCCCAGGTCGTCGGCGACGATGACCAGGAAATTTGGTTGATCAGAATTCGCCGGAGCCTGCGGGGGCGTGGAACCGCAGGCCACGACCACCAACGCTGCGGCAACAGCGACGGCCCGCCACAGCGGCAGGGCTCGACCCATGACGGCGCGTTCGCGAACCGTGCGATCGGCAAAACTGAGAAACCGCATGGGAGAAGAGTCTAACGATCCCATCAATCCGCCGCACGCAGATCGGCCTGACAAAGCTGCCGCCAGAGGCCTGACGCGGGGTCGAACCCGCTACAATATAGGTTCATCTCACCGGAAAGGTATTCGTTGGCCGATCTGTTCATCTCCTACGCGCGCAGTGACCGCGACCGAATCGAACAGCTGGCGCAGGCGCTGGCGGCACACGATTACTCGATCTGGTGGGATCGGCGGCTGGTCGGTGGCGATGAGTTTTCCGCTGACATCGAGCGGGAGCTTGGCGCGGCAGGTGCGGTTCTTGTCGCCTGGTCCAGCGCCTCAACCGGCTCGCGATGGGTCAAGGATGAGGCGTCGGTAGCTGCAGACGCCGGCAAACTCATTGCCTTGAGCCTCGACGGCAGCGAACCGCCGATCGGCTTCCGTCAGTTCCACTGTATTGATCTCTCCCGCTGGAATGGGCCGGCAGATGGCGCAGCCATCGGCGAGGTGCTCGCCGCGGCCCGCGCCCGGCTTGGCGACGATGAGGATGCACCGTCAGTCGCGGCAACGTCAGCGGCTGCCGCATCCCGGACGCCCGGCTCCGGCAAAAGGCTGACCTGGTCGACGGCCATCGGGCTGGCCGCAGGCATACTCATCTGGAAGGCGCTGCCGGACGGTCTGCCCTGGCAGAACAACGACGCCGGTCCTGCGTCAGTGTCCCCAGCAGGCTCAACGGCTGAGGTTGCGCCGGACACTTCGGCCGGGGCGCCACCCAAACTCGCCATCTTGAGCTTCACCAATATCGGCAACGCCGCGGAAAACGTTTTTTCCGACGGTATCACCGCGGAGCTGAACACCCGGTTATCAGGGTTACGGTTCCTGTCGGTACTCAGCCCTAACAGCGTCAGGCAGCTCGAAGCGCAGGGCGTTTCCACCGATGAACTCGCCCAGACACTGGGAGCAGATTATCTGCTCGCCGGGACTGTGCGCTGGTCCGGCGACGCGGGCGACACCCGCAAGGTTCGAGTCGACGCCGAGCTGACTCGAGCCGCAGACAGCACCATCATGTGGGCCGGACAGCTTGATCAGTCGATGAGTGACCTCCTGAAAATGCAGTCCGAAATTGCCGCTGAGGTGATCGCCGGGCTCAACGTTTCGCTGTCTCAGGCTGAGCGAGACCAGGTGAAGCAATGGGAGAGCCACAACGCGCTGGCGTTCGAAGCCTACCTGCAGGGCCGACATCGCATCGGCACGGGCCACGGTTCCGAAGACCGGTTCCGGGAAGCGCACCAGCTCCTGGAGCAGGCCACGCGGCTCGATCCAAACTTTCCCGAAGCCTGGCTGGAGCTGGCGGGCGCCGATATGGGGCTCTACTGGAACGGCTTTGACTTCACGCCAGAGCGTCTGGACACGGCCCTGTCGCGCATTGAGAAGGCGCGCGCTCTGGCCCCAAACCTGCCCACTACGGTGCTGCTGCTGGCCGACTACCACTATCGTCTGCGGGACTTCGACCGGGCTCAGGACATCCTCGCGCGTTTGCTGGATTCCCGACCCAACGATCCGGAGGTCCTTCAGCGCATGGGCTTTATCTGGCGGCGTCAGGGCCTGACAAAGTCAGCGCTTCAGATGCTGGAAAAAACGCTGGCCCTGGACCCGCTGAACGCCCGCATTGCGCTCGAGACGGGTTGGACCCACGTGCTGCTCAGTGACTACGAGGAAGGGCTCAGGCTGCTGAGCCGAACCCGCGACATGGTGCCGGAGAGCGAGACGGCCCAGCTGTTCAGCCTGTTCGCCCTCTGGTGTCGCGGCGAGGAGGGAGACCTCGAGCGAGGCCGGGCCATGCTGGAATCTTTCCCGAACCCACGGTCCGGCTTTACCGTCTACCCGTGGTTTTATCAGCACCTATATGAAGGCGATCCACAGGCCGCCCTGGACCGGGTGCAAAACTCTCCGACCGCCGTTTTTCCCCTGCAGGCACACTACGTGTTGACCGACTATTTGGCGGGAATGCTGCTGGGGCGCCTCCAGCGACCGGAAGAGGCCAGAACCCGGCTTGAGTCCGCCCGCGCCCATCTTCGGTCGAAGCTGGAGGAAAACCCGGAAGACTTCCGGCTTCATCTGGCGCTGGGCAAAACCTACGCCGAACTCGGGGAAACGGAGCTCGCCCTGGAACACGCTGACAAGAGCGAGGCGTTGATGCCCTCAGACAAAGATCCGCTGCTGGCGATGGAGATCAGCTACCAGCTCATGGAGATCATGGCGGTGCTCGGACGGGTCGACCAGGCCCTCGATCAGATGGTTTTTCTCATGCAGACGCCGTCGAGCTACGACGGCATCCGCTTTACCCATCACCCGGATTTTGCCCCGTTTCGCGACAGCCCGCGCTTTCGACAGATCCTGGGCCGCGACGGCTAGTGTCCTGACCCTTGAACTACATCCTCGGTATTTCCGCCTACTATCACGACAGCGCGATCGCGCTGCTGGGTGATGGTGAGATCCTGTTCGCCGCTCAGGAGGAGCGGTTCAGCCGGAGAAAACACGACGCGGCGTTCCCGAAGCTGGCGCTGCAGCGAGCGCTCAAAGAATCCGGTATCAGCCTGCATGACCTCGATCAGGTGGTGTTCTACGACAAACCGCTGGTGAAGTTCGAGCGGCTCCTGGAGACCTACCTGAGCTATGCGCCGCGGGGGCTGCGATCCTTTCTGACCGCCATGCCGGTCTGGCTGAAGGAAAAGCTTTACCTGAAAAACACGCTGAAGGTCGCGCTGGCGGAGATCGGCGGCTGCAAAAAGACGGCGCTTCCGCGCCTGCGTTTTGCCGAGCATCACCAGTCGCACGCCGCGTCTGCTTTCTATCCGAGCCCTTTCGACGACGCAGCCGTCCTGTGCATCGACGGCGTCGGCGAGTGGGCAACAACCTCGGTTTGGCGTGGCCGGGGAAAGGAGCTCACGCCACTTTGGGAAATCGATTTCCCGCACTCGCTGGGGCTGCTCTACTCGGCGTTTACCTACTACACGGGCTTCAAGGTGAACTCCGGGGAATACAAGCTGATGGGGCTGGCGCCGTATGGTGAACCCCGATTTCAGAAGCTGATCACCGATCATCTGCTCGACCTGAAACCCGACGGCACCTTTCGGCTCGACATGCGGTATTTCAACTACTGTACGGGCCTGACGATGACCAGCCCGCACTTCGACGAGCTTTTTGGCGGCCCGCCGAGAGCGCCGGAGAGTGAGATCACGCAGAAAGAGATGGATCTGGCGGCATCGATTCAGGCCGTGACCGAAGAGGTGGTGCTGCGGCTGGCCCAGACGGTTTACGAGGAAAGTGACGCAAAAAACCTGTGTCTGGCGGGCGGCGTTGCGCTGAACTGCGTGGCCAACGGGCGAATCCTGCGGGAGGGGCCGTTTGACGGGCTGTGGATTCAGCCTGCCGCGGGCGACGCGGGCGGCGCGCTGGGGGCCGCGCTCATTGCCTGGCATGAAGACCACGAGGCGGCGCCCAAGTCGACGCCCCCTGCCGACACCATGCGCGGCAGCTATCTGGGCCCGGAGTACGCCGCCCAGGAGATCGAGGCGCAGCTCAACGCGTTCGGCGCAAGCTACGAGCGTCTGGACGAGGACGCCGTCGCGGAGCGCGGTGCGCAGATCCTTGCCGACCAGCACGTACTCGGCTGGTTTCAGGGCAGGATGGAATTCGGCCCGCGTGCGCTCGGCGGCCGATCGATCCTGGGTGACCCTCGAAGCGAGTCGATGCAGTCGGTCATGAATCTCAAGATCAAATACCGGGAGTCGTTCCGGCCGTTCGCGCCGTCGGTCCTGGCCGAACACGCCGGCGATTACTTTGAGCTCGAGAGCCCGTCACCGTACATGCTCATTGTTGCTCCGGTGGTTGAGAATCGACGGGTTGTGCCCGACGAAATCGAGAAACGGCTGAGCGGAATCGATCGCCTGAAGACAAAACGCAGCGACATTCCCGCCGTGACCCACGTGGACTATTCAGCGCGGGTACAAACCGTGCACGCCGAGCAAAGCCCTCGCTATCACGCCCTGATCAGCGCGTTCCACGAACACACGGGCTGCCCGCTGGTGGTCAACACGTCGTTCAACGTGCGCGGTGAGCCGGTCGTGGAGTCGCCGGCTGACGCTTACCGCTGCTTCATGCGAACCGAGATGGACTACCTCATCATCGATCGCTTTGTGCTCAGCAAGACGCAGCAGCCGGCGTTTTCGGAAGACCCCGAGTGGCGCGACAAGCTGGAGCTCGACTGATGGCGGGTCCGGCAAAAATTCGAGCGCTGTCACCACGCGAGCTCGCCAACTTCGGCTGGACCATGGCGGCCGTCATTCTGGTGGTGTTCGGCCTGCTGATCCCGTGGCTTCGTGGCGTGGCGATACCCTTCTGGCCTTCCGGTGTCGCGCTGGCGCTGGTCGCCTGGTCGACGGTGGCGCCAGCCTCGTTGGACCCGCTTTATCGAGTTTGGATGAAGCTTGGGCTGCTCCTGAGCCGGGTCACAACGCCGCTGATCTTGACGCTGGTGTTTCTGCTGACCATCGTGCCCACGGCACTTGTCATGCGGTTACTGAAACGCGATCCTCTGCATCGTCGGCTCGACACCGAGGCCAAGACCTATCGCGTCGAGTCCGACCAAACGACTGAGAAATCGCTGGACAATCCTTTCTGATGCTCGATCTGCTCTCCGACCTCTGGAAATTCATGCGGGTGCGCAAGAAGTACTGGCTCGCGCCGATCGTGCTGGTGATGGTGCTGCTGGGAGTGTTGATTGTGCTCGGCGAGGGTTCCGCGCTCGCGCCCCTGATCTACACGCTGTTTTAACGCGACAGACTGGCGGCGCTCGGGAATCAACCTCTGGCACTGGTTGGCGGACCGGTAAGCGTCAGAAAATAGCCGCATGCTAAAAGCCATTGGCCTGATTGCCGTTGTTTATGTCCTGTTGTCGCTGGTGTCCGGCGGCACCGCCTTCCATGGGCCCATGCCTGCGCTGATGTGGGACAACCCCCTGGGCGAGGCTGCCGGCCTGCTGCTGGCGGCGATCATCTGCCTTGGCCTGCTCGCCCTGTTCGCCTCAACTTTGCTCGTGATGGTGGCCGGCTTGCCGCTGCTCATCATCGCGGTAGTGATCGGCGTCATCCTGCTGCCGGCGCTGCTGCCCTTTGCCATCCTGTTGGCACTCGGCGCACTGGTGTTTGGCGGGCTGGGCTGCCTCTTCGCCTGAGAGGCAGCGCCAACCACAACTCAATTAGCCACAGGCCGGAACGCCCGGCAGCACGTAGTCGTTAATGATGTCAGCCGACTGCTGGTGCATGCCGCGCGTGCCATAGAGCGTGGCGGTCACCACCACCACGAGATCCAGCTCAGCAAACACGGCAACCTTGTTGCCGCCATTGCCTGACATGTACCACCCATAGAGCTCCCGGTCGCCGCAGGAATAGGGTTCCGCCCAGATCTGATAGCCGTAGCGGCGGTCTTCACCCGGCTCGCGGTGAGCGGTCATCATTTCGCTCACCCAGGCTCGCGATAGCACCTGTTTGCCGTCGTAGACGCCACCATTCAACAGCATCTCGCCCAGCTTGAGCAGGC
>JANQOZ010000038.1 GCA_028285525.1 Lysobacterales bacterium
TCGGTCGCCGCGCCGGCGGAAGCCACCGTCCAAGACGATGAGGACACCACAGCACCGCTGGCTGCACCAACCGACGTGCCGGCGCCGACACCCGCCGCCGAAGCGGCGGTCCGCGAATCGGAAGAGACTCGAGACGCCCCGCCGCCCAAGCCGGGCTCCCGCCTGCCGTCGCTGGCCCAGCTGCCGGCCCTGGAAAAGGAAATCGGCGCCGTCGAGATGACGATGCTCGTCTACAGCCAGGACCCGGCACGCCGGTTTGCGCTGGTCAACGGACAGCGCCTCAAAGAAGGCGATACGCTCGACGGCGGGATTGAGCTGCTGGAAATCCGGCGCGACTCCTGCGTGTTTGCCGCCAGCGGCCAGCGGTTTGTCATCCGCAGCCAGTAGGCGAGCACAACCCATGACGGCGTTTTGAAAAGGACTCGGCGCGACAAGGCCTGGTTTCGCAAGCCCAGGAAACGGCGTTGGCCGCTCGCCGCGGTGCTGCTGGGCCTGGCGATGGCGGGTACGGGCGTCTGGCAACGGGCTGCGGACTGGACTTTCGGCCCCTGGGCGCTGATTCCCGCCCAGTTTGTGGCGGGCTTTCAGGGTAACGTCGAGTGGTGGCAGCCGCCGCTGATCACGCCGCTGACCACGCTTTTTATGCATGCCGGGTGGCCGCACCTGATCGGCAACCTGATCTACTGGGCGCTGTTTGCGCCGCGTGTGGAGAACCGCATCGGCGCGCTGGGTTTCGCCGCACTGCTGCTGGGCTGTGGCGTGCTGGCCAACCTTTACTCGGTCTGGCTCGATCCCGAGGGCCTGGCGCCGCTGGTGGGAATGAGCGGGATGGTCTCCGCCTGCATGGGCGCGTTTCTCGGGCTGTTTCCGCGCTCCCGGGTGGGCGTCATTCTGCCTCTGGGCCTCTACCTGCAGTTCCTGCGCATCCCGGCGATTGCGCTCATCGGTTCGTGGTTCGGATTTCAGGTGTTATACACTTTTTTTGGGGATGCGCTTGGCACCGTGGCCTGGTGGACCCATATCGCAGGCTTTGTAAGCGGGCTGATTCTCGCGATCCCGCTGAGCTTTCTCACGCCCGCGGTTACGCAGCGGGAGCGCTGAAGCGCCCGAGCCACTGTGAGCCGCTGAGAGCTGGAGCAAAAAGGAAAGAACATGGCCAAAGACACGCTGTACAAAGTCATCTTCCTGAACCACGGAAAGGTCTACGAGCTGTTCGCCCGAAGCGCCAGCGCGAGCGGGCTCTACGGGTTTGTTGAAATCGGCGAGCTCGTGTTCGAAAGCGGCGATTCGCTGGTGGTCGATCCCACGGAGGAAAAGATCCGGGACGAGTTCAGCGACGTGAAGGTGCTACACCTGCCCATGCATAGCGTCATTCGCCTGGAAGAGGTGGAAAAACGCGGCACCTGCCAGATTCGCGATCGCGAGAGCGGCGAGAAAATCACCCCCTTCCCCCTGTCAGCCCCGTCGGGACGAAGCGACAGCTGACCTGCGCTGGCAGGGGAACGATCAGCTAGTTTGCATCAGCGCCTGCCGGACGCCCGGCGAAATCCGACTGCCGCAGCAGCTTAGTCGCTTCGAGCAGCGCCCGATCGATACCGTCCGACCCGGGCTTGCTCTCCATGGCGATATCCGGCTCGATGCCCGTGCCGTGAATCGAAACACCAGACGGCGTGTAGTAGCGGGCGGTGGTCAGCTTGATGGCGCCGCCGTTACGCAGCGGGAGCACCGTCTGAACCGATCCTTTGCCGAAGCTCTTCTCGCCGAGCAGCGTGGCGCGGCCGTGGTCTTTGAGCGCGCCGGCGACAATCTCTGAAGCGGAGGCGCTGACCTTGTCCAGCAGTAACACAATCGGCGCGCCGTCGAGCGCGTCCTCCGGGTCCGACTGATAGCTGGCCAGATCGGCGCCATCCCGACCCCGGGTCGAAACGATATTACCCCGGCTCAAAAACAGATCGCTGACGCCCACCGCAGCGGACAACACACCACCGGGATTGCCCCGGAGATCGAGGATCAAACCGGCGAGCGGCCCACCGTGGCTCACCTGAAGTTCATCGAGGGTGTCCGCAACCCGCCCGGCCGTGCCCGTCTGAAAGTTGCCGATCTTCAGGTAGGCAAGCCCACCGTCCAAAAGCTCGCCCTGCACGGCGATGATTCGAATCACCTCTCGGAGCAGCGTGAGGCGGCGGTCCTTCTCACCCTGGCGCCCCACCGTGATTGTCACCTTGGTGTCCGCCGGCCCCCTCACCCGCTCTAGCGCAATGCGCGGCCCCGCTTTAGTGATCGGAATACCCTCGACAGCCCGAATGATGTCGCCTTTGATGATCCCTGCCCTGGCGGCGGGGCCTTCCTCGGTGACCGCCACCACCGCCAGGTCGCCGTCGCGCCAATCCACCTCGATGCCAATGCCGCCGTAGCGCCCCTGGCTGTCGCTCTCCAGCCTGCGGTACTGCTCGGCGTCCAGGTAAACGGTATGCCGGTCCAGACCCGAAAGCATGCCCCGGATGGCGTCTTCCAGCAGATCGGCGTCCGCCGTGTCGTCGACGTAGTCGCGCTGGACATGGCCCATTACGTCGGTCAGCGTTCGCATCTGCATCAGGGTCAGCGCCATGTCGTCCGGCGGTGCGGCCGCGGCACGGCCCGTGAGCAGCGCCGCTGCCAGGGCCACGGTGGCAACGCCGCCAAGGATGCCGGCGACAGCGCGCGGAGCGGGGGCGTCGAGCTGGGTTGCGGCGCCTTCGGGCGATACGGCCGCCAGGTGGTCGCGGACGGCATGCTGGCTTCGATAGGGGCGTTTTGGCATTTCCCGATCCTTGCGTGTGCGTTGCTGGCAGGGCCACTGCCTCAGTTTCTAACGTCGGCCCCGGATCGTCGGGGCTTTATCCATAGACCGCGCTCGGGCACAAAAAGATTCATCCCGCGGTGCCGGGCTGTGGCAGACTCTGTCCCATGACCGATCCTGACTACCGTTCCAGCAAACCTATCGACCCCGCCGAACGTCTGATTTTTGCGCTCGACGTTCCCAATCGCAGCGATGCTTTGGCGCTGGTAGACCAGCTTGGAGACGCGGTGCGGTTCTACAAGCTCGGGCTCGAGTTTTTCCTGAGCGGCAGCTTTTTTCCTGTGCTGGAAGAGCTCTGCAGCCGCGACAAGAAGATCTTTGTAGACCTGAAGCTGTTCGATATTCCTGCGACCGTCGCCGGTGCGGTGCGGCAGCTGAACCAGTATCCGATCGATCTCACCACCGTCCACGGCAACGACGCCATGCTTCGGGCCGCGGCGGAGGCGGCGGATTCGCTGAAGGTGCTGGGCGTCACGGCCCTCACCAGCCTCGATCGGGGAGACCTCGACGATCTGGGCTTTGACTGCAGCGTGGAAGACCTCGTGCTCTCGCGGGCGCGTCGCGCGCTGGACGCCGGCTGCGCCGGGGTGGTCTCGTCGGGGCTGGAGGCAACGCGGCTGCGCGAAAACCTGGATCACAAGCTGCTGGTGGTATGCCCGGGCATTCGACCGGTGGCCAACACCGATGATCAGCAGCGCACCGTCGACGTCGCGCAGGCGCTGCGCAACGGCGCGGACTACCTGGTCATCGGCCGGCCGATCCGCGCGGCAGACGACCCTCGCGGCGCCGCCAGCGCCATCGTTGAAACCATCCATTCGGTGTTCGAGGCGCCCTGACGCAGGCCAGGACCGCCGGGTTGCCTAGGTCGGCGCAATGGCCTTTGCCGTCAGCCAGCCGAGATAGGCCAGGTAGCCGGCCAGCAGCGCGGCGCCCTCAAAACGATTGATCCGCCCGCCGCCCCCGCGGCGATAGCCGAACACCAGCAGCGCGAGCGTCATCAGGAGCATCGCCGGCAGATCCCGATCGATGACCGCCCGGGAGACCGGCACCGGGCTGATGCTGCCGGCCAGGCCGGTGACCACCAGCGAATTGAAAAGATTGGAACCCAGTACGTTGCCCAGGGCTATCTCATGCTCGTTCTTTCTTACTGCCACCAAAGACGCCGCCAGCTCGGGCAATGACGTTCCCACGGCAACCACCGTCAGGCCGATAACCAGTTCACTGACCCCCAGCCCGGTGGCTACGCCAACCGCGCCCCAGACCAGGAATCGGGCGCTGATGATCAGCAGCATCAGACCGACCGACAGCTTGAGCAGTGCCTGCCTCAGCGGCAGAAAATTTTTGGTGATCTCCTCCCGGACCTCGAGGCCCAGCGCATCCACCGTCCGCAGCTTGCTGCTGGCGTAGACCGACCAGCCCAGAAAAGCGCCGAAAACGCCGAGCAGCACAAGCCCGTCCAGGCGGCTGAGCGTTCCGCTGTGCAGCATCCAGCCCAGCAGCCCGGTCACCAACAGCAGAAACGGCAGCTCCTGACGCAGCACTTTCGACTCGACGCTGATCGGCTTCAGCAGCGCGACCAGCCCCAGAATCAAGCCGATGTTGGCGACGTTGGAGCCCATCGCGTTGCCGAGCGCCAGGGCGGGAGTCCCGTCCAGCGCGGACTGGACGGATACCACGATCTCGGGCGCGGAGGTGCCGAAGCCGACAATCAGCATCCCGATCAGCAGCGACGACATGCCGGCGTGGCTGGCGGTTGCCGCGGCACCCTCGACAAACCAGCTGGCGGACAGCATCAGCACGAACAGGCCGCCGCCGATCGCGAGGAGTTCGAGCGTCACCGCGCCGCCTGTCTCGCGGGGCTCATCGGCAAAACGCTGTCGGCGAACGTGGGACTCTTGGAGGAGAAGCGAGAAATCGCCCCAGGCGATGGGTGTGTCGAACGCAGTAGAGAAATGGGCCTGGTATCCCGCGGTGGCGGCGTCAGGGCATCAAATTACCACCGTTTGGCGGGGATCAGGGCCCGATCAGGCGAATTTTGTCCCGGGGCGGGACCAACCGGTGTCGTTTTTGCCCGCTGATCTGAAAAGCGTCACGGAAATTTGGGGATTTTCAGCCTGCTTCGGAGGATTTTCTAAGTATTTTCTCAGAAAATGATTGTAAGCTGTTAAAAAACATATAAAATACCCGAAAACCAATAAACGAAGGGAATCGGAGGGGATAGCCTCAGGGCCATCCATTACTACCCCGGCAAACGCCGGGGTTTTTTATGGCTGGCACTTTTGGCGCTGCCAGGGCCCAACGATCGTCAGGCGATCAGGCGTCCCAGTCCAGATCCAGGTCGACGTTGACCAGGTCCTCATCGTCCAGCAGGGCGGCCACGTCCTCCGGATCGAGCTGTCCCGCGATGTTGACAAGCACCGCCTCAGCTTCGTCATCCATGGCGATAACGGTGATTCCCTCCAGCATGTCCTCGCTGCCCTTAACAAGCACGTGGACCCAGCTGTCCGGCTCAATGACCTTGGCGAATCGCTCCCATCCCTCACCCATCAGGTCGCGAACGACCCGGTTGGCCTGGGCCTGGTAGTCGCGGCGCTGGCTCACCTCAAAGACCTTGACCCGGACGCTTTCGACCTTGCTCAGCACCTCGAGGTCCTCGTCACCCTCGGCCGCCGCCTGAGCCCAGCTCAGCAGCCAGCCACCGATCTGGATGTCGACGGTCACGTTCGTTTCGTCAAAGCCCGCCAGCGTCGCAAAGTCGATTTTGCCGGGGTGGCGGCTCTGAGCCAGCGCCAGGGTCGAAACGGTCAACAGGGCGCAAAACGCGCCGGTAATCAGTTTTTTCATGGTAAATCCTCAGCCTGTGTGAAAGGGATACGCACGGCGACTGATCCGGTTACAGAGCCGGACGTTTTTTTGAACCCTGCTCGCGAGCCGCCAACCCGGCGCCGGGCGGTTTGCGAAGCGTCCACCGATCGCTGAGAATGGTTGTCCACCACAGCACCGCTTCGCATGGCGACCCACCTCACTTCCAGACGTTCTTCCGCGCGACTGTCCGACTCACTGTTCGGCCGGCTGCTGCGTACGCTCGTCAAAGAAAAGGTGCTGCCCCGCGAACCGGAGATCGATCCCGACCGGCCGATCTGCTACGTGATTGAGTCGGACGCCCTGTCCAACCTGCTGATCCTCCAGAAGGCGTGCCGAGACCGCGGCCTGCCCCTGCCGCTCGATCCGCTGGACCTGGAGGACGAACAGCCGTCCGACCGCCGGGTGATCGGCCTGCAAACCCTGCGGGGCATTCTGTTTCGCCGACCAGACTGGCGGCCTCATCTGCAGGAGCTCAACGCCATGACCCGGGTGCTGGAAGGCCGGCCGGAGCTGGACCTGCAGCTGGTCCCGGTTTCGATCTTCCTCGGCCGCCGGCCCGACAAGGAAACCGGGTTTTTCCGAATCCTGTTTTCAGAGAACTGGACCGTCGCCGGCCGACTGCGCCGCCTGCTTGCGCTGCTGCTGCACGGGCGCAACACGCTGCTTCAGTTTTCTCCGCCGATTGAGCTGCGCGAGGCGCTGGATGAAAACCTGGGCCGCCCCCGCACCGTCAGAAAGATCTCGCGACTGCTGAGGGTGCACTTCCGCCGGCGTCGGACCGCCGTGGTGGGCCCGGACCTTTCCCACCGGCGTACCGCGCTCGACCAGATCCTGCGCACCCGCAAGGTTCGCGACGCGATCCGCGCGGAGGCTGAAAAGAGCAGCCAGTCCATCCGGCGCGTGCGCCGGCGCGCGGCGAGCTACGCCCGCGAAATCGCCGCGGACTACTCGCACACGATGATCCTGATCATGTCGCGGCTGCTGGGCTGGTTCTGGAATCGCATCTACGACGGGGTGCACGTTCACAACGAAGACCACCTCAACGAGATACCGCCGGGGGCCGAGATCATCTACGTACCCTGTCACCGCAGCCACATCGACTATCTGCTGGTGTCGTATCTCGTCTACCATTCCGGCTTCGCGGTGCCGCACATTGCGGCCGGCGTGAACCTGAACCTGCCCGTGGTCGGGTCCGTGATCCGGCGCTGCGGCGCTTTCTATCTCCGCCGCAGCTTCCGCGCGAATGCGCTCTATTCCACCGTCTTCACCGAATACCTGGACACCATTTTTTCGCGCGGCGTTTCGCTGGAGTATTTCATCGAGGGCACCCGTAGCCGGACCGGCCGGCTGCTCAAGCCCCGCACCGGCATGCTGTCGATGACGGTGCGCAGCTATCTCCGCCACCAGGAGCGGCCGGTGGTGTTTGTGCCGGTGTATTTCGGCTACGAGCAGCTGGTCGAGGGTGACTCATACCTCGGTGAGCTGTCGGGCGGGCGCAAGAAAAAGGAAACGCTGTCGGGGCTCCTGCGCTCTTTCTCGATCCTCAAGAAGAAGTTTGGTCAGATGCACGTCAGCTACGGCAAACCGGTGCTGCTGGCCGACCACCTCGATCAGGAGGAGCCGCAGTGGCGGGAGATGATTCCCGCTGACGACCAGCGCCCACCGTGGCTCGCCGGCGCCGTCGACCAGCTGGGCGACCGCATCATGCGGCGCATCAACTCCGCGGCGGTGGTTAATCCGATGAACCTGCTGGCTATCGCGCTGCTGTCGAGTCCGCGCAACG
Organism: Lysobacterales bacterium; assembly: GCA_028285525.1. Classification (GTDB taxonomy): domain Bacteria; phylum Pseudomonadota; class Gammaproteobacteria; order Xanthomonadales; family SZUA-38; genus JANQOZ01. The sequence continues at coordinate 7,488 of JANQOZ010000038.1, forward strand.
CGATGGCGGTCGAGGATCTCGAAGCGCAGATCGATCTACTGCGAGAGCTGCTGATCCGTCTCCCGCTGTCGCCGCATGCCGCGGTGACCGACCTGAGCGGACGGGAGGTCATCGAGTACTGCGATCAGTTCGGGCTGGTGGAGCGGCGCAGCGACAGCCTGGGCGACATGGTGGTCTGCAGCGAAAAGAACGCCTGGCTGCTTTCGTACTTCCGCAACAACTCGCTGCACGCCGTGGCGCTGTACTCCTGGTGCGCCTGCGTGTTCCGCAACAACAGGAGCTTCCGCCGCGAAGACTTCGAGCGCATGGCCCGGGTGCTGTACCCGTTCCTGAAAGACGAGCTGTTCCTGCCCTGGACGGGCGAAGAGTTTCTTGAGGCGTGTGACAAATGCTTGGCCCAGTTTCGACAGCTTGGCCTGCTCGTCGCCTCGGAGCAGCCCGACGTGCTGCAGCGGGTCCGGGGTGAGACGCTGCAGGCGCTGCAGCTCTCGATGCTCAGCCAGCCGATCTTTTCATCGCTGGAGCGGTTCTACATCACCGTCGCGCTGCTGGTGAAAAACGGCCCGGGCACCATGACGGCGGCGGAGCTGGAAAACCAGTGCCACCACACGGCGAAACGCCTCGCGGTCACGGTGGCCTTTGAGACCCCCGAGTTCTTCGATAAGGCGCTGTTCCGCAACTTCATTCGAATCCTGCGGCGCGAGGGTGTGCTCACCACCTCCGAGGACGGCAAGCTGGTGTTCAATGAAGCGCTCGAAATTGTCATCCGAGACGCCAAGACGGTGCTGAGCAAAGAGGTCAGGCACAACATCTGGCGACTGTCGCCAGCGCCCAAGCCGGTCGAGGACATGGCGGCCTAGCCAGCCCTCAGCAAACGACTCGTGCCGCAGACGCTCCCCGGACCCCTCAGGCGTCGATATCGGGAATCAGCTGACTTTCCAGGATCGTGATCTGGTCGCGCAGCTTCAGCTTGCGTTTCTTCAGACGACGGATGTTGAGCTCATCCGCGCCGGTCTGGCCCATAGACTCGATGGCCTGATCTAGCGCGCGGTGTTCCAGCCTGAGCTCCGACAGTCGCCCTGCCAGCGTATGGTCGGTTTCAGCCACCTTCGGGCGCGGCCAGCGCCATCATATCGGCGCGGAGCTGCTCAGCGACGGCGTCCATAGCCTTGGCGAGTCCCTCGGCGGCGCGATCCTTGTCCGCCAGCATGGCCTCCGTATCCTTAAAGGCAAAAGAACTGTCGGCTTCCAGCGTTATCGTCGCCTCATCGGCATCGAGCGGGTTGTATTCAACCCGGGTCAGATAAACCTCGTCCAGGGTGTTGGCATCCAGCAGGCGGGCGCCGACGTGCAGGGTAGGCAGGTAGTCCTGATTGATCGAAGGTGCGATGTACCCGACGACATCGATGTATACGTCCAGCAGGAAATCGACCGGCTGGTCTTTCGGCGGCCGGCGCTCGAAGCGACCCGGCGCCACTTCACCCAACACGTTGTCGATCGTTCGATTGAACTTGATTTCCTTGAGGTTCAACCGCGACTCGACAAACGCCTCGCGCAGGCGTCGGTTGACCTCTTTGCGGTAAGCGAAGTCCGCCTCGGTCAGCGCCTCAACCAGCCGCTTCTGGCGGGTCTGTTCACCCTTGAAGACCGCCAGCCGACCAGCCGTCCCGGCAAAGCCAATCGGATTATCGTCGACCCGGGCCTCAACCTTCTGCTGAGTGTTGATCGGCAGTACGCCGATAACGGCGCCCTGTTTTGCGGCGTCGGTGCTCAGCTCGGTGCGCGTCGCCGGTGCGCTGCAACCGACAAGCACCAGCAGCAGCAGGATACTGAATCTCATTTGGGCGGTTCCCCATCAGGCATGCTGTCGTTACCATATACGCGCTCTCAGGCCTTGTCTATGAAGGCCGGCAGCGCCGTCGAAACGATGCCCTCACCACCCGGGGAAACCACCTTGACCACCACCGCACGCAAAGCAAAATACCAGCAGGGCAAGCTCCAGCAGCGCCTGCGCCGCGCCACGGGTAAAGCGATCATGGACTACCAGATGATCGGTGACGGCGACCGGGTCATGGTGTGTCTTTCCGGCGGCAAAGATTCTTACACGCTGCTCGACATGCTGCTGGCGCTGCAGAAGAAGGCGCCGGTGTCTTTTGAGCTGATTGCCGTCAACCTGGATCAGAAGCAGCCGGGTTTTCCTGAGCACGTGCTGCCTGACTACCTGAGTGAACTGGGGATCCCGTTTCATATCATCGAGCAGGATACCTACAGCACGGTGCTGTCGGTGGTGCCCGAAGGCAAAACGTTCTGCGGCCTGTGTTCCCGACTGCGACGCGGGGCGCTTTACACCTGGGCCAGCCAGAACGGCATCACCAAGATCGCCCTGGGCCATCATCGGGATGACATCATTGAGACGCTGTTCCTGAATCTGTTTTTTGGCGGATCGCTGAAGGCCATGCCTCCGAAGCTCAAGTCGGATGACGGCCGCCATATCGTGATCCGGCCGCTGGCCTACTGTCGGGAGGCCGACATCGAGGCTTACGCCGCCGGGCGTAACTTCCCGATCATTCCCTGCAACCTGTGCGGCACCCAGCCCAACATGCAGCGTCAGGCCATCAAGCTGATGCTCAAGGACTGGGCTCGAATTCATCCCGGACGAATCGAGAGTATCTTCAGCGCCATCGGTAATGTCGCCCCGTCGCAGCTGGCCGACCGCTCGTTATTCGACTTTGCGGCGCTGGAGGCTAATCAAAGCGCAGGCGACTGGCTGATGCCCGGTCCGGAGTCGGTAGCAACCGACGTCAGCAGCGCAGACCGGACACGCTAGTCAGCCGCTGGAGCTGCAGCTCGCCGCCGCCGTCCGCGCCGTCGTAGCTGAACTCCAGCTGCTGGCAATCGATAAAGCGCAGCGTCGCTGAGCCCCACGATTCCCGCTGCACGTCGTTGCGGTCGAAGGCTGGGCCAAAATCGGCGCCGCTGGTGCGGATCAACGGCACGGTCAGCTCGCGGGCACCCGCCGGCAGCGGGGCGCTGCCGATCAGCCACTGCTGGCGACCGGCCAGATATGTGTACCAGCTCACCACCAGCGATCGGCCCTCCGGACCTTCACTGACCTCGACAATCACGCCTTCACCGTCTCGGGCACGGTTGAACCAGCTGCCGGCATGGCGGGCCGAGATTCGCTGAAACGCCGGCACGCTGTATTCGGCCGGGCTGTAGGCGGGATAGTCCAGCGTCCGGCGAAACTGGACATCCTGGATCACCAGCGTCAGCTCGTCGTCAAAGTCGATCCCGGCATTGTCGGTGGCCGGGCTGGATTCAACCACCAGCCGCAGCCCGGGACCCTGCGCCGCATCCTGGCTCTGAATGAGCTGCCTTCCCGAATCGTCCTGGGTGAGCGTGTTGGCTTCCGATGCGACCCGCACCGGGACCAGGATATCGTTCTGGACCAGGTCGACCAGCGGCGCGAGCGGAAAGCCGCCCTGGGGCGTGATTTCGATCAGCAGCGCGGAGCCGTTGGTATGGCACGGTACCCGCCACGACCGGATCTGCACGGGGACCGAAATGCCTCGCGGTGCCGTGGCGTCGGGCAACGCGGCGGAGTATTCAAACAGGATCGTGCCCTCGACGTAGCTGTCCGAGAACGTCGGCAGAGGGCCAGGCTCAAAACAGCTCGGCGGGTACGCATTCTGGGCTGACGCGGTGGCCGAAGCGCTGATCATCAGGGCCAGCGCAGCCAGGCGTTGCAGGACGGCCCGGCTGAGGGCCCGATTGAAAAACAGCATGGACAAGATATTACCGCACCGTCGCCTTTTCTGCTGAAATAGCGGCTTTCCGCGCAAGGCCATCCGGTGTTTTCCAATCTCAGCATCTATGCCGCCCGTTTGCCGGGGCTGGCGCCCGAACAGCTTGCCGATCAGCTCTCGGCCGGCGTCTTGAGTCCCTGCGGTCGGCTTGAGCCCGGCTCCGCCGGCTGGGTCTCACCCTACGGACGCGACTCCGACGTGCTGACCCACATTGTGGGTCGCTGCGTGCTGTTTCGTTTCGGGATCGAAGAAAAGGTCCTGCCGCCCGCCGTGGTGAAAGAGGCCGTCAGTCAACGCCTGCAGGAGGCCGAACGAAAAACCGGACAGCGGGCCGCTCGAGCCGAAAAGCTCCGGGTGAAAGACGAGGTCATGATGGACCTGCTGCCGCGGGCGTTCGTCAAGCCGAGACACGTGGATGCCTATCTCGATCTTGAGGACGGGTGGCTGGTGGTCGACACCGCCAGCCGCAAAACCGCCGAGGACCTGCTCGGCCTGCTCCGTATGAACGTCACGGGAATCACCGTCACCGCCCCCGACGCCAAGCCCGCCATCTGCCGTAAGCTCACCGCCTGGCTTCAGAGCGGCGACGCGCCCCAGGGTTTCTCGCTGGGGGAAGAGTGTGACCTTCGCGACGAACGCGACGCCAGTGCCACAATCCGCTGCCGACGTCAGGAGCTGGAACGTTCTGATATCCGGCGGCACGTGGAGCAGGGCATGCAGGCCTTCCGCTTGGGACTGGTCTGGCAGGACCGCCTGAGCTTCAGCGTGACTGAAGAGCTGTCGCTGCTGCGGGTCAAGGCGCTGGATCAGGTGCAAAGCCAGCTCAGCGATATCCGCAGCGAAACGGCGCTGGAGGAACTGGACGCGAGGTTTGCGCTGTTTTCCCTCGAGTTTCGCGCGCTGCTTGAGCAGATCAGCAGCGTGCTCGAGTGGCCCGGAGCAGCCGAGGCCTGAGTTTCGGCCAAGAAAATCAGGCGTTTGACCGCAAACATTCTTTGTTAGAATGTCGCGCGCAAAGTGACACACACGTTCCGTATTTGGAGATTTCCTATGAAGCGTCAAAACTTTTTTCTGATCCTGCTGGCGATGCTGCTGACGCTGGCACTGACCGCCTGTGGTGGTGATGACAGCGGATCCAGCAGTGAATCCATGGCCAAGAAAGCGGCGGATACCGCTGAGGAAGCGGCTGCAGAAGTGGCCGAGGCGGTTGAGGACGGCGCTGACGCGGCGGCCGACATGGCCAAAGAGGCCGGTGAAGCGGCAGCAGACATGGCCAGCGAGGCCGGTGACGCCGCCGCTGATATGGCCGGTGACGCCATGGACGCGGTGAGCGACGCGGGCGACGCCGCGGCTGAGATGGCTAAGGACGCCGGCGACGCGGCCATGGACATGGCCGACAGCGCCATGGACGAAGCCAAGGACATGGCCGGGGCCGCCATGGATGAAGCAAAAGAGATGGCCAGCGATGCGGGCGACGCTGCCGCGGACGCAGCAGCCGGCGCGGCTGCGGGCGTGATGGGCAAAGCTCAAGAGGTCGCCAACGTGGCTTCAGGCTGCACGCTGGACATCGAGGCGGGTGACACCATCGCCTACAGCACCAACGAGCTGACCGTCCCGGCGGGCTGCGACGCGGTGACCGTGACGCTCACCCACTCCGGCCAGTTCCCGAAAGAGGCGATGGGCCACAACTGGGTCCTGCTGCCCACGGACGCCATCGACTCAGTCGCCAACGCTTCGATGGCGGTTGGTCCGACCGGCAACTACGTGCCCGACGACGATCGCATCATTGCTGCCACCAAGCTGATCGGTGGTGGTGAGTCAGCGAGCGTCAGCTTCTCGCTGGAAGGCCTGTCTGGCACCTACTCGTACATCTGCACGTTCCCAGGACACTGGGCCGTCATGCGCGGTACGTTCACCGTCGGCGGCTGACTTAGCCCCGGGGCGCACGCGGCAACCGCAGGCGCTGATCAAACTAAGACCCCGAGCCAATGCTCGGGGTTTTTTTTGGGGATCCGCCTCGGTAGCGGGGTTGCGAGGAAGGAACGCAGACGGACGGCCATCCGGCCCGAATCGCCAGAAAGCTGCGCAAAAGAAAAGGGCCCGGTTGGGCCCTTTCTTTGCACTCGAACGTAACGCAGGGTCAGTCTTACGGGTTGGGATTTGGAGCGATACCGTGTTCCATGGCCCACAGGTACCAGTTGTCCACCACGGTGCCGGACAGGATGATCCCGATACCGCCGGTCAGCGTGGTCAGGATCGCAAACCACAGGGCCCATCGGTGAATGGACTCAATGGAGGCGTTGAAACCCATCGTCCAGCGCCAGAACAACGCGCCGCGCTCGGCGCCGGTTCCGCGGTCAAAGATCTGCTCGACCTCCTTGTGGGCACCAAAGCGGTCGGTCGCCAGGATGGTTGCCCCATGCATGGCAAACAGCAGCGTTGAACCGTAGAGGAAGGCAATCGACAGCATGTGGAACGGGTTGTAGAACAGGTTGCCGTACTTCAGCGAGAAGTTCTGCGTCCAGTCCAGATGCGGGAAGATGCCAAACGGTACCGCCTCAGAAAAGTCGCCCATCGCCAGCGGCCGCAGGAAACCCAGCACCAGGTAAAGCCAGATCGCCGAGGCAAAAGCCCAGGCAATGTGGGTACCCATGCCAAGCACCCGTGCCCGCAGGTACATGCGCAGCCACCAGAGGATGATCGATACGGTCAGGAACAAACCGGCTAGCTGCCACCAGCCGCCCTCATCGAGCGGGGCAAAACCCAGCCCGTGTTCAGCGGTCGGCGGATCCAGCGACAGCCAGAACAGCTGGCGAACAAACTCCAGCGGGTTCCAGTCGACCTGGGCCAGCATGTTGAGACCGATGATTTCAAAGGCGATGAAGCCGCTCAGCAGCGACGCGAGCGCCAGCCACCCGAGGTAGAACGGGCCCACCTGGGCGTCACCAAAGGTGCCCAGCAGCCAGCTGTCAAACATGCCGGTTCGGGGCCAGTCGTCGTCGGGTCCAACGCTGGCTTCACCGCCGGCGCTCACCTGTACGCGCGAAAAGATATTTTGATATTCCATTGCTTAAAGTCCCCTCAGCCCCAGATCGGCATCTGCCGCCACCATTCCCACCAGAGCGGCCAGCCCTTGGTCCAGGCCGGTCCACTGATGATCATGCACACCGCGCTCCAGAAGCCGGCGTTCAGCGCCAGGAACAGACCCAGCCGGTGGATGCCCAGTGACCCAACCGAATAACCGATCGCATCGCGAAAATAGCTGTTTTCGTGTTCTGCACCTTTCGATAGCTGCCCCTTGCCGGGATTGGCTGCCGACAGGATCAACCCACCGTGCATGGCCAGCGCCAGCGTGGTGGTGAAGAAGAACGTGATAGCGATCATGTGTGCCGGGTTGTAGTGGAAGGCGATATGCGAGTACCCCACCGCCGACACCCAGTCCAGGTGGCTCATGATGCCGTAGGGAAAACCATAGCCCCACGCGCCCATCAGGATCGGCCGGAAGACCACCAGCGTGGCGTAGGCAAAGATCGCCATGCCGAAAGCAAACGGTACGTGATAACCCATGCCCAGCTTGCGACAGATTTCCACCTCCCGCAGCGCCCAGGAGATGAATGCCCCCAAAGCACAGATGGTGACCACCTGCCAGATCCCGCCTTCGGTCAGCGGTGCAAGCCCGAGGCCGTAGCTGACGTCCGGTGGCTGAATGTTGATCAACCAGGGGTTCCAGGTGTCACCCAGTGCAGCGCCATAGAAAATCATTGCCGAGCCGAGCAGGGCAAAAAACATCGTGGTCACACCAAAGAAGCCCACATAAAACGGCCCCATCCAGAAATCGAACAGGTCGCCCCCCAACAGGGTGCCGCCGCGCACCCGGTATTTCCTTTCAAAACTGAGCATCGCCATGAGCTCTAAACCTCCAAGTTCGGCGTGACAATCACTGTCATACAACCATCAATAATGGCTGCAGCCCGCGGTCCAGTGGATCGGACCGCGAGCTGCGGCCAGCTACGCAACTGAGATATGCGACAGATCCTCGCGGGTTACGGAAACCAGCGCCTCTGTTGCAAACTCCGTGGTAGCGTTTGCCCCGCTGGGTCCTTCGATCCAGTTAAACCGGTCTGTGCTCAGAACGATGAAATGGATAAAAATCGCCAGCGTAAATAAGAAGACCGCAACAGCAACAAGTGCTCTGCGCGGATCGAACATCATCCATACACGCCACATGTTTTAGTCTCCTTATGTCAAGCGCGCTAAGACGCTTTGGGCAACGGCATTTACGCCGTCAGAAAGTGATGCATAGCCTTCCGGTCCAGGGAACCATGGGCGCCATTGCCACACCAAAAAGTGAGCAACGATTGCAATCACCGTGAACACAACAAATCCCACCATGAACAGCCGGTGGAATTCCTGTGCTTCATTTGGGGTAAAGCCCGACATCGAGCCCCCCGTTTCTCCGATATCAGCCATAGTTTTATTCCTTATGACTTAGTGGCCTCGCGGCCGTTACCGTACAAATCCCGTACGGCAGGGAACATCGCCCGGACGGAGACCAAGGCGAATCCTTTGGCAGCAGCGCAGCCCCGGCTGGCCGCCGCGTAAATCGTCAGGCCGAAAACACCATCGCGGTAATCGTGATGGCCTTCAGCCGCGTCTCGCTCAACACCGGCCGATAGCCGTGTGCGCCAGGCGCCCAGGGCTGCCAGCGCCAGCCGGTGGCCGCAGCGACCAGCGCTACCGGCAGCAGCAGGGCAAAGCTAACGGCAAAAATCAGCCTGCCGATCAGCGCCTCGTTGCGTCGGGGTGCATGGCTGCTGCTGTTCTGGTGAGTCGCAATATCCATGGGGAAATCCTCATTTGATTTCGCTGTGTTCAATTCGCCGTGTCCTTTGCCGCCTGCTCAACACAGGCCACGTCGACCTTGTCGCAATGACTCAGCCGGGCTGCCTTCTCAGCCGCATCGCGGACTTTTTTAGCGGCCGATATCCGCACAAGCACGGGCCGCGCATCGACAATTTCGTCCAGGCGGCGTCGGGCTTCCTCATCCCAGGGGAGCGCCTCCTCGAGCCGCGATGGCGTTTTGTCGACCTGATCCAGCTCCGTGCCGAGCGGCAGAATGTGGAACAGGGCGTCAAACAGGGCGTTGCAGACTTCCTGGACGAGATAGGTTGCGCCGCTGTAGCCCATAAACGGCGTGCCGGTGTGCCGGCGGATGATGGCGCCGGGAAACGAGGCCGGGATGAACTGCGTTCCGGCACCAACTTCGGCCAGGTACATCCGCTCGTTGTAGCTGCCGAACAGCACCAGCGGTGGATTGCTGGTCAGGGCCTGGCGGACGCTCTGGTTTTCCGGCTTAACGCCCGGTTTGCGGGACGTTGCTAACGTGCAGGGCAGGCCCAGGTCGTTACAGAGGAAATTCTCGATACCGCGAACGTGCGTTTCGTTGGCGACAATCGCAAAGCTCGCGGTGGCAAAAAAATCCTGGGTGACCGAACGCCACAGATCCCACAGCGGCTTGATGGTGGTGTGCTTCTCGCGTTCGATAAAGGGCTCGGGGTCCAGCTCCAGCAGTTTGCCCAGCTCGCGCAGGAAGGCGGTGGTGCTGTTGAGCCCGATCGGCGCCTGCAGGTATGGCCGGTCCAGCTGCTCACACAGGATGCGTCCGTACTCCCGGTACATGCAGATGTTGACCTGCGCGTCCATCAGCTTCGGCACGTCGCTCAGATGACTGCCGAGGGGAAATTCCAGGTTGACCTCCGCGCCGATACCTTCCACCAGGCGGCGAATCTCGGCGAGGTCGGACGGCATGTTGAAGTAGCCGTAGCTGGGGCCGATGATGTTGACCTTCGGCTTTTCGCCCTCCTTCGGCTTTTTGGCGGCTTTCATCCGGCCCTTCTTGGGGCCGAATTCGGACCACAGCCAGGACATCGCGCGGTCGGCGCTCTGCCACTGATCCTCATCGATCGTGCGGGGCAGAAAGCGCTTGATATTGGTGCCTTCCGGCGTCACGCCGCCACCGATCATTTCGGCGATTGAGCCCGTCACCACCACCGACGGCTGGTCCGGATCGAGGGTTTCGTGCGCGCGGCGCATGGCCCCCTCGGTTCCGTGCTGACCGAGCTCTTCTTCGGCCAGACCTGTCACGGTGATCGGCAGTTCATGAGGTGGCAAGGCGTCGGTATAGTGCAGCACCGACGTCACGGGCAGATTCTCGCAGCCCACCGGCCCGTCGATGATCACCTGCAGGCCTTTGATCGCCGAGAAGACGTAGACGCTGCCCCAGTAGCCGCCGGCGCGGTCATGATCCTGGACCAACATCAGGCGACCACCGAACTGGCAACGGGATTCTTTGACTTATCCCGGGATTTGGGTCCGTGGATCGCGCCCCGGGACCGTTTCTTGGGCGGCGCTTTGGGTGTGTCGGTATAGATACCCGCCGTGTCGCCCTGGCCCACGCCTTCGAAGAACGACTTCATCTGCCCCATGCGCTCGCTTTGGCCCATGGCGCCGTTGATCACCTGTGCCAGCGATGCCGGACCGGGCATACCCATGAGCGGCCTCGCGGAAATCAGGTTGGTGAAGTAGAGGCCCGGGACCGCGAGCTCTTTGGCCTTCTGCACCACCGGCGTGGTGCCGATGGCGAGATCCGGCTTGAACTCCTGCATGGCCGCCACGTCCTGCTCGAGCGATGCGCGATACTGGACGTGGACGCCGCGGGCTTCGAGCCATTCCCGGTCGTCGTCTGACCAGGCCGTCTTTGGACAGGCCGTCCCGACGTACCTTAAGTCTGCGCCGCACTCCATCAGCAGGCGGCCCACCAGCAGCTCCGAACCTTCGTAGCCCGACAGCGTGATGCGACCTTTGATCGGTGCGCCAGCGATGGCGCCTTTGAGCGCCGGCAGAAACTGCGCTTTGGCCTTGCCGATCTGCTCCGCGCTGATGTTGCAGGCGGCTCCAATCTTTTCGAGCCACTGTTCGGTGGCGTCGTGACCCACCGGCGCGGAGCCGACGATCGGCCGGCCGGCCGCTTCGAACTCGCGAATGCTTGCGGTGTAGAACGGATGTATCGCCGCTACCGCCGTGCCGTCCAGGGCGCCATACAGTTCGCGCCACTCGCGCGTCGGCACCACTGGACCTGCCGCCAGCCCGAGCGGCTCCAGCAGGCCGCCGATCGACATCGGGTCCGCCGGAAACATCTCGCCGAGCAGGGTAACCGTCGGTCGGCCGTCCGA
>JANQOZ010000047.1 GCA_028285525.1 Lysobacterales bacterium
ACCAACAAAGCCGCCGCGGAGATGCGCCAGCGCAGCGAGGCGCTGCTGGGCGGCCCGAGCCGAGGCACCTGGATCGGCACCTTCCACGGCATCGCCCACCGCTTGCTGCGGATGCATTACGAAGACGCCGGGCTGCCCCAGACATTCCAGATTCTCGACTCCGACGACCAGCTCCGGCTGATCAAGCGGGTGCTGAAAGATCTTGAGCTGGACGAGGCCAGCTGGCCGGCGCGCCGCGCCCAGTGGTTTATCAACGACCGCAAAGATGAAGGCCAGCGGCCGAAGCACATCGAGGTGGGAGAAGACCCGATCATGCGCGGCATGCGCAACATCTACGAGGCGTATGAGGGCTACTGCGAGCGTGCCGGGCTGGTCGATTTTGCCGAACTCCTGCTGCGCGCTCACGAGCTGTGGCTGCACCGGCCGCAGGTTCTGGCTCACTACCAGGAGCGCTTTCGCCAGGTGCTGGTGGACGAATTTCAGGACACCAATGCGATCCAGTACGCCTGGGTACGCGTGCTCACCGGCGAAACCGGGAACGCCTTCGTGGTCGGCGATGACGATCAGTCCATCTACGGCTGGCGCGGTGCACGGGTTGAGCACATGGAGCGCTTCACGCGCGAGTTCCCCAACGTCGTCACGCGCCGCCTGGAGCAGAACTACCGGTCGACGGCCACCATCCTGAATGCCGCCAACGCGGTGATCTCCAACAACGACGGCCGGCTGGGCAAGAACCTCTGGACCGCCGGAGCCGAGGGCGAACGCATCCAGGTCTACGCGGCCCACAACGAACACGACGAGGCCCGGTACGTGGTCAGCGAGATCGAGCGCTGGCTGGAGGAAGGTCGGGACGCCAACGAGATTGCGCTGCTCTATCGCTCCAACGCCCAGTCGCGATTGTTTGAAGAGCTGCTGGTCAATCACCGTATTCCTTACCGGGTGTACGGCGGCCTGCGCTTCTTCGAGCGCGCCGAGATCAAGGATGCGCTCGCCTACCTGCGGCTGCTGGCCAGCCGCGACGACGACACCGCTTTCGACCGGGTGGTGAACGTGCCCGCGCGCGGAATTGGTGAACGCACGGTGGCGGCGGTCAGGGACAGGGCCCGATCACGCGACTGCTCGCTGTGGCGGGCAGCGCAGGTGCTGATCATCGAAGAGGGCGTCAGCGGCCGGGCGGCCAACGCGCTGCAGCGGTTCCTCGAGCTGATCGAAACGATGGACCGCGACTGTGGCGACCAGGAGCTGGAGTTCCAGATTCAGCACGTGACCAAGGCGAGCAACATCATCGCCCACTACGAGCGGGAACCGTCCGACAAGCTGGAAGGGCGCCGGGAAAACCTGGCCGAACTGGTCAACGCCGGCCGGGGCTTCGCCCTGCCGCCGGATGACGAAGACGCAGGCTTAAGCCGGCTCGAATCTTTCCTGGCGCACGCTGCGCTGGAGGCCGGCGAAGGCCAGGCCGAAGCCTGGGAAAAGTGTGTGCAGCTGATGACCCTGCACAGCGCGAAAGGGCTGGAGTTTCCGCTTGTATTTTTGGTCGGTATGGAGCAGGGGCTTTTCCCAAACCAGCGTGCCGCGGAAGAGTCCGGCCGCATGGAGGAAGAGCGACGCCTCTGCTACGTCGGTATCACCCGCGCCATGGAGCATCTGGTGATCACCCACGCCGAGTCCAGGCGCTGGCACGGCAGCCACAACTTCCAGCGGCCCTCGCGCTTCCTGAGCGAGCTGCCGAGGGAGCTGATTCACGAGGTCCGGCCTAGAGCCAGTCTTCCGCGGTCTCCGGCGCCTTCTCCCCTACACACATCTCTTGAAGAGCCGGGTCCTCGCCTTGCTCTGGGCACCCGCGTGCGCCACAAGCTTTATGGCGAAGGAATGGTAATTGACTTTCAGGGGAGCGGTGACCACGCCCAGGTACAGGTCAATTTCGAGGAAGCCGGCAGAAAATGGTTTGTACTTAGCTACGCCAACCTAGAGGAACTCTAGGAAACCCAACACGCTGTCAACGAGCCGCCAGGCGAGCCGGCTGTCCGGCCGTTTTGCCGGGTGTCCGAGGCATGGATGCCGAGGTCAAGCGCACACGGACGTGTTCACAGCGACCCGGCAAAACGGCCGGGCAGCCGGATCGCCGGAACGAAGCCTCTAAAGAAGGACGCACCAGCACACTCGCCGGTGCATCCCAAGATGCTTACGGCGTCGCCGGCGGGACTTCGAAGCTGCGTTCGATAATCAGGTCATCAAACACGCGCTCGAAGACCTGGATCGAGTTATCGACGCTGCTGGTGACATAGATATGACGGTCGTCCGGGCTGAACTTCACGTCCACCGGGCCACGCAGGTTGGTAATGGCGCCGTCACCGTCGCGCAGGATTTCCGCCAGCACCAGCTGACCAAAGTTCTCCTGCTCAAGATTCGCCTGCCGCTTGAACAGCGTGAGGCTGTTGTCGTTCAGTCCGAGGACGGCAACCAGCTGGCCGTCAGCGCTGATGGCAATCGCGTTGGGTCCAAGCATCGAGAACAGCGCGCCGCTGCCGCCAGTCAAGGTCTCCTGCAGCGTCAGCGTGCCGTCTTCGGCTCGGCTGAAGATCACCAGGTTGTTGTTGGTCGCACCAGCGACATACAGGTGGCGGCCGTCCGGCGAGATCGCCATAGCCGACGCACCGGCAAGACCGGTCACGCCACCGACGTTTTCGCGATAGTTTTCCACGAAGGTGAGCTGGCCGACCCCGCCGCCGGAGTCCACCGTGTTGCGCGAGAACAGCGCCACGAGGTTATCCAGCGACGCGCTGACGTAGACGGAGGTGCCGTCTGGCGAGATCACAACGTCGCTGGCGCCCGCGAGGCCTCCGTCGTTACGCGACTGGATAAAGCCGAGCGGGTCCGGCCCGGAGCCAACGTTGAAGGCGTCGATCGCCCCAGCGTTTCGGCCCGCCGCGTAGAAAGACGCGCCGGCAGCAGAGGCGGCCAGGGCGCCGACGCCGTCGAGGCCCGGAACCGGTCCGAGGTCATCGGTGGTGGTCGCCAGGCCCAGGATGCCGCCGGCGTTGCGGCTCAGCACCGACACCGCGTTGTCGTTGGTGGCTGA
>JANQOZ010000052.1 GCA_028285525.1 Lysobacterales bacterium
GGCGGCCGCCGGCCAGACGCACCTCAGTCAGCAGCAGCCAGTCGTCGGGTCGCGGACTGCCCATGGCCAGCGATTGTTCGTTGAGCAGCTCCTGCACAGCGCAGTCGCCCCCCTGTGCCACCACGGTCGACAGCCCCGTCGGCTCCGTGTACTGGCCGAACCAGGCCTGGTTGAAGCCGTCCAGCGTGGGCCCCTGCCCGATACCAATATTGACGAACTCACCGGCGCGGCCCGGCACGGCGCGGCCGGAGCCGTGCACCTCGATGCGCTGGCCAGCGACGTTGAGAAAAACACCCTCGTTACTGTCCTGGGCGAAGTACGCGGTATAGGGGCCGGACTGCGCCGGCACGCTGAAATCCAGCAGCGAATCGGCGAAATCCCGCTCGAGGAGGATAAACCCGTTGCTCGGCGGGCTGGACTGACCCACCGTGACCGTCGCGCTGTCGGTATTGTCGGTCGGGTTCGTTTCCATCTCAGCGGCGGTGACGCTGCCGGTGTTGGTGATCTGGGTTCCTGGAGACAGCCCCTCATTAACCCTTGCCACCACGGTGGAGGCGACGGAACTCCCGCCAAGCACGGGCCCGACGTTGCAGCTTCCGGTGCTGGTCGGCAGCACCTGCGTCACCTCCGGCGGCAGCGTATCGGTGACCTGCACGTCGGTGGCGCCCGACAGACCGCTGTTGACGACCTCCAGCGTGTAAACCACCAGCTCTCCCGGTCCAACCGGGTCGGGTGAAGCGCTTTTGGTCAAGCTGAGCTCCACGTCGACATCAAGCGCCGTGGTCAGTTCGCAGGAACCGTTCAACGCGTCCGGATCGAACACGCCGGAAGAGAAGACAGCACTGCTGGACACGCTGCCGCGCGCCAGCGGGTCGACGTTGAAGGCGACGTCGACGGCGGCCGGCGACCCCACCTCCAGGTTGGTGAAATTGCACGACGCCTCGCCGCTGAAGCCGGCGCCGCAGTCGATGCTGGAACCTTGCGGGCTAAAAATCAGGCCGGCATCCGGGGTCACCAACAGGTTTGTTGACGATGCCGGATCAGGGCCGTTGTTGACCACGGTGTACTGCTGCAGCCAGCGATCACCGGCGATGGTTAGAGTGGGCGCTGAACAGGACACCTGCAGATCAGCCGCCGGCCGCGTGAAGGTGGCCTCGCAGCTTCGGTCGACATCCAGCGTCACATCCACCGGCGAGGTGGTCCCCGAGCAGTCGCCGCTCCAGCCGGCGAAGCTGGAGCCGGGATCGGCAAACGCCTGTAGCGAGACGGTGGTCGACTGCGCATAGTTGGCCTGGCACGCCGCGTTGGGGCAGTCGATGCCGGCCGGGGTAGAGAACACCCGGCCGCTGCCGTTCCCGGCCAGCGTGACCACGAGACGCTGCTCGCCGGGCGGCGGCGGGGGTGGGGCGCCTAGACAGTCAGCGATCGCAAACGTGGTGGCCCCGCCGCTGAAGCTCGGGTGACTGAAGCGGACCTGGAAGCCGCCGCTGCCGTCATCTTCGACCGCTGCGGTTGCACCGGCGCCGACATTGGGGAAGTTGGCCAGGGTCTGGCCGAAGGTCGCCGGGCAAAGATCGACAAACCGGTAGTCGGCGGGATCCACGCTGCCGCCCGGCAGATCATATTTAACCAGCGCTACGGTTCCCGATGGCGAGAAACGCACCGACTCGACGTCCGCCGTAAACAGCTGGCTGCCGACCACGCCCGGAACGACGTCCAGGCGAACGAAGCTCAGGCGCTGATCTGACGAGGTTGAGGCGGCTACCTCGCGCAGCACCGCAGCCCGCTGGGTCGAGATGCCCGGCTGCTCATACAGCCCCTGAAACGCCCGGGGCTCAGCCAGGCAGACGGTGCGGATCAACGGGAGCGGCTGGCCGGGCGTTTCGGGGATCTCGTGGTACATGTGCTGCACCGACTGCCCGCTGCAGGTGTCGGTGATCTCGGGCGTGCGGTGGCTGGTCACAACGCCGCCACCGGGTGACAGCGCAATGGTGGTCGCGGAGACCGGGTTGAGTTCAGCCGGCAGCGGGTAGGTTTCACCGCCGATGGTGAGCGTGCCGGCGTTGCCGTCTGCACCCACGCCAAAGGTGGGCGCCTGCTCCGGGATAAACAGCCCCGTGATCTGTACCGCTGGCGCGCTGCCCGTGAGCAGTGCGGCCGCCAGGCCGAGCGCCGCGCTTAGGTTACGACTCCTGCCCGACCTCCCGGGAAATTTCGCTGCTACCGTCATGATCATCCTTGCCGGCGGACGCGCCGCTCCCAACGTGTCTTCTGATCAATATAGACGCTCGAAGGAAAAAATCTGTCTCAATAAGAGCGGTACGGCGGAGTCTTGTCTACGGTGGGGATCCGGCGACTAAAGCCCCATGCAATTGGCGTAATAGGTCACGGTGGCAGGCCAGTCCGAGAACACGCCGGTCACGCCCGCTTGCTGAACGAGCACGTCCAGAACCTGGTAGATATCGCCGTCGCCGGTCAGCGCAGGTTTGACCGTGAGGTAGTAAAAATCCTGCCCCCCGCCAAGCACGTCTTGGACGATCCGCCCAGACCGCTCCAGGGTCCAGGTTTTGAGCTCCAGCCCCGCTTCACGAGCCGCTGCCGCGTAGGCAGAGGGCACGATGTTGCCGCTGTCGTCCAGCGCCAGCAGCGCAAAGAGCGGCGGCGCAATGATGTTCAGTCCATTCGCCTTGAGCGCCGCAAAGTCCTCCACGCGCGGCACAAACTCCGGGTTGGTGTAGGGTCTGGCGTCGAGCCAGACGGCCTGCCGCGCAAAGGCCGGGTCCACTTCACGAAACAGGCTGATGTCCGCAAGGCTGAACGACTGGAGCCAGACGTCTTCGGCGGGGATGCCCGCCTCACGATAGTCGTCGATCAGGCGCCGCGCGTAGTCAGCCTGCGAGTAGCTGCCGGCAAAAGGCATGGTCACTTCCGGCGCCTTGAGCTCCGGCACAAACTTGACGTTCAGCTCACTCAGGAGCGCGATGCTCTGCCGATGGGTCAGCAGCGTGCCGCCGCTGGCGTAGAGGTCCGTCCGAAACGCCGGCGTACCCTGAACATAAGCCTGCGCTGTTTGTGCGGCAGGGTCGGCCCCCTCCATCTTTCCCTCCAGGCTCAGGAACTGCTGGGCGGTGAGGTCAGATGTGCAGCAGCGTGCGGTGGCGGGCTCAATGACCTCTCCGGTGGTGGGATCCAACTTAGCCGGTCGAAAAGGCTCCCGGCAGGTTTCCGCCAGCGACGTCAACAGGATATTCGTGGTCTCGTGCAGATCGCATTGGGCGTGGCGACAGACCAGCTCCCGGTCTTTGGTGAACGTGACGTCGCACTCAACAAGCCCCGCGCCCTGCCGTGCCGCCGCGCGGTAGGACTCTTCGGTGTGCTCCGGAAACAGGAGCGGCGCGCCGCGATGCCCAATCGACAGCTGACTGGGTTTCGCGCGAACGCCGGCGCAGGCCTCGAGCTTTTGTCTTAGCGGTCCCGCCGCCATTTGGTCCAGCAGGTAGGCATGCCGAACGCCCAGCTGCACCAATGGAGCAGGGTTTGGCGTCGGCGTTTCGCTGGCCGGCATAACTTGGCAACCGGTCAGCAAAGCCATCAACACCCAGCCCACGGCAAACGCTAAGACGACCTGGGATGTCGGGGGCGGAGAGTGCTTAAGGCGCATGCCGCTAATCACATCACGGCATTGAAGGCGATGGTCACCCGATCATCCGCGACTGTTCCAGGCAGGACGCTGTGTCGCAGGTGGGAGCGAAACAGCAGCATGCGGCCCTCCTGAGGCTTGAAGCCGGTGACCTTGGCGTTGAGCGGCGTGCCTTCCAGCGCTCGGGGGTCGAGCATAACGTCGCAGGACGGCGAATAGAACAGCGTCGCGCCGCTGCCAGGCGGCGCCTGCACATAGTAGATGCCGCTGAAGACGCTGTTCTTGTGCAGATGAATTTCCTGCGACTGATTGCTCTGGTAGCGGTTGAACCAGCATTCGTGGATTCGGGGCGGCTGGTTCTGGACATCGAGCTTCAGCGCGTTGGCGAACGCCACCACGTTCTCATGGGCGGCCCTGAGCAGCGGCGCAAAAACCGGGTGTTCGAGCAGCGCCTGCGGTGAACCGATGGTGGTGTACAAATCGCAGGCCCACGACTGCGGTTTGCTGTTGGGCTGGGCCGCGGTGATCCGGTCGATCTCCGCCATCAGATTTCGATTAAGCGTCTGATAATCAGGGAGATCGTAGGTCTGCAAGACGCTGGGAAACAGCAGCTGAAGGTCCGGTTTCACGGCTTATTCCAGTCTCGTGAGGTGACGAAAGACGGTCGGTTTAACAGACGAAAACCGTGCTGGCAAGCCGCAATAAAACTGTCACCTGTCTGTCATTTTCCGCTCCGATACTAAGCCGTCCTGTTGGTTTCACCTGAGATTTTCACGACCCGATGGAAGCCCCCGACACCCGCCCGCAAGACGCTCAAGCCGTTTCAAACATCTTGGTCCTGGGGGGTGGAACCGCCGGGTTTTTGACCGCCCTGACCCTCCGTCGACGGGTGCCGAACACGAGGGTTCGGGTACTGCAGTCGTCCAAGCTCGGCGTGATCGGCGTCGGCGAGGGCAGCTTACGGCAGCTTCCCGGTTTTCTGCACAATTACCTCGGCATCGACCCAAAGCGCTTTTTCGACGAGGTCGGCCCGACGTGGAAGCTGGGCATCCGGTTTAAGTGGGGCGAGCGCGGCGATTTCAACTATTCGTTTGCGCCGCAGCTCGACGTGGTCCACCCGCACCCCGATCTGCCCCGACCGCTCGGCTTCTACTGTTTCGACGAGATGGAGGACCACTGCGTGTCTTCCGTGCTGATGCGCAACGACCTCGTCTATCTCAAGGACAACAGCGGCGGCATGGATATCGGGGACGACTACGGTTACCACCTCGACAACCGCCGCCTCGCGGGGTTTCTCGAGCGCTATGCGCTTGAACAAGGGGTCGAGATCATCGATGACATCGTCGTCGACGTTCAGACGTCCGAGGCTGGCGTTGCGGGCCTGAAGCTGGAGAGCGGCGCCTCGCTCGACGCAGACCTGTATGTCGACTGCTCCGGTTTCCGCTCCATGCTCCTGGGTCAGGCGCTGGACGAGCCGTTCGTCAGCTACCGCGGCAGCCTGTTCTGCGACCGCGCCATTATCGGCGGCTGGGATCGCACCGACGAGCCGATTCATCCGTATACCACCAGCGAGACGATGGACGCGGGCTGGAGCTGGCAAATCGAGCACGAGCACCGCATCAATCGCGGCTACGTCTATTCCTCGGATTTCCTGGATGATGACCAGGCGGACGCTGAGTTTCGGGCGAAGAACCCCAAGGTCACCGATACGGGCCAGGTGCGCTTTCGCAGCGGTCGCTACCGCAACGCCTGGGTGCGAAACGTCGTCGCCATCGGGAACTCCGCAGGCTTTGTCGAGCCACTGGAGGCGACCGCCATCGCCGCGATCTGCACGTCAGCACGAGCCCTGGCGGAAACGCTGAGCGAAGCCGGCGGGCGGATCAATCCAACGCTCCAGACCGGCTTCAATACCCACAACGCGCGCAGCTGGGACTCCATCGCCGACTTTCTGGCGGTGCACTACCGCTTTAACAAGATGCTGGACACCGAGTTCTGGCGCGCCTGCCACAGCGACGTCGACCTGCGCGGCGCAGCACCGATCGTGGACTACTACCTCGAGAACGGCCCAAGCCAGCTCTGGCGACTGACGCTGGAAGATCCGATCTGCCGCTTCGGTCTCGACGGCTACTACACGCTGCTCGTTGGCCAACGGGTGCCTCACGCCAGGCTCGGCGACATGACGCTGAAGGAGCAGGCCGCCTGGCCCAAGCTCAAGGAAGCCACCCGACGCTATGCCGCCCAGGGCTACACCGTGAAGCAGGCGCTGGACATCGTCCGCGCGCCGGTCTGGCAGTGGCAGCCGCAGAACTTTTCGAATTCCTAAACCAACATCCGCCAGCGACAAGCGCTGGCGATCCAACTGAGGAGCTGTTCCCCATGAAGCAGGTGACGTTTACTGCTGCCGGCCTGGCCGGAATCGCACTGGTTTTTGGCGCCACCATGGCTGACCCCACCGACAACAACAGCAAGGTGAGTCAACCCAAGACCAAAAAAATTGCGATTCATGAACTGGTGATTAATCGCCTCCAGCACCAGGAGGGCGTACGGACCAACCCGATCCCGGAGCTTGACTGGACCGCGCCGGTTTACAACCGGGAGGCAGTGATTCCACCGCAGTGCTACACGCGCACTGAAGGCAAACACAACCCCTGCTACGTCTGCCACCAGCACCCAAAGCCAGGCCGTGAGAACGTCATGGCGGACGGTGGCCTGCAGCTTGAATACAGCTTCAGCGACGTCGGCATGACCAACCACTGGAAAAACCTGTTCGAGGATCGCAGCGAACGCGTCGCCAAGATCAGCGACGAGGAAATCGATGACTGGGTGGATACCGACAACTACAGCGCGCTGGCAGCGCGGCTGAAGGAGGCGAAGTTCCGAGGCTGGATTCCGGACCTAAGAGATCTGCAGAAAGGCGCCGCGGCGTTCGATGAGAATGGGTTCGCGCTCGACGGCAGCCATTGGGTTGCCTTCAACTACAAGCCCCTGCCATCCACTTTCTGGCCGACCAACGGCTCAACGGACGACGTGATGATCCGCTTGGAGGAAAAGTACCGCACAGACGCTGAGGGCAATTACTCCGCAGACGTTTACCGGGCCAACCTTGCGATTACGGAAGCGCTGCTCAAAGATCGTAAAACGATTACCACCCTTCCCGTTGACGAACGAAAGATTGGCAAAGACCTGAACGGCGACGACGAGCTCGGAGTCATTGAGCGCATCACGGCTGTCGACGGATTTGTCGGAGCCGCGAGCGACGCGTACGTTGACACCTATGTCTACCCCGCAGGCACAGAGTTCCTCCATACCGTCCGATATGTTGGTGTAGGGGATGGCGGCCAAATCTCGGTCTCGAAGCGTATGAAAGAAGTCCGCTACATGAAAAAGTCGCGGACACTTAACAAAAAAGCCTACAAACGCGGCTACGAACTCGAGGGTTTTGCCAAGGATGAGGGTCGCCTGCCGTGGTATCCGGTGCTCGGCGACTACGGACTGGACAACGAGTTTGGCTGGTCCGTCCAGGGATTCATTGAGGGACGCGACGGCGAGCTTCGCACGGCAAGCTATGAAGAAAACCTGTTCTGCATGGGCTGCCACGCTTCCATCGGCGCTACGATCGATAAGACCTTCTCGATGCCTCGAAAGGTCGAAGGGGCCGCCGGCTGGGGCTACATCAACCTGCGCGGTATGCCCGACGCCCCGAACATGGGTGAAAGCGAGGGCGAAATTGCCACCTACCTCGCGCGGGTCGGTGGCGGAGGGGAGTTTCGCAGCAACCCGGAGATGTTTGAGCGCTGGTTCCAGGACGACGGCACCGTCGATCAGGCTGCGGTCAAAGCCGCCAAAGACGTCTATGAGCTGATTACGCCATCACCGGAGCGAGCGCGCGAGCTGAACAAGGCCTACCGAGTGATCGTCGAAGATCAGGACTTCATCTACGGGCGCGACGCAACCGTCACTCCGCCACCCAATGTTTACGCTGAAATCGACAACAAAACCGCGCCTACGCTGCCCCCGGAGGTTTTTCACCACTGGGATATTCGACTCGACTGGGAAAAATAGGCGGTTTTTTGGACAGACATATCTCGACGAAAACTGAGGATTTCATCCTTTTTTTCGACATGGATGCGTTGTCATCTGGCGTACACAAAATCGTCACAAACGGCTGAGACGATGGCCCAAGATGTGACTTGAAGCATCTGCCACACACTGTTTTCAAACCTAATTTCTAAGGGGTAGGAATGATTAAACACTCCAAGTGCGCGTTGGCTGGCGCCATCGCCATGGCGGTTGGCTCTATGGCCACCGCTGGAACCGAGCCGTACTTTATTCCGCTGACTCAGGGCGAGTTAGTGGACCTAGCTGACGGCACCAAAGTTGTCGAAGTAGTCGAGCAAACCGACGCTGATGGCAACCCAACCGGCGTCTTCGTCGCCACCGACAATCTCATCACGCTGCAGGGCGTCGACGAGCGCAACAAGCCGTGGACCGTTCCTGTCGGGATCACCCAAACCAACCTGATGAGCATGGAAGAAGTCGAACTCGGCGAGGGCTCCGTAGTCCGCGTCGACAACGGCCGAAACTCTTCCATGTTCGACATGCTGGCATTTGATCCGGAAGGTGAGAACATCTTCATCCCGCACGAAACCACCTTCGGTGCTGGCGTATCACGCTACAACATCGCCACCGACCGGACCGACGTCATCTTCCAGGGTGACTCAACGGGTTCTGAAGGCTTCAAGAACGACACTGACTTTGGCGCATTCGACCCGGTCCGCTTCACGCCGCGCGGTACGCTGATCGCTGGTGAGGAATGGTCGGGCACCGGTCGCTTTGTTGAGATCTGCGATCCCTACAAAACGCCAGAAGATCCGAGAGCCCCGGCTCTTACTGCGGGTGACTGTAACTCTGACCCGGATGCCGACTGGCGCGTCCTCAGCGGCCTGCCGCTGTCTGCCCAGGAGGGCATTGAGTTCAGCATTCGTCGTCCCGACGAAGTCATGTACTTCATCGACGAAGACCGGTCTGGCTCGATCTACAAGGTGACGTTCACCACACCTGGTGACTACAGCCGAGGTCAGACCTCCGTTCTCTCCGTTAACTCCTACGCCAAGTGCGTCCAAAGTGACGGCTGCGATCCGGCTGAGCGCTGGGACCGAGGCGTAACTGCTGAAACTCAGCGTACCGGAGCGGCCCGCTGGATTGCGCTCACCGACATCAACGGCAATGCACTGCCCGGCATCCAAAATCCTGCAGAGAACCTGCTGGACGCCAGCGGTGACATCATCGACCCGGGCTTTGCGGCACGCGTCGCCGGTGACAACGTGGGCTCTACGCCATTCGGTCGTCCGGAAGACACCACCATCAGCCTGAATCGGGTTGGTAACGAAGTGATTTACTTCACGGCGACGTCCGAAAACACGATCTACTCGCTGGAAGAATCCAGCCGTGGCCCGATCCTCCGGATCTTCGCTGACGCCAGCACGCCTCGCAACCTCGGTTTTCCGGCGACCAACGCCACGCTGAACGCTCCGGACAACCTGGCGCTGGACGCTAACGGCAACGTCTACGTCATCGAAGATTCGCCGAACACCACGCAAGCTGGTCGTGCCGGTGGTGACATCTGGTTCGCCCGCGATGTGAACAATGACGGTGTGGCTGAGTCTCTTGACCACTTCATGAGCCTGCAGGTTGCTGGGTCTGAATCAACCGGGATGATCTTCAACCCGGCACAGCCCAACAAGTTTGTTGTGGCGGTTCAGCATCCGCAGTCCACCATCCTGTCTGACCAGGACGAGAGTCTCTCCTCGACGTCTGAAGACAGCGACGGTGTCCGAAGCTCTCTGGGCTTTGGTGACGCCATCTGGGAATTCGACATCAGCGGCGCTGTTGCTCCGCAGTAAGTCTGTTTTCCCCTTCGTTCCACCAAACGGCACTCTTCGGAGTGCCGTTTTCTCTGCAAGCCAGCTTCGTGGAGTTCCGCCATGACACCTGCCAGACTACTTGTTTCGTCCCTTTTCCTGCCCGCGTTTTTCCTCAGCACCGAGACTCGGGCTGATGCCGCCGGATCGTCGGTGTTGTATTTTCCTGAAGACGTCGGAAACCCGGCCTGGGTCAAACCTCGGCAGGAACAGCAGCTCGAGGAAGGCAAAAAGGTGTCCGTATTTCACAACTTCACCTTCACCGACATCCAGCCTAAGAGCGGCATGGACTTTCTCCACCGCATCGTCGACGACGTGGGTCTGGACTACAAGGCGGTTCACTATGACCACGGCAACGGTATCGCGGCCGCCGACGTGAATCTTGACGGGCTAATCGATATCTACCTTGTGTCTCAGGCAGGCCCCAACGGACTGTATCTGAATCAAGGCGACGGGAAGTTTGCCGACGCGACGGCTGCGGCAGGCGTTGCGCTCCCGGACGTCATCGGCGTGACGGCCAGCTTTGCCGACATCGACAACGACGGCGACCCGGATCTTTACGTGACCAACGTTCGCAGCGCGAACCGCCTGTTCGAAAATTTGGGCGACGGCACGTTCAAAGATATCTCCGAGCGCTCCGGACTGGACTATGACGGGCACAGCTCCTCCGCCATCTTTTTTGACTACGATCGCGACGGCCTGCTGGATCTTCTGTTGACGGAAGTCGGTCAGTACACCACCGAGCAGAGCCGCCGGATTCAGGGAACGCCGACCGACGAGAAGCTGGAAAACCCACCGACCTACTACGTGGGATTTCGGGACGCATTTGCGGGCCATCTGAAGGCTGAGCGGGAGCGCAGCAGCCTGATCTACCGCAACCTCGGCGGCAATCGATTCTCCGATCAGTCGGAGGCACTGGGTTTTTCTGATCTCAGCTGGACCGGCGCCGCAACGCCCACGGACTTCAACAACGACGGCTGGCCTGACCTGTACCTCCTGAACATGCAGGGTGGCGACCAGTACTGGGTCAACCGGGAGGGCAAGAAATTCGAGCGGATGACGCGGGAAGTCTTTCCCAAAACGCCCTGGGGCTCCATGGGAGTGAAAAGCTTCGACTTCGATAACGATGGCGACATGGATCTGCTGCTGACCGACATGCATTCAGACATGTCCGAAAAGGTGGACGTTGATCGCGAGAAGCTGAAGGCCACCTGGGTCGAGCAAAACTGGTCAGCAACCTTTCTTGGCGGCAAGGGAAAAAGCATCTACGGCAACGCGCTTTTCCGAAACGACGGCGCGGCGGGTTTCACCGAAGTATCGGACTCGATGAACACGGAAAACTACTGGCCATGGGGCGTCTCGGTTGGCGACCTTAACGCTGACGGCTGGCAGGACGCGCTGCTGATCTCCAGCATGAATTACCCCTTCCGCTACGCGCCCAACAGCCTGCTGTTGAACCAGCAGGGCGAGCGCTTTGTCGACGCCGAATATCTCGTAGGCCTTGAGCCGCGACGGGATAACCGGACAGCCAAGCCGTGGATTGCCCTGGACTGTGACGGAATTCACGCCGACAGCAAAGACTGCGCCGGCCGAGACTCGGATCTGACGATTTACGGGGCTCTCGGCAGCCGTTCGTCGGTCATGCTCGACATGGATGGTGACGGCGACCTCGACATTATCACCAGCGAGCTCGGAGACGTGCCACAGGTGCTGCGCAGCAATCTCGCAGAACAGAAGGGCGACAAGCTGAACTATCTTGCCGTGCGGCTGGTCGGCACCCAGTCCAATCGCAACGCGCTGGGCGCAAAGGTCACGGTTCACGCGGGCGATCAAAAGTGGGTCCAGGTCAACGACGGCCAGAGCGGCTATCTGTCCCAAAGCATTCTGCCGCTCTACTTTGGTCTCGGTGATCAAAGCCAGGTTGATCGTGTTGAGGTTGTCTGGCCCAACGGGCAGCAGCAGAGCTTCGACAAGATCGGTGACGGCAACCGCGTGATTGAGCTCACCGAAGCCGCCGAAGGCTAAAGCGCTTGAGGGTCTGGTTCGGCATCGCGGCGATTGCCGGCGTCTCGTTTGGCGCGTCGTACGCCGTCACGCGGGCGATGAGTGGCGACGACGATTCCCGCACGGTTCAAGGGAGCGGCCACCCCACCCAAACTTATGCAGAGCAAGACGCTCCGGCAACACCGCAAATCATCGAGGTCACCGGTTCAGAGTTTGTCTGGCGGTTTCGGTATCTCGGGCCAGATGAGCTGGCTGGCACACCCGACGACGTCATCACGGAAGGTGAGCTGGTGTTGCCGCTCGGGCAACCGGTTGAGCTGAGGCTGACCAGCACCGACTACATCTACACGTTTCGCGCGCCGGAGATCGGACTACTCGAATCGGCCATCCCGGCCCTCGAGTTTACCCTGGCGTTTACCCCTGCCGAGGTGGGTCAGTTCCTGCTGGAGATCGACCCCCACTGCGGGAATCGGGAGCTGCATGACAACGACACGATGGGGTTCATCAGCGTGGTCACGCCGGAGGCTTATCGCGACCGGCTGACAGAGGCGCAAGCCCGCCCGCATTGGAACTCGCTCTCACAGGCGGATCAACCGATTCTTTAGGGTGGCGTGACCTGCTGCAGCGGGAGATTCTGGCGCAGCCAGTTGATGCTCAGGTCTCCCTCGACCCGCACGTCCAATCGATTGATCAGCGCTGACCCGTTCGGTTCCAGAGGTCGGTCGATGGTTCCGCCGGGCAGCAGCACCGGCGGCGTCCAGATACATCCCGGACAGTGCGCACGAAAGCTGGCCAGCTCCGCAGTCCCCTGCTCCGACAGCGCCGCGCCGTCGGAAACGACGGCAACCCAGCGCGGCTGGCCCTCGGTGTCGTAGAAGTAGATGGTGCTGAACTCCTGGTTGCCCTGACGATGCGTGCCGATACCCCAACCCGCTTCA
>JANQOZ010000055.1 GCA_028285525.1 Lysobacterales bacterium
GAGCCTGGAGCTTCGCAAGGCGCTACGTCAGGTGCTGCCGGACTATATGGTGCCGCAGCAGTTTGAGCCGATTGACGAGATCCCGCTGACGCCCAACGGCAAGGTCGATCGAAAGCAGTTGCCCGATATTTCTTATGCAACAGCGGGCAGGTCGTCGAGCGGGATAGAGCTTAGCGAAACTGAGAGCAGTATCGCTGCGATCTGGTGCGACCTAGTAGGGGTGCCAGGACCTGTCGCCAAAGGTGAGAACTTCTTCGAGATGGGTGGCCATTCGCTGTTGGCTGTAAAAGCCATTGCGCTGATTGAAGCAAAACTTGGTGTTCGGGTCTCTACTCGACAGCTCGTTATGGATCCGCTGTCCGCCATTGCCACGTGGTGTGAAGGCAATCGATTGAAAGACCACGAAAGACCCAGCACTGAACGCGGTTTTCTGAGTCGTTGGCTCAAGCGTAACAGGACCGGTACAGGCCGAACGTGATGAGCCTCCGCGGTGCTTTGCTGCTTTCGGCGGCGGGGGTCGCAGTGTTGTCATTTTGGCTGTTCTCACCCGAATCGCGCCGGTTGTTGAATAGCGCCCGGCCGGCAACCGCGGCGCCACAGGCGCTAAAGGTTGCAGTTCTTGGCGACTCCGATAGTCATTTTTATGGTGACTATGTCGACGGGAAACGTCGAGGGAACGACTATCACGCGTATACCTTCGTGTGGACCGATATTTGGGCGCGACTCAGGCCTGGTGAGGTTGACCTGGGTGCTCTTGGGCACTGGGGCAGTGATTACAGACTTGCCAGGGTGCGGCGGTTTCTGGGTTTGTCGTCCCGAGCCCCACACAAATACGATTATGAAAACAGCTATGCGGTGTCTGGCTTGAAATGTCGGTCACTACTACAAAGCTGGCCCTACCAGGCTCGATGGCTGGTTGATCGAGTTCGAGCGAATACGTCCTGGAATGAAGGGTTGGTCGTGATTCGAATTGGTGTTAACGACATCGGTCAGCTCGAGCACCAACGTGATTATGCCGAGACGGGTTACGATGGACGCATTGTTGAGACCGTAGAGAACTGCATCGCTCAGATAAAGGAGGCAGCGTCTTCGCTGCTATCAGCGAACCCGGGCTTACGAATTGCGCTGGTTGGCCTCGCCAGGGACTACAACTTAACAATGGATGAACCCGCTTGGTCGAACAAAGAGTGGCTGAAGAACATTGACAGCGTGCTCACCGAATACGATCGCCAGCTAAAGGATGTAGCATCCGAGAACCCCCGGATCGCGTTTATAAACGATTTCGGGTGGCACGTGGACCGGGTAGGGAGCCGCCTCGATGGTGAGCCCGCGAGCTACTTCGCTGTCGGTAATGTCAAAATAAGCAATACGCTAGGGGATCATCCATCCAACCTGGTGCTTGCCGACTACCATGCGGGGACTATCTATCACGGACTTTGGTTGAATCACCTGATCGCTCAGCTTAACGTGCATTTTGATCTCGGCCTCGGCCAGTTAGCGGATTCTGAGATCATTCAGCTTATTGAGGGTGCCCTGGGATGAAGTCGCAAGACCCCATAGCCAAAAATCAAGACAACCGCCGAAAATCGGCCGATGAGTATCGGCTGACTATTGAGCCGGAGTCACCTGAAGATTTTTCGACGTTGAAGCTATCAGGCATTCGGCACAATGCACACGAGCACCCATTGCTCCAGCTCGATGCGCTGCATGAACTGGCGAGATACCTCATGCCGAGAGAGCAATGCCGATTCGTCGATTCCGATCTGCAGATTGACGGCGCCTTTAAACACGCAAGTCGGCCGGCCGACGGCCGGTCTATCGATGAAGTTTTTGCGTCAATCAACGAAAGTGGAGCCTGGGTTGCGCTGTACAACATCGAAGCGCACGCACAATACCAGCAATTGATGTGGCAGATCCTAGAAGGCGTCAGGCCCTTAGTTGAACCAGAACAAGGTCAGATTCTGGACGCAGGTGGGTTTGTCTTTCTTTCAACCGCCCCCTCGGTTACCCCGTTTCACATTGATCGGGAAAACAACTTCTGGCTTCAGATCAAAGGCCGGAAGTATATGACGGTCTTCGACTGGCGCGATCATGAAGTAGTTTCGGCTGTCGACGTCGAGAATTTTATCGTCAACCGACGACTCGAAAACGTGCGCCTGCGAGAAGAAACGCGTGAGCGCGGCATCGAGACGCTGACCAGCCCTGGGCAAGGAGTTTTTTTTCCAGCGACTTCTCCGCATATGACCCGTTGTCCCGAGCAATGGAAGGACGACGGGGTGTCGATTTCTATAGGTGTGGTGTTTTATACAGAGCGGATGCGTGAACTGGCCCGCGTTCACCAGTTCAACAACGTGCTCCGGAAGGTCGGCATCAAACCTTCGCCCCCCGGCGGAGGGCGAAGCGACGGCCTAAAGGCTCCGATTGGACGGCTCCTCGTGGGTCTGAAGCGACGATTTCGCGGTTATCGGCCTCCACCGGGTTCGTACTAGACGATAGAGCACTCAACACGTCGACATACAGGGACATCACTGCGTTGAATTTGAAACAACTGCTGAAAGAATTTCCGCCGATCCGGGCCGTATTGCTGGCGCGCTATAGGCGATTCTTTCTTACTGCAGATCGCTCCAACTTATTTTTCGGTGTGTTTCCTGACTACGCAGCCGCGCTGGCCGCGACGCCAACAGGCAAACCTACTGGCTACGATACCGAGGCTGCGGCGACGTTGTACGCGGAACGCCACACGCAAGTGTATCCGGCGGACTATCCGGTTCTTTTCTGGCTGGCGGATTCGCTGCCCGGCTGGAGCCGGGTATTCGAGATTGGGGGCCATACTGGCGTTTCCTTTTACGCCTACGAACGATATATCGAGTATCCCAAAAAACTCAGTTGGACCATTCTCGATGTTCCGGCGGTGGTCGATGCTGGCAAAAGCATCGCGGGTGAGCGTGGCGAGACTCGATTGAGTTTTGTAACGGAACCAAAGCACGAGACCTACGATGTTTTGCTTGCCGCGGGGGCGTTGCAGTATCTACCGGACCCACTGTCGCAGATACTCGATTCGTTGGCGGAGTTACCAAAACAGATTCTGCTTAATCTGTTACCGGTGACCGAACAGGCAACCTACTTTACGGTGCAGAACATGGGCCCCGCTTTTTGCCCCTACAAAATTGTCAATCGGGGGGAGCTGATTGCGGACCTCGAGGCGCTCGGTTATGAGTTGCTGGACGAGTGGAAAAACCCGGAAAAGAGCTGCTCCATACCCTTCTCAGACGCTAAGTACTCGCTCGATCACTACTGCGGCTTTCGCTTTTGTCGAGAGGGCTAGGGTAAGCGTCCTAGCCAACGGCGTCTCGGCTTGCCTCTGAGTCAGTAAGTCCGTGGCGAATCAGCCTGCCGGCGGAACCGCTGGCTTAGACTGTGTCACGGCCCAGTATGCGAGCACCAAGGCGATAATCTGAAACGACACTATCAGCACCTGAACATAGCTTCGAACAAAACAAAGCCCAAAGATTGCTGAAACGATGACGGTAAAGGTGAGCGCCTTTCTCGCCTTGCCAGTGCAGAAAGGCCAAGCCAGCAGCAAAGGACTTAGCGCGATAAGCGCCGGGTTCCATGCGGTAGCCCAATGTTCTGTTAGCAGCCAGATCAACAGCAGGATTACGCCTGCCAGGCCCGACACCGAACACCATATATACCGAGCCCAAGAGTTTCTACGGACAAGCCAAAGGCAAAGGACTCCGATTGCCAGAAAAACCAGAGGCAGCAGCGATTCGTCTGTGGCAGCCCCCTTATAAATTTCAATACGTTCCTGAGCCAGCGCCGCGCCCGATTCTACGGCAAAGGTCGCAACTGCCTCTGATAGCTGATCGGGCAGGTAGAAGGAAGACCAGAGCGACATTTGGTTGTCTACCGGCCGGCCAAGCGCGATGTTCGCACCAAGATGAAGCCAGGCAACAGCTTTGGAATACGATCCCAGACTGCTTCGAAAAGTCTCCGAGGTCATATCTTTCTCAAAGCTGGCCTTGAGCGCCCCATCCAGGGCGATATTCAGCGCGTCGCGAACTTTGGTTGAACAGTTTTGGAGAAAATAGTCGTATCGATAACTCGCGTTTTCAGGCTTGCTGTGCCAGTCGAGGTATTCAATCAGTCTTCGCTTTTGTTCGGCGTTGAGGTTCAACACCTGTTTTGCGACCGTCCTGTCGTCGCGAATGTACCCCGCTATATTAGTGTCAGGGTCAAAGGCCATGACGCGATAGGACATTTTCCCCATGATGAAATTGAGCAGGAAGTTCTCGCTGGTAAAATCAAAAAGACCAAAGTTATAGATGGCGTTAAACCCACTGACCGGGTCAGAAACCATGATGGCGTTATGCCCAAACGCCTGCCAGTAGATTTTGCCGGGGCCAACGGTTATCAGAGACACCTCGGCGTCTTCGAAAGAGAACGACTGGCAGAGCGATAGGGCTGGAAGGCTGAGCAGCGCAGCCATCAACCAACGCGTTATTCGGAAGATGGCTTTAACCCGAGCACGAGAAGTCGGCGGCTGTTGGCTTTCAGCACTTCGAACTCATGTCCGCCGACCGTGACTGCTTCGCCGGTTTCTGGCAGGCGGCCCAGTTCTCCGGTCACCAGTCCGCCGACCGTGTCGAAGTCTTTTTCCGGCAGTTCGCAGGAAAAGTATTCGTTGAAATCGTGAACGGGCGTCAGGGCATTGACGGAAAAGCGCCCGTTTTCCATCGGATTGATGAAGTCGGTTTCCTCGGCGTCGTACTCATCGCCGATTTCGCCGACTATTTCTTCCAGCACGTCCTCAATGGTGATCAGGCCGGCAACGCCGCCGTACTCATCAACAACAATCGCCATGTGGTTTCGCGAGCTGCGAAAGTCCTCCAGCAGTACGTTCAGGCGCTTGCTCTCCGGAATGAAGGCGACTTCGCGCTGAATCTGCTCAAGGTCGAACTCGTCAGCGTTGTCGAAGAAGCGAAGAAGATCTTTGGCCAGAAGTACGCCAACGACCTCGTCGCGGTCGTCTTTGATGACCGGAAAGCGTGAGTGGCCGGATTCCACAATGACCGGCAGCACTTCGGCCAGCGTTTGCCCCGCTGACACGCACACCATTTGTCCTCGCGGAATCATCGCGTCACGCACCTGCTGAGAGGACACCTCCATGGCGCCTTCGAGCATGGCAAACGTTTCCTTATCGAGAATTTCCCGCTCGAGGGATTCCTGCAGTAGTTTGAGGAGATCTTCGCGGTTTCGTGGTTCACCACCGGTAAGGGCGTGGCCGAGTTTTTCCAGCCAGCTCTTCGGTTCGGAACCGTTGCTACTGGGTACGTCGTCGTTCATACGGCGAAACTGTAGATGCAGTGCAGCGAAAAGACCTGTCAGTTTAGCGCGATCAGGCCCACCTTGCTATTGTCCCGACGAAGCGTAGGGGTCAGGAAATCCGAGGTTCTGGAGCAGGGTTACCTCACGGCTTTCCATAAGCTCTGCCTCGTCGACGGTTTGGTGATCAAAGCCCAGCAGGTGCAGCACGGCATGAGTCAGCATATGTGCCAGATGCTGATGCCGCGTTTTGTTCTGTTCTTGAGCTTCGGTATCGACAACGGGAGCGCAGATCAAGATATCGCCTAGCATCTTGGCCGGCACCGGCGCGTCGATTTCCGCCGGGAAAGCGAGAACGTTTGTCGCGTAGTCCTTGCCGGCGAATCGACGGTTGATATCGCGCATTTCCTGCTTGTCACAGATGCGGACGTCGATTTCGCCTCCGTCTAAGTCCGCAGGCAGGGCGTTAATTACCCAAGACTGGATCAGCTCCCGATCCGCCCAATCGGGCTCGATCTTATCGCCGAAGCTGATTTCGATGTGAAGCTCAGATGTTGTCCGATTCACTGTCGGTTGACTGCTGATAGGCGTCCACGATTCGCTGGACCAGGGCGTGGCGAACCACGTCTCGGGACTGGAAGAACGTGAAGCTGACTCCCTTGATCTCCTGGAGAATTTCAATCACGTGCTTAAGACCGGACGTTTGGTGCCGCGGCAGATCCACCTGTGTCACGTCGCCAGTCACCACCGCGCGTGAACCAAAGCCGATGCGCGTCAGGAACATCTTCATCTGTTCGACCGACGTGTTCTGCGCCTCGTCGAGAATGATGAACGCGTCATTGAGCGTCCGCCCGCGCATAAAAGCCAAAGGAGCGACTTCGATCACATTGCGCTCGATGAGTTTTTCGACTTTCTCGAAGCCGAGCATTTCGTACAGCGCATCGAACAGTGGTCGAAGATACGGGTCAACTTTCTGCGCCATATCGCCCGGGAGAAAGCCCAGCCGCTCGCCAGCCTCTACGGCTGGCCGCACGAGTACCAGGCGAGATACCTGCTGGCGTTCAAGTGCATCAACTGCACAGGCGACCGCGAGATAGGTCTTGCCGGTCCCCGCCGGCCCGATGCCGAAACTCACGTCACTGCTGACAATGCTTTTTAGATAGGCCTTCTGGTTGGGTCCGCGACCGACGATGTTCCCTCGTCGGGTTCGGACGCTGACTTCGCTGGTGGCGGCAGGCTCGGACGATGACTCCAACGGTGCCTCTATCGAAGCTGACTGCATCTGCAGGTTGATCTCCTCCGCTGTCAGCGGACCGTCTTCGGTTTTTGCATACAGTGTTCGCAGCAGGTTGACAGCAATTTCGGCATCCGATCCCGCAATGGCGAAGGTTCCGCCTCTGTTGCTGATCTTGGCGTCAAAGCGCCCTTCGATCAGCCGTAGGTTGGCGTTCAAAGGTCCGCAGAGTCCGGCAAGGCGGGCGCTATCCTGAGGCGACAGCGTCAGCGAGACGGTGGGTTCTGGCAAGGCCGTCGATTCAGGCGACATGGCTTCGGGCATCGAAACGCCCGCGCAGTGAATTTGCCGGGGCGTGGGTGATTTTCAAATTACACCGCCGGCCGATCCGGTCAGTGGGTCCTCGAAAGCTGACCACGTGGTTGTTTTCGGTTTGGCCCGCGAGCATCAAGAGTGCATTGCGTTCCTGGCTGGCCACGCAGCCGCTGGCGCCAATCTGCACGGGCATGTCGTTCTTAGGTTCTTTCCGCCAACCAAGTTGGGAATAAACCATCCCCTGGCCCTTCTCACGCGCTGAACAGGGGTTGACCGTCACCACGTCTGCCGCTGACTCGACGTTGGTCGGCGCCACGTTGTGGGATTCACTCGGCACGTCAGCCATCTCGGCGGAATCGAACGGGTTCAACTGACACCCAGTGTTTTGATGAAAAATATCGGCATCATCGCGATCGCGGCGTTTTAGGCAGCCAGAAAAAGTAGCCCGTTTTTCTTCGTATCGCAATATCCGGAAGAAAAACTTAGACTTGTGTCCGGCAAAAAACTCACAACTGCATGCTGCTGCACCTTGTTGGCCGCCTCAATCAGCCCCCAAGCGACCCGTACCCGATTTCAGAGTCGGAGGCTCGTCTTGTAGCGGACAATGGTCTCGGGCCGTTATTCTGGACTTTGGCGCAGCAAGGCCATCTCGGCGCTTCCGTGCAATCGATCGAATTGCTCCAATCGGCGGATATGACTGCTCGCGTTATCGCTGCAAGATCGCGCAACAGTCTTCTGCAGATTCTGGAAGTCCTCGAAAACGCCGGGTTAGAGCCGGTGGTACTGAAAGGGGCTGACGTTGCGCAACGGTTTTACCCGGAACCTCACTGGCGTGTCATGGGCGATCTCGACCTGCTCTTGCGAAACGACACTGGACACGAGGCACTCAAAATTTTGGAGGCTGAGGGATTCCGAAACCCGACGAGTCATCCGGACGAGCTCTGGGATGGGCACCATCATGTCGTACCGGTTTATCACCCCGATCTGAAGCAGTGGGTTGAAATCCACCACCGGCTTATTACCGATAAATCGCCTTTTCAGGAAGAGGCGGTTTTCCTGGAGCCCGCTTTGGGGCAGAACGTTGTCACTGATGATTCCGGCGAGCGGCCCATTCGCTTCCTTGCCCCGGCCCTCACCAGGCTGCACACGATTGCCCATTGGTACTTTGATTTAATGGACCGTTGGGGAGACCCTGGACTCCAGCGGCCTATTCTTGACTGCCTCTTTATGCGCCGTTCCGGATTGTCAGAGGACGAAAACCGGGAATCACAGGAACTCGTTCGAGCCTGCAAGCTCATGGGTTTTTTGCTCGACGAGCTTGAGGATGAGGGGCCCAAACCGCCGCTTTGGTGGCCACTACCGGGCAACATTCAACAGATCCACGAACTTAAGCCTGGCGATTCGGCGTTGCGGGCAGAGCTTGCCAGTGCCGCGTTCAGCGAGTATCTGGTGTCCGCAACCCGTCCAGGATTCCAGGCCAAACTCTTACGAGCTTGGGTCCTGGTTACGGTGCGTGCGTTGACCCAACGTATCACGTCGCGTCAACGTCAACGATTGTAATCGCTGCTGAGTTGCCGCTTTGTTGCTGAGAACGGCTGAGGCAAGATAATGCTTTCGCAGAGGATTTGATTTTGCTCCTGGAGATTGTGGGGGTTCCTGTTGAACTGCGTTTGGACCTGGATAGACCAACCCATTCGCTGGTCACCTCCAATTTTCAGGCGTTCAGGCGTCTGAAACGCGGTAAACCGAAAGTGGTTATTGCAGCGGAGGGCGTTGATGACAGCTACAAGGTCACCTGGGAGAGCGGTCACGACGAAGCCGTCGACTCGGCACGAGACGAGCTGATCCACAGCATCGAGACTTACCTCGTCATGGGGCTGCAGTTCGCACGACCAGAGCTGGTTTTCCTGCATTCTGCGGCGCTTGAATTCGAGGGCCAGGCGTTTTTGATTTCGGGTGCATCGGGGAATGGTAAGTCGACATTGGCCTGGGCACTGACTCACCATGGCTGCGCCTACCTGAGCGACGAGCTTGCTCCAGTGGACCTTTCTAGTCCTAAACGGCCGGAGGTTGTTCCCTACCCGCATTCACTCAATCAGAAGCGGTGCCCAGGACAGCCCTACCAACTGCCGGAACAGACTCCGTTTACCGGTTGGACCTATCATGTTCCCGCGAACCAGCTTCCCGCGGGCATCTGCTATGAAAGTCGCGTGGTGCGGGACATATTCCTGGTCGAGCAGACGCCAGGAGACCCGGCAATTGCTCCTCTTTCGACGGCTGAAGGTGCCTTCAGGCTTTATCCGAACCTGCTGAACGGGCTCGCACACGAGGCCGCGGGGCTCAAGGCGAGTCGGGTTTTGTCCCAAGATACGAATCTATTCTTGCTAATGTCGGCAGAGCTAACGTCAACCTGCCAAATTGTTCTGGAAACATTGAAAAAGTGAACCCCAAAAAAAAACCCAATCTCGAAGTTGAAGTTGTTGAGGACGAAATGATTGTCCTGGACACGGAAAACCAGAAGGTCCACAAACTCAATGGGACCGCCGCCGCCGTGCTGGAGAGTTGCGACGGTAGCAATAGTGTCGAAGACATCGTCAATTGGCTCGCTGGAGAATTCGATATACCTGCTAATCAGGTCGCTTCCGATGTGCGGAATATTCTGGGAGTTTTTTCGGAATCAGGGCTGCTGGATTCTGAGAGTCTGGACGTGTAATCAAGTTCCTTCACTTTTTTCTCTATCAGACCTAGCACTACGAATCATCATTGGCTATATTAGTGTGGTAGGGGGTCTTTTGAAGGGTCAGAGGGAAAAAATGTGACAAACAAGGTTTCACGCCGCGATCTACTGAAGAAGTCGGGGTACGTAGCGCCAGTGGTTCTCACGCTGAGCGCAACACCATCGATTGCGAGTGCAGGTTCAGGCGGCAACGGAGGCGGGCCCGGACCCGATCCTTCTGGCGGTCGAGACTGCCGCTGGGTCACCATATACCGCTGGAGGCTTCGGCGCATCGGATGGCGCTGGCGTCTGGTTCGTGTTCCGGTCGGACGCCGCATGGTCTGTCGGTAACCGTCCGGCGAAATCAAAAAAAAACCAGCCTAAGGGCTGGTTTTTTTTTGGGGGGGGGGGGTGATGACCCGCTCCAGTTCAACCTGCCACGAATCTCAAAACGAAAAATGTCACAGAAAGTTGACAAACGAGACTACACACCCTTCTGAGCTCCGCTAAACTACGCCTCGGGGGTAACAGCTAGAAGTTGGAGGATTGTTGTGTCGCAAGACCATCCAAGACGACAGTTTCTCAAGAGAGCAGGATATTCAGCACCCGCGGTTATGACGCTTAGCGCTTTGCCAGCTATGGCGGCCACCGGTTCAGCCGGGTCGCAAAGCGGGCCGAGGATTTGCCGGCGTCAGCCGAACCCTAACTGGAGTGAGAGACGTACCAGGCGTTTCTTACGTCGCCAGGAAAGGCGGTGCAACTGATCGTTTTCTGAGACCGTCTACGCTAGCTATACCTAGGGGCCGCTTTTGCGGCCCCGATTTTCTGGCTTCTTCGGGCGAGGTTTCCGATGTTGCTAGCCTATTGACGTTCCTTGAGCTTCTCCACGACGTCCTTTACCTGCTGGGTTTTGCTGCGGTCACAGATCAGGAGGGCTTCGGGCGTATCGACCACGATCAGGTTGCTCACCCCAACCAACGCCACAAGCCGACCGGAATTCCGGACATAGACGTTTTCGCTGTCAACCAGAACGGTATCTTGCACAGAGCCGCCAGCGTCAGAGGCTGCAAGGTCGCTGATCGCCTGCCACGAGCCCACGTCGTTCCAGTCAAAATCCCCGGCGACAACGCTCACATTGGTGGCTCTCTCAAAAATTGCGTAGTCCACAGAGATGGCCTGCAGTTCGCCAAATGAGTCTCGATCGAACGTGATCGTGTCATCCGAGCACTCCGTAGCCGCCAGGCAGGCCCGCGCGCCGGCGAGCAGCTCTGTTGCTATCTCGTCGGCGGCCTTCAGGAAACTGCCAGGCGTGAAGCAGAACATCCCCGAGTTCCAGAGGTAGTTGCCTGATGCGACGTAACCCTCTGCGGTCTTTAGATCGGGCTTCTCCACGAAGCTGTCCACCGCGAAACCTGAAAGGAGAGGGGCCGCTGCTTTGATGTAGCCGTAGCCGGTCTCGGGCCGCGAGGGTTTGATGCCGTAAGTCACAAGCTGTCCGGCCGCGGCAAGCTCGGTCGCTTTGTCGGTTGCGGCACGGAAGTTAGCGACGTCGGCGATCAGATGGTCAGACGGCAGGATCACCAGACAGACATCGTCGCCCAGCGCTTCGCTGGCCCACGCAGCAGCCATCGTTATTGCCGGAGCGGTGTTTCTGGCCTCAGGCTCCAGCAGAAATATGTGTCGGTTCGAATGTGCCTCGGCGTTCTCGTAGGCGTCGTGAGTAAGCTGGTGGTAGTGCTGATTGGTCACGGTGATGATCGGACCGCCGTCAGCCAGCGCTCGGGCGCGAGCGAGTGTCTTCTCAATCAGCGTTTCACCGTCTGGCATTGCCATGAAAGGCTTCGGAAAGGATTTGCGCGACTCTGGCCAGAGCCGCGTGCCGGCGCCGCCGGATAGGATCACAGGAACGATTTTCACTCGGTTTTCCTAATGGGGGTTCAGGGGTTCATTAAAACGGATTTTGGGTCCAGGGCCACTGCCTGGGACTCAGTTCCAGGCAAACGATGGCAAAGCCTCGTTCAGTTGGTCCTGCCATGTTGGCACCTTCAGCCCAAAACGCTCTTCAAACAACTGATTGCTCATGACCGAATAGGCTGGCCTTTTTGCCGGGGTTGGGAACTCGGTGCTCGGAACCGGCGATGGTTTTGCCAGCGCTACACCAGGTTCCTGGGCTTGTTTCCAGGCTAAGAACGAATTCGCAAATCCGCACCATGAAACCGCCTCTCCATTTGCAGTCAGGTGGAAAATGCCGCTGATTGAGTTGGTTTGAGCCTGAGCGAACGCTGCGATGCTGAGTTCGGCCAGGTCGGCCGCGCACGTTGGTCGCCCCAGCTGATCATCAACCACGCTAAGCGAATCACGTTCAGCCGCCAGCCGAACGATTGTCTTGACAAAATTCCTGCCGTGGCGACCGTAGACCCAGGCGGTGCGAAAAATCAGGTGCTGGCAGTCAGTCTCCTGGATCGCTTTCTCACCGGCAAGTTTACTCTCACCGTAGGCGTTGACCGGGTCTGTCGGATCGTCCTCACGATAGGGGCGGTTGCCGGTGCCGCTGAATACGTAGTCGGTTGAGTAGTGGGTTAACAGCCCGCCGCACTCCGCCATAGGCTCAGCGAGGAGCTTAGGCAGGTCACGGTTGAGAAGGAAGGCTTGATCTCGCTCGGATTCTGCCTGGTCCACCGCAGTGTAGGCCGCAGCGTTGACAATATGGTCCGGCTGCACCTTTCGCAGCATGTCGGCGACCTGGTCTAGATCGGAGAGATCGCACGGATGGTTGCCCTGGTTGCGCGAGCTTGTGACCAGCTCAAATTCTTCGGCGAGCGTGTGCTTCAGCTCGCGCCCTAGCTGACCTTCACTTCCCAGCAGCAGGACGCGCGGTTTGGCTGCCATCAGGCGTCCGCCAGCTGCTTTGCGGCCGCAAACGGCGTGAGGCTTGAGGCCCGTACCTGCTGTTCCAGCGTCTCCTTAAGCGACTGCGCTTCTGGCTTGGCCATCAGCCGCTCCTGCAGGATTTCCCCCACTAAGCGTTCCATCCACACGACGGCCTGCCGCTGGCGCGCTGCCTCCAGGCTCCCGTCTCCCAGCACCTGGCGATAGAACGCCTGCACCGTGTCCCAGACCCGATCGATGTCGTCGTTCTCCAGGGCAGAGCAGGTCAGGACCTGGGGTTTCCAGCTGCCCATCTGCCGCAGGAGCCCCAGCGCGCCGCGGTAGCGCGATGCCGTCTGGGCCGCATGATCACGGTGATCCCCGTCTGCCTTGTTCACTACCAGCAGGTCTGCCAGCTCAACAATCCCGCGCTTGATGCCCTGCAGCTCGTCGCCTGCGTTGGGCAGGA
>JANQOZ010000074.1 GCA_028285525.1 Lysobacterales bacterium
GCCGGCGGCCGCCTCGCGTTCTCCAGCTCCCGCGACGGCGGTCCGCTGGTCGCCATCCGCAACGCTGACGGCACCTTCCAGACGGTGGCTGACGGTACCACGTCGCTGCCGGGTAGTCAGGGCGCCGTGTTGATGCGGGCGGTACGCGGGCTCGCCTTTAACGGCAGCGAAACGGCGTTTCACGCCGGCGCCGGCAGCGGCTGTCGGTCCACCAGCAACGGCTGCGACTATGAGGGGCTGTTTATCGGCAGTAGCGCGGGTATCAACCTGATCGCCGACAGTGATACACCTGTGCCCAACGGCACCGGAACGTTCGGCGGCTTTCACTGGTTCTCCGGGCAGCTTTCCATGGATGACGGGCAGGTCGCCTTTCTGGGCTACGACAGCGAGCGTCGTTACGGACTTTACCTCTACGACAACGGCACGCTCACCGAGGTGGTCGGCCCGGCAACGCCGGTCCCGGGCGGCAGCGAGCCCTTTGATTTTCTCGGCGTTATCCAGGTCAACGAGTTTGATTTCCCGTTCAGCGCCCCGGCGGTCAAAAACGGCACCGTGGCGTTTGTCGGCGGGAGCAACGCGGCCCAGCGGATCGGCCTCTATCTCTGGCGCAGCGGCAGCCTCACCACCGTGGTGGAGGTTGAGGGCCTTATCAACGGCGACCGGGTGGGAGAACTGCGGCTGGGGCCTGAGGGGCTCGGCGACGATACGCTGGCGTTCTACGCTTCGGTTGCGGACGGTCAGTCGGCGGGTACTGAGGGTGCCATTTTCCTCATCGGCGTCAATACCGATATCGTTTTTGCGAGCGGCTTCGAGTAAGAATACCTGCCGCGTCGCAGCTGGCTACCGGGTTAAGATGGTCGGCTCTACGACAGGCAATTCACCGGGTCGACATGCATCACGTATGGATGGCACAGCTGGTGCTGCTTCCGGTCCAGCTGGGCTGGGGCAGCCTTTACTGGTGGTCTGGACGGGCTCGGGGACGGCGTGGCTTCGACATGCTGGCCTTGGCGACCGCGTTCGGCGTGTGGCTTGCGGCGGTGATCTTTGGCGGCCCGGCGGCCCTTCCGCATGGCGACATGTGGGCCGTCATTTTTACGACCACCGCCGGATTTCTTGGGTTTAACGCGGTGCTGGCGGCAGCGGCCCTGCTGCGGCCCAAAGCTCAGTAGGCCTGATCGGGCAGCCAGGTGACCAGCGGCTTGTAGAGGTATATCAGCGCCATCGCGGCGAGCTGCAGCAGGATGAACGGGATCACGCCCCGATAGATGGTGCCAGCGGTGATGCCTTCGGGCGCAACGCCTTTGAGATAAAAGATCGCAAAGCCCACCGGCGGCGTCAGGAACGATGTCTGCAGACAGACGGCAAACATCACGGTAAACCACACCAGGTCAAAGCCCAGGCTCTGGACCACCGGGGCGACCAGCGGCAGAACAATCAGCGAGATCTCGATCCAGTCTAGGAAGAAGCCCAGCAGGAAGGTGAAGGCCAGAATCGTGATCACAATCCCGTTCGGTCCGAAGGGTAGCTCCAGCAGCGCCGACTTGATCAGCTCATCACCGCCGAGACCGCGCAGCACCAGGGAAAAGGCGGTTGCCCCGATAAATACCGCGAACACAAAGGCCGTGGTGGTGGTCGTCTGCCGCA
Source organism: Lysobacterales bacterium (assembly GCA_028285525.1). Lineage (GTDB taxonomy): Bacteria > Pseudomonadota > Gammaproteobacteria > Xanthomonadales > SZUA-38 > JANQOZ01. The sequence continues at coordinate 1,645 of JANQOZ010000074.1, forward strand.
GTACGTCGTCCAGCACCGGCCGATCGAGCTTGCGCCGCACCAGCGCGAGCACGGTGGCACCGAAGGCGCCGATGCCGGCCGCTTCCGTCGGGGTTGCGATACCAAAGAAGATGCTGCCCAGCACCGCGAGGATCAGGGCCGTCGGCGCCAGGACCGCCCTGAAGACGTTCAGCAGCGCCGTCCAGTCGAGCTGTTCAGGATGTTCGGGAGCCGGCGCGGCGTCGGGATTCAGCAGGCTGATCACCAGCAGGTAGGTCACGTACAGCGCACCGAGCAGCAGACCCGGAAACATGGCGCCGAGGAACAGGTCGCCCACCGGCATCGCCAGGCGATCGGCCATCAGCACCAGCATGATGCTCGGTGGGATCAGCACACCGAGCGTCCCCACCGCGCAGACCGTGCCGCTGGCGAGCTCCGGCCGATAGCCCTGCTTCAGCATCACCGGCAGCCCCAGCATCGCCAGCAGCACCACCGAGGCGCCGATGATTCCGGTCGTGGCCGCCAGCAGGACGCCGATCAGCGTGACGGTCACGGCCAGCCCGCCGCGAACCCGGCCGAAGATCCGCGACAGGCTGGTCATCAAGTCTCCGGCGATGCCCGACTTCTCGAGCATCATCCCCATGTAGACAAACAGGGGCAGGGCGACCAGCACCCAGTTCTTCATGACCTCCCAGCTCCGGTTGACGGCCAGCGAGGTGTAGGCCCAGTCGACGTTCAGCGCAAACCCAAGATCGATCTCGAGCACGATCGCAATCGCGGTGAAGAAAATTGCCAGGCCGCCCAGCACCCAGGCCACGGGGAAGCCGGTCAGGATCAGCGCAATAAACGCGACAAACATCGCGATTGAGAGAAAGTCGTTAATCGACACGCTGGGGCCAGCCGAACAGATAAGCCGTCACCCGGGACAGCCGGGCGATTCCCGCGAAGGTGAGCAGCACCATGCTCAGGGGCAGGACGCTTTTGATAAGCCAGCGGAAGGGGAGGCCGCCGGCCGCGTCCGACACTTCGGCGCTGACAAAAGAGTACTGCACAAACGGGAGCGCAAAGATGATCATGGCCACCACAAATGGCAGGAACAGCAGCAGCAGGCCATAGAGCTCGATCCAGGCTCGCGTTTGATGACTCACCCGATCATGGAGCACGTCCACCCGAATATGCTGATCGCTGTCCATGCAGACGGCCATACCGAGCATGAAGCCGCAGGCGAACAGGTGCCACTGGATCTCTTCAAACTCGATGCGCCCCTCGCCAAACAGGTAGCGCATCACGACGTTCAGCATCACAACCCCGATCAGCGCCAGCCAGATCCAGGAGATGCCCCTGCTGAGTCCGGAGAAGAAGCGCCGGCTCAGGCGCGACAGCCGCGTGTGTGGATAGGATGCCGGCGGCGCGGTTTCGGCGGGTTGGATGACGCTGGACATGGCCGGCCTGCTCAGAAGTCCCGGGGCAGGTAGCCCAGGGTCTTCCAGTAGCGATAGGTTTCCGAAAACTCGCGCTGCGCGTTCAGGATCTTCGCGAAGTCGGCGTCGGCGGCGGCCTCTTCATCGAGCACTTCGCGAGCCAGCTCCCGCAGCCTCTCCAGGATCGGCATTGGCAGCGAGCCGGTGGTGACGCCGGCCGACTGAAAGTCTCTGACGACGGCGCCCTGAAGCGCTTCCGCTTCGGCCAGCGAGTACGCCACCATGCCCTGGCAGGCGGTACGAATCATCGCCTGGCTGGTGTCGCTCAAGGTCCGCCAGATGTCCAGGTTGACCTGCAGATGACCCGTCGAAAACGGCTGGTGCCAGCCGGGAAAGTAGTTGTAGCTGGCGACCTGCGAGAATCCGAGCATCTGATCGATGACGGGCAGCGCAAACTCGGTGGCGTCGATGGCGCCTTTCTCGAGCGCCTGGAATATCTCGCCGCCGGGAATGATCGTGACCGAGGCGCCGGCCCGCTGCAGCACCTTGCCTCCCAGACCGGCGAAACGGATCTTCAGACCCTCAAGGTCGTCGATATCCTGAATCGGTTCTCGAAACCAGCCGGCAGTTTCCGGGCCCGTAAGGCTACACAGGATCGGCATCACCTGATGGGGCTCGTACAGCGCCTCACCGAGCTCCCGGCCGCCGCCGATGTACCACCACGCCATAAACTCCGTGGGCTCCATGCCAAACGGCACGGCGGCGATCAGCGTTGAGGCCGGTATCCGCCCCTGATCGTAGCCAACCCACTGAAAGCCGGCCTCCACTTTCCGGTCTTTGACGCTCTCGGTGATCTCCAGCGCCGGCACCACGGTTCCCGGGTCGTACACCGTGATGTCGATGGCGCCGCCGGTCATGGCCCGCATGGTGTCGGCGAAGCGATAGGGTGCAGTGCCGATGATCGGCATCGCGCCGGTAAAAGACGACGCCGCTCGCCAGCGGATCACGTCGACCGTGCCCGGTTCTGCGGCGGCTCCGCTGGATACCGTCTGCCCCGGTGGCCTGAGCGCGAGCGACGCCAGCACTCCCGTGAAAAGCGCCACCACGACAGCGATCAGCAGGGCGCGCCTGGATACACGGTGGTCTTGCGGCATGGAATTCCCCGATGAAGCTCCCGGCGTCATTGTAGGTTGCGGACCCGGACAATCACAGCGGCGCCAGTTCACTCATCTGCTGTGTCAGCGGCTTGGCCGGCCGACCGGCGGCCAGGTGAAACTGCGGCTCGACGTCGAAGGCTCCGCGACTCATACACTGAAAGCAGCCGGTCAGCATGCGGGCGACCTCGATGCCGCGGCGGGCGATCATCGGATGTGCCATCAGGCGCTCGACGTTGGCCGCTTCGTCGATCGGCACATAGCGAACCTGAAGGTCGAACACCTGATTGGCCAGCGCAACCAGCTCCTGCTGGCTGACGGTTTCGCCAATCAGGTTCAGCGAGCGGTTGGTACCACGGCCATGCTGTGCCTCCAGCGCCAGCCTGGCGATGGCGAAAGCCAGCTCGCTGATGGCGATGTAGCCGCAGCGCCCGGTACCTGCGTTGTTGCTGTAAACGCCGTCCGGGCCGGCGGCGCGCAGGTGCATGAGATCCAGATCCAGGTACAGTCCGTTGCGGCAGATGATCCAGTGCAGGCCGCTGTTTTTGAGGTCCTGCTCGGCAATCCGATTGACCTCCTGCGTTTCGGCGTACCAGGTACCCGCCTCGTCGCCGTTGCCGATCACGCTGGTGTAAAGCACACACCGCACGCCGGCGTCCTGCGCTGCCTGGATAGCGTTACGGTGCAGCTGCACGCGATCCACGCCGGTTTTGACCGGTGCGGAGATCAGCACCAGCGTGTTGACCCCGGCAAGCGCCCTCGACATCGCCTCGGGCTGCGCATAGTCGGCTTCGCGCACTTCAACGCCCGTGCGGGTCACCGAATCGTTCGCTCGTGTCAGTGCGACAATCGGCGGAGACTGGGCCTCCGGATGATCGGCAGCGCGCAGTGCGTCGATGATTCTGGATCCCAGCCTGCCGCTGGCTCCGGTCACGGCGATCGACATGAGTGTTCTTCCTCACCTTCAAAAAAACGCCATTACAGCATGACTCCCGTCACTGGGAACGAGCGCCGCCCGAGGCCAAGCTGATCGACCGAAAAAAATGGTGCCGTGCGCCGCAAAGGAATACCGCTTGATGAAGTTTGCTCTCATCCCCTCGGCTGCCGCCGCGTTTTTGTTTCTCACGCCCACGCTTGAAGCACAGTCCGTTGAGGAACTGCAGCAAGCGCTGGCTTCGGGTGATACCGAGACCGTGCTGGCCTGGGCTGATGGCCTGGATGGCCTCGGCCGAGCGCTCAACGCTGATGAGCTGTTCATCCGAGGTCGGCTGAGGCTCAGGACCAACCGCGCTGAGTCGGCGTTGGAGGATCTCGAGGCAGCGACCGAGCTGTCGCCCGACAATCCTGCGATCTGGCTTTCGCTGGCGGAGGCTGCCGGTGAGGTGGCGGGCAGCGCGGGCATGATGAGAGCGCGCGGCCTGGCGAAAACCGCTCGCAAAGCGCTGGAGCGTGTCGTTGAGCTCGACCCGGAGAGCCTGGACGGGCGCGTCGGGCTGATCCAGTTCCATCTGCAGGCCCCATGGATCGCCGGTGGTCGAACCAAAGAGGCGTACCGGCAGGCTGAGGCGATCGGGCGGTTTGACCCTAACCTCGGCCGGACCTGGAAAGCCCGCATCGACCTGGCCGAGGGCAAAATCGATTCGGCGGAGACGCTTTACCGGACGCTGCTCTCTGAGGACCCGACCCAGAGCCAGGCGGCTGTGGGTCTGGCGCTCCTGCTGCAGCAGCAGGAACGGTGGACTGAAGCGGTTGAGGTGCTGACGCCGTTCAGCACCGGGGACGGCCCCGATCTGATGGCGCTCTATCAGCTTGGCCGAACGGGCGCGCTGTCAGGACGGCATCTCACGGAAGCCGAAGCCGCTTTCCGGCGCTACCTGGAGCTGTTGGCCGACGCTGAGGATCCGCCGGTGCCGCCTTCTCCAACCTGGTGGCGCCTGGGGATGGTGCTGGCACAGCAAAGCCGAACCGCGGATGCCCGCGCGGCCTTTGAGCAGGCTCTGGCGCTGGATCCCGACAACAAAGAAGCAGCCCAAGCCCTCAAAGGATTGTCTGCCGACTAAGCCGCCTGCGACAGGTGTCCGGTCTTGACGTAGATCAGACAGCCTTCTGTCGAGAACGGCGTGTGCTCGCTGTAAGCGGGGCTTCGCAGCCAGCTGCCGGCGGGATAGACGCCGTGCTCGTCTTCGAACGTCCCCTCCAGGACAAAAATCTCTTCACCGCCGGGATGCACGTGTCGACCGAAGCGGGTACCCGGTGCCCAGCGAACCAGCGCAACGTTTTCGTGGCCAAACTGATGCAGCGGCAGGACCTCCAGACCGGGCGAAACGCCCGGCCGAAATGAGGCCTGACGCGTGTCGATAGTCAGCTGCTGACTGTCCGCCGGATCAAACTGACGCAGCTTGACGAAAATGGTGGCGCCCTCACGGGTAAACGGCGAGTGACTGCTCCCTGGCGGGTTGCGCACGTAGGTACCAGCCGGATAGTCGCCGTGCTCGTCGGAAAACACGCCGTCGAGCACCAGATACTCTTCACCAGCGTCGTGGGTGTGTGCCGCGAAGCTGCTGCCCGGCGCGTACCGAACGACGCTGGTGGCGACCGCGACCTCATCCCCGATCCGATCCAGCATCCGCCGCTCGACGCCGGGCGCAGGTGACCGCCGCCACACGGCGTCCGCGGCAAGGTCTACCGCTCGTTTTGAATAGTCTGAGTTGATGTTCATAAGAGCAATATACCTATCAGTAGATAGATTAGCAAGGCTCACCTGTCGGTGCCGCTGTTTTCGGCATGAGACGTGCTGAACGGCAGAATTCAAAACGACCCCTATGCACCCTTCGGTTTTCCACAGGTGGGTCTGCGGCTTCCCCCCATTTCTCGTGATCCCTCGCGTGGGCATATTAGGCATCGTTGACCCACCAAAAAAAGGAATTTATCCGATGAAAAGAACACTGATTGCGCTGACCGCAGCCCTGGCTCTTTGCGGTGCGGCAAGCGCTCATGAAGCCGGCACGTGGATCGGCCGGGTTGGCATTACCAACGTCGATCCCAAGTCAAACAACAATCCGATTGTGGACGCTGATGCCGGTGCGGCGTTGAACCTCAACGCGGTCTATTTTCTGAACCAGAACTGGGCCATCGACGTGCTGGCAGCGATTCCATTCAATCACGACATCGTGCTGAAGGACGGCACCCGGGTCGGCGAAACCGACCAGCTGCCGCCGACCGTTAGCCTGCAGTACCACTTCGCCAGCAGCGAGCGGTTCTACCCCTACGTTGGCCTGGGAATCAACTTCACGACCTTTTTCAGTGAAGAAACCGCTGGCCCCCTGGAAGGCTCAGACCTGTCGCTGGACAACTCCTTCGGCCTGTCTGCCCAGATCGGCGCTGACTGGAAGCTGAACGAACGCTGGTTCCTGAACGTCGACGCCCGCTGGATGGATATTGATACGGAGGCCCGGCTCAACGGCGACAGCATTGGTGATGTCGAAATCGATCCGCTGGTCTACGGCATCAGCTTCGGCTACAAATTCTGAGGGGACACCTCTACGCCCGACTATGGGCAAGGGCAGCATCAAGGTGCTGCCCTTTTTTGTGTGCGCCACGAAAAGCCTTACAGGATGCGCAGCAGGGTTTTGAGGGCTAGCTTGTTGTCTTCGCGCTTGCTGCGTGACAGTCTCACGGCCTGACAATCACAAAGGCCCTGAACCCCATGGAAATCTACGGACACTTTGCCTCAGCGCCAGCCAACCAGGTACGGCTGGCGGTCAGCGCTCTGGGCATTGACGCAACTTACCACCACGTTGACCTGCAGGCCGGCGAGCAGAAGTCGCCCGAATACCTCGCCATCAACCCTTTCGGCAAGGTGCCCGCCATGGTGGATGGTGACTTCAAGCTGGCCGAAAGCAACGCCATTTGCCGTTATCTGGGTGGCAAGGTCGGTGGTCCGATGTATCCGGACGACCCGCACCAGCAGGCGAAGGTCGATCAGTGGATGGAGTTTGCGGTCAACCACATCCGTACCAACATGAGCAAAGTGCTGTTCAACCGGATGTTTGCGCCGATGATGGGGCTGCCGGTGGACGAGAGCTCCCTGAAGGAAGGGCAGGACTTTCTCGATCAGTATCTGCCGATGGTCGAGAATCAGCTCGCTGATTCAACGTTCATCACGGGTGACCAGATGACGCTGGCCGACATTGCGCTGATTGCCGCGATGGAGCCGTTTGACCAGGTCCAGATCAGCCTGGAAAGCTATCCCCACATCACGAGCTGGCGCAGCGGGATCATGGCGCAGCCTTTCTATCAGGCGGTGCACGCCCATTACGGAGCGGAGATGGCAGGTTGAGGTAGCCGGCGGGGCCAGCGCTTGACGCGCCGGTCGTCCGATCAGTCAGGGGCCGCGAGCTGCGACCCCTGACTCATTCGTCTACTTGTATCGGTCGGGGAGCTCCCGCTTACCCTCTTTGACGTCGCGGTAGTAAGACCAACTCGTCACGTTGCGGCGCTCATCGTCCAGCGGCGGTGGCGTCTCATACTTGGGATAGTGCTTGCGGATCTCCGTTTTCATGGTGTCCGACAGCTCCTCCCAGGCCCCGAGCTTGGTGCCTGCGGTGTGCATATAAATGATGCCTTCCCGGCCGCCCATCTTCATCCACGGCAGCCAGTCGGACATGCGCGACCAGCCCACCCGGACCTCAGCCGTCGCTACGTCCGGATCGAGAAGCTTGTCGACCGGGCCAAAGAAGTTAAACATCTCGGTGGCGTGGTAAGTCCCGCCGATCTCCCCCTGGTAGTCGCCGGCGAGCGTGTTGGGATACCACAGCGGCACCGTGCTGCGCTGCCAGAAGCCGCCGTTGTGCATATCGCCGTCCCAGCTGGCCGGCTGGCCGCCTCGGCCGATCTCATACGACTGAAAGTTCACCGGATCGTTTTCCACGTGCAGCACGTCGACCGTCTCGCCGGTCCAGGGGTTTTCCCAGTGATTGAGGACTTCACCGTTCTCGGGATCTTTGTAGAGCAGGATCTCCCGCGACACGAGGCGAAAGCCTTTGCCCCGCTCGGGGTGGGTTTCGCTGACGCAGGCTCGGGTGTTCATCCCCTCGACCTGAAACAGCAGCCGGTCCTTTTCGCCCATCCGACGTGAGTAAGCGTTGCCGTACCACCAGAAGGTCACCTGCTCGCCGTCGGTCAGGGAGCACTGAATCTTGCGCTGAATCTTCACCGCATCTGCCGGCTTGGCCGGGTCGAGCTGGTCACCCGCCATTGCGGCGACGGCCGTCAGCAGACCCACCAGAGACAGCCAGTTTCGTGTTTTCATTGGCACAGAGCCCTCCCGGGGCAAATGATATATTGTTAGAACATTATAACTGCACGCTTCGGAGTGCCAATGAACCGTGGAGCCCTGCTTCGATCCGCCATCGCCGGAATGATGATGGCCGCTTTCCTGCCCCTGACGCCCGCGAGCGCCGAGTCGCTAAGCGGTCTGGATATCGTGCGGATGGCAACCGCGGCCAACGGTGGGCAGGGCTGGAAACGGCCGCAGACGCTGTACCTTGAAGGCCGGATGACGATGTACAGCGGCGGCGCTGCTGACGCGCAGACGCAGGTGGATCGCTACCGCATGTGGCGCCGCTTTCCCGCGGAATCCAATGCGGCCCACGCGGCCAACGGCAAGGTCCGCTTCGATGCCCGAAGCGGCGACGAGGTGATCTTTCAAATCGCCTATGACGGCGCCGACACCTATAACCAGGACGGTCTGCTGGAGAAAAACTCGGCGGCGGCCCAGTGGTCCGCGGCGTTCGGTTTCGGGATCATCCGCTTTGCCGATCAGCCTGGCTTTACCGTCACCCGCCTCGCTGACGACCAGGTGACCGGCGATCCGTGCTACTTCATCAAGGTGACTGACGCTGCGGGGAGCGACACCATCTTCGGCATCGACAAAGGCAGTCTCGCGGTCCGGCTGGTGGGCTTCGATACACCCCGCGGCTGGCATCACCGGATTTATTCGGAGTTTGCCTGGCACGGTTCGCCGAAGTTTCGGCAGCCGCAGCGGGTTCGCCTGTTTTACGATGGGCGCAAAACCAACGATATTTTCTGGCACACCTTTCGGGTGAATGGGCCGATCGACGACGCGGTGTTTGTGATCGACCCGGCAAACGCTGATGATGAGCGCCTCAGCCAGGCCGCGGAGTGAACGGAGCGATGAACAGCGTGACGCAGGCGGTATCGATGGCGGTGCGTAATCCGCGCACCGGCGAGATCGACTACGAGTTTGAACCCTACACGGCAGAGCAGCTGGGGCAGGTGGCCGACGCGCTGCGCTCGGCGCAGATGGTGTGGGCGTCGGCCGGCGTGGAGCGTCGCTGCCAGGCGATGCGCGAGTGGATCCTGGCGCTGAAGAAGCGCCAGTCGGCCATCGTCGAAGCCCTGGCGCGCGATACCGGCCGCCACGCCATCAGCGCTGGTGAGTTTGCGGGAACGCTGGCGGCTATCGAGCGCTGGTGTGGCCTGGCACCAAAGCTGCTCGAAGCCAGCAGCCGACCCAGCCAGGCCATGCCACACGTTGAGCTGGCTGAACAGCTGGTGCCCTATCCGCTGCTGGGCGTGATCAGCCCGTGGAATTTTCCCCTGACGCTGTCGCTCATCGACGCCATCCCGGCGCTTCTCGCCGGCTGTGCGGTGATGATCAAGCCGAGTGAGGTGACCCCCCGCTTTGTTGAGCCTCTCAACGACGCGCTGGCGGAGGTGCCCGAGCTTGCGCGGGTGCTGGCGCTGACCCCCGGCGGTGCCGAAACCGGTCAAGCGCTGGTTGATCAGGTAAGCGCCGTAGCGTTCAC
>JANQOZ010000094.1 GCA_028285525.1 Lysobacterales bacterium
CGATCGAGCTCGCCGCGAAGCCGATCGAACCGTCGCGAGCATCTTCGTCAATCCGACGCAGTTTGGCCCCGGCGAAGACTTCGCCAGCTATCCGCGCACGCTCGAAGCAGATCTCGAGAAGCTGGCCGCACGAGGCTGCGATCTGGTGTTTCTGCCGACCCAGGAGGTGCTTTATCCCACCGGTATCGAAGCGTTCACCACCATCGACGTGCCGGCGGTTGGTACCGGCTTGTGTGACGCCTCGCGACCGGGCCATTTTCGCGGGGTCGCCTCGGTGGTTACGCGCCTGCTGAACGCCGTCAGCCCGGATATCGCGGTTTTTGGCCAGAAAGATTATCAGCAGCTTAAAACCATGGAGCGCATGGTGGCCGAGCTGCTCCTGCCGGTGACCATTGTGGCAGCCCCGATTGCGAGAGAATCGGGCGGCCTGGCGATGAGTTCGCGCAACGGCTATCTGTCAGAGACACAAAAGCAACAGGCGACCGCCATCTTTCGCACGCTGGAGAAGCTCCGTGACCGTCTGGGCGGCGGTGAGCAGAACTGGGCCGAGCACAGGAGCGTTGCTCTGGAGGAGCTTCAGCAGGCCGGGCTCGAGCCCGAATATCTTGAGCTTCGCCACCCGCAAACCCTTGAATTGCCGCTACCCGGGCAGGCTGAGGCATGGGTGCTGCTGGCCGCTGCGCGGCTCGGCAACACGCGCCTGATCGACAATCTGCTGCTGACGGCGCCGGTAGCGATTTCCTGAGTGAACAACGAGGAAAAACCACCTTTTTCTGCGGGAAAATTCAGCGATTTTCGTGCTGCGTCACTGCTTGCTGTAATCCTGCCAGGCGTAAGACTGTTGCTAAAATGACACAGGTTGGGGAAAAACGACAAAACGTTGCTTCTTTGCTGGCTTTTTGACTTTGTTGGTGCTAGTCTTTACCTGTCCTTGGGAAAAGAGCTTCCTCTCTTCATCCCACGAAGCTCCCAAGGCACAGGGCGCATTTGTTTTAAGGTAATCGTCACTCCGATTCTGCCCCCTCTACGAAAGTCGAGGGGGCGCGTTTTTTTTGGGCACCCGAAAACTCCCATTAGCTTGAATCCCCCACCCCAATTGCGTCGAGGCAGGTAAACAACTGCGCCGAAAAATTGAATAACGGCGCCGAAATCCCCATCATCTCCTCAGTACCGGCAACCTAACGGCCCAATCATGAATCTCCAGTTTCTGAAGGGAAAGATCCACCGCGCGACCGTGACTCAGGCGGAGCTGCACTACGAGGGCTCCTGCGCCATCGATGAGCTGCTGCTCGAGGCGTCGGGCATCCGTGAGTTTGAGCGAATCGAGATCTACAACATCACCACCGGCGACCGGTTCGCCACGTACGCCATCCGTGGCGAACGCGGCTCCGGGTGCATCTCGGCCAACGGTGCTGCAGCACATCGCGCCAACCCGGGCGATCTCGTCATCATCTGCGCCTACTGTCAGCTGTCCGAAACGGAAGCGGCCGAATTCAGGCCCAGCCTCGTCTACGTCGACGCCGACAACCGCATCACCCATCAGAAAAACGCGATACCCGCTCAGGCCGCATGACGCAGACCACATCCGAGGCCTTCAGTCTGCTGCAGCAGCACGCGCAGCGGCTGGCCGATCAATCGCTCAGCGGACTTTTTCGAAACGACCCTAAGCGAGCGAGCCGCCTGACCGACGATGTTGCCGGGCTGCGGGTGGACTATTCCCGTCATCTGCTCGATCAGGACGGCTGGGATGCGCTGTTTGCCTGGGGCGAAGCGGCGGGCCTCAGTGCGGCCGCGGAAAGGATGCGCAGCGGCGCGCTCATCAACCCGACCGAGGGCCGACCCGCCCTCCACAGCGCGCTGCGCCATCGCGGCTGCGCTGAGGCCAACGACGTGGCCGAAGCGGTCAGTGAAACCGGTGACCGGCTCGCCGCAATCGCGGAGAAGCTTCGTGCCGGACACTGGCGCGGAGCCACCGGGGAGATCATCACCGACTTCGTCAACATCGGGATCGGCGGCTCCGACCTCGGTCCGCGGGCGGTGGTCCAGGCCCTGAGCCGGCCGGACCAGCAGCCGGTCCGCGTGCACTTTCTCGCCAACATCGACGGCGCGGCGATCGACGATCTTCTGGCTGGCCTGAATCCGGCCGCGACGGTCTTCTGCATTACCTCAAAGAGCTTCGGCACCCGCGAAACGCTGACCAACGCAAGCAGCGCGAGGCGCTGGCTGCTGGACGCGCTCGGCGAGGACGCAGACATGGCCGCACACCTGGTTGCGGTCAGCGCCAACGTGCAGCGGGCGGTGGACTTTGGCGTCGCCGAGGAAAACATCCTGCCGATGTGGGATTGGGTAGGCGGTCGCTATTCACTTTGGTCGACGGTCGGCCTCCCGATTGCGGTCGCCCTGGGGGCTGAGGCGTTTGAGTCGCTGCTGGCCGGGGCTGCGGCGATGGACGAACACTTCTTCACCGCGCCGCTGGCCGACAACCTGCCGATGAGGCTGGGGTTACTCGGCGCCTGGCATCGCAACCTGCAGGGCGCGGCGAGCTATGCGGTGGTGCCCTATGCGAACCGGCTCGGTCTGCTGCCGTCATGGCTTCAGCAGCTGGATATGGAGAGCAACGGCAAGCGGGTCGCTCTGGACGGAGCCCCGCTGCCGCAGGACTCCGGGCCACTGGTCTGGGGTGGCGTCGGAACGGATGGTCAGCACGCGTATTTTCAGTGGCTGCACCAGGGCACCAGCCCGACTCCCGTGGAATTTATCGGTGTACGGGACCCCGAGCATCCCTTTGACGAACATCACCGTCAGCTGCTGGCAAACCTGCTCGGCCAGGCCAGCGCGCTGCTTCACGGACGCACCGAGGCCCAGACCCGTGAGGAACTGCTCGCCGCCGGTCGCAGCGACGAAGACGCCCGCCGGCTGGCGCCGCACATGACGTTCCCCGGCAATCGACCCAGCACGATCATCATGCTCGAGCGACTGGACGCGCGCTCCCTGGGGGCGCTGCTGGCCCTCTACGAACACCGGGTCTACGTGCAGTCGGTCTTGTGGAACAGCAACGCCTTCGATCAGTGGGGCGTGGAGCTGGGCAAAACGCTGGCGCTGGCCGTGGAAGGGCACCTTTCAGCCGATGGTGCGGCGGACGCTGAGTCGGAACTGGACTCAAGCCTCGCGCCCTGGATCGACTGGCTTAGGCGCTAGCGCTCGCCGCGTGCTGGGCCAACGCCCACTCAACGTGCTCCCGCACCAGGACTGACGGATGGTCGGCGCGGGCGCGCAGCGCCGACAGAACCGCCTCACTGCTGACAGCATTGCCCAGCGCAACCGCAATATTTCTTAGCCAGCGCAGGTACCCGATGCGTCGGATCGGGCTGCCCGCCATCCGCCGTTCAAAATCCGCCTCGCTCCAGGCAAACAGGCTGATCAGCGTGGCATCGTCCAGGCCGTGCCTCGGCCAGAAATCGGTTTCCTGAGTTTCCTCCGAGAATTTGTTGAACGGACACACGAGCTGGCAATCGTCACAGCCGTAGATTCGATTGCCCATCGGCTTGCGCAGGGCCTCTGGAATCGCGCCTTTGAGCTCGATGGTGAGATAGGAAATGCAGCGCCTCGCGTCCACCTCGTAGGGAGCCACAATTGCGTCGGTGGGGCAGGCGTCCAGACACCGCCGGCAGCTTCCGCAGTGGTTGACCGCTGGCTGATCAACCGACAGCGGCAGGTCGGTGTAGAGCTCTCCGAGAAAGAACCACGAGCCCGCGGATTCGTTCAGCAGGTTGCTGTGTTTGCCGATCCAGCCCAGACCCGCCTTTTCCGCCAGCGCTTTCTCCAGGACCGGCGCAGAATCGACAAACGCCCGATAGCCGAAGGGGCCCACAACCTCGGTGATTCTGTCGGCCAGCTTTTGTAGACGTCGACGGATCACCTTGTGGTAGTCCCTGCCCAGCGCGTAGCGGGAAACACACGCCGTTTTGTCGTCCGCCAGTACCTGCTCAAGTGGCCGGGCCGGAGGCAGATAGTCCATTCGTACCGAGACGACCCGGCAGGTACCGGGTACCAGTTCGGCAGGGCGGCTCCGCCGCGTCCCGTGGCGGGACATATAGGACATCGTGCCGTGACGCTCGAGCTCAAGCCAGCGCAGAAAATGCTGCTCGTGGCGCGCCAGGTCGGTGTCGCAGATTCCCACCTGCTGGAAGCCCAGCTCCTGCCCCCAGGCCTTGATCTGCCGGGCGAGCTCCGCCATGTCCCGCTCAGCGGGCGTAACCTGTGCAGTTGGCGGTGTGTCTGGTTTAATCTCTCGGGTCCACGCTTCGCAAACTCGCTTACTAGGATACCGGCAATGGCCCCGGCTGAGGCACTACCCCATACCCTTTACACCGCTGAGCAATCGCGTCAGCTCGACGCTATCGCTACCCGCGACAACCAGCCGGACGGCTACACGCTGATGTGCCGAGCGGGCCAGGCCTGCCTGGACCAGCTGCAGGCGCAGTGGCCCGGGGCGTCGCCATGTATCGTTTGTGGCGCCGGAAACAACGCCGGCGATGGTTATGTGATTGGGCGACTGGCCCGGGAGGCCGGGATTGCGGTCACGCTGCATGCCCTGGTCAGCGCGGACTCCCTGCGCGGCGACGCCGCGCGCGCCTGTACTGACTTTGTAGCGGCCGGCGGGGAGATCCTGTCGGGCATCAATGCGGCGCTGAGAGGTGAGGTGATTGTCGACGCGCTGCTCGGCACCGGCATCACCCGCCCGGTGGCCGGCGAGTTCGCCGGCGCGGTGGAACGTATCAACGGGGCCGGACGTCCGGTGCTGGCGGTCGATGTTCCGAGCGGACTGTGTGCCGACACCGGCAGCATCCTGGGGCAGGCGGTACGGGCTGACGTCACGCTGACTTTTATCGGTCTGAAACAGGGACTGATGACCGGCGCGGGTCCCGAGCAGTGTGGTGAGCTGCTGTTCGACGATCTGGCCGTCGAGCGGTCGGTCTATGCGCAGGTAGCGCCGTCAGCATCGCGGATTGACGGCACGCTGATCCAGGCGAGTCTGCCGCCGCGCCCGGCCGACAGCCACAAGGGCAGCTTCGGTCGCCTGCTCCTGGTCGGCGGCAATCAGGGGATGCCCGGCGCGCTGCGTCTGGCCGGCGCCGCCGCGCTGCGCACCGGCGCGGGCGTGGTTCAGCTGGCAACACATCCCAGCTTCGGCCAGGCGGTTGCGGAGCTTCGGCCGGAACTGATGATTCGATCGGTGGCGGATGCCGACCAGCTGGCGCCGCTGCTCGACCAGGCGGACGTCGTCGCGGTTGGCCCCGGCCTTGGCACCGACGCCTGGGCCCAGGAGCTGTGGCGTGCCTGCGCAAATTTTGACGGGCCGATGGTGGTCGACGCCGACGCGCTCAACCTGCTCGCCGCCGATCCGTTTCAGCGTCACAACTGGGTGCTGACGCCGCACCCGGGTGAGCTGGCCCGCCTGCTGAGAATCTCCAGCGCTGAGGTCCAGGCAAACCGGTTTGCTGCGGTGAGCCGGGCAAGGACGGACCTCGGCGGCGTGGCGCTGATCAAGGGCGCCGGCACGATCATCGACGACGGCCAGAACGTCAAAGTCTGCAGCCTGGGCAATCCCGGCATGGCGACGGCCGGTATGGGGGACGTCCTGACCGGAGTGATCGCGTCGCTCCTGTGCCAGGGCTTCACGCCTGCCGAAGGGGCGGCCCTGGGCGTGACGGTGCACGCAGCGGCGGGTGATCTGGCGGCGCAGGCCGGTCAGCGCGGTCTGGTGGCCGGAGACGTGGTGGATCAGCTGCGTCGGGTCGTCAATCCGTGCAGCTGACGCTGGAAGACGAGGCGGCCACCGAGCGGCTCGGCGCAGCGCTGGCCGAACGGCTGGCGGTGGCGCCCCACGATGCGCCGCTGATCGTCTATCTCACCGGCGACCTCGGCAGCGGCAAAACGACGCTCGCACGCGCGGTCCTGCGTGCCGGCGGCATTGAGGGTCCCGTAAAGAGTCCGACGTATACGCTGGTTGAGCCCTACGAGCTCGCCGGTCGAAGCTGCTATCACCTCGACCTTTACCGGCTGGGTGATGCACAGGAGCTTGAGTTCCTCGGGTTGGAGGACTGGCTGGCGGAGCACGCGATCCTGCTGGTGGAGTGGCCGGAGCGGGGACGCGGCGTCCTTCCGGCGCCGGGTCTTGTCGTTCAGCTTGAGCGGACGGGCGAGCAAACCCGTCGCGTGACGCTGACGGCACCCGAACCGCAGTTTCTGGAGTCAATTAGACTGTAAAATCAACTGTTTGCCGTATTTTGGCGATAAAACAGTTGAAAAATAGGCCTTAATCCGGTAAATCCTGGGAGTTATGTTGGGGATTGTCTCGAATAGCTTCCGCTGCCGGGTGTTTGTCGGGCTGTTGGCGCTCGCCGTCTGCGGCGTTGCAGGCGGCACGGACCTGCTGGACTTTCGGGTCTGGACCAGTCCCGACAAGACCCGAGCCGTGCTCGACCTGTCCGGCACCGTGGACTATCGGCTGTTCACGCTCGACTCTCCCGACCGGGTGGTGCTCGACCTGAGCGACGCCAAAGCGGCAAGCGGTTTTGCGCCCCCGGACGCTGACGGGGATTTCGTGAGACGCGTGCGCACGGGCCGCCGCGATAACGGCAGCCTGCGGGTGGTGCTCGATCTCCAGGCCGGTGCCAAGGTGCAGAGCTTTCTGCTGCCGCCGGCGGCGCAGTACGGTCACCGACTTGTTGTGGATCTGTTCCCGGCCGGGAAAGCCGCAGCTTCTGCGGCGCCTGCCAAACCGGTCAAGCAAATGGACCGGCGCGCAAACCGGGACATCATTGTGGCGATTGACGCGGGTCACGGTGGGGAGGATCCCGGCGCCATCGGCCTCAACGGCACCTACGAGAAGGACGTGGTGCTGGCGATCTCCAAAGCGCTGAAAAAGGAGCTCGACGCCCAGCCCGGCTTCAGCGGAATGCTGGTGCGCACCGGCGACTATTACATCCCCCACCTCGAGCGTCCGGCCAAGGCCCGCGCAGCGCGCGCCGACCTGTTCATTTCCATCCACGCGGACGCATTCAAAAACCGTAAGGTAAAAGGCACGGGTGTGTTTGTCCTGTCGCGGCGGCGCGCCAGTAGTGAGGCCGCCAAGTTTCTCGCAAACCGCGCCAACCAGTCCGATCTGGTCGGCGGCGTCAATCTCGGTGACAAGGACGAGACGCTGGCTGCGGTGCTGCTCGATCTGTCGCAGGGCGCCAGCATGGGCGTCAGTAAATCGATTGGCGACCGGATTCTGGATTCCCTGGGTGACGTGGGTCCGGTCCACAAAGACTACGTCGAGAGCGCCCCGTTTGCGGTGCTGACGGCACCCGATATCCCGTCGGTGCTCGTCGAGACCGGCTACATCAGCAACCCGGAAGAGGAGCGGCGCCTGCGTACCGCGCACTGGCAGCGGAAAATAGCGGCCGCGATCTCGGCCGGGATCGAAAACTACTTCTTCAGCAACCCGCCGCCGGATACGTGGCTGGCCAACAACCCGGCGGAGCGCTCTCACACCGTGGCCAGCGGCGAGACGCTGAGCGGCATCGCCCAGCGACACCGCGTCAGCCTGCGCCGACTTCGCACCGCCAACGCCATCAACGGCGATATGCTCAAGGTCGGAACGGTTCTGGTTATCCCCGCCGGCTAAGCGGGCCGCCCCCGCCCGCAGCAGGTTTTGGCAACCGGCACGCCGCTGTAGGACAATTGGCGGATGGGCATCCGCCAGCTTCCCTCCCAGCTGATCAATCAAATCGCCGCCGGCGAGGTCATCGAGCGCCCGGCGTCCGTGGTCAAGGAGCTGGCTGAGAACAGCCTGGACGCCGGAGCAGACCGGATCGACATCGCTATCGAACGCGGCGGCAGCCGCCGCATCAAGATCACCGACAACGGCGGCGGCATCGCGCGCGATGAGCTTGAGCTGGCGCTGACCCGCCACGCGACCAGCAAGATTCAGTCGCTCGACGATCTGGAGCAGGTGGCGAGCCTCGGCTTCCGCGGCGAAGCGCTGCCGAGCATCGCGTCGGTGTCGCGGATGTCGCTCCTGTCGCGGGCGGCGGATCAGTCGTCTGCCTGGGCCCTGCGGATCGACGGGGGTGAGGTGCTGGCCAGCGAGCCCGCGGCCCATCCGGTCGGCACCACGGTCGAGGTGAATGACCTGTTCTACAACACGCCGGCGCGGCGCAAGTTTCTGAAGACTGAGAACACAGAGTTTCGGCACATTGATGACCTGGTCCGGCGATTGGCGCTGGTCAGGCCGCAGGTGGATTTCCGTCTGTCCCACAACGGGAAAGCCGTTCGGCATTATCCGCCCGCCGATGACGATGCCCGCGCGCTGCGGCGGCTGGCCGCTGCCCTCGGGCAGGGTTTTGTTGAGCAGTCGGTGGCTGTCGAGCAGGAGGGGGCCGGGCTGCGCCTGACCGGCCGGGTCGGCCTACCCACCTTTTCCCGCGCTCAGGCGGACGCCCAGCACTTCTTCGTCAATGGCCGAATGGTTCGAGACCGGCTGGTGGCTCACGCCGTGAGGCAGGCCTACGCGGATGTGCTCTATCACGGTCGGCATCCGGTCTTCGTGCTCGAGCTTCAGCTCGACCCGCAGCGGGTGGACGTCAACGTGCATCCGGCCAAACACGAGGTTCGCTTTCGCGATTCCGGGCTGGTGCACAGCTTTATTTTCCAGTCGCTGCATGGCGTGCTGGGATCGCTTCGTCCCGGTCAGGACGACGTCATGCGTTCCCCGGCGCCCTCCGAAACCGCGGCGGTATCCCTGACGCCCCCGGCGCAGCTGCGGGCGCCGCTGAGCGTTCGGGAAACCCCGGCCGACTGGTCGGGCCTGTACCAGGGAGGTGCAGCGGGCTCCGCGAAGCTGGCGGTGGAGCTGGCGCCTGCCGTGGCCGATCCGGCAGAGGCGCCGCCGCTGGGATACGCGCTCGCGCAGCTTCACGGCGTC
>JANQOZ010000118.1 GCA_028285525.1 Lysobacterales bacterium
GGCGGAGGATTGCGGCATTCAGGCGCTGGTCATTCACGGCCGTACCCGTGCCGACCGGTTTCGCGGTGTGGCGGAGTACGAGACGATCCGCCAAGTCAAAGAACGGGTGACCATTCCGGTGATCGCCAACGGCGACATCCACTCGCCGGCCGACGCGGCCCGCGTCCTGCGGCAAACCGGGGCCGACGGCGTGATGATCGGCCGGGCGGCGCAGGGCAACCCCTGGCTGTTCTCGCAGGTCCAGCGCTTTCTGGACAGCGGCGAGCACGTTGCCGGACCTGAACCGCAGGAGCTGTGCCGGACGCTGGTCGATCACCTGGCGGCGCTCGAGGCGTTTTACGGGCCGGTGCTCGGACCGCGAATCGGACGCAAACACATCGGGTGGTACCTGCAGCAAATTGCCGGAGGATCGGAACTGCGGCAAACTTTAATGCCGCTGACCGAAGGGGCCGCCCAGCGCGACCGGATCAGGCAGTGGTTCGAAAACCACCAACCGAAGATGGCTGACGCAGCCTGAGCACACCCATGGGTCTGAAAACACTGCTGTTCAAACCACGCTGGCAACACAAAGACCCCGCTGTCCGGGCCCGCGAGGTTGCCCGTTCAGAGGACCCCCGTCTGCTCAACGCGCTGTCGGAGATCGCGCGCAGCGACGCGGATCCGGACGTCCGCCTCGCCGCCTGCCGGCGCGTCACGCACTTGGACACCCTGTTTGCCATCGCCAGCATGGACAGTGCCCCGGCGGTCAGCGACTACGCCTGGCGGCAGGTCAGACACCAGCTGGAGACGCTGGCGGACGACGGTAACGCCACGGCGCATCTTGAAATCCTGGGCCAGCTCAGCGACGACCAGATGCTCGAGCAGCTCGCCCGGAAGGCGCAGTCCACGGTCGTTCGCGGGGCGGCTCAGGAGCGAATCTCCCGCGAGGGTCTGCTGGGTGACCTGGCGATCAAAGACCCCGACCCTACCCTACGAATGCGTGCTGCCGGCCGAGTCAGCAGCGAGTCGACCCTGCGCCGCATCGCTGACGGGGTCAGAAAAACGGACAAGAAGCTGTTTCGCTCGGTCACCGATCGCCTCGAAGCGCTGCGCGTAGCCGCCGGTGACACCGAGATTGTGACCGACCGGGCGATCGCTCTGTGTCAGGCGCTCGAACATCTCGCCACGGGCGAGGAGTCGCGCGAGAAGCGGGCGGCTGAGCTCAACCGGATCAAGCAGTCGTTTCAGGGCCTGAGCCGGGACAGCAAGCTCCCGCCAGACCTCCTGGCAAGATTCGAAAGCGCGGCCACCATCGCCGAAGCCACCCTCAGTGACCCGAAGGACGATCCCCTGGCACCGCTGCGTGCTGAGCTCAAGGCTTTCGTCAGTCGGTCCCAGCAGGTACTCCGGGGGCGGGAGCTGGAACCGGTCCAGGCGCTGCTGCGCAGCTTCCCCGACCTCGAAGAAAAGCTTCAGGCGAACGCGCCCGAGCTGCGTGAGCAGCTCAGCGAGCAGTTGGACCTGCTGACCGACAAACGTCAACACCTCCTGGCCGAAGCGCGACCCGACCCGGCCCTGATGAAGCTCTGCGAGCAGGCCGAGAAACCGGGGCGGCGGGGCGTTAAACCGGATTTTGTGACCGACCTGCGCGGTCGGTGGCAGCGCGCTGCCAGCACACCGCTGTCTCCAGTCAACCAGGAACTCAAGAAACGGTTTGACCTGGCGCTAGAGCAGCTCTCCAGCCGTCAGGCGGAAGCGGCCGCTCGACGCCAGCAGGCGGCTGAAGCGTTAACCGGGCACCTCGCGGCACTCGAAAAAGCGCTGGATGGCGGTGACCTCAAGCAGGCGGCGGCCGCTTTGCAGCGTGCCCAGCAGAGTCTCAATGAGGCCGGCAAGCAGCATCCGGACGCCGGCACGCTCACCCAGCTGCGCGGGAAGCTCCAGGAAATGCGGCAGTGGCAGCGCTGGTCCAACGACGAGGTTCGCCAGCGGCTCGTGGAACACGCCAGCGCCATTCCGGGTTCAGGCATGCATCCGGACGCCGTTGCGGCCCGCGTGATGGAGCTGCGAGGACGCTGGAAAGAGCTCGACGCGAGCGAACGGCTCGCCGGCGACCCGCCGAACCGGCCCGTGAGCCCGAGACTTTTTCGCGAGTTCCAGGCGGCGTGTGAGGCGGCTTTTGAACCGGCCCGGCAGTTCTTCGAAAAGCGTGCCGAGGTCCAGAACAAACACCTTGATGAGCTCAACGAGCTTTGCGAAGGACTCGCCGCGATCACGCCCAGCGGCGACAACTGGGACGAAATATCCCGCGCCGTGGGCCAGGCGCGCGGCTCGCTGCGGCGTCTCTCCGAAGTGCCCCATAAATACCGGGCCGGGCTCGCGCAGCGGCTGCGCGCGGAAGCGGACCGCCTGGACGAGGCGCTGAAGGGACAGTACGAAATCGTGGAGCGGCGCAAACGTAAGATCATCGAAGAGGTCACGGCGCTGATCGATGAGCCCGACACCGCCAAAGCGGTTGAGGCCGCGAAGGCGGCCCAGCAGCGCTGGAAAGCCGCCGGAAGGCTACGGCGCGGCCTCGATCAGAAGCTCTGGAAGGAGTATCGGGCGGCGGCCGACCAGATCTTCAGCCGGCTTGACGATCAGCGCCAGCAGGCCCAGGCCGAGCGCCAGGCCAGCCGGGCTCAGCTTCAGGAGCTGATCAAGGAGGCGCAGCAGCTCGAGCCGGCGTCAGACGGATTCAACGCAGCGCGAGACCAGCTGCATCAGCGCTGGCGCGAGGCCGGCGGCGGCGATCGCAAACTCCAGCAGCAGTTCTCGGAACTGATCGAAAAGGCTGAGGCAGACCATCGGCACCACCAGACCCACCTCGCATCGCGCCAGCGTCAGGTGCTGCGTGATCTGGAGCAACGATGCCACGAAGCTGAACAGGCCTTTCTCGCGGGCTCAGCAGACGCGTCGGTGGTTGAGGCCGGCGATCTGGACCTGAGTCATGCGCCGGGATTAAGCGACCGGCTGGGGCAGCTTGATCCCGAGTTAAAGGACCTGAACCCCGAACAGCTCGACGCGCATCTCACGCAGCTTCAGGAGCTGTGCATACGCGCGGAGTTTCTGGCGGGCACGGAATCACCCGAGCCTTTTCATGAACAGCGGATGAGCTATCAGGTCAAGCGACTGGCCGAGCGGATGACCGGAGAAACCCGACAGACGTTGCGCGAGGAAGCAGACGAACTGGAAGCGCTCTGGCTGGGCAGCGGCCCGCTGCCGCCCGGCGAGGAATCCAACGAAACCCGGACACGCATGCTGGCCGCTCTGGCCGAGCTGGACGCCCAGCGTCCCTGATCCTCCAAGCCACGCGGTCAATCGGTACGCGGCGAGGCGAAGTTGCCCTACCCCGCTGAACTTTTTGGACGCGCGCCCCAGCTCCGGACTCGGGTCGCTGCCTGCCAGCGGCGCTTGGCCCACAGTCCCAGGTCGTCCAACGAAACGTAGATGGTGGGCAACACGCACAAGCTGATTACCGTCGAAAACACCAGCCCGCCCACGATCGCGCGCGCCATCGGAAAGTAGGCCGGGCCCTCGCCACCAAGCTGCGTTGTGCCGATACACAGCGGCAGCAGGCCGAGCACCGTGGTGCCGACGGTCATCAGGATCGGGCGCAGCCGGTCTCGCCCGCCCTGCACGACGGCGTCGCTACGCAGCATGCCGCCTCGACGCAGCTGGTTGATATGGTCGACCAGCACAATGCCGTTGTTCACCACAACGCCGATCAACACGAGAATCCCGATCAGCGCCATCAGCGAGAAGGTGGTCTGGGTCAGCAGGAAAAACCAGTAAACCCCGACCACGGAAAATATGATGCCCGACACAATCGACAGCGGGTGCAGCACCGACTCAAACAGCGCCGCCATGATGATGTAGATAAACAGGATCGCGAGCAGAATGTTGATCACCATCTTGTTCGCCGTATCGTTGTTGAACTGGAAGCCGCGACCAAATTTCCACCCGTAGCCCGGCGGAAACTGCATTTGATCCATCACCTGCTTGATGTCTTCCCGGGCCTGATCCATCGTTTTGTTGTTCAGCGTGGCGGTAATGCCGAGCCCGGTCTCCCGGTCCTGCCGGCTGATGTTGCGCGGCCCCGAACGCACCGCCAGACGCACCAGGGCGCTCAGGGGAACCTCCTGGCCGTTGTTCGCCGTCAGCTTCAGCGACTGGATATGGTCAACGGTCTGCGTGTCGGACTCCGAAAATCGCAGCGTGACCGGCACCTCGCCATCGGGCCCGCGATACTCCGAGAGCTGTGTGCCGCGTAGGGCGACCGCGATGGCCTGCGCCACCGCTTGTGCGCTGATTCCGTAGCGAGCCGCCTTGTCTCGATCGACCGTCACCGACACCTCCCGGTCACCGGCCCCCAGATCGGTTTTCACGTCTTCCAGCCCGCGAATCTGGCTCAGCGCAAACACGACGTCGTCAGCCAGTTCGGCCAGCCGTTCGCTGGATTCCCCAGTGATCGACAGAGACACCCCTTCAGCCCCGGCTGACCGCTGCTGATCGAAACTCGGTTTGCCGATCGCGATCTTGGGCAGATCCTCCCGGATCATTTCCTTGATCTTCTCCGACGACAGCTTGGCACTGTCGACATCCTTCAGCAGGATCGACGACTGGGCCTCCCCGTCCTCGGAGAAATAGGTGTAAACCTTGTCGATTTCGAAGCGTTCTTTGTTGGCGTAGAGATAGTCTTCGATCAGGTCCACGGCGGGGCGAACCTTGTCGAGCGGATACCGCTGATCGAGGTTGTAGCGCAGAAACAGATCCCGATCCTCTTCGCTGGGGAACATGTCCGTTTTCACCAGGCTCATCGGTATAGCCACCGAAAACAGGATCAGGAAAATGGCGCCCCACGCCGGCCAGCGGTGGCCTAACGTCCAGGCAAGAAACCCGGCATACCGCTGTTTCAGTCGATCGATCCAGGTGACGCCTCGTTCCGCCGGCGCCTTGACTCGCGTGGTCACCAGGGGAATCAGCGTTTGGGCGATGACCAGCGACATCAGCAGCGACAGGCAGATCGCAAACGCCACGTGCTGCAGGAAAATCTTGATCTGATCCATTTCCCCGAACAGATTCGGCAGAAACACCGCCATCGACGTCAGGGTCCCAGCCAGCACCGCCAGGCCTACCGACGAAACGCCGCGCTCCGCTGAACCCACCGGATCGTTCGGCGTCTTTTCGCGCTCGGTGAAAATCGCCTCGCTGACCACCACCGCGTTGTCCACGAGCATGCCGACGGCCAGCATCAGTCCCATCATGGACAGGATGTTGAGCGTAAAACCCGACAGGAACATGGCTCCCAGCGCCACGGTAATCGAAATGGGCACAGCCAGCGCCACCAGGAGCGTGGTCACCATATTGCGCAAAAACAGATACAGCACCACCATCGACAGAAGGGCCCCGAGCAGCCCCGCGCTCAGGAGATCACGCAGGCTGGTCAACACACCTTCGGCCTGGTTTTCAAGAAAAAACAGCTCGATCCCCTTCATTTCTTCGTTGGTTCCAGACTCGGCCACCTGCCGAAGAATCCGTTCGGCGGTGGCTACCAGATTGGCGCCGCGCTCACGATGGATAGACAACCCGATCGCATAGTTCTGATCCAGGTGCCGTTCGTACGTCCGCTCTTTTGGCTCAAAACTGATGTCGGCAACGTCACCGAGCCGCGTACCGCGGTTGTTGATCACCAGCCGGCGAATCTCCTCGATGCTGCGAAACTCGCCAATGGGATTGACTCGCAGGCGCTGCCCGCCTTCGTTGATCAGGCCCGCCGAGGCGGCAAAGTTCGCCGCCTGCAGGCGGGTGTTGAGCTCTCCAAGGTTGATACCCAGCGCATCGACGCGGTCGGCCGACAGTTCGATACGGATCTCGCGCGGCTCCACGCCCTCGAGCTCCACCCGGGCAACCCCCTCCAGGCGTTCGATCGGCCGCACGAGATTTCGCGTCAGCATTTCGTACGATTCAGAAAGGTCGCGCTGACTGGAAATCCGCAGCGTCAGCATTGCCTCGTCGGAGGTGTTGAACTTGAACACGTTGATGCGCCGCAGATCGGCGGGCAGCTCGTCGCGAATTGCGTCCAGCCGTTCTCGGGCCTCGACCGCCTGAACGGTTGTGTCTTTGCCCCACTCAAACGCCATGAACACCTGCGACCCCTCGGGCGTCGAGTTGCTGTTGATGAACTCGACACCCTTCAGCGTGGCGAGCGCCTCTTCAGCAGGTCGGGTGATCAGGCGCTCGGTTTCCCGCGGCGTTGACCCTGGATAACGCATGTCGATGAATAAAAACGGCGCGTCGATCGACGGAAACATTTCCAGCGGGAGCAGGCGCGCCGACAAGCCCCCCAAAACCAGCAGTGACAGGAAAATCATGGCCGTCGCCACCGGACGGCCGATGCAGAACTGGGCCGGGGTCACGCCCCCTCCTCCACGGGACGGATCGGATCGAGCGCGGCAAAGCTTCGCTTGCGGTCCAGCAGGTCATACATCACCGGCACAACGACCAGCGTCAGCAGCGTCGAGACGAGCAGGCCGCCGATCACCGTGATCGCCATCGGTGCGCGCATCTCGGCACCCTCTCCGACGCCCAGCACCAGCGGCACCAGACCGAGCGTTGTGGTCAGGGTGGTCATTACAATCGGCCGCAGCCTCGAGTGACCGGCTTCGATGATGGCGTCTCGTTTGCTGCTGCCCGCGGCGCGCAGCTGGTTGATCAGGTCGATCAGCACAATCGCGTTGTTGACGACAATCCCGGCGAGCATGATCAGACCAATAAACACGATCACGCTCAGCGAGGTCCCCGTGAGCGTCAGCGCCGCCACCGCACCCACCGCGGCCAGCGGAATGGAAAACAGAATCACAAGCGGATGGATGAGCGATTCAAACTGGGAAGCCATCACCAGGTATACGAGAAACACGGCCAGGCCCAGCGCGAACGCGAGCGACTTGAAGGACGCATCCATCTCTTCACTCTGCCCGGCGACCCGATATTTAACGCCGTAGGGCAGCTTCAGCTCATCGAGCAGCGCCCGCGCTTCCTCGACCCCGTCTTTCAGACTGCCGTAGCTCAGGTTGGCGGAAATCAGCGCCGCCCGCTCCTGGTCCACCCGGTGGATCTCGGCCGGTCCTTCGGTCGCGACCACCTCAGCGACGGAGCCCAGGGTCACGGGTCGGGCGCTGGCGGGATTAACGATGAGATCGCGCACGTCATCCACCGAGCTTCGGTCATCCTCGCGGGCCCGAACCAGCACGTCGATTTTGCGGTCGCGGAAACTGTAGCGGGTTGCCACTTCTCCACGGATCTTCTGCACCACCTGGTCGGAAACCTGGCGATTGGTCAGACCCAGGGCGGCCACCCGCTCCTGGTCGAACAGGATCTGAATCTCAGGGTGACCCTGCTCCAGGCTGGAGCGGACGTCCGCAAATCGATCCGAGGTACCCAGTGCGTTCTTGATCAACGCACCGCCTTCTTTGAGCCGGTTGAGCTCATAGCCGAGTACCTCGATCTCCAGCGGGGTCGAGAAGCTGAACAGGGCCGGTCGGGAAAACTCGGCCTGCACGCCGGGCAGCGCGCTGACGGTTGCGCGCAGCCGTTCGATCGCCTGCGCCTCGTCGCTCGGTCCGGTTCCGCGTTTCATCACCACCAGCACCTCGCCGATGTTTTCCCCGGACTCGGTGGGATTGGCGTCGATGCGGTTGCCGGTGCCCGATACGGCGTGCACCTGATCGATGGCATCGATATCCCGCGCAGCGGTCTGCACCATGCGCACCACTTCGTCGCTGCGTTTCAGTGGTGTTCCCGGGCTCAGCTTGACGGTCAGCTCAAACTGCCCCTGAACCAGCTGGGGAATCAGTTCAGCGCCCAACCTCGGCACCTGGGCGACAGTCAACGCCATCGCCACGGTCGCCACCAGGAGAACAACCCAGCGATGGTTGAGCGACCACGGCAGGATGGACCGATAGCCACTGGCGAGCAGATTGAAGATCGCCATGACGCCTTTCGCCGGCCACTGCAAGACCCAGCCCAGACCGCCGCCGATCGCTCGTCCAACCACCACGAAAGCGGTGAGAATGATGGTCGGGAGTTTCGAAAAGAGCAGGTTCCGGCTGGCCCGCATACCCCGCCCGGCCCGCGTCCGCGGTTCTGACGAAGGATGTTCTTCCTCCGGGAAGCCGAGCGGCGACTCACCGCGAAGCGACGACAGCATGGGAATAACGGTCATCGCCACCGCCAGTGAGACCAGCAGGGCGAAGGTGACGGTCAGCGCCTGGTCCTTGAACAGCTGTCCGGCGATGCCCTCGACAAAAATCAGGGGCAGGAAAACGGCGACCGTGGTGAGCGTCGAGGCAAACACGGCGCCCGAGACTTCCTGCGTGCCGTTGACCGAAGCGTCCAGCACGCTGACGCCACGCCTTCGGTGCCGGCTGATGTTTTCCAGGACCACAATGGCGTTGTCCACCAGCAGCCCGATCGCCAGCGCGATGCCGCCCAGGGACATGATATTGAGCGACAGGTCGGCCAGATTCATCAGGAAAAACGTGGTGATGATCGACAGCGGAATCGAGGCGGAGATCACCATCGTTGGCCACGCATCACCCAGGAAAAAGTAAATGATCAGCACCGCCAGCAGGCCGCCAAAAAGCGCCGCCTGGGTGACGTCAGATATCGATTGGCGGATAAAAACCGACTGGTCGTCGACGGTCACCAGCTGGAGATCTTCAGGCAGCGACTCCTTGAGCTGCTCAAGCCGGGCAATGACCGCCTCGGCAACCTTCACCGTGTTGGCGTCACCCTCTTTATAAACGGCAATTTCCACGGACTCGCGCCCGTTGGTGCGAATGATCGCCTGGCGCTCTTTGTAGCCTTCCTGAATCTGCGCGACGTCGCGGAGATAAACAGGACGACCGCCGGCCGGCGACACAATCAGATCGCGGATCTCGTCGACGGTTTGAAACTGGTTGACCGTACGAACGAGGTAGCGCTCGGTGCCCTGCTCCAGCCGACCGCCGGACACGTTGACGTTCTCCTCCCGCAGGCGGTTGACGACGTCGGTGCCTGACAGGTTGAGCTGCGCAAGCCGACGCTGGTCGATCTGAATCTGGATCTCGTCCTCGAGACCGCCGCTGATCTTTACCGCCGCTACGCCTTCGATCGGCTCAAGCCGCTTCTTGAGTTCTTCGTCGGCAAAACGCCGGACCTGCTTCAGGAGGTTCTCATCAAACCCCTCAGCTTTTTCTGAGTAGAAAGCCAGTCGGAGCACGGGATCGGTGGACGGATTAAAACGCAGCAGGACGGGCCGTTCGGCCGACAGCGGGAGCTGAAGCACCTCCAGCTTTTCGCGCACGTCCAGGCTCGCGAGGTCCATGTCGGTGCCCCAGGTAAACTCGAGCATCACGTCAGCCTGGCCGGTGCGAGACACCGAGCGAACGTTTTTCACGCCCTTGACCACGCCAACTTGCTCTTCCACCGGCTGCGTCACCAGCTTTTCGATTTCTTCCGGCGCCGCACCGACAAATTCGGTGCGGACGGTCAGCGAGGGATACGAGAGTTCCGGCAGCAGGTTGACCTTGAGCTCCGAGAGCGCAATCACGCCAAACACAATCAGCAGGACAGAAAACATCGCCACCGTAACGCGACGGCGCGTGGACGCACGAATGACGCTCATGCCGTCAGCCGCTGGTTTCGGTTTCGGCGATACGCTCAGCCAGCACCGAGGCGCTGTCGGGCTCCAGCAGATTGATGACGTCGAGCAGCGTCTCGTCGGCGATGCTGCCCTTACCTGCGGTCACCACCTGCTCACCGGGTTCCAGCCCGCTCAAAATCTCGACGACGCCGTCGGTGGTGTAGCCGACCTGCACATCGACGCGCTCGGCCCGCTGGTCCACTACGCGGTAGACGTAGCGCTCTTTGTCTTCAACCACGAGTGCATCCTGCGGGATCGTGATCGCCTGGTCGTGCTCGTCGTAGACGACGCTGACTCGGCCGAACATGCCCGGCTTGAGGCGAGCGTCCGGCTGGGGCATTTCGATGGTAACCTTAAACGTGCCGGTTTGCGGATCAACCACCGGGCTGATCCGGGCCAGTTCGCCCCGAAAGGACTCTTCGGCGAGCGCATCGACCTGCAGCTCAACGGGCTGGCCGGTCCTGAGCGCCGACAGCTCGCGCTCCGGCACGTGAATCACCGCAAGCAGCGGGTCAAAGTTATGGACTCGGAACAGCGGGTCGTAGAGGTTGACCAGGTTGCCGATTTTCACCATTCGCTCGGACACCACGCCGCCGATCGGCGAGCGCACCTTTGTATAGCTCAGTTCGAGCTTCTGCATCTCGTACGAGGCCTTTTCGGTTTCGTACTCGAACCGAGAGCGCTCAAACGCCTCGGCGCTGATCAACTTCTTGTCTTTCAGCTCGCTGGAGCGGCGGAAATCGTTCTCCAGGCGGGCCAGCGTCGCCTTGGCTCGGGCAACCTCGAGGTCGAGGCGCTCGCGGTCGAGTTCCGCGACGACCTGGCCGGGGACCACCTGGTCACCCTCTTCCACCAGCAGCTTCAGAACAACTCCCGTGGTCTTGGCCACGACGTCAGCTTCCCGATCAGCCTCGAGCAGCGTGGTGCCGTTGTAGGCGGCATAGACGCGTCCGGTGCCAACCGACGCCACCTCAACGGGCACGGCCACCTCTTCTTTTTCTTTTTCCGGATCGTCAGCAGCCGCGCGGCCACCTTCCGGCGAACCACCGCAGGCCACCAGGCCGAAGGTCAAAAGCGCCGCCCCTGCGGCATTCCACCAAGCTTTCATTGACTTTTTCCTTATCCCAACCGATTTATCGGTACTTTGTCCCCAGATTCTGGCCTGTCTCGGCCTTTTCCTGGCATATGGGTGTTGTAGTTCACTATAACGCCAGCACTCCTACCCACGATATAGCTCTTAAGTCATGCTGCCCGTCTCATGAGGCAGCGCTCTGACGATTCCAAGCATAAAAAGTGCCAACTTGGCGACGGCGGCGGATCTTGACAAACGGGCCGTCAATGCGGCGTTGAGCCCGGGAAAACCCGGTCAAACAGGCGGGACAATGGCGTAATTCACCAGCTTTGCCGCAGCAGCGCGCGACGGTATACTACGCCGCGGCTCTGCAGACGCAGAACCGTCATCGAAAGCAAGCTGATAGAAGCAGGGAACCACACATTGAAACGAATCGCCGCCAGCTTTATGGCAGGGCTGACGCTGGCTATCGCGTCCGCCAGCACCAGCCTGTGGGCCCAGGACAACACGCAGCAGGGTGACCCGGCCCGGGGACAGGTCAAGGCTTATACCTGCACCGGATGCCACGGCATTCCTGGCTACAACAACGCCTACCCGATCTACCACGTGCCCAAGATCGGTGGACAAAACTATCAGTACATCGTCGCGGCCCTCAAAGCCTATCGGGACGAGCAGCGACAGCATCCAACGATGCTTGCCCAGGCGGGCAGCATGAGCGATTCCGACATCCAGGACATCGCCGCGTATTTTGTCTCGCTAACGGGCAGCGAGCCGAAGCCGGAGTACTTTCCTAAAGGTGACGCGGCGGCCGGTGAAGGCAAAATCCAGCTGTGTGTCGCCTGCCACGGCGCTGACGGCAATGGCATCGACCCGCAGTATCCACGGCTCGCCGGCCAATACGGCGATTACCTGGTGAAGGCGCTGCAGGACTATAAGTCCGGCGCTCGGGTCAACGCCATCATGGCGGGCTTTGCCGCCAACCTCAGTCTGGAAGATATGCAGGACCTGGCGGCCTACTACGCCAACAAGCCGGGCCTGATTGATCTGAAGATCGAGTAGCGCGCAGCAAAGGCCGGGCGGCTCCCGCCCGATTGGCGCTCAATAGTAAGGGTTTTCCCCGGTCGAATGGTCGGTAGCGTCCCGAACCTCCGTGATTTCCGGAATCTGCTGCTTCAGCGTCTTTTCCACCCCTTCTTTAAGCGTCACGTTAACCATGCCGCAGCCATGGCAGCCGCCGCCAAACAGCAGCGTCACCACGCCATCATCGGTCACGGATACCAGCGACACCTGACCACCATGGGAAGCCAGGGAGGGATTCACTTCGGTCGCTAGCAGATATTCGATGCGGTCTTTCACGGGCGCGTCAGCATCCGGCTCCGTTCCTCTTAAGTTCGGCGCCTTGACCACCAGTTCGCCGCCCGTAGCGTCCTTTTCAAACGCCATTTCGGCCGCGTCGAGAAACGGGATGGAAGCCGACTCAATAAACAGGTCGAAGCCGTCGAGCTTCACAAGCTGGTCGCTCGCCTCAGCGTCGGACGGTTCACAGAAGCTCAGCTCGCATGAAGCGGCGGGGGTGCCGGGCTGGCTGACCATCAGCCGCAGCGCCAGGCCTTCGATGTCCTGCTGGGCGATGAGCTTGCGAAAGTATTCCTGGGCAGACGCCTGAACGTCGATCATGCCTTAATAGCCTCGTAAAGCACCGGCAAGGAAACGTCAAGTCGATGATCCAGGCGCCGGTGTGTGCCCTGGAATTCTTCGTAATGATGCGGCACGCCGAGGCGCTGCAGCGCCTTGTGATAGCGGCGATTGCCGAACTGTATCTGGTATTCGTCCATATCACCGCAATCGATGTGGATGGCCCGTAAAGATTTCAAGGGATGGAGGAAGTTCTCAAGCATCTCCAGCGGATCATGTTCTTTCCACTTCTGCCAGCGCTGCGGATCGAGTTCCAGCGTTTCAAGATCAAACGGCAGCCGCAGGCGCCGCGGTTCCTCCAGATCCGGATCGTAGGACGCGGCCAGGCAAAGGCACATCAGGGTTGAGAACTCCGCCGCTCCCCGCTTCTCACTCGCCCAGAACTGCTCGATGAACCGCTCGACGCTGCCGGCCTTGCTCAACCGCAGCGCGCACGCCGGAAACTCGGGCTTATAGACCCACTCGAACCCCATGTCGCCGGCGTGGGAAGCCATGGCGCCCCAGTATTGCGGAAACTGCATGACGCTGTTGAGCGCGCCATAGCCGCCGGAGGACTTGCCCAGCACCGCCCGATGTTCCCGTCCCGGGAGCGTTCGGAACTGACGGTCGATCAGCGGCACCAGCTCGCGATGCAGGTAGCTTGCATAGTTGCCGAGCGCCGGGCTGTCGAGATACTGGTTGCCGCCAAGCGCGGTAAAACAATCAGGAGCGGCCACGATGACCGGACCCATCGCTTCGCTGGTGATCAGCCGCTCCACCCGCTGGAACACGCCCTCCTCAAACCCGCGCCAGTTGCCGCAGGAGGCGCCGCTATTGGTGTAGGCCGCGAGATACCAGATCACGGGATAGGCCTGGTCGCCCTGCTCGTAGCCGGGCGGCAGATAGACGCTCACCTGCCGCGAGGTCGGATCACCCCAGGGATTACCGGCCAGCACTTCGGATCGATGGTCCAGTCGGACCACCCGCGGAGCCATCTCGTAGTGGCGATTGTGGTGTGGGTTGGTCATAGATCTCAGGTGCGTCGAAGCCAGCCGCCGTAGCGGCCTCAGCCCTCGTTTGCATTGTGAGAAAGCTTAAGTTGCCCGTCAATGCGCTGGTACAATACCGCCATGGCTCACTCAGACCTCACCCAAAAAACCTGCACGCCCTGCGAGGGCGGCACCCAGCCCCTGAATGCTGATCAAACCGCCGAGCTGCTGCCGCAAATCAACGGCTGGGAGCTGACGCCCGGGGGTGCCATCGAGCGCCGTTACCGCTTCGAGAATTACTATCAGACCATGGCGTTTGTGAACGCCCTGGCGTTCATCGCGCACACTGAAGATCACCACCCGGATCTCACGGTGACCTACGACAGCTGCACCGTGAGCTACATCACCCACGCGATCGGCGGGCTGTCGGAAAACGACTTCATCTGTGCCGCCAAGGTCAATCGTCTGCTCGCTCCTTGAGCAAAGCCCCCGCCTGGCTTCTGCTGCTTCTGACGCCGCTCGGCTTTGTCCTCGCCGTGCAGCCAGCGCGCCAGGAGGCTATGAGGGCCGAGCTTGCGCAAACCGAAGCGCTCCTGAACGACGGCTACCGCTGGCAGCTCAACGAAGCTGAGAGCCTCGTCGGCGGCCAGCCGGTCGGCGTGGATTCATGGACGTTTGGGCCCGCCGGCCTGACGCTGACCCAGGCGAGCAGCACGACGTATGTGCCGCTCAACTTCGGGGGACGTACGCTGCCGGCCGAGAAGCTGTCCCGGCTGTATCTCATGGTGGTTGTCAGCCAGCCCGTCAAACTGCGGCTGTGGCATCGGGCTTCCCTGGAGGGCCCGGCGGCGCGCAGCGAGGCGGTAAACCTCCGCCCCGATCAGCCGAGCGTGGTGCTCAACCTCAAGGAACTGCACTGGACGGTGGACGGTCGGGAATCGTCCTGGGGCCAGGGGACCGGCAGCGTCGCGACGCTGCGCATTCACCCGGCGCATCAGCCCGTGGACGTCACGCTGCTTAGGGTGCATCTTGGGCCGGAGGTTTCCAGCGACGGGCAGATTAACCTCACCGCTGCGTTGGGCGACGGGTCCCGGAGTTCGACCGACGCCGCGCCAAACGTGCTGGAACAAGGTCGGGCAGCCTGGTCGCCGTCAGCACTGCGACGGGCCTTAAACGGCTATCGTGCAGACCCCAGCCGCTGGACATTTGCCGAGCCACCCTCTCGTGCCCTGCCCGGCTGGACCGCTTACCTCTTGGTTGTGGGCACGTTGCTGTGTTCGATGGTGTGGAGACGCTGCAGTGCCGCCGCGGCGCTGATGATCCTCGTAGTCAGCTTGTGGTGGGTCTTCAGCCAGGCTGCGTGGCAGGCCGCTGGCGCCGCTGCCTGCGTGATGGCGCTGGCGTTGTGCTCACTGGTTCGGCATTCACCCGCTGCGCGGGAGGCTCTGGACCGGCTGATGCCAGCGCCGCGATCGGTGGGCTACCGAATCGACCTCCTGCGACTGACGGCCCTCCTGGTTTTCCTGCTGGCTTGCCTGCTCCTCACCGATAGCGACCGATCGTCCTGGGGCCTCGAGCCCGCCCGCTGGCTCACCTACCTGGCCTGGGCCGCTGTTCAGCAGTGGATGCTATGCACGGTGCTCTATCCCCTGGGCCGGCTGGCGGGCGCAGGCGCGGCAACCGCAATCGCCATCGCGGCACTGATTTTCGGTTTCAGTCACCTGCCCAATCTGGAGCTGATGCTCATGACCTGGTTGCTGGCACTGGGCTGCGTGTGGCACTACAGCCGGCACCGCCGGCTGCTGGCGCCAATTGCCCTGCACGGAATCGCCGGCACGGTGCTTCTGGTGATCGCGCCGACGCCGCTGTTGTACTCCGCCAGCGCCGGGCCCGGGTTCTGGTCCTAGCAGGAAGGTGTAAGCAGCTCAGATCAGCTCGCGCCAGCCGTTGCGCTCCGAGCCGGCCCACAGCCGGTCTACGGCCGCACAAAAATCGTCGGGCAGCGGCGCGCAGATTCCCAGCGCCGCCTCCACGATATCCAGCCGATGGCAATGCAGCAGCAGCCGTCCCGGTGAGCAGCCGGCTTTTGATCCGTATTTCTGGTCGCCGGCCACCGGCGCGCCCAGGCTTGCTGCGTGCACCCGAATCTGATGCGTTCGGCCGGTATCGATCTGGACGCTGGCCAGGGTCTGCGCGCCGCTCGTCGCCAGCTCGGTGAAATGACTCACCGCCGGCTTCCCCTCGGGGTCAACCCGCACTTCGCGCCGCCCGTCGCCGGCGGCGACCCGGACCAGCGGTTCGCGACAGGTCAGCCTCGCTTCGGGGAGACGTCCGTCCAGGACCACCAGGTACGTCTTGCGGACCGCGTCACCGGCAAACCATGCGCCGGCCTGAACCAGCGCCTCGCGACTCTTGGCCAGCAGCAGGCAGCCGCTGGTTCCGCGGTCGAGGCGATGAACCAGCTCGAGAAACGCGTCGGGACGCCAGCGCCGAACGAGGTCGATCACGCCCCAGCTGAGACCGCTGCCGGCGTGTACCGCTAAACCCGAAGGCTTGTTGAGGGCGAGATAGTCCGCACCGTCATGCACCACCCACCCGCTGACCTGCGCGACTCGTTCCTGGCTGATCGGCGCCGGCCCGTCCGAGGGCAGCCTGACCGGCGGAATGCGAATGATGTCCCCGGCGCGGAGCCGGCTGGCAGGCTTCGCGCGACCGCCGTTGATGCGAACCTCGCCGCGTCGAATGATCCGATAGATCAGCGACTTTGGCGCGCGCTTCAGGAGCCGCGACAGGTAGTTGTCCAGACGCTGATCACTCTGCTCGGAATCGACGGTAAGTTGTTGTACACGCGAGAAATCCAGGGTCGGGTTCATGGGTGATTGCTGGACTGTAACAAGGTTGTTATATTACTCCGCTTATCCCGGCCGCGCGCTGTTTTGATGCGCCAGCCGGGTCAAGGCGACCGCCTGATTCTAAGTCCGAAATGTCCCTCCGGCAGTCAGGCGCGGCGCCCACCGGCGATAACGCCAGCTGTCTGCGCCAGTTGCGCAGAACGTGAACACTGCGCGCTTCCGGCCTTCGGGAGCCTGAGAAGGGGGACCCAGGCATCGCTGTCGTGGAACGACGGCGTTCGGCCGGCGCGCATTCAAGGACAATATAATGAAAAGAATGCTGATTAACGCGACGCAGCCGGAAGAGCTGCGCGTGGCAATCGTCGATGGTCAGACGCTCTACGACCTCGACATCGAAGTCAACTCCCGCGAACAGAAAAAAGCCAATATCTACAAAGCCCGCGTGACTCGCGTTGAGCCCAGCCTCGAAGCGTGTTTTGTGGACTACGGCGCCGACCGCCACGGCTTCTTGCCGTTGAAAGAAATCTGCCCGGCCTTCTACAAAAATGGCGCTGACTCGCGCGGCAGCATCAAAGACCTGATCAACGAAGGCCAGGAGCTGGTCGTCCAGGTCGAGAAGGAAGAGCGCGGCAACAAGGGCGCCGCCCTGACCACCTATATCAGCCTCGCCGGCCGCTACCTCGTGCTCATGCCGACGAATCCGAAAGCGGGCGGCGTGTCGCGCCGTATCGAAGGCGAAGATCGGCAGGCGATCAAGGACGCGCTGAAGGAACTCGACGTACCGAGCTCCATGGGCCTGATCGTGCGCACCGCGGGCGTAGGCCGTGAGGCTGAAGAGCTGCGCTGGGACTTCGAGTATCTGCGCCAGCTCTGGACGGCCATCACAACCGCCGCGGACGAGCGCAAAGCCCCCTTTCTGATCTACCAGGAAAGCCAGCTCATCATCCGCGCCCTGCGCGACTATCTGCGTAGCGATATCGGCGAGATCCTGATCGACGCTGAGCCGGTCTATAACGACGCCCGGGAGTTCATGCAGCAGGTAATGCCCCACAACCTGCGCAAGCTGAAGCTTTACGATAGCGGCACGCCGCTGTTCTCCCGGTATCAGATCGAAAGCCAGATCGAGTCGGCTTTCGCGCGCGAGGTTCAGCTGCACTCGGGCGGCTCGATTGTGGTCGACCATACCGAGGCCCTCATCTCCATCGACATCAACTCGGCGCGCGCCACCAAAGGCAGCGACATCGAGGAGACGGCCCTCAACACCAATCTGGAAGCGGCCGACGAGATCGGTCGCCAGCTGCGCATCCGTGACCTCGGTGGGCTGGTGGTCATCGACTTCATCGACATGATGGAGAACCGCAACCAGCGCGCGGTGGAAGACCGCCTGCGAGAGGCCCTGAAGACCGACCGCGCAAGAACTCAGATCGGGCGCATTTCGCGCTTTGGTCTGCTGGAAATGTCGCGGCAGCGGCTGCGGCCATCGCTCGGCGAGTCGAGCCAGAACGTGTGTCCGCGATGTCACGGCCACGGCTTTATTCGCAGCATCGAATCGCTGGCGCTCTCGGTGCTGCGGCTCGTCGAAGAAGAGGCCATGAAGGAGTTCACCGGCGAGGTGATCGCCGTGGTGCCCAACGACGTCGGCAACTTCCTGCTGAACGAAAAGCGGCACGCTGTCTCCCAGATTGAAGCCCGCCACCGCGTGCCGATCCTGGTGATCAACGCGCCGCACGTGGACACACCCAACTTTGAGATCCGGCGCATTCGCCGCCAGGACCTGCGCCTTGACGGCGACGCCAGCTACGAAATGGCGAACGCCCCGGAGCCGGAGATCGTCGCCAGCAACACCCCGGAGGGTCTCAAGTCGTCCGAACAGCCTGCGGTCGTCAGCGTGCCACCACCGGCACCTGCCCCAACGCCGGCCGCCAAGCCGGAGCCGGTCGAGAGCAAAGGCTTTCTGTCCTGGTTGGGCGGCCTTTTTGGCGGCGGATCCTCCGAGGATGAGCCTGAGCCGAAGCCGGCCAAGAAGAAAACGCGGAGCAGCGGCCGAGGTGGCCAGGGTGCCCAGGCGCGCGGCCCGAAGCGCGATCGCGGCGGAGAACGACGCGGCGGCCAGCGCAAAAAGACCGGCAGCAAGAAAAAGACCGGTCGCAAACCTCAGGACAAAGCAGCCGACGCCGGCAGCGACAACAAAAAAGGTGGCGGCCCGAAGCAGGACAACCGCCAAGGCAAAAAGGCAGACGGCGAGTCAGCCGGCGCCACGCGGTCACGCAGACGCGGTCGGCGCGGCGGGCGTAACCGCCGGGGTAAAGGCGGCCAGAAGCGGGACGAGGCTCAGACCGGTAACCAGCAAGACGGTAATCAGGCCCAGGGTCAGACTTCAGCGCCAGAGGCTAAACGCGAAGGCAAGCCTCAGGGGACTGAGTCGAACAAACCCCAGCAGAAGCCGCAGGCTGCGTCCGATAACAAGTCTGGCAATCGGGCACCGGCCGATGCGTCGCAGGCTCAGAAGCCTAAGGGCGGCGAAGCAAAGCCGCCGTCGTCGGACAAGAGCGGATCAAACGCTCCCGAATCGAGTCGCGAGGCGGCTTCCTCTGCGCGGCCCAATGCCGCCGAGAAAGCACCGTCTACAGACCAGGCCGGTGGCAAGCCACAGCAGCCCAAGACCCAATCGGGCCCGAACGCGAGCCCGCCTGCCGCTGCGAAGAGCGAGTCTGCGGCGGCGCCCGCCAAACCCGCAGCCAGCGCACCGAGCAAGGCGCCGCAGCCAGCCGCTGCGCAACCGCCCGCGGCCAGCCCCGCAAATACGCCGGCCAAGGCCGCTCCCAAACCGGCGGCGCCTTTCGGGCCGTCGGCGTCGGGTTCCAGCAACGGTGCCGGTGCGTCGGCGCAACCCAAACCACCTGCTGCTAATGCGGGCCCAACCACTGCTTCGCCCAAGCCAGCCGCAGCACCTGCTTCCAGCCCAGCGGCGGCGCCCAAGCCTGCGACCCCGACATCGGGCGAAGTCAGCCCGAGCAAAGATCGCGGGACGGGCGGAGACTAACGATAGATACCCGGCCGCGGCCGGGTTACCAATGGTGCGCTGGTGAAGCGCAGAGACTAGACGCTGCTGTTTTCCAGGATGCCGTGGCGAATCGCCAGATGGGTCAGCTCGACGTCGTTCTTGACGTTGAGCTTCTCGTAGATCCGGTACTTATAGG
This sequence comes from Lysobacterales bacterium, assembly GCA_028285525.1. Classification (GTDB taxonomy): domain Bacteria; phylum Pseudomonadota; class Gammaproteobacteria; order Xanthomonadales; family SZUA-38; genus JANQOZ01. Next base: position 19,491 of record JANQOZ010000118.1, read on the forward strand.
TGCTGACGGTTTTCGGGCTTAGCGCAAGCGACTCCGCGATCCCGCTGACCTCGATGCCTTGAATCAACATCATCATCACCTCCATCTCCCGGCTGGACAGGTCGTCAAACGGAGACTTGTCAGCCCCGGGCAGCAGCGACAGCGCCAGGCGCTGAGCGATGTCTTTGCCAATGTATCGCGTGTCGCGGTGCACTGACCGGATCGCGTTGACCAGCTCATCAGCCGCGCAGCCTTTGCTCAGATAGCCGGATGCACCCGCGTCAAGCAGGTGCGTGGGAAACGGCGCTTCGGAGTGCACGGTCAGAATGATGACCTTACATTGCGGCGAAGAACGAGCGATGCGACGGGTGGCTTCCAGGCCGCCCAGCCCCGGCATGTTGACGTCCATCAGCACCACATCGGGCTGGTGTTCGCGCACGAGGCGCAGCGCCTCTTCGCCGGTACCCGCCTCACCGACAATCTCCATACCGGTTTGTTTCTCAATAATGTGAGCAACGCCGGTGCGCACGAGATCGTGGTCATCTACCAGTAACAGTCGTATCACAGCTCGCCTCCGATTCGAACAGCATCTTATCCCAGAACGCGGAATGGGGGCGAGGAATCAATCCCTCTACAATCGCGCTTGCCCAGGCAGGTCAGATGGCGGCGTTGACGTTGTAAGAATTCATCGACAAGGCGGGACACCAGCCTCAGGATTTTGTATCATTCGCCGCCTGCGCGGAGGAGTGGCAGAGTGGTTGAATGCACTGGTCTTGAAAACCAGCAGAGGTGAAAGCCTCTCGGGGGTTCGAATCCCTCCTCCTCCGCCACTTCCTTTTCTTCACTGTCAGACCCCGCTAAAACCCTGAATGGGAGCGGTGTTTCGGCGGTTCTAAGTCCTCGATTTCGGCTGTACGAAATACCATTAGGGCAAGTGAGTTTTAGGACTGCTCGGCGGTCTGCCAATCGCCCCGAATCCCATATACGGCGGGGGTTTGAGACAAAATCCAATGCGGTTCTAACTGACTTCTCGCAGGAGACCTTCGGCGAGCTGGTGTAGGCTGCGGTCTCATCGATCACAGCCCGTTCGGTTTTCTAGTTTCTTGATCTTGCTCTCATACGCCCGAATGATGGTGCTTGAGTCAGCCTCAACAAGCTTCTCCATGAGACTGTCGATCTTTCGCGCAATCACCTGGCTCCGCTGAGCCAGTGCCTTGGCCCGCTCCTTAGTCTGTGAAGCTCGATAGTCCCACCATATGCGGACCATTTGCTGGATGTGCTTAACCAGCACCTCGGCGGGCCTCAGATCGTCCAGGAAATCCGCAAACTCGCCTTCTAACGTGTCGCGCTTGATAGATTTGCCGTAGCTCTCACAGCCTTTTGAGAAGCAGTAGTAGTAGGGATAGCGCTTGTTTCTTCCCTTCGTCCAACACGCTGTTAAGACATTGCCGCAATCCGAGCACGTCACAGTGCCACGAAGCGGAAAGTCCTCATCAAGATTCTTCCTGGCAGGCGTATAGCTCTTACCCTGCATTCGCTCCTGGATTTTCTGATACGTTTCCGTAAGCTTCCCCAAAAGGTGGACATCTCGTAGGAAAGCACTTCTGGCATGATGAGCCAAGGAGGAACCCATGAGAAGTTCGAAGTTCAGCGACAGTCAGATTGTCGCGATCCTGAATGAAGCCGAAGCCGGCATGCAGGTGAAAGAGGTCTGCCGCAAGCACGGCATCAGCTCCCCGACGTTCTACAAATGGAAAGCCAAATATGGCGGCCTGGGTGTTTCTGAGCTGAAGCGCCTCAAGGAGATGGAAGCTGAGAACGCCAAGCTGAAGCGGATGTACGCGGATATGGCGCTGGAAAACACGGCGTTGAAGGATCTGATCGAAAAAAAGCTCTGAGGCCGATAGAGAAGCGAGAGGCGGCCCGATATCTGGTGGAAAAGCATGGGTTATCGATTGCCAAAGCCTGCCGCAGCGTGCGTCTTTCTCGATCGGCCTGGTACAAACCGTTGACTAATTGGGTTGCCCGGGATCGGCCCGTCACTGAAGCGCTCAATGCGCTGAGTGATGAGAAGCCGGGGCTGGGTTTTTTGGAAGCTGTTTCGTCGATTGCGCAGAGCAGGCCATCGCTGGAATCACAAGCGAGTGCACCGGATCTAATGCGCGATGAAGCTCAATCGGCGCCGCAAAGCCAAGAAGCGCGTACCGACAAGGAATCCACAGCCACTGAGCGTGCCGTTGGTTCCGAACCAGGTCTGGTCTGCCGACTTCATGAGCGATGCGCTTTATGGCGGCGTGCGGTTTAGAACGCTCAACGTGATCGATGACTTCAACCGAGAGGCTTTGGCGATTGAGATCGATACGTCGCTGACCAGCACTCGGCTGATCCGCGTGCTGGGGCAGCTGAAAGAAGAACGTGGACTACCGGATGTCCTTCGCGTTGACAATGGCCCGGAGTTCCTCGGTGAGGCGTTTACCGAATGGTGCCGGACCGAGGGGATCTTCATCGACTACATCGAACCCGGAAAACCGAACCAGAACGCCTACATCGAACGATTCAATCGGAGCTACCGAAATGAAGTGCTCGATGTCTGGCTGTTCCGAAACCTAGACGAGGCCCGAGAAATAACGTGGCGCTGGATGCTGGCGTACAACGAGGAAAGAGATCATGACGGACTCGGTGGGCTGGCGCCCGCAGAAGTCCTTTACCGAGCCAAAGTGCTAACTAACCAGGTGTCTACTTGACGGGGAAGCTTACGACTTAACTGCCTATCGACCGTCCAGTTCTGCAGCAAGCTTCGCTAGCTTTTTGTGAGGCGCGCGGGGAGGATCAGATATCCACTATTACGCCCCTATCGAAAAGAACGGTGCCCAATAGTACGGGTGCCCAAATGGCGTATATGAGGGATTGTCAGGCAGTCCAAAGTTTTCAAAAGTATTAGGTTCAACAAGACTGTGGATTTCCGATACTGTTAGATCGCGAAGCCACAGTTGTGCTCGCCGAAGGGCACGCGGGCTACTAAGCCCGCACACGCGCGATGAATAGAAGTTTGACATTAGTAAAGCGGTCGACATGTCATCCACCGGCCATAGTGTTCCAATGACCGTTCGTGCTCCGGCAACTATGAAGGCTGATGACAACCCAATGAACTCATCGCCAGCGTCCATTTTGATTCGACCACTTCGACAGGCACTTAGCACAATAGTCGAACTCTGAGCGACTTCGATGTTTCCTGCGATGTTGCGCAATGACAGAAAACCACTATGTTGACTTGATTCTGCAAGTCGCAGACCGATCTCCGAGGCGTCACAATCACCGAATGATGCGTGACATGCGAAATGAGCCAAGTCTACGTTCGGTAGATTTTTGAGGACATTTTCATGCCCTGCAGATTCCCCAACAAAAGAGATTGAGTTCCGAAAGAGTTTGGCCGCGCGGCGTATTTCGATTTCCGAACTTGGGAGTGAACCATCTGGGTTCGCCACAAATAGAACTTGCGATTCGGGATTAAGTGGCGTGCTGGTCCCGAGGCTCCCATAAATAGCTAGGCTGGGGGCGTACTCAATTACGAATGAATCCAGTACGGACTTGTTTGAAGAAATAGGGAGCGCATGAAAAGGTATGAGGTGAGTGATTCGATGCGGAATGATCGTCAATTCGCCGAGCCCCATCTTTTCAATCGTATCCTCGAGAGGAGCAAACCACTGTTTGTGTAAGCGTTGTAAAAGCGAATGAATTTCGTTTCGTCGGTATTGTGCAGAGTTCAGAATACTCTGCAGCATTTCTAACTCATCATCGAGATTTACAAAACTGTCGAGCCTGACGAATTCAATCTCAGCTCGTGATATTACAAATGCGCCAACCACCTCCATTCCCAGCCAATAGGCCACGATTCCGTGCTTGTCCGATCTCAACAGTTCGACCGCTTGGGCGCCCGTGAGTGTCGAGATCTCAGTTCCAAGCAAGAAGTTTGGGTCAATTTTCCTGATTTCGCTAACTGTATGCTCGAGAGAAGCTAATGCAATGGCCATCGAACCTCGCAGGCTGCCGATGGCAGCGTCCTCGCCCTTCCACGCGCTCTTTTGGAGCTCCGCAAGATCTTCCTCCTGCAGTTTCTTTTGTTTCAAGAGACGCCGATAGGATTGTTGGAGTTCAACTGGAACGACATCGGAGAGAAAATCGTAGTCATCAATAGCTTCCTTCAGGCTCTGGGCTTTGATCTGTTCGAGGATGCCCAATCCTTCGGCTACCCTATCTTCATCAAGCAAGTATGTAAGGAGCCGATCAAAAGCAAACTGCAGCCGACGCATGAAATCGCTCCGAGCCTCCAACGTTAAGAAATTTTTGCCCAGCCTAACGAAGTTTTTTAACGCTTCTTTGAGTTCTTCTATAGCCTCCGACCTATTTCCTGTCTCCCAAAGAACATTGGACTTTGTTATTTGCTTATGAAACTCGAAGGATGCCGTCTTCTTACTACCTTCCGGAGATTCAACGATTAATCCAATGCCGTCATCCAGCTCAATCAGGTCATGAAGAATTTCTAACTTCCCGTCGCGGGCGGCGTCTTCAACCGAACCCTTACCGATTTGGCTAAGTGTTGCCGCGTGGAGATCAGCGAGCTTTGGCTTTTCAGCTGACGATACTTGAGATTCCAATATGCTATAGGCTGAATACCATGCAGATGGACTTCGTTTAGGATCTAGCAGTTCTAGGGCGGATTCTGCAAGCTTTTTGGCTTCCGATTCGAAGGCTAAATTCGCCAACGAAATTATCGTTTCCCCTAACTCATGCGAATCATTCAATTGTTCGCGGATATCACGAGCGGATTCCAAGAAGCGTCTTGCCGTTTCGCTGTCGTTGTCCGAATAGAGAACCCCAATGTTGTTAAGCGCTCGTGCTTCCAGCACCTTGTCGTCTGCTGATCGAGCTGCCGTTAGGGCCTGATGGTAGGCGAGCAATGCCTCAGATTCGTTTCCAGCTCGGCGATTCGCATAGCCAAGGGCAATCAGAGCGACAGATTCAGCGGTACTATCGTTCACCCCTCTTGCTTGATTGATGGCCTCTTTCAGCTTCTCATTCGCCTGCTCAATTTCTCCCGCTTCGGCATGAATATCCGCGGCCGCCAAAAGCTCGTTGAAGGGCAAATTTTCTACTGGAGGGTATGATCTTACATCTTCTAGTTTTCTATGATCGGCTACAGCAGGTAGGAATTCCTCGACCAAACGCTTGACAGCTGCGTTGTTTCCGACGGCTGAGAATAGTTCTTGGGCTTCTTTGAACAAGGACGTAGCCTCCGCAAATTTCCCGAGACGGGCTTTTGACACGCCAAGATTAGTCTTCGTCTCGGCAATGAGACCAACATCACCGAATTCTCCCCTTCGTTGCAGAGCACTATTTAGGTGTTTCTCGGCTTCCAGCGTTTCTCCCAAGTCCAGCAACAGACATCCAAGGTTATTTTCGGACAGAGCGATTAGTAGCCCGTCCTCAGTTCCAATTGCTTTCTGCAAAGCGCTCTCGAACATTGCTCTTCCGTTCTGCGCCTGCCCTAAATGACACATCGCAGCCGCAATCTGATTCACTATTGCCACCGACCGCTCTTCATGTTCAAGCGCCAAACTCGCTTCTAAGGACTTTGACCAGAACTGAATAGCGTTGGAAAAGTTCTGATTGAGAAAACTCGCTTCTCCGGCCCGCATTGACGTTATCAACTGGGCACTTAGCCTATCTCGACGCACCAGTTCACTGGGTTCAATCCCAGCAGGCAAGCCAGTTCTGATTTTTTCGGCAAATTCTGATGCTTTGAGAGCTAGGTCATGTGATGGATCGAGTTGTCGGAAGAAGTTGTTCGCGTTTTCAAAGTGAGCGACCGAATGGAAAAACTGTCCTGTTTCAAACAGTGTGGTGGCAAGGTTAAATGCTGTGTGTGCAAGGCCACTTATGTCATTGGTCGCCACATGGTGCGTTAACGCCAGTTCCAGTAGCTCGATAGCCTTAGGGTAGTTACTACTCGCAGCACAAGCTACGCCAAAATTGGTCAATGTAGCCGCAAGGCCTCGCTGATTCTTTGCTTCCGTAAAGAGGTTGGCAGCCTGTTCATATAGAACCTGAGCATTGCCAAGATCTCCGTTTTGATGAGCCGCCTGGGCATCTCCTAGCACTCGTAGGGCATCTGCATTCAGCTCGTCAGGGGTCATTTTGTGGCTACTCCTCCATCACGATCCGCTCGATATCCAGCTCTTTTGCATGCTGAATCAACTTCTCGATTTTCTCGTCCGATGCACTCGCTGGAACTTCTAATTTCCGCCCCGTTTTGCCGTAGATAGTGATCCTTTGGGTATTCTTAGACGAAACGACTTCGAATAATCCTGTTACGAGCGCCCCGAAGGCGGCGCCGGTCGCAGTCAGCAAGGCAACCAAAACCGGTGTGGCGAGAGGATCTCGGTGTGATTCGATCCGCAGATTCACACCGTCGTCCGGACCGACAAATTGGTCCAAATACAATTTCGCTTGTGTTGGGTCGATACCCTTACAGATTATGGGTATGAAAATTTCATTCACTCTGTACGTCTCCTTTCCCTGTAAGCAACACATCCACTTAATTTTATGGCGATACACTGACACATATACACTCTAATCTGCTATCAAGCGAACCCTCGATGTAGGATTCGAGGAAACAACGCTTTAGATGAGAGTCTGCTGCTGGACGAACTCGGCCTACGAAAATTTGGGGTAGAACCCCAAGCGCATCGAGGCCTTCCAGGTGGTTCATCGATTGCTTAGCTCAATTCAAAGATTAAGCGTGAGCTAGAGCAGGATCAGAGTGCTGACCTTGAGCCAGATATGAGTTAGCTAATTATCGTTGCATTTTATTCCTTGGAGCAAAACGCCCACTAAGCAATCCGGAAATTTCAGAGAGCTTTTGTGATCTCGCGAGATTTCGCCTATCCCTCAGCAATCTCAACCTTGTCAGTCGTCCATCGAGTTTTCGGCGTTTTTCCAACTGCTCAAAGATCACCTGATCTCGTTCAGCTTGGTCCCTCCTCACAGCCTCATAGGCTCTTGCCTCCATTTGCTTCGTCAGCCGAGCGTGTTTGCCCGTGATGCGATCCCACAAACCAAGCGCGCCGCGCCTAAATCTCTGCTGGCGGCGTTTGGTTTCAGCGATTCGCCTCGTCTCCTGCTCGCCGCATAGCTTCTCCCTGGCGCGTTGTTGGTCCTGGCGCAGCTCCAGCAAACGCGCTTTGAGCGTCGCTGCGCGATCCTGAATACGGATTTCCGCCTCTTCGAATTCCGCATCAAACCGAGCTGAAAGCGTGCTCGCAATCTCATCCTTGGCTTTTTCTACCGTCGGTAAACCATCAAGCGAGCCAAGCTTTGCCTTGACAGCCTTTGCGCGCTCACCGGTCCATCTTGAGACCGGAAAAACCCCTCCGAACAAATCGACCCCGACAAAGCCGCGGCGATCACCCTTTGCCAGAATGTAACCACGCTCTCTGAGAGCAGCCGCAAAAGCGGCACGTGAGTCACTTGCAGCCCGACAGTCTTGGAAAGTCCGCTTTACTTGGGCTGGGTCTTTCTTGAGGCGCTTGGCCTGCTGATACTGCGCCAGCGTGACGTTGTTCGGATCAGCGAGCTCTCCTTGCACCAGGCCTTTCGGGAGTTTCTAGCCACGCTCTAGATAGATTCCCCGCGATAAGTCCATCAGTTTTCGCTTGGTGAAGGAGAGCTGGACAGCCTTCATCTCGGCGGTATTGATCCTGGACCAGACTGCATGAGCGTGCCGACGGCCTTTTTTTTTTCATGGAATACGACTGCCCGCGGCTGATTGGCAAGGCCAAGCGCCTGTTCCACGCGGACAATGGGGTCTTCAAACACTTCCGTTGGCACCTTTTCCGATGCGGGAGGGTTCAGGCTGAGCGAAAACAGATATTGTTTTGCCCTCGTGCCTCGGCTTACCGCGTAGACCTCGTTGAATGCCCCGACGAGATCATCCGCCACAAATCCTCGGAGATCGTGAATCTCGACGTGGTCGTTTTCGTCCTTCAGGAGCTGAAGAGCGAGGTTTCTACCGCCCCCGCGCTGATTACCCTGCAAGATCACGGCTTGAGCCCCAGGGCCAGAAACAGCGCTTTGCGTTTCTCCAAAATCGCTTCACTAGCGTACCGGAGCTGCTGTTCCACATCCGTAGATACATCCAACGTGCCCATATTGGCGGATTTGGCGAGCTGATTGACGTTTGCAGCCAGCCGGGAGGCACCAAGAACAGAAAGCACAGTTGCCAGGTGCTTCTCCTCCACTCGGGGCCGCCTCGGTGCTCTACGTACCTCAGCGTCCGTCCTGAAGACCTTTTCTCGGATATAGGCGGCCCAGGAGCGTCCCCCAGCGTGTTTTTCTAGAAACTGGCGCCTTCTGGCGTCAGACGCATAGAAAACGGCGCAGCGCGCTCTGAGGGCCTTTTTTTTGGGTAAACCCTTGGCTGGTTCGCAAAAGGCTTCCTTGGCCCGGAAGACCGTGATAGAAGAGTCAGGTACTTTCATGGCGAAGGCTCAATGTAGTAAGGAGCGTTGTGCTCAAGAAACTCATTCCACTCTTCCAGGGTGCCCAGGATTTGGTTCGAAGTTTCTCCCAGCGTCTCCGCCATTTGATGTATTTTTTTGGTTCATTTTCAGGCAGTTAAGCGAAAACTATCGCAAGAAGCCCCCCAATTAGCCCCCACCCCTCTGCTTTTCTTTGCTCCAGATAGCTCAGTCTATGGTGTTCCGAAATGCCGCCGAAAAGGACATATGAGTTCCAACAGATGGTATTTATGATCCAGCGCCAGTTGGCTGACTCCGCATCTGTAACCGAGTCCAAATTTTTAAATAATCAGGGGGTTCTACCCCGTAATTTCGGACGCACCTGAAAAGACTCAGGGAGTTTCCGTGTCCGGGTAGCCTAATGCGATCGTAAGCGCTGTTCCAACGTCAATGTAGAACGGGTCTCCATCATTAGGATAAAACGTACTTACGAGCCGTTCTAAGGAGATCAACCCGTTGATTCCGTTTTCTGGCTTCAAGCGGTAATAGAAATACATAGTGATGCCGTCGGAAGTCTTTATGTCTTCTTCTGGTATGTCCTGAGGTCCCTCATCTAGTCGATCAGCCAAACAGGCTGGAAGGAAGTCATAAATTTCCATAAATGGAGGGTTCTCTATACTGGGGCATATAAAGTTCGACGTTCCCTTCATCTCGTTCAACCTTACGGCACACCGCTCTTCTACCGCCAAGGGAACCACGTTATTCACCTCCCACCGAGAACTTCCCCGTAACGTATAGAAAGGTTTTTCATCTCGTAGCGACTCAAATCCATAACCCGAATCGAGCACGCCTTCAATTAGCTCACACAATCGTTGATTCTCTGGAGGAATTGGGGCGGAGCCCGGTACTGTTTCATCGGGCGCATCTGCCTGAAGCCTGAACCACAGGAGTGCAGCACAAAAGGCGCAGGCAATGACTGTGACGATCAATTGTCGATTAGTGGCAGAAGCGCCTGCTGAATCTTCCGTGATCGGGGATGTTTGCTTAGTTTCTGGCGCGAATTTAAGAGTTTCCAGCGATCCTTTTGTGCCAGTTGCTTGGACATCTACGCTTGCCACGGCTTCAAGAGCAGACTTTACTTCTGCACAGCTCCATGGCCTTTTCGCTGAGTCCTTTTGAAGAAGACAGTTGACGATTTCAGAGTAACGATCGTTCTTCTTGCTAAGGGGAGGAACCGGCTGTGAAATGTGTTTTAGGCCAACAGCTAGGGCGTCTCTCCCATCAAAGGGAACGCGGCCCTCAAGCATCTCGTACAACATGACACCCAAACTATATAGGTCAGCGCGATGGTCTAGGGGAATCGAACGAGCTTGCTCAGGGCTTTTGTAGTGTGGTGTGCCTACGGAAACATTGGTTCCCGTTAGCCTTGTCGACCCTTCAAGAGATTTGACGAGACCGAAATCGGCAACCAGCGCTTTCCGGTCTTTGTCGATGAGTATATTTGCCGGTTTTATGTCACGATGAACGAAACCTTTTTCATGCGCGGCGCCGAGACCGTCGCATACATCGCCGATGATAGAGTGAATTTCGGAATGACTCGGTGGACCCTGTGCCATGATGTCCGCCAAGGAGCCTGTGGGAATATACTGCATAGCGAGATAGGAACGACCATCATATTCACCCATGTCATAGACGCTTACGACATTGGGATGCTGTATGGAAGCTGCGGCGCGAGCTTCTCTGACAAATCGTGCAGAAAAGGTGGAGTCTTGCTCATGCAGGAATGCAAGCGTAACTTTTAGCGCCACTTCTCGTTGCAAGCTTTCCTGCACAGCTAGGTAGACATGCCCCATCCCGCCCTGTCCTAGCTTTTTCCTGACACTGAAGCCAGGAATAACTATTTCTTCTGTCATATTGAAAGCGTACCCCGAGGCGCAACGATATAAGGCGGCTTGATTCTGATCAAGCAAATGAAAGTTCGTGTGCTCTGGTACCAGAGTTTGCACGCGAGCATCGCCTATGTCATTCGACCTCTCGCGGTACTCACGATTTATTTGGCTTGGTGCGGGTTGTGTAAATGCAGCCGGGAGACCTCGCGATTATTGATCGTCAGCAGGACCAAGTATGTAAGGGTAGGCCTCATGAAAGGATCTATATTTGGCATTGTGGGTGACATCAGGAAACCACAAAAATTGACATATATCGCGCCTTAGAGATTCGCTCGGAACCAATCTGACCCTGGATTAGCGGACTTATCCTCCTCCACTGCTGATCCCTAACCACGTTTAGCCTCCTCAATTCCGACCACTAACTGCTCCAACGCTTTCCGCCACGGGTTACGAGGCTCAGTGCGCTCGCGCAGCTGAGACATGCCGTGCTGGACGTGTTCCCTAGCTTCCCTGGGCGACGTGTCGAGCATCGATAGCCCCAGGGCGGTGCGGGTGGCGTGTGTCCGCCACTCTTCTGGCAATTCCTCGTTAAAGGTGGTGTAAGCGGCTTCCAGCAGCGGGAACGCGGTGTCCGGCTGCTCCTCCTGCAGATAGATAAACCCGAGGCTGGCCTGGGCGTTTGCGGTATTGATGCTGTCGATCACCTCGTAGCCCGCGTAGCGATCCAGCAGTGCCGTCAACGTTGCCTTGGCCTCCGCGTAGCGCCCGTCAAAGCTATCAGCCACCGCGATGTTGTACTCAAAAATATCGACTTGCTGCCACGCGTTAGCCGCCCGCGCCAGGGCCAGACCCTCCCCCTGGCTGACTCGCACTGCGTCAAAGTCGCCAATGCCCAGTTCCAGCAGGCCAAGCGTATTCAAGAGCTGACGACGAACGTCGTCTTCCAGATCGTTTTTGAGGTATTGGCCCAGTAGGTTTCGGGCCCCGTCAAGATCCCCCGTCTCAGCCATCGAAGCGATGGTGGACGAGACAACGTTGAAGTAACGGGCGGGGTCCGAGCGCTCAAAGTCACCGTCAGCAATCAGCCGCTGACCGAGCTCGACGGCCTCGGCATGACGCCCGCCCAGAAAATAATTCCACGCAAGCAGCCAGTCCACGTCGTAGGACAGATCGACAAACTCGGAGCGGCTCGCGTCGATCAGCTCGCGGGCGCGCTCGAGCTGTTCAACCGTGCTTGCCGGCTTGCCCATCGCGTCGTAAACCCGCCCGAGCGCCGCTCGCGTTGCCGCCTCCGTATAGGGGTCATCGAACGCTTCATCCACCTGCGAGGCAACGCGGTCGATGGCCTGCAGCACGGTGGTTTCCCTGCCGTCCTGCCGCTGGCCTTCCCCCAGGGTACGGCTGATGAAATCGAACGCCGCGCTCGACCGGTTGTAGGCAAGGACAGCCGCCGTTTTCTCCTTCTCCGCCCGCTTCGCCTGCGAAATGCTGACGCCCACGGCCGCGATCAGCCCGGCCAGGAGCGCCGCGACAAGAGCGCTGGCCGCGCGATGGCGACCGACAAACTTGCTGGCCACATAGCCAAAGCCGTCGGGCCTCGCTTCGACAGGCCTGCCGGCACGAAAGCGCCTGATATCCTCGCCGAGATCATTCGCGGACGCATAGCGCCTCGCGGGATCGTCGTGAAGCGCTTTGGTCACGATCCGATCGAGGTCGCCCCTGAGCGCGCCAGCCGACCAGGTCCTGATCCGCTCGCGGCTGAAGGCGACGCTCGGCGCCGGAGCCGAGCGTTCAAACACCACCTGCGCCGCGGCGGCCGGGGTCAACCCGTCAACCTTATACGGCAGCACGCCGCTGACCAGCCGGAAGAGCAACGTGCCCAACGAGTAGACGTCGCTTACCGTTGACAGCGGTTTTCCGAGGAGCTGTTCGGGGCTTGCATAGCTGGGCGTCATCGCGTGGAGCCCGGTTTGCGTCTTCGGGCCGGCTTCGCCAGCGTCGAGCTGCTTTGCGATACCAAAGTCGAGGAGTTTGACGACGCCGTCGTGCGACACGAAGACGTTACTCGGCTTGATATCCCGGTGAACAATCAGCGACGTATGGGCGGCCTGGACGGCGCTACACACCGTTTGAAAAAGGTGAAGCGTTTCATCGAGCGACAGCCCATGCTGCTCGACAAACTGATCGATCGGCAGCCCGTCGACAAACTCCAGAACCACGTAGGGTTCACCGGTCTCGGTTTCGCCGCCATCGATCAGCGAGGCGATGTTCGGATGATTGAGATCGGCCAGAATCTGCCGCTCCCGGGCGAAGCGAGCCACGATGTCCGTTTCTAGCCAAAATGCGTTCAGCACCTTGATGGCGACAAGCTGACGAAAGGGAGCGTTGATTCGCTCGCCGAGGAATACGCGACCCATCCCGCCCTGACCGAGCGGCTTGAGAATCCGGAAGCCGCCGATCGACTCGGGTGCCGTCAACAGCGGGCTGGCCGGACCTGACCGGCCAAGCATGTGGTTGCTGACGGCGTCAGCGCGGAGCAGCCCTTTGACCTGCGTCGCGAGCCGCGTGTTGTCGCCGCAGGCTTCCTGAATCAACGTTTCGTGCTGATCAGCAGGCAGGGGGGCAATCCGCTCGAACAGCGCAAGCGCCTCTCGGTCGATATCGGTCAAGTGCTTGTGCCGGACGTAGTATGCCGCAAACTCACCGCCCTACTCCGGCAGCGGAATGAACTCATCATCGCCGTCGACCTTACCAAACCGCTGCTGCCGCCAATCCTCTTTGGCCTGCTCGATGCGATCTTTGTCGTGGCTGACAAAGTTCCACCACAGGTGACGGGCCCCGAGCCCCTGCCCTCCAATGACCATCACCCGGCTGTCTTCCTGTGCGGTGAGTTTCGGCGCGGCCCCGGGACACGCAACGCCCATTTCGCCCTCCGCAAAGGCATGGCCATCGACGCTAACCTGACCGGTCACTACGTAGAACGCCAGTTCAGGAACGTCTTCAGGAAGCGCGAAGGACGACCCCGGCCACAGCCGGCATTCGAGGTACAACGTCGGAGAGTGCTGCAGCACGGGCGACTCAACACCCAGCGCTGAACCCATGATCACGGTGACTCCCACCCCGTCCTGCTCAACGGTCGGCAACTCATTAGCCGAGTAGTGCTGAAAAGCCGGATCGATCTCTTCGAGCTCGACCGGCAGCGCCATCCAGGACTGGATGCCGTGCAGCCGGGAGGTGGTCGCCAGATCCTCGCCGGCGCGCTCCGAGTGGACGATGCCCCTCCCTGCGGTCATGAGATTGACAGCGCCTGGCTGGATGGGCTGCAGAAAGCCGAGGCTGTCGCGGTGGATGATCTCCCCTTCGAAGAGGTAGGTGATAGTCGCCAGGCCGATGTGCGGATGGGGGCGAACGGCAATCCCCTCGCCGGGCGGAAACTCGGCGGGGCCCATATGATCAAAAAAGACGAACGGCCCCACCGACCGACGACGCGCAGCGGGCAGCACCCGGCGCACCGAGAACTCGCCAAGGTCTTTCAGCTTGGGTTTGATGGTCAGCTCAATCGATCCCTCCGAACTTAAGCAATCGGCTGACCCTGCTTCCTGAAAACTCACACCGCTTCTCCTTTGACGTGTTCTTTGGGCCCTGCGTACGGCGACGCGCACCGGGCGTGTAAGATTGGCAAATGGTACACAGCAGGACAAGTCAACCGGCTCGCCAGTTGGCCAGAGCACCAGCAGGAAATTGGGTTCTTGGATACGTTACGCGCGATTCGAACATTCGTAAAAGTTGTTGAGGCCGGGGGCTTTGCCGCAGCCGGGAGAAAGCTAGGCAGCTCCCGCTCGGTGGTCAACAAGGACGTCATCGCGCTGGAAAATCAGCTCGGCATGCAGCTCCTGACCCGAAGCACCCGGAAGGTGTCACCCACGGAAGCCGGGCTCAAGTTTTACGACCGCTGCGTCAGGATTATCGGCGAGCTCGACGAGGCCATTGCGTCAGCCGCGGAGCTGCAGGACACCCCGGTCGGAAACCTCCGAATCAATGCCCCGATGACCTTCGGCACCATGCACCTGGCAACGGTTGTGGCGGAATTTATGGCGGAGCATCCGCAGGTCACGGTGGAGCTTGTCCTCAACGACCGCTACGTCGACCCAATCGAGGAAGGATTCGACGTGAGCGTGCGCATCGGAGAGCCGCAGGTCAGCACGAGCCTCGTCACGCGGGAAATCGCGCTCGCGGACCTGCTGATTTGCGCATCCCCAGGCTATATTGCCCAGTACGGCCGACCGAAGCTGCCGGCAGAGCTGAGTCAGCACCGCTGCCTGCACTACGGCTACCAGCAGTCGGGCAACCTGTGGCGAATGCGAGGGGCCAACGGTGAGGTGTCGGTCAACATCGGCTGCGTGATGTGGTCCAACAACGGAGAAGCCCTGAGAGATGCCGCCGTCTCCGACCAGGGCGTCGTGATGCTGCCTACGTTTATTTTGCAGTCGGCGGTTGACGAAGGGCTGCTCGAACCGCTGCTGACCGATTATCGACCGAACCCGATCACCGTGTCCGTCCTCTATCCTCGCCATCGCAACCTGTCAGCCAAGGTGCGCCTGTTCGCGGATTTTCTGACGGAGCGCTTCGCGGGCGAGCCGTTTGCCGCAACCGCGTGAAATTTTGAGGAACCGCCCTTCACGCCGGCGGTCTGATTAACTGGTATGCTTTTGAACCGTGGCGACGTGCTGTTTTTTCAGCCGGCTGCCCCCATATCTTTCTGTTGTAGACAAGCTGGAGATCGTTAATGGAACAACCCTATTCAGTGCAAACTTCGGCGCAGTCGGTAGTTGCGACGAACCGGGTACTGCGAAACACCTACAGACTGCTGTCCATGACGCTGCTGTTCAGCGCGGCGATGGCGTTTGTCGCCGTGCAGATCAACATGCCACCGCTGGGCATGCTGATTACGCTGGGTGGCTATTTTGGGCTGCTGTTTCTCACCACGGCCCTGCGCAACAGCCCCTGGGGGCTGGTCTCAATTTTCGCCCTCACGGGTTTTATGGGCCTGACAATCGGGCCGATTATCAACTTCTACACCCAGGCCTTCAGCAACGGCAGCGAGCTGGTGATGCTGGCCATGGGCGGTACCGGCGTCGTTTTCCTGACCATGTCCGGCATCGCGCTGACCAGTAAGCGCGACTTCAGCGGCATGGGGCAGTTCCTGTTCATCGGAATCCTTGTTGCCTTCCTGGCAGGTCTCGGGGCGTATTTCTTCCAGATCCCGGCGCTTTCGCTGGCGGTATCAGCCATGTTTGTGCTGCTGATGAGCGGCCTGATTCTGTACCAGACTCAGGCGATCGTGCGCGGCGGTGAGACCAACTATATCATGGCCACCATCACGCTGTTTGTGTCGATCTACAACATATTCACCAGCCTGCTTCATCTGCTGGGCTTCGCCCTCGGCGAAGACTGAGGTTAGAAGGCGACAAGCGCCGTTACAAGATAGAAAAAGGCCGGGCACTGCCCGGCCTTTTTTTTTGCCCAAGTGATGATCGATGGGAGGCTAACCCTCCGGCTGAAGGACCTCCAGCCCGCCCATGTAGCTCCGAAGCGCCTCGGGCACGCGCACCGATCCATCCGCCTGCTGATAGTTCTCCAGCACCGCCACCAGGGTTCGTCCCACCGCCAGGCCGGAGCCGTTCAGGGTATGCAGCGGCTGCGGTTTGCCGCCGTCTGGCCGGAACCGCGCCTTCATGCGGCGCGCCTGGAAAGCTTCACAGTTGGAGCAGGAAGAGATCTCCCGATAAGCTGACTGACCCGGCAGCCAAACCTCCAGGTCATAGGTTTTGGCCGCGCCAAAGCCCATGTCGCCGGTGCACAGCAGCATGACGCGGTAAGGCAGCTCCAGGCGCTTGAGCACCGTTTCTGCGTGCCCGGTCAGCTCTTCCAGCGCGTCGTACGAGTGGGCCGGCGTTACCGCCTGTACCAGCTCAACCTTTTCAAACTGATGCTGGCGAATCAGGCCGCGCGTGTCCTGACCGTAGGAGCCTGCCTCGCGCCGAAAGCACGGCGTGTGGGCAACAAACCTCAGCGGCAGCGACGCCTCGTCGGTGATGCGATCGGCAACGAGGTTGGCCAGCGTCACCTCCGCCGTGGGTATCAGGTAGTGAGGCGTTTCGTCCGCGGTAGCAAACGCGTCGTCGGCAAACTTCGGCAGCTGTCCGGTGCCGAACATCGCGTCGGCCCGGACCAGGAGCGGTACGTTCATCTCCCGATAGCCGTGTTCACCGATGTGCAGATCGAGCATAAACTGCGCCAGCGCGCGATGCAGCCGGGCAACGCCGCCCCCGAGCACCGTAAACCGCGACCCGGAAAGCTGCGCGCCCATTTCAGCGTCCAGCCCGCCGAGCCCCTGACCGAGGTCGACGTGGTCTTTTGCCTCAAAGTCAAAGGATGTGGGCTCGCCGACCGTTCTCACCAGCACGTTGTCCGCTTCGTCCTTGCCAACCGGCACCGACTCGTGCGCCAGGTTGGGCAACTGCTGGACGATAGCCTCGAGCTCCTGCCCTACGGCATCAAACGCGGCCGCGGTCTCGTCAAGCTGCTTTCCGACCTCAGCGACCTGGGCCAGGATTTCGCTGGCGTCTCCGCCCTGAGCCTTCACCTGGCCAATCGACTTGGACAGCGTCTTGCGCTCACCCTGCAGCCGCTCCGTGTCTAGCTGCAGCTGCTTGCGGCGGCTTTCAAGCTCGCTGAACGCGGCGCGGTCGAAGTCGGCGCCGCGTACTCCCAGGCGCTCGGCCACGTTGTCGAGATCGTTACGGAGTAGCTGTGGGTCTAGCATGGGTCAGGTCCGGCCAGAAAAGGCCGCTATTGTCCGGAATGCGGTGCGATAAAACCAGTGGTCGCGCAGAGAAACTGCGCTTCTATCCCTCCGGCTGGCCGTCGGTTACGCTACTGCGGGTCTTCCAGGCTGAACTCCTCGGCGGACAGCACGTCGACGCCCTCGGGCGGCGTGAACTGAAAGAGCGTCTCGTCCAGCTCGGGGTTGCGCACCGGCTCAGAGAACTGAATCAGGGTCTGCTGACCGAACGCATCCTGAATCATCAGCAAAGCAAGCTGGTTATCGCTGAAGCCCAGATCGATCCAGTCGAAATCCGCCCGCGGCTCGCGGGGCGTCAGCCGAATTCGCTTAAGCCCTGCCGGCGCCGTGGTGCTCACCGTGTCGGCCAGCGTGACCCGATACAGCGCCTCCATCTGATCCGGCGCCATCAGCAGGTAAAGCGGGGAGTCGTCCACCGCCTGAGCCTGGTCCTTGACCGTGACCTGCTCGAGGTCCACATCGTGATTCCAGACCTGGCTCCCGTCGGCCACGATCAGCTGCTCAAATTCACCGAGATAGTGCCAGCGGAGCTGCGCCGGCGTCGCCAAAGCCATCTGGCCCCAGGAACGCTCCAGCATGCGTCCCTGGTCGTCGACCACCTCCTGGACAAAATCCGCCTGGTAGCTGGTCAGTCCCGCGCTGAAGCGCTGAATCAGAGCGGTCGCCGCGGTTTCCTGACCCTGCGCGGCGGTGGCCGGCAGCGCGAGCACCACTGCGAGCGCCGCCAGCGTCGCCGCGAGCCCTGCCTTTTGGTGATGCCTGGAAGCTCTCTGCTTGTTCATACCCTCAGTCCTTGGGTGGTGGTGGCGCCAGCACTTCGCGATTGCCGTTGTGCTCCGGCGGGCTGACAATGCCGGCCGCCTCCATCTCCTCGATAAGGCGGGCGGCCCGGTTGTAGCCGATTCGCAGCCGGCGCTGCACGTTGGAAATGGACGCGCGGCGCGACTCGGTCACCACAAACACCGCCTTGTCGTAGAGCTCGTCGGTCTGGTCGTCCGGATTGGCTTCCGGCAGACCCGTGGCGCCGATGCTCTGACCGTCAACGGTGGTCTGTGCATCGTTTAGAACATCATTCATATAGCTGGGTTCCCCGTGGGAACGCAGATATTTGACCACCGCATGCACCTCGTGGTCGTCGACAAAGGCGCCGTGAATCCGCTCCACCGCCGCCGTCCCCGGCGGGAGAAACAGCATGTCCCCGTGCCCCAGCAGCTGCTCGGCCCCCTGCTGGTCGAGGATGGTGCGGGAATCCACCCGGCTGGAGACCTGGAACGCAATTCTCGTCGGGATGTTGGCTTTGATCAGGCCGGTGATGACGTCAACCGAGGGGCGCTGGGTGGCCAGCACCAGGTGGATGCCCGAGGCGCGGGCCTTCTGCGCCAGGCGGGCGATCAACTCTTCCACCTTCTTGCCGACGATCATCATCATGTCGGCAAATTCGTCGATGATGACTACAATGAACGGTAGCGTTGCCAGCTCCTCAGGCCCCTCTGACGGCGCCAGCGGATCGGGCTCAAACAGCGGATCCTCGATCGGCTTGCCGGCCTTCCGGGCATCTCGCACCTTCTTGTTGAAGCCGGCGAGGTTACGGACGCCGAGCGCCGACATCAGCTTGTATCGCCGCTCCATTTCGGCGACGCACCACCGGAGCCCGTTGGAGGCTTCCTTCATATCGGTGACCACCGGCGCCAGCAGATGCGGAATGCCCTCGTAGACCGACAGCTCCAGCATCTTGGGGTCGATCATCAGCAGCCGAACCTGCTCGGGCGACGACTTGTACAGCAGGCTCAGGATCATTGCGTTGATCGCCACCGACTTACCGGAGCCGGTCGTACCGGCCACCAGCAGGTGGGGCATACGCGCCAGGTTGGCCACCACGGGCTTGCCGCTGATGTCTTTACCCAGTGCCAGCGTCATGGGTGAGTGCGCGTCGTCGTAGGCCTTCGAACGGAGAATCTCCGACAGATAGACCATCTGGCGATTGGCGTTGGGGATCTCCAGGCCGATCACCGATTTGCCGGGGATCACGTCGACAACCCGTACGCTGATCACCGACAGCCCTCGAGCGATATCCTTGGCCAGGTTGCTGATCTGACTGCCCTTGATGCCCGGTGCGGGCATCAGCTCAAACCGGGTGATTACCGGGCCCGGGAAAACCTCCACCACCTGGGCTTCGATCCGAAAGTCGGCCAGCTTGAGCTCCACCTGCCGGGCCAGCGCCTCCAGCGCTTCCGGCGAATAGCCTTTGGCCTGCTCCTTCGGCTCGTCGAGCAGATGCAGCGGCGGCAGCTCGCCGCTCGGAATATCGGTGAACAGCGGCATCTGCTTTTCTTTCTTTGCCCGGCTGCTCTTTTCGACCTTGTCCGGTGCCGCGCTGATCTTGCGCGGCGCCTGGCGACGGCGCTTGGCGGTGTCGGCTTTCCGCACCTCGATGCGGCTGCGGCGAGCCCGCCGCCCCTCGCGCCACTCGCTGATGGCCTCGGGCCGGGACTTGATCCATTCGAGGAGCTTGAGCGTTGACGCCCCGACCCGATCCGTCAGCCGCAGCCAGGAAAGCCCCGTAAACAGCGTGACGCCGGCCAGAAACAGCGCCAGGCACACCAGCGTGGAGCCGAGCGCGCCGGCCACGCTAAAGAGCGTCTGGCCGAGCGTGGCGCCGACGATACCGCCGCCGCCCGCCGAGACCATCGGGTGACTTGTCGAAAAATGCAGGTGGGCCAGCGCCGTGCCGGAGGCGACAATCAGCCCGAAGCCGGCCAGCCTGATCCACAGCTCAGCCCGCTCGGTGTTGGCGTCACGGGCGCCGCGCAGGATCAGCCAGCCCCACCAGGCCAGCATCACCGGAAACAGAAAAGCCAGATAGCCAAACAGCAGCAGGCCGATGTCCGCCAGCCAGGCGCCGACGACCCCGCCGCTGTTGCGGACGTTGTCGGAGGCCGCGCTGTTCGACCAGCCCGGATCGCTGGCATCGTAGGTCAGCAGCGCGATGAGCAGGTAGATTGCCAGCGGTGCCATGATGATGAAGGCACTCTCCCGCAGCCGCAGGACCAGGTGCTGGGCAAGACCGTTAGACTTCGGTGTTTCGGTGGCTTTTGGCAAAATAACGACAAGCAGTCAATTAACCTGCAATTGTACCAGTTGGGGGTGCGCAACCAACGTTGACACACGCGCCGCCAGACCGTCGCCGGGCATAGACCGGGGCGATCAAGCACGATCAACGCGCCACAGAAAAAGGACCTCTGTTATCAGCACGCCCGATCTTCCTGGTCTGACCATTCGCCAGCTCACCGCAATCAGCGAGGTTGACGCCGACGCCTGGAACCGGCTGGCCGGGGTCAACCCGTTTGTTCGCTACGAGTACCTGGCTGCGCTGGAAGACGGTGGCGCCGTCGACGCGGAGTCCGGCTGGTCGCCCTGCCATCTGGTGGCGGAACGCGGGGACCAGCTGGAGGGCGCCGTACCGCTCTATCTCAAGACCCATTCATACGGCGAGTTCGTCTTCGACTGGGCCTGGGCGGACGCAGCGCAACGCGCGGGACTGCCCTATTATCCGAAGCTCCTGTCAGGCTCACCGCTGACGCCGGTGAGCGGCCCGCGGCTGATGGCAGAGCCGGGCTCGCAGGCACACGCCGCGCTGCCGGCGGCGTTGCGCGAGATCTGCCAACTGCAGGGCCTGAGCTCGGTTCACGTGAATTTTGTAGAGCCGCAGGATGCTACCGTCCTGCGCAAAGCCGGATTTCTTGAACGCTGCGACTGGCAGTACCACTGGCAGAACAAGGGCTACGCAGACTTCGACGCCTTTCTCGCCGCCCTCACCCACAAAAAGCGCAAGAACATACGCCAGGAGCGGCGCAAGCTGGCCAACGCCGGCTGGACCTTCGAGCGGGTCACCGGGGATCAGGCGGAGGACTGGCACTGGCGCTTCATCAACAGCCTTTACCGCGAGACATTTCAACGCAAAGGCAACTGGCCGCTCCTCACCGAGGACATATTCCGGCAGCTTGGCCGGGACTTCGGCGCGCAGGTGTTGCTGGTGATCGGCAGGCTTGACGGCGTTCACCAGGCAGGCGCGTGGTTGATTCACGACCACCACACGCTCTATGGCCGCTATTGGGGGTGCTTCAGCGAGTCGCCGGGACTGCATTTTGAAACCTGCTACTACCAGGGAATCGAGTTCTGCATCGAGCAGGGGCTTAAGGTGTTTAACCCGGGAGCACAGGGCCTGCACAAGGTTGCCAGAGGCTTTGAGCCGGTCCAGACGCTCAGCTTCCACGAGCTGACCCACCCGGGCCTGCGCGACGCGGTGGAACGCAGCCTCAAGGTTGAGAAGATCCACCAGGATCAGCGAGGAGCAGCGATCGCTGAGCACAGCGCCTTCCGCCAGGATCAGGGGTGAAGCGGCTATGATCCCGTGGCTGGCGCCCGGTCAGCCTTTTCCGCCGGTCGAAGAGGCTTTCGTGGAGCCCAACGGCCTGCTCGCCGCCGGCGCCGACCTGCATCCTTCCACCCTGCTCGAAGCCTACCGACAAGGCATCTTCCCCTGGTACAGCCCCTCCGAGCCGATCTTGTGGTGGAGCCCCGACCCGCGCCTGGTGATCGAGCCCCGGAAGGTCCACGTGTCCCGACGCATGACGCGCACCCTGCGCCAGCCCTGGGAGATAACGCTCGACCGCTGCTTTGACCGGGTAGTGGACGAATGTGCAGCCCCGAGGCCCGGTCAGGCCGGCACCTGGATTACCCGGGAGATGAAGCGCGCCTATCGACAGATGCACCGGCTCGGCCATGCGCACAGCCTCGAGGTCTGGCGGGACGGCGAACTCGTCGGCGGGATTTACGGTATCGCCATCGGCCGGGCGTTTTTTGGCGAAAGCATGTTTCGCCGCCGCCGGGACTGCTCCAAGGTGGCGCTGATCAGCCTGTGCCAGTGGCTGGCGCTGCACGAATTTGGGCTGCTGGATTGCCAGGTCGAGTCCGCCCACCTGCTGACGCTCGGCGCCGTCAACCTGCCCCGGCGAAAGTTCTGCGAGCGAATCGCTGCGCTCACCGCCCTTGAGGGGCCTGCCGGCGATTGGCAAGCACTGGCGCGACCGATACAATGGGCGCCGTTTTTTTCCTGACACAAGGATTTATGGCTAAAGAAGATGTTATCGAGTTGGAAGGGACCGTCCAGGAAACCCTGCCCAACACCATGTTTCGCGTTGAGCTGGATAACGGCCACGTGGTCACAGCTCACATCTCCGGACGGATGCGCAAGCACTACATCCGGATTCTGACCGGCGACCGGGTCAAGGTGGAAATGACGCCTTACGACCTGAGCAAAGGCCGTATCACCTACCGCATGAGATAAGCGCGGCAGGCATGCCGCGACGGACGAGTCGCTCGACTCGTCCGCCCTGAATCCAGAAAGAACTCAGCCGCTAGTCGTCGGCCGGCGCGGGCGTCTGCTCGAGGAGCAGCTCTTTCTCGCGCACCGTCACCTTGAGCTCGTCGTCTGCGACGTCAAGGCTCACGCTGCCGCCATCCGCGAGTTTGCCGAACAGCAGCTCGTCTGCAAGCTTAGCCTTGACCTGCTCCTGGATGACCCGCTTCATGGGCCGCGCGCCCATGATCGGATCGAAGCCGTTCTCTGCCAGCCACTGGCGGGCTTCCGGACTGACCGTGATGCTGACCTCGCTTTCCTGCAGCAGCATCTCCAGCTCGATCAGGAACTTGTCGACGACCCGCAGGATCGTGTCGAAGTCCAGCGAGTTGAACTGAACGATCGCGTCCAGACGGTTACGGAACTCCGGCGTAAACATCCGGCGGATCGCCTCCATGGCGTCGGTCGAGTGATCCTGGTTCTGGAAACCGATTGTCCGACGGCTGGCCTGCGCCGCGCCGGCGTTGGTGGTCATCACCAGAATCACGTTGCGGAAGTCCGCCTGCCGGCCGTTGGTGTCGGTGAGCGTGCCGTGATCCATGACCTGCAGCAGCAGGTTGAACACGTCGGGGTGCGCCTTCTCGATCTCGTCCAGCAGCAGCACGCAGTGCGGCGTTTTGGTGACCGCCTCGGTCAGCAGCCCGCCCTGGTCGAAGCCCACATACCCGGGAGGTGCACCCACCAGTCGCGAAACCGTATGGGCCTCCATGTACTCCGACATGTCAAAGCGCACCAGCTCCACACCCATGATGAGCGCCAGCTGACGGGTGACCTCGGTCTTGCCGACGCCGGTCGGACCGGCCATCAGGAACGAGCCGATCGGCTTGTCGGGTTCACCCAGCCCGGAACGCGACATCTTGATGGCGCCCACCAGCGAGGTGATGGCTTCGTTCTGGCCGAAGACCACCATCTGGAGGTCTCGCTCCAGCGTTTTGAGCACATCGCGATCGGAGCTCGACACCTGCTTGGGCGGGATCCGCGCCATCTTGGCGACCACGTACTCGATGTCTTCTTCCGTCAGTCGGCTTTGACGCTCGTCCTCGGGCAGCAGCCGCTGCCGCGCACCCGCCTCGTCGATCACGTCGATCGCCTTATCAGGCAGGAACCGATCGTTGATGTGACGCGAGGCCAGGTTAGCCGCCGCCTCAAGCGCGGCCGGCGTGTATTCGATCTGGTGGTATTCCTCGAACCGCTCTTTCAGCCCGGTCAGAATCTCCAGCGTCTCTTCCACGGTCGGCTCAGGCACGTCGATCTTCTGGAAGCGACGAGCGAGCGCACGATCTTTTTCAAAGACTCCGCGGAATTCCTGGAAGGTGGTCGAACCAATGCACCGAAGCTCGCCGGAGGCCAGCACGGGCTTGATCAGGTTCGAGGCGTCCATCACCCCGCCAGACGCCGCGCCGGCGCCGATGATCGTGTGGATCTCATCGATGAAGAGCACCGCACCCGGCTCTTTCTTGAGCTGATTGATCACACCCTTGAGGCGCTTTTCAAAGTCTCCTCGATACTTCGTGCCGGCGATTAGTGAGCCAAGGTCCAGCGCATAGATTGTGGCGTCGGCCAGCACCTCGGGCACGTCTTCTTCGACAATGCGCCGGGCCAGACCTTCGGCGAGCGCGGTCTTACCGACGCCAGCCTCGCCGACCAGCAGCGGGTTGTTTTTCCGCCGCCGGCAAAGCACCTGAATGATGCGTTCAACTTCTGAATGCCGCCCGATCAGCGGGTCGATCTTGCCGGCCATGGCAAGGTCATTAAGGTTGGTCGCAAAGCTTTCCAGCGGATTGGACTTCTGCCCCTCAGCCACGGCCTCCTGGGTCTCGGCCTCAGAGGCCGGCTGCTCAGGCGAGTTTTCCGCGAGCTTGGAGATGCCGTGGGCGATGTAGTTGACCACGTCGAGCCGCGTGACGTCCTGTTTGTGCAGAAAGTAAACGGCGTGAGAATCCTTCTCGCCGAAGATCGCCACCAGCACGTTGGCGCCGGTCACCTCTTTCTTGCCGGAGGACTGCACGTGGTAGACAGCGCGCTGCAGCACCCGCTGGAAGCCGACCGTTGGCTGGGTGTCGCGCTCGTCGTTGCCGGGCAGCACCGGCACGGTCTGTTCGATGATGTCCTGCAGCTCCTGACGCAGCACGTCAGGCTGGGCGCCGCAGGTGACCAAAACGTGGCTGGCAGACGCGTTGTCCAGCAGCGCCAGGAACAGGTGCTCCACGGTCATGAACTCATGCCGCTGGGCGCGCGCCCGCTTATAGCTTTGGCTGATCGTCTGTTCCAGGTCTTTACTGAACAATTTACACTTCCTCCATTGAACACATCAGCGGGTGCTGATTGGATCGGGCATGGTCGTTGACGAGATCGACCTTCGATTCTGCGATTTCCCGCGTGTAGACGCCGCAAACGCCCTTCCCGCGGTAGTGCACCTGCAGCATGATCTGCGTGGCTTTTTCTTTACTCATCGAGAAGAACCGCTCCAGCACCTCCACGACAAATTCCATCGGCGTGTAGTCATCGTTCAGGAGGAAAACCTTGAACAGGGGCGGCTTGCGCACCTTGGGCTTGGCTTCTTCTGTCTCGAGAATGGTGCCTTGGGATTCCTGGTCTGACTCGCTCACTGACTTTTTCCGAATGAACTGAATGGCGCCTGGAGACGGCGCGCTCTCGGGGTTGGACTCACCGCCCGGCCCGTTCGTTCAACTTAAGCCCGAACAAGCGAGTTTTCAACCGTTGACAAGGGGATTCCGGCGGGCTCAGCACCCCGGCCGACGAGTGGCGCGGCGCAAACCGTGGCCGGGCTAAAGAACTTACGGCCGCGCCGTGTCGGGCGGCCGAAAGTTCTGGGACTGATTGGGTCTGTTGCAGGTCCGCGGGCGGGCGCCCAGCAGACGATGCGCCGGCCCCGGGAAGCGGCGGCCGGCGGCGTAACGTGGCGGCCGGTCAGGCCACCTTGTCGTCTTGAAACTGCTCCTCTTCGGTGGAGCCGCTCAGGGCCGTCAGCGACGATTTACCGCCGCTGATGACCTGGGTAATCGCGTCGAAGTAGCCGGTACCGACCTCACGCTGGTGCTTCGTGGCCGTGTAGCCGTTGGTTTCGTCGCCGAACTCGCGTTCCTGCAGCTCCACGTACGCTGACATCTGACGGGCGCGATACCCGCGGGCCAGATCAAACATGGAGTGATTGAGCGCGTGGAAGCCGGCCAGCGTGATGAACTGGAACTTGTAGCCCATCGCGGCCAGCTCGCGCTGGAATCGGGCGATCGTGTCGTCGTCCAGGTGCTTGCGCCAGTTGAACGACGGTGAGCAGTTGTAAGCCAGCATCTTGCCGGGAAATTCGCGGTGAATCGCTTCGGCAAAGGTTCGCGCCTGCTCGAGGTCGGGCTTGCCGGTCTCACACCAGAGCAGGTCCGCGTACGGGGCGTACGCCAGGCCCCGGGCCACCGCCTGGTCGATGCCGTTGTTGGTGACGTGGAAACCCTCCGGCGTGCGATCGCCGGTCAGGAACTGATGGTCGCGTTCGTCGATATCGTTGGTGAGCAGGCCAGCGGCCAGCGCGTCAGTGCGGGCAACGATCAGCGTCGGAACGCCCATCACGTCGGAAGCCAGCCGCGCCGCAACCAGCTTGTCGACCGCCTCTTTGGTCGGCACCAGGACCTTGCCACCCATGTGCCCGCACTTCTTGGCTGAGGCCAGCTGGTCCTCGAAGTGGACGCCGGCGGCGCCCGCCTCGATCATGCCTTTCATCAGCTCGAAGGCGTTCAGCACGCCGCCAAAACCCGCCTCGGCGTCGGCTACGATCGGCTGCAGCCAGTCGACACTGGTGTCACCCTCCGCGCAATGCAGCTGGTCGGCGCGCAGCAGGGTGTTATTGATTTTTCGGATCACCGACGGGACCGAATCCGCGGGATACAGCGACTGATCGGGGTACATCTGGCCGGCGTTGTTCGCGTCCGCCGCAACCTGCCAGCCGGACAGATAAATCGCCTTGAGGCCCGCCTTGATCTGCTGCATCGCCTGGTTGCCGGTCAGTGCGCCCAGGGCATTGATGAAGTCTTCGGTATTGAGATAGCGCCAAAGCTTGCTGGCGCCGAGCGTTGCCAGGGTGTAGTCGATCGAGACCGTGCCGCGAAGACGCACAACGTCAGCGCCGGTGTAGGGGCGCGAAACGCCGCTCCACCGCGGATCTTCGCTCCACTGTTGATCGAGGCTTTTTTCGGGGTTGGTTTCGTTGCTTTGGTCCATCAGCGCGGTCCTTTGACGATTGGGTTATGCGTCAAATCTATCCCGCCTTGATTATTTATCAACTTAAATGTATCAATATTAAGTATTAACCTAACCAATGCTAAGGCTTAACCCATTAAAAACCCACCAGAAACGGCCGTCACAAAATCTTCACGATATTTCTATAAAGGCGACCTGCTTAAACCGCTCCGCGCTTTTTGCTGCGCGGCGCGAAACGGGAGCATGTCCCGGGCGGCTGAAGAGCTGTTTCTCAGCCAGCCGTCCGTGAGCCTGCAGATCCGTGCCCTCGAAGAACGGATGGGCGCGCAGCTCTTCGAGCGGCACGGTCCAAAAATCCGCCTCACGCCGGAGGGCACAACACTCTACGGACTGGCCCGGCCGCTGGTGGACGGCATCGGATCGCTCGGCGAAAGCTTTCAGGCGGCGCTCGGGCGTCTCGAAACCGGCACCATCGACATCGCCTCCGGCGAATCCACAATTTTATACGTGCTGCCCCATCTCGTCTCGAGCTATCGGGAGGAACACCCGGGCATACACGTGCAACTTCACAACGTGACCGGTAAAGACGGCCTCACGATGATCCGCAATGAGGAGGTCGATTTTGCGGTTGGATCGATGCTGGATGTGCCGCCCGACATCCGCTACGAGCCGATTGCTGAATACCAGCCGAAGCTCATTACGCCGCTCGGTCACCCGCTGTCTCGCAAGAAATCGATCCGGCTGGCCGACCTGTCACCCTACGGCCTGATCCTGCCGCCAAAGCGGCTGTCCACGTGGCGGATCGTCGACCTGTCGTTCCAGCAGCATGAGGTGCCTTACCACGTGGCGCTCGAGGTCGGCGGCTGGGAGGTCATCAAGCGCTACGTTGAGCTTGGCATGGGCATCTCGATCGTCACCGAGGTTTGCCTGCGGGGTGACGAAAAGCTGTTTGTTGCCGACATGGGACGCTACTTTCCGCCGCGCAATTACGGCCTCGTGATGAAGCGCGGACGCTTTTTCACGCCACAGGCCCGGCGCTTTGTGGAGCTGGTCCGCCAGCAGGGCTTCAGCCCGCCCGCGCCGAACGACGACGCTACCCCTTGAGCCCGACCGTGCGTATCCTTGCGTGCTGTGATTTTTAAGCCGCACACGACTGTTGCCACCATCGTGGAGAATGATGGCCGCTTTCTGTTTGTCGAAGAGCGCGTCCGCGGCGAGCTGGTTCTGAATCAGCCCAGCGGCCACCTGGAGGCAGACGAATCGCTGCTCGCGGCAGCCCGACGCGAAACCCTGGAGGAAACCGGGTGCCGGGTTGAACCCAGCGGTTTAGTAGGCATATATCAATGGCAGGATCGCGGCAGCGGCCGCTGCTTTCTGCGCTTCACCTTTGCTGCAGCGCTGTGCAGCCACGATCCGGCGGCTGTACTGGATGACGGCATTGAGCGGATGTGCTGGCTCACCCGCTCCGAGCTGGAAGCGCAAACGCTGCCGCTCCGCAGCCCGGTGATCACCCGCAGCCTCGCCGACTACGCGGCCGGGCGCGGCGGCAGCCTGAGCCTATTAAACTGGATTGAATCATGAACGACACCAGCCAGAACAAC
Source organism: Lysobacterales bacterium (assembly GCA_028285525.1). Taxonomy (GTDB): domain Bacteria; phylum Pseudomonadota; class Gammaproteobacteria; order Xanthomonadales; family SZUA-38; genus JANQOZ01. Next base: position 47,972 of record JANQOZ010000118.1, read on the forward strand.
GACCGCGTCATCGTCGGGCTTTCCGGCGGCGTGGATTCGGCGACTTCGCTGGCGGTCCTCAAGGACCGTGGTCAGCGCGTGGCCGCCATGTTCATGAAAAACTGGGAGGAGGACGACCGCCTCGGCGCATGCCCCGCGGAGGCTGACGCCGCTGACGCCCAGGCGATCTGCGACAAGCTGGGCGTCAAGCTGTACACCCGAAATTTCTCAAGCGAGTACTGGGACCACGTCTTCGAACATTTTCTGGCCGAATACGCGGCGGGCCGGACGCCCAATCCCGACATCCTTTGTAACCGGGAAATCAAGTTCAAGACCTTTCTCGAGCACGCAGAAGACCTGGGCGGAACGCGGATTGCCACCGGCCACTACGCTCGCAATCGGTACGAGGACGGCCGCTGGCAGCTGCTGCGCGGCGTGGACCACAATAAGGATCAGAGCTACTTTCTCTACACGCTCGGCCAGGCGCAGCTTGCGCGCACGCTCTTCCCGATCGGCGAACTGGAAAAGCCGGCCGTCCGAGCCCTGGCCCGTTCGCTCGAGCTGCCGGTCGCCGGCAAGAAAGACAGCACGGGCATCTGCTTCATCGGCGAGCGAGATTTCAAAGCATTTCTCGAAACCTACCTGCCCCATCAGCCGGGCGAGATTCGCAGCGCCGACGGTGAGCTGCTCGGGCGTCATGACGGCCTCATGTATTACACCCTCGGTCAGCGCCAGGGCCTGGGTATCGGGGGCACGCCGGGTTCGAGTGGCCAGCCCTGGTACGTGCTCGACAAAGATCTGGAGGCTAACGTCCTCCTGGTCGGCCAGGGTCACGACCATCCGTGGCTATTCAGCAGCCGCCTGACCGCGGGACAGCTCAGCTTTGTTGCGGGGACGCCACCGGCATCCGCTTTCGAATGCACCGCCAAGATTCGCTATCGCCAGGCCGATCAGGCCTGCCACGTCCGGATCACGGGCGGGCTGGCGACCGTCGAATTTGCCGAGCCCCAGCGAGCCGTTACTCCGGGTCAATCGGTCGTCTTCTATTCTGGCGAACAGTGTCTCGGCGGCGGGGTGATCGAAAGCTATCAGAGCGCCGCCCGCGAGGCCGCCTGAGGTGACGCAGAGCCCGCTTCGCAATCGCGTCATCGCGCTGGCGGGCGTCTTTCAGGCCAGCGAGCTGGCGCATGATTTTGCCGACCGTGGCCACGCCGACGAGCTCGCGCTGGATACCAGCATCGAGAGCCTGTATCGCTTCGACGCGGAGAGCGTGGAAGCGGTTTACGGCGACCTCAGCGGCCTGGAGCTCGGCCTCCACAAGCTGCGGGCTAACTTCAGCGGTCGACGGAACCCGAACGTGCTGCACGCGGTGGTTTCGCTGATGCAGCTCGGTGGCCGGGTGCTCGAAGACGAAGAGCTCGGCGAGAACCTGAGCGACGGGCTACAGGCGATCAGTGTTCACCGGCAGGATGCTGAGTTTGACCAGGAGCGGCACTTCGAACGGCTCGCCCAGCTCTATGTCCGGACCATCAGTCCGCTGAAGCCACGGGTGGTGGTGCGGGGCAATCCGGTGCTCCTCCAGCAGGAGCGCTACGTCAACTGCGTCCGCGCCTCGCTGCTGTGCGGCATCCGCTCAGCCGTCCTCTGGCGCCAGCTCGGCGGCTCACGGTGGCAGCTGATTTTTCGCGGCCGCAGCGTACTGCACCTCAGCCGGCAGCTGCTGGGTGAGATCTGACCGCTGACGCCTACTCTACAAGGCCGCAGCACCACTAGCCGGCAGTCTCCGCCCGCGGTGACCATCGCCTACAACTTTGGCGGCGGTTGGGCGATAATTTTTTCCCTTGGTGTCCATGACCTCAGCAGGAGCAGCACGGCATGAAAGACTCTTTCTCGGTTCGTTCTACCGTCACTGTCGGTGACCGCGAGTATGTTTATCCGAGCCTGAAAAAGCTGGGCGAGCAGTACGATCTGTCTCGCCTGCCCTTCAGCCTGAAGATCCTGCTGGAAAATCTGCTGCGCCACGAAGACGGCGTCGACATCACCCGCTCCGACATTGAGGCCCTTTGCCGCTGGGACGCCTCGGCTGAGCCGGCCACAGAAATTGCGTTTACGCCGTCGCGGGTAGTGCTCCAGGACTTTACGGGCGTTCCGGCTGTTGTAGACCTTGCGGCGATGCGCGACGCGGTGGAATCGCTGGGTGGTCAGCCGGACCAGATCAACCCGCTGTCACCCGCCGAGCTGGTCATCGATCACTCAGTGCAGGTGGACGCCTTCGGCAAGCCCAACGCGCTCGACCTCAACTCGCGCATCGAGTTTCAGCGCAACGCGGAGCGCTACGCATTCCTGAAGTGGGGCCAGAGCGCCTTTGAGAACTTTGCCGTGGTGCCGCCCGCCACCGGCATCGTGCACCAGGTGAACCTGGAGTACCTGGCGCGCGTGATTTTTGGCCGTCAGAACGAGGACGGTGAATGGCTGGCCTACCCCGATACGGTGGTCGGCACCGACAGCCACACCACCATGATCAACGGTATCGGCGTCCTGGGCTGGGGCGTCGGCGGGATCGAGGCAGAGGCGGCCATGCTCGGCCAGCCCATCTCAATGCTGATTCCGCAGGTGATCGGTTTTGAGCTCACCGGGGCGCTGCCCGAGGGCTCAACCGCCACCGATCTGGTCCTGACCATCGTCCAGATGCTTCGAGAGCGAGGCGTCGTCGGCAAGTTTGTCGAGTTCTTTGGCGAAGGACTGGACCAGCTGCCTTTGGCGGACCGGGCCACCATCGCCAACATGGCGCCGGAGTACGGCGCGACCTGCGGCATCTTTCCGATCGACAGCGAAGCGCTGCGCTACCTGCGCCTCTCAGGCCGGGACGAGCAGCAGATTGCGCTGGTCGAAGCGTATGCCCGCGCTCAAGGTATGTTCCGTGAGCCCGGCGATTCGCCGGCCACCTACACCGATACGCTGACGCTGGACATGGGCACCGTGGTGCCGAGTCTGGCGGGCCCGAAGCGGCCGCAGGATCGCATCCTGTTGACCGACGCCAAGGCGAGTTTTCAGGAGTCGCTCAAGACCATGGGCGGACGCGACAGCGCCAAAGGTGTGCCGGTTAACAATGAAGGGGTCGAGTTTGAGCTCGAGGACGGCGCGGTGGTGATCGCCGCCATTACCTCCTGCACCAATACGTCAAACCCGGCCGTGATGCTCGGCGCGGGTCTCCTGGCCCGCAACGCGGTCAAGCGCGGACTGAGCGTCAAGCCCTGGGTCAAGACGTCGCTGGCGCCGGGGTCGCAGGTGGTGACCGACTATCTGAAGTCAGCGGGCCTGCTGGACGATCTCGAAGCGCTTGGCTTTTTTATCGTCGGCTATGGCTGCACCACCTGTATCGGCAATTCGGGCCCCCTGCCCCAGGCGATCGGTGACGCCGTGCGCGGCCATGAGCTGGTGGTTTCCTCCGTGCTGTCGGGTAACCGGAACTTTGAGGGGCGCGTCCACGCTGACGTCAGAACCAACTACCTGGCGTCGCCGCCGCTGGTCGTCGCCTACGCGCTGGCCGGCAACCTGGGCATCGACATCACCTCCGAGCCGCTGGGGCAGGATCAGGAAGGCAACGACGTTTATCTACGAGACATCTGGCCGAGCACGCTGGAGATTTCAGAGGTGATCTCCGAACACGTGACCGCCAGCATGTTCAGCGAAAGTTATGCCAGCGTGTTTGCCGGCAGCAGCGAGTGGAATGCGGTAAGCGCTCCCGAGGGGAACCGTTTCGACTGGCAGGACGACTCCACCTATATCCAGAACCCGCCGTACTTCGAAGGCATGACGATGGCGGTGGGCGCGATCAGCGACATCCACGGCGCGCGCTGCCTGGCCAAGCTCGGCGACAGCATCACCACCGATCACATCTCACCGGCCGGCGCCATCAAGGCCGACAGCCCCGCCGGCCGCTATCTCGTCGAGCAGGGCGTCAATCCGGTGGACTTCAACTCCTACGGCTCACGCCGCGGCAACCACCAGGTCATGATGCGCGGAACGTTTGCCAACGTCCGGCTGCGCAACCAGCTGGCCCCGGGTACCGAGGGCGGTTTCACCACCCATATTCCCAGCGGCGAGGTGACCAGCATTTTTGACGCGGCCATGCAGTATGCGGAAGACGAGACCCCGCTGGTGGTCCTGGCCGGCAAAGAATACGGCACCGGCTCATCCAGAGACTGGGCCGCCAAAGGCACGCTGCTGCTGGGCGTCAAGGCGGTCATCTGCGAAAGTTTCGAGCGAATCCACCGCTCCAACCTGGTCGGTATGGGCGTCCTGCCGCTCAACTTTGTCGATGGTGACAGCGTCGAGTCACTGGGCCTCACGGGTCACGAAACGTTCGACATCACGGGCCTCGATGACGGTCAGGCCAGTGAGGTCACCGTGACCGCCACCGCCGATGACGGCCAGGTCACCACCTTCCAGGCCAGGGTTCGACTGGATACCCCGAAAGAGGTCGAGTACTACCGCCACGGCGGCATTCTGCACTACGTCCTGCGTCAGCTCGCCTCGCAGCCGCGGCCAGCGCGAGCGGCCTGAGTACCCGGCGGGCCTAAGCCGAATTGCCGTCGCTCAGGATTCGGCGACGGTCTTCAGCTTGGCTAGACCCTCTTCGTAGCTGGCGCCCACGAGCGCGTCCATTGCGAGGCCAAAGTAGCGCTGGATGATGTCGCCGCGGAACTCGGTGTCGAAGCCCCAGGTGACGACCGTCACGTCGCCGTTCTCCACCAGCGTGAGGTAGGCGTTGGCGTCCCCCTGATCCCCAAAGTCCAGATAGGTTTCCACCCGCTCCGGGCTGCTGGCGGTGATCTTCATCGACCCCTCGCCCAGCGACGGGTCGTCGCTCGACCAACTCATCATGGCGCCCGGCCCAGCGTCCGGACCGCTGTACTCGTACGTGGCGTCGGGATCCAGGCCCGCCCAGGGCGACCACTCGTTGAATCGGGTCATGTCGTTGACCAGCGGAAACACCTTGCTGGCCGGCGCGTTGATGGAAACGGACCGTTCGACGTGCGCTGAGTCCGGCAGGAACAGGCCGGTGACTCCCAGCACGACAGCGAGCGTGACCAGGCTGATCAACAGGATTTTGATGAATTTCACGGCGTGTCCTCCTCGTTGTGAACCTCACCCACGCATCACCGTAGCGCTCTCACCGGGCGGCTGGCAAATGGCGATGGTCAGGCTTTTGCAGTGTCCCGCAACGATCTGCGCGGGGCGAAGCAGCGAACGTGGAGGTCAGCTGTCGCTGGAGATGGAGCGGCGGCTGGCGGTAAGCGCTTCGCGCTCCATGAGCATCGTGGAAAAGCTGTCGGCCGGCAGCGGTCGGCAGAAAAGAAAGCCCTGCAGTTCGTCGCAGCCGTGTTCGGTCAGGAATTCGAGGTGATCCTCTTCTTCGACGCCCTCGGCGACCACCTCCATATTGAGCTGGTGCGCCATGGAGATGGTGGCCTTCACGATGGCCTCATCGTCCGGGTCGACGCCGATGTTGCGGACAAACGACTGGTCTATCTTGATGCGGTCAGCCGGAAAGCGCTTGAGGTAGTCCAGCGAAGACTGGCCCGTGCCAAAGTCATCGATCGAGATTCGACAGCCGATGTCACGCAGCGCCTGAAGGCGCTCCGTCAGGCCGGAGATCGTCTTGATGCTGAGGCTTTCGGTCACCTCGAGATCGAGAAATCCCGGGTGGAGATCCGAGTCTTTCAGGGCCTTCTCGACCACCTCGATCAAGTTGGGCTGGCGCAGCTGCAGCGGTGACAGGTTTACCCCGAGCGTGAGGGGCAGATCGAAGCGGTCCTGCCAGCGCCGGGTCACCTTGGTGGCCTCCGCCAGCAGCCACTCGCCGATCGGCACAATCAGGCCGGTTTCCTCCGCCAGCGGGATAAAAAAGCCGGGGCTGATCAGACCCAGATCCGGATGCTCCCAGCGAATCAGGGCCTCCATGCCGACAATGTCTTCGGTCGCGGCCGACATCTGCGGCTGGAAGAACACGCGAAGCTCGTTGTTACTTTCTGCCTGGCGCAGCTTGGACTCCAGCACGAGCTTCTGCTGGTGCGATTCGGTCGGCTGATCGACGTACGCCTGGGCGTTGTTGCGGCCGAGGCCCTTGGCGCTGTACATCGCCACGTCAGCGCACTTGATCAGCGTTTCCGCGTCGACGCCGTCGTCCGGATAGAAGCTGATGCCGATACTCGCGGTGAGCTGTAGCTCCTGAGTCGACTCGAGTTGAAGCGGCTCGGCCAGAATGCCGTTGATCTTCCGCGCGATGCGCAGCACGTCGTCCTTGTGAACGATGTGGCGCAGGATGATCGTAAATTCATCGCCGGCGTAGCGGGACACCGTGTCACTGCCCCGCACCGCTCCCTGCAGCCGCTCCGCTACCGCGTGGAGCACCTGATCGCCGATATCGTGGCCGAGGCTGTCGTTGATCGTCTTAAAGCGATCCAGGTCGACAAAAAGGATCGAAAAGAGCTCGCCGGTCCGGCCGGCTTCGCGTAGGGCATGGCCCAGCCGGTCGCTGAACAGCGAGCGGTTCGGCAGGCGCGTCAGTGCGTCATGCAGCCCCAGCACGTCGCGCTGATCCCGCATCGACCTCAGCTCGTAGGCCTGCGCGAGATGGGAAGCAACCACTTTCAGGACGTCGAGCGCTGACGACCAGTCTTCGATGACCTGGCGGCTCGCGGCAATCAGCGCGCCGTTGACCGATCCGCTGCTGGATCGCAGCGGCAGCCCGACATAGCTTTCGATGCTGTTCTGGCTGACAAAATCATCGAAGCCCAGCTTGCCCCGGGCGTCCTCCTCAGCGAGCACCCAGTTGCCCGCAAATATGATCTCGTAGGGTTTGTGACCGTTGGGATCTGCGAGCTGATGGTGCAGCTCACCCCGGCCGTAGGCGGCCAGGATCGTAAGCTCACCCTCTTCCTCGCCCTCAGGTCGGGCGACGACCAGAAACAGATCCAGCCCGAGGCACTCGCTGACGAGATCGGCGATGGCCGCGGCCGAGTCGCCAGCCTGGGGGTCGGAGAAGATCCGCCCCACGGAGCGCAGCCGCTCAAGCAGGCGGAGCCGGGGGTTCCGGTCCCGCAGGCGCGTCAGATACACCGCCCGGCCGTCGTGGATACTGAGCGTCTGCACCATTTCCACGGCCTGGCGACGCCCGTCAGCCCGAACCCGAAAACAGTCGATCGTGACGCGTCCCTCCTGCCGCAGCAGCGCCCGCTGCTCCTTTCGTTCCGCCGCCGAGAGATCGAGGTTCAAATGATCCAGGCTATTGCGGCGCCAGCTTTCCTGGGTGCCGCCATACACGTCCAGCAGCGCCTGGTTCACTTCCAGAATCCGGTCGTTGGCTGCGTCCACCAGGAGGAATTCTTCTTCCAGACCGTCGACGAGCGACAGCCCCTTGCGTTCGTTGCGCCCCGCACCCGACCGCTCAAAGCCGGCCGGTGGCTTGCCGATCCGTCGGAGACGGTAATTCAGCTCGGACGCCTGCACCGGCCCGTGAAGCACGTCGTCGGTCGCCGCCAGCAGCCGCTCCCAGCGCGGATCGCACCGTTCGCCCACCGGCGGCAGCACGCCAAGCACCCGACCTCCCGGGCTGGCGGCCCGAAAGCGGGACAGCAGATTGGAAACTTCCGAGGGGACGATCGACAGATCAACAATCAGCATGCCGAGCGCCATCTGCGCGACAAATTCCAGCGCCTGCCCAACGTTCTTGGCCGTGTAGATTGCCTCTACCTCGGCCTTGTCAAGCACCTCAAACAGCACCCGGCGATCGTCACGCCGGGGCGAAAGAATCAGAATGCCGCCGCTTACCACGCCGCTGGATGTTCCCTAAGCCAACCGGTGAGGGTCATGCCACCACCCACCGGCCGTCACGAAGCCTCGGCTTCAGCTGGTTTTGCTGCTGCTGTTCGAACACGTGGTAAATGCTGTCGGACAGCAGTCCCGGCAAGCGGATGTCCTGACCCAGCAGGATAATCTTGCGCTGATAGCCGTCCCGGGAGGCGGCTACGCCGCGCAGATGCTCGATACTGCGGTGCTGCAGGTGCCCCTGAAAATCCGAAAACACGTAGACGCCGTAGTGCATACTTTTCAGCACGTAGCGCAGCGCGTCGCTCAGCTGCCGGCTGCCGGGAACGCTGATGTCCGACGCCTTCATGCTGACCAGCCCCTGGTTGGGGCCCCAGTGATAGACCGAGCGACCGCTGGCCCGGCACATGATGCGAAACTGGACCAGCGCCGCGTCAACGTCCAGGCAGTGCAGCGCAATGACGTTTTCCTCGCGTTCAATCAGCTGGTCGTAAAAATCCTGTCCCATCGTTTCCCCGATGCAGAGCTGCCGCTCGCAGAAAGAGGAGTCTAGACTCCAAAACTATTATTTTCAATGCACTACGTGCACTTTTTAGACTTATTCTAAGCTAGGACGCTCGTGTTTGAACGCCCTTGTCCGGTAGGCACGATACCCCCTGCCATGGAATAATTGTGTTAACACAATCCAAGCCCCTTTCAGCCACCCGATTCGGAGTCCTCATGTTTGAAGGCCTGCGCCTAAGACACTGGCGTCACTCAGTCGCCGACAGCGGCATTGTTCACCTCGTTATGGACGTGGCCGACGCCAACGCCAATACCTTTTCTCGCGCCGTCATGCGTGAGCTGGGAAGCCTGCTGGAACGCGTCCAGATCGATCCACCACCGGGCCTGCTTATCGCGTCCGGCAAGGACACCGGCTTCATCGCCGGGGCCGACGTCAGCGAATTTGAGCAGGTGGCGGCCGAGGGCCGAGAGCTGGAGACCATCCGCTACGGCCAAAAGGTGTTTGACGATCTCGCGGCGCTGCCCTGCCCGACGCTCGCGGCGATCGACGGATTCTGCATGGGCGGCGGCACGGAGCTGGCGCTGGCGTGTGACTACCGGATCGCGACCGAGGACAGCCGCATCGGTCTGCCGGAGGTGCAGCTGGGCATCCATCCGGGCTGGGGCGGTACGGTCCGACTTCCGGCCCTCATCGGTGCGCCCGACGCCATGGACATGATGTTGACCGGTCGCGCGCTCCGCGCTTCGGTGGCTCGCCAGAAAGGCCTGATCGACAAGCTGGCTTCTCCCGAGGGTCTGCTGGCGGCCGGTGAAAAGATGCTGCTGGCCCGGCCCAAGCCACGCAAGGCGCCGCCGCAGCTGCGAGCGCTGAACCTCTGGCCCGCACGACAGGCGCTGGCCAAAGTGATCCGCGACAAGACGCGCGCGAAGGCTAACCCGAAACACTACCCGGCACCGTTTGCCATCATCGAGCTCTGGCGCAAATACGGCGGCAATCCCCGCGCCATGATGCGGGCCGAAGCACGATCCATGGTCAAGATGGCCCGCACCGACACGGCACGCAACCTGACGCGCGTGTTTTTCCTCCGCGAGGCGATGCGCGAGATTGCCCCGATCGAGGTTGCGCCCATCGAGCATGTCCACGTGATTGGCGCCGGCGTGATGGGAGGCGACATCGCCGCCTGGTGTGCGCTGCGCGGCCTTAAGGTGACGCTGCAGGACCGGGAGGAGAAGTTTGTCGAACCTGCCCTGGTTCGGGCGCGTCAGCTGTTTGAGAAAAAGCTCAAAAAGCCGGAGCGGGTCGCCGACGCGGAGGCTCGGCTCAATATGGATATCGAAGGGGCCGGCGTTGCTGAAGCGGACGTGGTGCTCGAGGCGATCTTCGAAAACCTTGAGGCCAAACAGGCGCTGTTTGCCGACGTTGAGCCACGAATGAAGGACGGCGCCGTGGTGGCGACCAATACGTCCTCGATCCCGCTGCAGCAGCTGGCCGAGTCCCTGAAGGAGCCCTCCCGCCTCATCGGACTTCACTACTTCAACCCGGTGGCCAAAATGCCGCTGCTGGAGATTGTTGCGCACCCGGATCTGGATCCCGCGGTGGAACAGCGCTGCCGGGCCCACGCCCGCGGTATCGACAAGCTGGCGGTGACCGTCACCAGCACCCCCGGCTTTCTGGTCAACCGGATTCTGATGCCCTACATGCTGGAAGCCGTCACGATGGTTTCCGAAGGCGTGCCCGGAAAGCTCATCGACAAGGCAGCCAAAGACTTCGGAATGCCGATGGGGCCGATCGAGCTGGTGGACCAGGTCGGTCTGGACGTCGCAGCCTCAGTGGCCGAGGTGCTGTCCGACAACCTCGGTCTGACGATCCCGGAAGGGCTGGAAGACATGGTGTCTTCCGGCAAGCGAGGACGGAAAGACGGCGAGGGCTTTTACACTTACCCGGAGGGCAAACCGGTCAAGCCCGAGGTGCCGGAAGGCTACACGGCGCCCGCCGACATGACCGACCGGCTGATCATGCCGTTCCTGAACATGGCGGTGACCTGTTTGCGGGAAGAAGTGGTGGACAGCCCGGAAATGCTCGACGCCGGCATCATCTTTGGAACGGGCTTTGCGCCGTTTCGCGGGGGACCATGGCAGTACATTCAGGATACCGGCGCAGATGTGCTGAAGCAGAAGCTCGAAGCGCTGCAGTCGCGCTATGGCGATCGCTTTGCGCCAGACCCGGGCTGGGACACGATCGCCTGAAGCGGCGATCAGGCTTAGCGCCGCCATGCGGCGCGGCGGGATATCCGCCTACATGGTGTGAGTAGGACGGTCGGCGTTTACCATGCCGGCCAGGATATTCTCGATCTTCGACTTGGCGATTTCGCCGTCGTTGCCTTCGTTGAACTGAACGCCGATGCCGGCAACCCGGTTGCCCTGTGAGCCGGGTGGCGTCACCCAGATGACCTTGCCGGCCACGGGAATGCGGTCCTCGTCCTCCATCAGCGTCAGCAGAATGAAGACCTCATCACCCAGCGCGTACTTCTTGTTGGTGGGCACAAACAGCCCGCCGTTTTTCACGTACGGCATGAACGACTGATAGAGCGCCGTCTTATCCTTGATCGAAAGCGACAGAATTCCCTGTCGCGGCATACCACCTGCCATTACCTATCCCCTTAGGCCGCCGAATCGCGCCATGCCAGCAGCAGCGCCTCCAGCTGTAGTTCTGCTCGAGCGCTGGTTTGAAGCATCGCTCGACAACGGTTTGTAGCATCATACAGCCGCCAAAGGCTTGTCAAATCATCCCCGACCGCAGCCGAGGCCACCACCTGACCCGCCAGTCTGTCTCTCGCGTAGTGCGCAAGCTGACGCAGCTTCAGCTCGGTGACTTCGCCACCGATCCAGCCCGCGGCCAGGTCCGAAACGAGCGTCCGACCGCTCCGCAGCGCGTCCAGATCATGGGTAATGCCGTCGCCGTCGGGGAGCTCTTCACGCGCGACCAGCCCGAGCGCATCGTCGACCCGACCGTTGGCGAGCGCCACGATCCGCTGCGCCTGGTCCGGCTCGACACCGGGCGTTGTTTCACACAGGTATCGCTCCAGCGCTGGCCCGTCCGGTGCGGGGACCAGCACCGTCTGGCAGCGCGAGAGAATGGTCGCGGGCAGCGCGCTGCGGCGCGGCGTGCAGAGGATCAACAGCGTATCCGCCGGCGGCTCCTCCAGCGTTTTGAGCAGGGAGTTGGCTGCCGCGTTGTTCATGGCGTCTGCCGGGTGGATCACAAAAACGCGCTGCCCGGTGGCGGTCAGCGTCGCGTTACGCGCCAGGCTGCGGGTCTGATCGATGAGTATCTGCCCGCTTTTTGACTCAGGCTTCAGCACCACCAGGTCAGGATGGCTGCCCGCCTTCACCCAGCTGCGAGCCTGGGCGTCGTTCCGACACAGCAGATGCTGCGCCAGGGCCAGCGCCAGGTTGAGGGTAAGACGATCGCCGGACAGCAGCAGCGCGTGCGGCAGCCGGTCCTGGGCTGCGAGGCTCTGTAGGTGATCCAGCGAGGGTTCGAGCCAGGGCATTGCCTCAATACCGCCAGAACCCGTCGCTGCCCCTCCCTGAACCGCGTCGTCGGTCACCGTCCACCCCCAAAGCGGTCGATGAGGCCGCCCACCGCGGCGGAGACATCCGTCGCCACCGCGCGGCGACTCCTGCCGGCATTGATGACGCGATAGCGGCTGCTGCCCCGCGCCCGACGCAGGTAGGCCTTTCGGACGCGCTGGTAAAACGCCGCACGTTCCTGCTCGAATCGATCGGCCTTGCGATTGCGAGTCGCCCGCGTCAGGCCACGGCCCGGCGCCACGTCCAGCAGCAGCACCAGATCGGGCCGGGCGAGCCGCGGCAGCCAGCGTTCGAGCGCTTCGATTTTTGACCAGGGCAGTTCCCGGCCGCCGCCCTGGTAGGCAAACGACGCGTCGACGAAGCGGTCACAGATCACCCACTTGCCCTCCCGCAGCGCCGGCACGATCACTTTCTCCACGTGATCAAAGCGGGCGGCAAACACCATCAGCAGCTCAGACAACGGCACAATCTCAGACGAGGGATTGAGCAGCAGGCTGCGCAGCGACTCCGCCAGGTCGGTCCCGCCGGGTTCCCGGGTGCTGATATACGGCACCGCACGGCTCCTCAGGAGCTTTTCGATCACCTTGAGGTTGGTGCTCTTACCGGCCCCTTCCCCACCTTCCAGGGTGATGAAGCGGCCGCGCGGCGGGGCGCTCATCGGCGCCACCCGCTGGCCTGCTGCCCCATACCCACGCTCGACGCAGCATCTGCCGCGAATAGCGAGCATGCGTGCTCAAGGCCAGAATTACTAATCAGAAACTGCATGATAAATCTATTTTAGTTATTTGTTTTTGCTCGGGTTTATTTGATATTTCTGCACCGCATCGTTGTGCGCCTCCAGCGTCTCTGAGAACTGATGGCTCCCGTCTCCCCGGGCCACAAAATAAAGCGCTGCGCCCGCCTCGGGCTGCGCCACAGCCTCGAGTGCAGCTCGTCCCGGCAAGGCGATCGGGGTCGGCGGCAGACCAAAGCGGGTATACGTGTTGTAGGGCGTGTCGGTGCGCAGGTCGCGGCGCCGGAGGTCACCATCGAAGGCTTCGCCGAGACCATAGATCACCGTAGGATCGGTTTGCAGGCGCATGCGGCGCTCCAGCCGACGCAGAAAAACGCCAGCGATCTGCGCGCGCTCGCTGGCCAGGCCCGTCTCCTTCTCCACGATCGACGCCAGGATGAGCATCTCCTCTGGCGTCTTGAGGGGCGTCTCGGAGGCGCGCTGCTCCCACGCTCCAGCAAGCGCTTTTTTGAGATCGGCGTACGCCCGCTGGTAGAGCGACAGGTCCGTCGTGCCGCGGGGAAAATAGTAGGTCTCCGGCAGGAACCAGCCTTCCGGATGATCCAGCTCCGGGTCAATCCGGCGGGCAATTTCGTTGGCCGGCAGCTCGAGCAGGGTATGGGTGAGTGCCGGATGTCGGTCGACCGCCGCCGCAAGGTCGCTGAAGCGCCAGCCTTCGACAATGGTCAGCGCGTGCTGGACCACCCTGCCCTCGGCGAACAGCGCCAGCAGGTCAGCCGGCTTGAGCTCCGGGGACAGCAGGTATTCACCGGCCTGGATTCGGCTCGCCAGATTGCTGCGCCGACCCAACACCCACCACTGCCAGGGCTGCGCCACCAGGCCTTCCGCCGCCAGATCGTCGACAATGGCGGCAAAGCCCTGACCGGGCGTAATCGTGAAAGGCACCGGCGTGCTATTGGGCAGGGGTTCGGCCAGAAAGGTCTGGTAACTCCGGTAGGCCCATAACGCCGCCCCCAGGCCAGCGACGAGGATGATGGCGAACACGGCAAACGTCGCTTTGAGCAGAGGTTTCATGAGGACCTCGTCACCTCGCCGGGCGCGTTGTGACGGCGCAGCGCTGACTTCAGGCGCGCGGCAAGGGCCTCGGCAGGCTGCGGACTAAGAACCTTAACTTCGACCAGTTCGGAGACAGGCTCAACGCCGCGCACCGCGTTGCACAGCGCCAGCGAGGTACAGCGCTCAAGGTCGCGCTCGCCCAGCGGCGCCTCGCGTACCAACGCGTGCTGCAGCAGCGCGGCGCGGCAGGCGCCCTCAACGCCGGCGCCGACCGGCGGGGTCAGCCAATCGGAATGCTCTTCGGGCAGCAAAAGCACGTTGCTTTGGAGTCCTTCACACAGGTGGTCCTGCTGGTCGAACACCAGCCCTTCGTCCCAACCTGCGTCCGTGATCTCCTGGGCGAGAAGCACCTGATCCAGCCGCGACAGGTGTTTGAGACCGGCCGTCAGCCCGGGGGTTGGCAGCCTTTCCCGGCAAACGCCGATCCGCAGGGCGTTCCGAGGTGCGGGTCTGGCGAGACGAACGATCAGGCGACGCGTCTGCTCAAGGCCGCTGGCGGCGTAGCCCGGCCGCCGGCTGCTGCCTCGCGTGACGGTCAGCCGTATAACGCAGGCGTCTTCTTTGGCCAGGGCTCGAGATTCCTTCAGCAACAGCGATTTAGCGGGCAGCTCGATCTTCAGCCGCGCCGCGCCGCGCTCAAGGCGTTCCATATGCCACGGCCACAGCGCGCAATGGCCGGCCGTAAACGCCATCGTTTCGAACAGCCCATCACCGTAGAGCAAGCCTCGGTCGTCGACAGGGAGACTCTCAGCTGGCCGGCCGTCGACCAGCGCGGTCGGTGCGGGAGCCGACTCAGCCATCGTCAGCCGGCACAGCTTCGGCTTGCCGCGGCAGGATTCAGAGAAGCCAGGAGCCCGCCGGCCTTATGGCGGGTCTCTTCGAGCTCACGCGGCGGCTGTGAGTCCGCCACGATGCCGGCACCGGCGCGCAGCGACAGCCGTTGCTCACTCAGATGGAAAGTCCGAATCAGGATGTTCATATCCATACGGCCGCTGCGGCACAGGTAGCCCATCGAGCCAGTGTAGGGTCCCCGCCCCACCCCTTCCAGCTCACCGATGATTTCCATGCAGCGCACCTTCGGGCAGCCGGTGATTGTGCCCCCGGGAAATACCGCCCGCAGGACGTCTACCGGGGAAACCTCAGAGCGCAGGCGACCGTGCACCGCCGACACGATGTGATGCACATGGGCGTAAGTTTCGGTCGTCATGAACTGCTCAACGTTGATGCTGCCCGGCTGGCAGACCCGACCCAGATCGTTTCGCTCAAGATCGATGAGCATCACGTGCTCAGCCTGTTCCTTCGGATGCGCCAGAAGCTGGCGTTTCAGCTCCGCGTCGGCGCTCGGGTCAGCGGCCCGCGGGAAGGTGCCGGCGATGGGGCGGGTCTGAACGTCCAGACCGTTGATCCGAACGAGGCGCTCCGGGGAGGAGCTCACGACGGCGGCGTCACCCCAGACCGCAAGGCCGGCGAACGGCGCCGGGTTGGTCTGGCGAAGGCGTCGGTAAAGTGCCGACGGCTCGCTGCTGCACGGCCCCTCCCAGGAACGGGAGATATTGGCCTGAAACACGTCCCCGGCGAGGATATACGACTTGACGCGATCGACCGCCGCGAGAAACGGTTCAGCCTCCGCCTCGCGCAGCGCACAGGTTGGGTCGTGTGTGGGCTGGGAGATCGAGAGCCCCTCAAAGTCAGCCTCTAGACGGGACAGCAGGTCGTCGCTTTCCGCAACGGCGTAAGTCTGCTGCTCGTGGTGGTCGTAAATGAGTGCGGCTGGACACCGCACCGCCAGCGCCTGCGGGATGCCGGCGGGCGCGTCAGGCAGCCTCTCGAGCACCGGTTCGATGCCCCTGCCGACCTCGTACCCGAGCAGGAGAAACCAGCCTCCCAGAAACGGGAGCTCAGGCGGATGTTCGTCCCCCGGGGCGCTCCGCTGTGCAGCGATCGATTGTTGAGTCCAGCGATCCAGCCAGTCCAGAAATCTCGCCGCGTCGGCGCCGGGCGCGGCAGCCGGCAGCGCGAGCGATCCACCGCTGGCCATGAAGAGGATGTCGTACCGCGCGTCCGGCGTCCCGCTGGCAACACTCTCCAGCAGGAACGGATAGCGATCGGAAGCGGCTTCGTGCAGCTCCAGGAAATCCCGCCGCCCTTCCAGTTGGATGGAACGGATCAGAATTTCTTGAATACCAGCGTGCCGTTGGTGCCCCCGAAGCCAAACGAATTGGAAAGAACGTGGCCTACCTTGGACTGTCGTGACTCGCCGGGCACAAAGTCGAGGTCGCAGCCTTCGCCAGGCTGATGGAGGTTGATCGTGCCGGGGACCACCTGGTCGCGCAGGCTGAGCACGGAGAAAATGGCCTCCACGCCGCCGGCAGCGCCGAGCAGGTGGCCGGTCATGGATTTGGTGGAGCTGACGGGCATCCGGTAAGCGTGATCGCCAAACGTACTCTTGATCGCCTTACACTCGGCAAGGTCACCAACCGGCGTCGAGGTGCCGTGGGCGTTGACGTAGTCGATCTCGTCACCGTTCAGTGCGGCATCAGCCAACGCTGCGGCCATGCACTGAGCCGCGCCTTCGCCGCCTTCGGGCGGTGACGTCATATGGAAAGCATCACCCGACATTCCGAAGCCGACGAGCTCCGCGTAGATCGTCGCCCCCCGCGCCTCGGCGTGCTCCAGCGATTCCAGGACCATGACGCCGGCTCCGTCGGACAGCACAAAACCATCTCGCTCCTCGTCCCACGGACGGCTGGCGCCCTCGGGGTCGTCGTTACGGGTAGACATGGCTTTGGCAGAGGCGAAACCACCCATCGCCACGTCGCAGG
The DNA here is from genome assembly GCA_028285525.1 of Lysobacterales bacterium. GTDB lineage: Bacteria > Pseudomonadota > Gammaproteobacteria > Xanthomonadales > SZUA-38 > JANQOZ01. The sequence continues at coordinate 64,553 of JANQOZ010000118.1, forward strand.
TGGCGTATTCCGTGCCGCCGGCGATCATCACGTCACAGTCGCCGTAGGCGATCAGACGCTGCGCCAGCCCGATGTTGTGGGTGCCCGTCGTGCAGGCGGTCACGGTGGCGAGATTCGGGCCCTTGAGCCCGTGCATGATCGAGATATGTCCCGACACCATGTTGATGATGGTGGAGGGAACAAAAAACGGTGAGATACGTCGCGGCCCCGAGGAGCTGTACTGAATCGACGTCTTTTGGATGGTCGCGATTCCGCCGATGCCCGCGGCCACCGACACGCCGATTCTCGTAAGGTCTTCCTCCTCGAGCACCAGCCCGGCGTCTTTCATCGCGTCGACGGACGCCGCGATGCCGTAGTGGATAAACGGATCCATCTTGCGCGCGTCTTTCGGCGACAGGTATTCGTCGACGTTGAAATCACGCACCTCTCCGGCAATGCGGGTGGCAAAGGCGCTGGCGTCGAAGTTCGTCACCGGACCAATACCGCTTCGGCCGTTCAGCACGCTGTCCCAGGCGCTGGCGATATCGTTACCGACCGGCGACTTGATGCCCAGTCCGGTCACCACAACTCTGCGTTTACCCATTAGCTTTGCCCTCGGATCAGCGGGATACCCAACAGCGGATTCCCGCTTGTTTTTTTACAGCGCCATAACGACAGAAGCTGCACACCGGGTGGTGCGCAGCTTCCCGTACGCTCATTGACTGCTGACGTCAGCCGACGTTTTGTGAGATGTAGTCGATGGCCTGCTGCACGCTGGTGATCTTCTCCGCCTGCTCGTCGGGGATCTCGCACTCGAACTCTTCTTCCAGTGCCATCACCAGCTCAACCGTGTCCAGAGAATCGGCGCCAAGATCATCGACGAAAGACGCGCTGGGAGTCACTTCGTCTTCTTTAACGCCCAACTGCTCGACCACAATCTTCTTGACCCGCTCTTCAATGCTACTCATTTGAGTGTGTTCCTCCTGAAATGCGCGCACATTGTAGTGAAAGTGCATGCGCCGATCCACTGTTTCAAGGCCCTGATTTCCTTTGAAACGTTTGTATGAATAAACCCCAGCGATACGTCGGTAAACACGCTGAGATCAGGGCATGTACATGCCGCCGTTGACGTGAAGCGTCTCTCCGGTGATGTAGCCGGCGGCAGGCGACGCCAGGAACCGCACGGCCGCGGCGATGTCCTCACCAGCGCCGAGTCGCTTCATCGGAATCTGCCCCAGCAGCGACTCGCGCTGCGTCTCCGGCAGCGCTCGCGTCATGTCGGTATCGATAAATCCGGGCGCCACGGTGTTGGCCGTGATTCCCCGGGAGCCCACCTCTTTGGCCAGCGATTTCGTAAAGCCGATCATGCCCGCTTTCGCCGCCGCATAGTTGGCCTGACCGGGATTACCCACCAGCCCGATGACGGATGCGATGTTGATAATCCGACCGAAGCGGGCTTTCATCATCCCGCGCACGCAGGCTTTGCTCATACGGAAAACCGACTTCAGATTGGTATCCATTATCTGATCCCAATCGTCATCGTTCATTCTGAGCAGAAGCTGATCGCGCGTAATCCCGGCGTTGTTGACCAGGACCGCCGGCGGCGCCGGCAGCGAGGCCAGCAGCTCAGCGATCGCGTCTGCGCTTGTCACGTCCAGCACCCGACCGCCGTGCACAGCGTCCGCGTCCCCGCCTCGCGTTTCAGCAGCCGCGGCCAGCGCCTGGCCGATCGCGGCAGCACCCTGCTCGCTCGTGGCGGTTCCGATAACGCTGGCGCCGGCCGCCACCAGCTCTGCGGCGATCGCCGCGCCGATGCCTCGGGTTGCACCGGTGACTAGCGCAAGTTTTCCGGCAAGTTCCATAGCTACTCCTGTTCGCTCAGCTCGGCGTGGATTGACGGCATATCGATCAGCGCTGTCTGGGTGACCTCGCGGTTGATTCGCCGCGTCAGGCCGGACAGCACCTTGCCGGGCCCGCATTCGACGATCCGCGTGATGCCCGACTCCACCAGAAACTCAATGCTTTCCACCCAGCGGACCGGCTGATACAGCTGGCGCACCAGCGATTCCCGGATCTGCTCGGGTTCATTGAATACCGCGACGTCGGCATTCTGCAGGACCGGCACCTGTGGCTGACGCAGATTCACCTGCTCGAGCCGCTTGCCAAGCTCCTCGGCCGCGGGTTTAACCAGATCGCAGTGACAGGGCACGCTAACCGGCAGAATTGCCGCGCGCTTGGCGCCCGCCTCACGCGCCATGCGAACCGCGCGGTCCACCGCGTCAACCGAGCCCGCGATTACGGTCTGGGACGGCCCGTTCAGGTTGGCCGGCGCAACAATCTCATCCTCTGCGGCGAGCTGGCACACGGCCTCGACCCGCTCGGCGTTCAATCCCAGAAGCGCGGCCATCGCGCCCGAGCCGGGCGGCGCGGCCTGCTGCATCAGGCGCCCCCGCTCGGCAACCAGCCAGGCGCCGTCCACGAGGTCGAGCGCCCCGCTTGCCACCAGGGCCGCATATTCCCCCAGGCTGTGGCCCGCCATGATCGACGGCAAAGGCCCGCCGTTTTCCCGCCACACGCGCCAGGTGGCGATGCCCGCCACCAGCATGGCCGGCTGGGTGTTTTCGGTTCGGTTGAGCGCCTCCTCCGGACCATTCTGCGTCATGTCCCACAGGTCCACGCCGAGCCGGTCTGAGGCCTCGGCAAACGTTTCTTTGACGCTGGGAAAGTCGGCGGCCAGCTCGCTGAGCATGCCCACTGACTGGGATCCCTGACCAGGGAAGACAAACGCGACTGAATTTTCTGACATATCCTTGCTCGTTATTGTTTTGCCTGGGCCCGCAACGCGGCCCCCGTAATATTCACAGCGGGTGGGTGTCGACGTGAGACCTCAGCCCTGAGCGCCAGCCCGGCGACCGCGCGCGGTCAGTACCGAATTAGCGCGGAGCCCCAGGTAAAGCCACCGCCGAAGGCCTCCAGCAGCAGCACTTCCCCGCGCGCAATCTTCCCCGAACGCACGGCCTCGTCCAGCGCGAGCGGCACGGAGCCGGCGGACGTGTTTCCGTGGCGGTCGACGGTGACCACCACCCGATCCATCGGCAGCGCCAGCTTTTTTGCGGTCGCTTTAATAATGCGCAGGTTGGCCTGATGAGGAATCAGCCAGTCGACGTCGCTGCGGGTCATGTTGTTGGCCGCCAGCGTTTCGTCAACGATGTTGCCCAGGGTGTTGACGGCAACCTTGAACACCTCGCTGCCTTTCATCCGGATAGCCAGGCCACCCTGAGTTTCGGGCTTGAAGCCTCGGGATACGCCTACCTCAACGTTCAGCAGATCTTTATGCGCGCCGTTGGCGTGCAGGTGGGTCGACATAATCCCGGGTTTGTCATCCGCGGTGAGCACCACGGCCCCGGCGCCGTCGCCGAACAGCACGCAGGTGGTTCGCTCCGTCCAGTCAACCATCCGGGACAGCGTCTCGGCACCGACCACAAGCACCTTCGACGAATCACCACAGCGGATGAACTTGTCGGCGACACCCAGGGCATACAAAAAGCCGGAGCAGGCAGCGTTCACGTCCATGGCGCAGCAGCCGTGGGCGCCGAGCCGATCCTGCAGAAGACAGGCGGTGCTCGGGAACACGAGGTCCGGTGTGGTGGTGCCGACGATGATCGCGTCGAGCTCTTCAGCCTTGACGCCCGCGGCCTCCAGCGCGCGCTTGGCGGCCTCCTCAGAGAGATCGCAGGTGGTTTGTCCCTCAGCGACGATGCGACGTTCGCGGATACCGGTTCGTGTCTGAATCCACTCGTCGCTGGTGTCGACAAGCCGTTCCAGGTCCGCGTTGGTCAGCACTTTCTCCGGAAGCGCGCTGCCCGTTCCTATTATTGTTGAATAACGCAGAGTTACGCCCTCGCAATCGATAGCGAATCCTGAAGTTTGGGGGGGGATTAGTCAACCGCAACCGGTTTGGACGCCCGCACGACGGGCGGGCCACGATCGACGGCTCAGAGGAGCTGAACAACCTCCGCACCGATACGCTCGGCGAGCCCCGCGCGGGCTTCAGCGGCGGCGGTCGCAATCGCGTTGCCGAAACCCACCACGTCCGCGGCGCCGTGACTCTTGACCACCACGCCCGTCAAGCCGAGCAGCGAGGCGCCGTTGTAGTGTCGGGGATCAAACTTCTTGCGCATCATGCCAAAAGCCGGGCGTGCGGCCGTTGCCGCAGCCTTGCCGGCCACGCCGCCGCGGCCCAGGGTTCGCAGCTCTTCCATCAGCAGCTGAGAGATGCCCTCGCTGCACTTCAGCGCCACGTTGCCCGTAAACCCGTCGCACACCACCACGTCGAGCTCACCCAGAAAGATGTCGTGCCCTTCCGCAAAGCCGCAGTAGTTGAGCGCCGAGGCGCTGAGCAGCTGGTGCGCACGTCGGACCGTATCGTTGCCTTTAATCGACTCGGTGCCGATGTTGAGCAGGCCCACGCGAGGCGACTCCTGGCCGCCCGTAGCCCGGGAAACCGCGGTACCCATGTGCGCAAACTGATAAAGATGATCGGCGCTGACCGACGCGTTGGCGCCGAGATCGAGCACCGTGGTGAGTCCGCGCCGCGACGGCAGCGCTGCGCAGATGGCCGGACGCTCGACGCCCGGCAGCGTCTTGAGAATGGACCGGGCCAGCGCCATGAGCGCACCCGTGTTGCCGGCGCTGACGCAGGCGTCTGCGCTGCCCTCGAACACGAGTTCGAGCGCGCGACCCATGGTAGAACGGGTTTTTCGCCGCAGGGCGTCGCCGACAGATTCGTCCATCGCGACGGTCTCGGCAGCGCCGACGACCGCTACACGTTCCGCGTCAGCATCGGGCAGCGTTTCCTGCCAGGCAGTGAGTTCGTCGGCGTCGCCGACAACCTGCAGATGCAGCAGGCTGTCGGACGCCAGAGCCTCGGCGCACGCACCGAGCGTCACCTCGCTGCCGTGGTCACCGCCGGCGGCGTCCACGGCGACAACCGCGCGATTCACCAGCTCGGGATCCCTGGCCTGATCATCATCATGTTCCAGGGTGGCCGCGGCGCTCAAAGGTGGCGTTTGGGCTTGCGGACGTACCCCGCTTATTCCAGCTCTTCGTCGTCGATTTCCGGCGCGGTGTCCACGACCTTGCGGCCGCGATAGTAACCGTCCGCGGTCACGTGATGGCGCAGGTGGGTCTCGCCCGTGGTCGGGTCGATGGACAGGGCCGGTGCCGACAGCTTGTCGTGCCCGCGGCGCGCGCCCCGCGTTGAGGGGGTCCGTCTGCTTTTCTGAACAGCCATTGCTTCTTCTCCAGCTTTATTTAGCGCTTGCCAAGGGTGAGCTCACCCAGCTTGGCAAACGGGTTTACCGATTCTTCCACTGCGGGTCCGAAGCCCGCGTCAACACTTTCTCCGGCCGCCGCCGGAATCAGCGGCAGGGCCAGGATCAACTCGTCTTCTACGATGTCGGTCAGCGCGATCTGACCCTCATTCACCACCAGAGGCTCGTAGTCCTCCGGCAGGCTCACGTCGTCCGCTTCGTCGCGCACCAGCCCAAGGCGGCTGCGCTGCTCAAGCGGGTGCAAAAACCGCTCGAGCGTTCGCTGACACCGGAGCGGCATCGTGGCGGACGCCGAAACGTCCACAACGGGAAGCCCGTTGGTGTCCCGACCAAACTTCAGCGTGAAGCTCACCTCGCCATCCAGCGGCGGTGCCAGCAGGGGCGCGAGCCGCTCGAATCGTTCGAGAGGCCAGGTGCCGCTGAACCCCTGTCCGCTGCTTACCAAACGCCAGGGATCAACGTGGCTTGGAAAATCGCGCGACATAACCGGCGAATGATATCGGCAAGCTTACTGCGTAGCAAGCTCAAGCCGGCGTGGATCCGACACGCGGATACCGCCGTCCCGTTCGTAAATTCGCGCCTGGAGATGGCGCTCCCCGGCCATTTCGGGCGTGATTGTCACCGAGGCGGCGAAGCCGGTCAGGGGATGATCCGGCGCGTCGGTTGCGTCAAAGAATGCCCCGACACCCGGCCGCGGCAGACCAAAGTCCGCGGTGGCGACCGCCTGTCCGTCGAGTAGTAGTTCCACCGACCGCACGCCCTGGGCCGTTTCGAGCGCCCAGCCACGCACGTTCAGTTCGCCGACATGCCGGGAATCGCGGTTTGGCTCATCGATGTACCAGAAGACCGGCTGGTCGCAGGCTGGCCTTGAGTCTTCGCCCTGCGCTTCCGCCGGCTCGGTCAGCCACACCAGCACCCGCTTGCGACCGCCGAAAAGCACAATTTCATCGACGATGCGCGCCCTGCCCAGCAGCCCGCACAGGCCCCTGATCCATTGCGTTCGCTCCTGCAGATCGAGCGCGGTGATCTCCGCCGCCAGGAGTGTCGACGCCGGCAGCGGTTTGCGTTGATCCAGCCCCCAGATGGCGAGCTGAACCGCTCGACCGTGCTTGTGATTCAGCGGGTGATCGAGGCTGGCAATCCGCTCCCCGAGCTCATAGCTCAGCTCGGCGGCCAGCATGAAGTTGTCAGCGACGAGCCGGTCCGCCCCCAGCCGGGAGCGAAGCTCATCCAGTCGCCCGGCAAACTGCGGCCAGCCAAGCAGGTTGTCGGGCACGGCGTCCGCAGAAACGGGGCGTGCTTCGGGACTCAGCGCGGCGCCCCGCCAATAGGTGAGCATCCCGCTCGACAGCAGCAGCCCGGGCACCACCGACAGCACGATGATCGCCACGACGGCGGCTCGGCTCCGGCGACGAAGGAGGCTTTCCAGCACGACCGGAAGGCCGGCGCAGAGCGTCAGCCAGCCGGCCAGCGACCAGTGAAAGCTGACCCGCTCGGTGTCGACCAGCGGCGAGGCCAGCCAGTAGACGGCGATCGGAAACGCCCCGAGCCACAGCAGCACCGCGGCGAACCCGCCGCTGCGAGCCCGCCACTGGCGGGCCGTGGTGCTCAGCAGCAGCCAGCCCAGCACCGGGGTCAGGAGGATCAGATCAATCAGCGGCAGCTTCAGCCCGGCCAGCGTGGGCTGCCAGGGGTGACGCTCCACAAACTGAAAGCTGAGCGCCGCAAAATCCTGCGTCCGGTTGAAGTCCCACTGGGGCCAGAGCGCCACCAGCGGCAGCAGCGCGGCGACCCAGGGCCAGGGACTGCCCAAGTCGCGACGCAGGCGCCTGCGCGTGCCGGCGTGGAGCAAAAACAGGCCGCCCAGGCCGGCGAGCAGCGGCGCAATACGGTAATGAGTCAGCACGCCGAGCGCGAGACACCCGCCCAGGCACAGCCACCAGCCGGGGTGGCTGTCCTCGCGGACCAGCCTCGCCGCCAGCCAGGCCGACAGCAGCCAGATCAGGTTCAGCGGCGCCTCGGGGAGTGCAAAAGGCGCGACCAGCCCGTGGACCGGGAGTCCCAGAGACAGCAGGCCGGCACCCAGCGCCGCCGGTGCGCCGGCCCCGCCGGCACGAGCCAGCGCGGTGACCAGCATCGGCACTGCCGCCCAGCAC
>JANQOZ010000122.1 GCA_028285525.1 Lysobacterales bacterium
AGCAGTACATGTGGCTGCATCGCCGCTTCAAGAATCGCCCGCCCGGAGAGCCGTCCGTCTACGACTAGTGCCCTGTTTGGCAAGTTCGTTGCGTTTCAGTGCCCCGTTGGGCGCCAAGAACAAGGCGCATCGCGCCGCCAATGGCCGTAGCCCTTGGCAAGCGATGCAACGCGGTTATTGGCGCCCAAGGGGGCTCCCTCCGGGCGCGTCCCACAAGGCCTGGAGCGGCGTTGCGAGCCTTGGCCAGGGAGCCACCCTGGCCGGCGGCTCGCGCCTAACTCCAGGGCCTTGTGGACACGCGCTGAAATACAACGAACTTTCCAAACAGGGCACTAGCGGAGCAGCTGTTCGTTCGGCAGCAGCGGCGTTTTGGGCGGCGGCGGCTGAAAGTAGTAGCCGACATCCGCCAGCGCCTCCCGAACCTTCCGCGGATCTGAGCGCGCCAGCTTGCGGTCGGGACCGAGGCTGAGCGCCATGACCAGAGACAGCTCACCGAGCTGCTCCAGCAGCGCCGCAGGCACCTGGGCAAAATCATCCTCCAGCGGTACGAACAGGTAGCCCTCGCTGAGTTTTTTCCCGGCATAGACGAAGCATTCGACGGATTCATCGTCGGGTTTGGTCATCGATCGTGGCCCTCCTGCGTGGTCTCAGCCCGATGCCAGGTCAGCCTGTGGTGCCGCTCTCTGTCACTCAGGCTCTCGACGCCGGTCAGCACCAGGGCGGTTCCGGAAATTTCTGCGTGTCGCGCCTGAGTGGTCCCCACCATATTCGGGTTCAACGCGGCAGAGACATCGTGGAACACCTGGTTGCCCTCGACCCGCCAGCGTCCGGCGTAGTGGAAAAAGCTCACGAATGCCGCAGCCAGATCCTCAGCTGCCGTTTGCCGCGGACTGACGCCCTCGGCAAAGCGGGACCGCTCTTTCGCGCAGACGGTGGCGCTCATAAAACCGTCGGGGCTGTAGAGCAGAAGGCCTACGGGATCCGGACCGAAGGGAAACTGGGGCGGAGGTGAGTCCGCTTTGGAGTGCTTCTGCGTCGAGACGCTCCAGGTCGAAAGCCGCCAGGTTCCGCAAAGTGCTGTCTCGAGCTGGCTAGGGCTCACCTCAACAACACCAAATGTTTAAGCCCGAGCCCGCTTGACCTATTATCGGCTCGAGGAACTGCGGCCCACTGGGGAGAATTTCACTGTGATGACGTCGCCACAACATCGTATCGATGAGTTTACCCGTTCGGGCTGGTGGTCCGACACCCAGCTGCATCAGATGCTGGAGCGGCAGGCTGCTGACAACCCCTCCATGCTGGCTGTGGCTGACCCGCCCAACCGGCCGGCGTTGACAGGCGAGGCGCCGGTTCGGCTGACCTTTGCTGAGCTTGAACAGCTGGCGCGTTCGCTGGCATCCCAGCTTCGTGCCGCGGGACTGGTGCGCGGCGACACGGTGCTGCTCCAGCTGCCCAACACGGTGGAGCTGGTTGCGCTGTATTTTGCGGCCAGCCGTCTCGGGCTCATTCTGTCGCCGGTGCCGATGCAGTATCGGCAGCATGAGCTGAAGGTCGCCAGGAAGACCTTGGACCCCCAGGCCATGATCACGCTCGAACGCTTTCATGAAACGGAGCATGCGGCGCAGGCGCGCGACTGCCTCGATGAGGGCATTCAGGTGCTGGCGTTTGGCGCCAGTCTGCCCGAGGGGTGTAAGGCGCTGAGCGCAGACCTCGCTGGCAGCCCGGCCGGGGGGCAGCTGCAAGAACATAAAGAGGACGATGACCCGGGCAGCGCCAACGACGTCCTGACGGTCTGCTGGACCTCCGGGACCACCGGCGAGCCCAAGGGTGTTCCCCGGTCGCATAACATGTGGCTCGCGACGGCCCGAAACTCCTCGGCGGCCGGCGCGTACCGGCAGGGCGATCGGCTCCTCAATCCCTTTCCGCTGGTCAACATGGCGGGCATCGGCGGTTTTCTGTTTCCGTTTGTCGACGTGGGCTGCAGCCTGTTTCTGCATCACCCGTTCGACCCCGGGGTGTTTCTCCAGCAGATGGCGGAGGAAAAGATCACCTTCACCATCGTGCCGCCTGCCGTGTTGAACCAGCTGGCCGGCTCGCCGGAAACCTGGAACGCCTTCGACTTCAGCGAGCTGCGCCGCATCGGCTCAGGTTCCGCCCCGCTGGCGCCGTGGATGGTCGACACGTTCGACAACACCTACGGCAAGCAGATCGTCAACTTTTATGGTTCGAATGAGGGGATTGCGCTGTTTTCAACGCCGGAAACCTCACCCGATCCGAAGGTGCGCGCGACGATGTTTCCGCGGATGGGCGTCGAGGATATGCCTTGGACCGGTATCACTCACGACATGGTGGGAACCCGGGTGGTCGCGGTCGACACCGAGGTGGATATCACCGAGCCGGGGGAGCCGGGTGAACTGCTGTTTTACGGCCCGACGGTCTTCGATGGGTACACCAACAATCTGGGTGATGACGTCTTCACCAGCGACGGCTGGTTTCGCACCGGAGATCTCGTTGAGATCTGTCCCGAAGCGCCGGACTATTACCGCATCGTGGGCCGCTGCAAGGACATCATCAATCGGGGCGGCATGAAGATCTCGCCGGCGGAGCTCGACATTCTGCTGGAGGCGTTTCCGGGGATTCGGGAAGGGGCGGTGTGTGCTTATGCCGACGACAAGCTGGGCGAGCGGGTTTGCGCCTGCATCGTGCCTCAGGAGCTGCAGCACGTTCCCACGCTGGAAAAGATCTGCGCTTTTCTGACGCAGCAGGGCCTCGCGCGGTTCAAGCTGCCCGAACGGCTGCTGCTGATGGATGCCCTGCCGCGAAACCCGATGGGCAAGGTGCAGCGCAACCTGCTTGAGCAGGCCGTCGCCGCTGATGAGTGAGGTCTTCATCCTTGGCGGGGCCCAGACCGACTTCGCGCGGAACTGGGCGAGGGAAGGGCACTCAGTTTTCGACCTTTTCAGCGAAAGCCTTACGAGCGCCGTGGCGTCTGCTCAACTGGAGCCGAGCAGCATCCAGTCCGGGCATGTAGGCAACTTTGTCGCCGACCTGTTTGCCGGCCAGGGGCTCATGGGCGGATTCTTTGCTCACGTGTTTCCCGAACTCGACGGTATTCCGACGGCACGCCACGAGGCGGCCTGCGCCTCCGGGTCGATGGCGGTGATCGCGGCGATGAACGAGATCCTCGCCGGGCACGTCGAGTGTTCTGCGGTAGTGGGTCTTGAGCTCATGCGCAACGTTCCCGGGCGCCAGGGCGCTGAGCATCTCGGCGCGGCTGCCTGGGCCGGGGTTGAGGCGACCGACTGCGAGTTTCCGTGGCCGTTCCTGTTCGACCAGATCACCGATGCCTACCAGTCACGCTACGGCATCGACGATGCGCATCTGCGGGAAATTGCCCGGATCAACTACGCCAACGGCAGACGTAATCCGCTGGCCCAGACACGCGGCTGGGATATCACCGAGGCGTTTTTTTCAGACGACCCGTCGGCCAATCCAGTGATCGAGGGGCGCGTGAGGAAGAGCGACTGCGGCCAGATGACGGATGGTGCGGCCACCGTGATTCTGGCAGGCCGGGCCTTCGCTGAGTCGTATGCTCGACGCCACGCGATGGCGCTGGAAGACCTGCCCCGAATCCGCGGCTGGGGTCATCGCTCGGCGCCGCTGCTATTGGAAGAGAAGCTGAGCCGTAGCAGCGGCGAAGCATTGCTATTTCCGCATGCGGCAAAGACCTTTGACGACGCGCTGCGTAGAGCGGGATTCAGCGACATCACGGAGCTGGACGGACTGGAAACCCACGACTGCTTTACGGTGACCGAATACATGGCGATCGATCACAGCGGCCTAACGCCGCCGGGCGAGAGTTGGCGGGTTATCGAGGACGGCACGATCGGTCCGGAGGGTCGCTTTCCCGTCAACGCCAGCGGTGGGCTGATCGGGCTGGGTCATCCGGTAGGCGCCACCGGCGTCAGGATGGTGGTCGACTGTGCGAGACAGGTAGCCGGTCAGGCGGGTGATACGCAGATTGACGGGGCCAAAAACATGATCACGTTCAATCTCGGCGGCAGCGCAACAACCTGTGCCAGCTTTGTGGTGGGTGCCGGCGCAACCTAATAGCACGGGCTAATACTGTGCCATTGGTTGATTGTATTTAGATATTTCTCTAAATATCATAAAGCGATGATCGGGCAATCGCTGTTCAAGGCTTTGGCAGACCCAACCCGGCGGGAAATCCTGCGGATCCTGCGAGCTGGGTCTATGCCCGCGGGCGATATCGCTGAACACTTTCCCATGACCAAAGCCTCGCTGTCGCACCACTTCAGTCTGCTGAAGCAGGCTGAACTGGTGCGCACCGAGCGACGCGGCCAACAGATTGTCTACTCCCTCAACACAACCGTCATGCAGGACGCCGCCGGCGTGTTGATGGAGCTGCTCGATCCCCCTTCAACGGAGGTCAACCATGACGCAAAAAACCGCTAACCTGCTGTCCGCACTGCTGATCACGGCCGGAGCGCTGGCCGGTGCCTTTGCCTATCCCCACATGGCCGACGTGGTGCCGACCCACTGGAACGCCGCCGGCGAGGTGGACGGCTACTCCAGCAAGCTGAAAGGCGTTCTCATCGGGCCGGTGGGCGCTTTGGCCATGTGCCTGCTGATGTGGGTCATCCCCAAGATCTCGCCGAAGGGTTTTCGGACGACCGAGTTTGCCGGCGTAATCCACATTTTTCAGGTCACGCTGGTGCTGTTTATGCTCGCGGTCGGTGGGCTGATCGTGTTGAGCGGCCTGGGACATCCGGTATCCATCGAACGGGTCATCCCGCTGGCCGTCGGGCTGCTGCTGATCATTATCGGCAATTACGCCGGCAAGCTGCGCAAGAATTTTTTTGTGGGGATCCGAACCCCCTGGACCCTGGCCAGCGATGAAGTCTGGATGAGAACCCACCGGATGGCGGGCTATTGTTTTGTCGCCGCGGGTGTCGGACTGATGATCGTCGGTGTTGCCGGACTGGGCATTGTGCCCCTGGTAGGCCTATCGATCGCTGCCGGCCTGCTGCCCGTTGCCTATTCGTTTCTGCTTTACCGCAGGCTCGAGGGATTCGATCATGCGGATGAGTAGCTGTTTGGGCCGTCGAATTGCCGCCTGCCTGCTGTTGCTGTCGCTGGCCTCGGGCGCAGCGGCGGTGGAGACCGAGGTTGAAATTGCGGTCGAAGGCGGCACGCTCAAGGGTTCTCTGCTGGCTCCGGACCTTCTGCCGACGCGCGCCTGCGGCCTGATTGTTGCCGGTTCAGGGCCCACGGACCGTAACGGCAACACGCCTTTGCTGCCAGGCAGCAACAACAGTCTGAAATATCTGGCCCAGGGGCTTCAGGCCCACGGGATCGAAACCCTTCGCTACGACAAGCGCATGGTGGGGGCCAGCACTACGGCCGGTCAGTCGGAAGCCACGCTGCGTTTCGAACACTATGTGGCGGATGCCGTGGCGCTGTATCGCTGGCTCGAGCAACGATGCGGTGCACCGACCTACCTGCTGGGCCACAGCGAAGGGGGCCACATCGGGCTGACCGCCGCGCATAGGGTTCGGCCGGCGGGACTGGTGATCCTGGCCGGTCCCGGGACCCATCCGGCCGAGCTGATCACGTCCCAGCTCAGCGCGCAGCTCAGCGGTGAACCGCTGGCCAAGGCCGTTGCCGCCCTCGAATCGCTGCGGGCGGGCCGGACCGTGGATGAGGTGCCGGCAGGACTCGAGTCGCTGCTTCGTCCCTCGGTCCAACCCTACCTGATCTCCTGGTTTCGCTATGACCCGGCCCGGCAGATTGAAGGCCTCTCGATGCCGCTGCTGCTCCTGTACGGGAGCACCGATCTCCAGGTTCCGGTCAGCGAGGGCGAGAGACTCGCGGCGCGCAACCGGGAGGCCCGGCTCGTGGTGATCGACGGGATGAACCATATTCTCAAAGTTGCCGGCGGGGGCATGGCGGAGCAGATGGCCAGCTACAGCGACCCGTCCCTGCCGCTCGCGCCGGAACTGATGCCCGCCATCGTCGACTTTATGGACCTGAAGCGCTGACGCGAAGCCCCGGATTTGACAGGCTATACGCGACCCTCGACACTGCTAGTGTCCTGTAACGAACTTTCCAAACAGGACACTAGTTACGCGATTTTGGTCAGCCGGCTGCGGAGTCCAACATGTCGAGCCAAAGCCCCGTTGCGCCGGGAGAGGTCACTCAGCTACTGCAGGCCCAGGCTAAGGGCGGCGAGGCGGCACTCAATCACGTGGTGTCGCTGCTGTACGACGAGCTTAAAAAACTGGCCCAGTCTCAGCTCCGGCGCTCGGGCGTTCGCAGCGAACTGCAGACCACCTCGCTGGTCCACGAAGCCTTCGAAAAGCTGTCGGCATCCAGCAGCGCTCACTTCCGAAATCGCGGACACTTCTTTGCCGTCGCCTGCCGGGTGATGCGTCAGATAGTGATCGATACCTGGCGGGCCCGGATGGCGTCGAAGCGCGGTGGTGGACTGCAGGTGGAATCGCTGCACAGCAATCTGCTGGCCGACCTGAATGATCCGCAGCGGGTGCTCCGTCTGGACGAGGCGCTCAATCAGCTGGAGCAAGACAACGAAGAGCTCGCCGAGATCATCGACCTTTCCTGCTTCGGCGGCTTCAGCAGCGCGCAGATTGCCGAACTTCGCGGCACCAGCGACCGGACGGTCCAGCGACAGCTCAAGCGGGCTCGCGCCTGGGTAAGCCATATCCTGGAAAACGCCTGATGGCAGATTCCCGGGAAACCGGGCCGCTGGACTTCCAAACGCTGGACGCGCTGCTGGACGAGGCGCTGTCCCTCACCGAAACGGAGCGCGAAGCCTGGCTGGCGGCATTGCCGCAAGGGCACCGGCGCCAGGTCGAGGACCTGCTGAAGCGGACCGAGGCTGAGGACCTGGCGCCGCTTGAGTCCGCGGCGCGTGCACTGAGCCAGGATCACGCGGCCATCGTCGAGAACTCGACCCCCGCGCAGCCCGGCAACTGGCGGCTGATCAGGCTGCTGGGCTCGGGCGGTATGGGGCAGGTGTGGCTGGCGGTCCGCGAGGCTCAGGACTATGCGCAAACCGCGGCAATCAAAATGCTTCAGTCGGCGCGCCACGGCCCTGATCTAGTGGATCGGTTTCTGCGCGAGCGTCGTATCCTGGCGTCGCTGCAGCATCCCGGGATCGCCCGCTTTCTGGATGCTGGGGTCCTGGACGATGGCTCCCCTTGGTTCGCTATGGACTTTGTTGCCGGCACCGACCTGCTCGAGGCGGTAGAGGAACTGTCGGTCGAGGCAAAGATCCAGCTGTTTCTTAAGGTTTGCGACGCGGTCGCCTATGCGCACAACCGTCTCGTGATCCATCGCGACATCAAGCCCGCCAACATCCTGGTCGACGAGGACGGTCAGCCCAGACTGCTGGACTTTGGCGTCGCGGCCCTGCTCGAAGACCGGGTTGACGCCTTTCAGACGGGCCAGGCGGGCAGCCCAATCACTTTGCAATATGCGAGCCCCGAGCAGGTCAGCGACACGGAGGTTTCCGTGGCCAGCGACGTCTATCAGCTTGGGCTGCTGCTGTTCGAGCTCCTGGCCGGGCGGCCGCCCTATCGGCTGGGAGAGCTCTCGCTCGAGCAGGCGCTGGTGACGTTGACTCAGGTCGAGCCTTCGCCGCCCAGCCGCTACAACCCGCGGATCGCTCCCGATCTCGACGCGATTGTGCTCAAGACGCTGCGCAAAGAACCCGGCGATCGTTACCAGCAGGTGGCCCTGCTGATCGCCGACCTCAAAAACTATCTTGGCGGTTATCCGGTTCAGGCGCGGTCACCTTCGCCGTGGTACGTGGCCAAACGGTTTGTGCAGCGCCACGCCACGCTGGTGTCGGTGGCGGGACTGTTTGCCGTTGGCCTGACAGTGGCGACCTCGGTGGCGGTCAACCGGGCACGCGAAGCGAACGCCCAGGCTGAGCGAAGCGCAAACGCCCAGGAGATCTTGGCCAGCGTATTTCGGCAGGCGGATCCCTATCGGGAGGGGCAAAGCAACATCGGGCTGGCCGACGCGCTGCGGCGGGCGCGGGGGTCGATCGACGAACGGGTTCGAGGCGATCCACACCTGGCGGCGGAAGTGTACCTTGCGCTCGGGGAAACCTACGCGAAGCTCGGTCTGCCCGACGAGGAGAGAGACGCCTACCAGCTGGCTTACGACGCGTCGCGAAACCTGCCGGTTTCGGGCCGTCGCCTGTACCTCAGCTCGGTGAACGGCCTGGGCAATGCCCTGGTCCGCGACGATCCGGCGGAGGCTGAACAATTCCTGACGGCGTCGCTGCCAGACCGGCCCGCCGGCGTGGAGGAAAGTCAGACCTGGCTCAAGGCCAGCTATGCGCGGGCCAACGCCTACCTGCGGCTCCGTCAGCTTGACCGGGCAGACGAAACGGTGCGGGCGATGGCCGAAGTTGCCGAGCGTTATGGCCAGAAAAGTCCGCGCAGTCGCGGTCAGCTCAGCCAGCTGCTGGCCGGGGTTGCCGACCGGGCCGGAGATCGAGAAGCCGCAGACGCTCACTGGCGGGCGGCGGTGGCACACATGCGGGAAACCGAGAACCCCTTTCCGCTGGCGGTCATGCTGAGCAACTACGGCATTTTTCTGGGGCAGGAGGGGCGCTTCGATGCGTCGGACGCCGCATTCCAGGAATCGCTGGCCATTTTCCGCAGACACTCGCCGAGTGACCCAACCCATGCGAGCGTACTCCGAACCTACTCAGGTCTACTGATTCGCACTGCCCGCTACGGTGAAGCGGTTGATCGCCTGCAGCACGCGCGGCGAATTGTTGAGCCAACCAGCGAGCACTACACGCGCTTTGTCGTGCTGGTGAACCTGGTTCGCGCGGCGTTTCTCGACCGGCGCAGTGAGGCGACCGTCGAGGCCGCGACTGCCGGGCTTCAGCTGGCGCTCGATCGCTACGGGGATCGGTCCGCCATCAGTCAGCGCATGTTGCTGCAGGTTGCCCGGCTGTTGTCATTCGCGGGGGAAAGCCGTCAGGCGCTGCGTCTGCTTCGGCCGGCGGCAGAGCAGGAGCCGGTTTCGCGCGGCCTGCTGCTGGAGCTGGCTGAACTCGCGCTGGACGACAAGCAGCCCGCGACGGCGCGGTGGGCGTTGGGCGAGCTCGATGCTCCGAAGACGGCTGACCATCGGCGGGTGCTGCTGCGCACGCTTTTTGCCGGCGGTGAGCCGCTGCCGGATGCCGGTGACTACGCCTGCGGGCAGTCGCCGGCCACCTATCCGGATGCATTCAGCGTGGCCCTCAACCGATGGTTTCATGTTCTGACCGCGTCGAATGATCAGGCGATTGCTGCAGCCCTTGAGTTGTACGACCACTCGCTGTTCGATCCGCTGGATGAGCTCCGCATTGACCGGGCGATCGTCGTCACACGTCTGTCCTGGGGTGGTGAAGCCAGCAGCGTCGAGGCCGAGAACGCTCAGACGCGCGCGGCATTCAGCGACACCCTTCGGGCAGAAATCGCACGGTCATCACTGCCGGAACTCCTGGCGCCGCTGCTGGACGAGCCGGACCGGCCCCTGCCTGCCTCAGACGAGCCGCTGCGCTGGTTCTGTCCTGAGGAATCTTTAGACGCTGCGGGTCAGAAGAGCGGATAGAAGGTCAGGCAACAGATTTTCTGCGGCCGGCCGATATGCAGGCTAATTCGCGGATGATTCGTGATGGCCGAAGACTGGAAACATAAATACTTTGACGCTCTTGCCGAGGCCGAGCGCCAGGAAGAAGAGCTTAAGCGAATGTCGGTACTGCTGCGCCTGACCGCCAGCAGGCTGGCAGCGCCGGCGACGGGACTGGATCCTGAGCTCGACCAGCAGCTCGACAGGCTCCTCTCGGGCGTGCGCGCCTCTCCGGTTGCCGCGTCGGTTGAATCGCTGCTGGATGACATTTCCTGCAGCGTCTCGGCCCTCGATCGGCAAACCGGCCAGGTCGGTGGCGCGCTGCAGCCCGCGACCGCAGCACCGTCGTCGCGGCCGTCACCGGAGTCACGTTTTTTGGCGATGCTCGATGCGGTGGACCGTCAGATTCTGGATCCCCAGGCGCTCGAGGCGGCCCGATCATCACTGATGCAGCCGGTCCCTCACAGTCGTTGGCCGGCCACCGTCAAACAGATCGCTGATCTCATTAGCGAAGCGGCCGCCAGACAGTCGCGTGAGGTGCGGGAGCTTAAGGGTTTCCTGCACCGCCTGACCTCACGGCTCAAGGAGATCGACCGGTCTCTGGCCGGCACGCAAGATCAGTTTGCGCAGAATCTGAGGCGTGGCGAGGCGATGGCAGAGTCAGTCAACAGCGATCTGGGGCTGCTCAGCAGCGATGTCGCGCAGGCCACTGATCTGCCCGAGCTGCGGGAGCTGGTCGAGCTACGCACGGAGGCGATTCACAGCCGTCTCCAGGGTTTTATCGACAACGAGCGGGAGCGTCACGTCGCCCAGGACGAGGAGCTCGAGACGCTGCGGCGCCGGGTCAATGAGCTGGAGTCTTCGGCTGGAGAGCTGAAGTCCGAGCTTGCGGACGCGCGACAGGCCGCGAGCTTTGACGCGCTGACCGGACTGATGAACCGCGGGACGTACGATACCCGGATCGACGAGCTGATCGAGGAAAGCCGGCGGGAAGGCGCGGCGCTGAGTCTGGTGGTTTGCGACATCGACCATTTCAAAAAGCTGAACGACACGCTGGGGCATCAGGCCGGTGACAAGGTGCTCGAGTCGGTGGCGCGGGTGCTCACCGACAGCGTTCGGCGAAGCGATCTGGTTACACGTTATGGTGGTGAGGAGTTTGTTGTGGTGCTCCCGGGCAGTTCGGGTTCACATGCACGACAGGCGGCGGAGAAAATCCGCTCGGCGATCGAGGCAGCGAACTTCCGCTTTCAGGGCGAGAAGGTGGCAGTGACAACCTCCTGCGGCTGCGCGGAGCTCAGCAAGGAAGACAGCGCCCAGTCGCTGTTTGAGCGAGCCGATCGATTGCTTTATCAGGCCAAGGCGTCGGGCCGCAATCGGGTCTGCGGTCCCGACGAGGAAGCGACCGCCAGCCCGCCGGTTTCGCGAGCGGGCTAACCCGTCCGCGGCGGCCTCGTCGTGCGGCCGATCAGGCGGCCGACTCGTCCAGCACCGACTCCACGGCTTCAAGGAAGCCGTGCATATCCACGATCTGCTCACTGTCCGGGTCGACGGTTTTGCCCTTGAGGTCGCCGGTGATGATGCCCCGACCAACCGTTTCGATCAGCGCACTCTTGAGACGAACCGAGTAGTCGAGCAGCGGCGGGTTGTCCTCGCGTGTCGCGAGCGCCTCCAGCGCGTTGGCCAGCGCGTACAGCAGCGCGGAGGAATTGAACAGCGCAACCTCGCCGTCACTCTCCAGATATTTGAGATAGAGATCGTGGGCGGTACCGTGGGGTGCCTCAAACAGCATGGTCCCGTCGGTACTTTCGATGACCGAGCTGGCGGTGGCCAGGCTGCCGCCGAGGGCTGCCGAAATATCGGAGAAGATGTCGCCGTCGAGGTTCTGCGCCGGGTACAGCGCGTTTCGCGGCGGGTCGGTGACCATCTTCACCAGCTGCCGCGAGGGCCGCATAATCATAAATGACGGCGGCGGCGTGTCCTGCTTGGCCAGCTCGCGCCGTACGTCGGTAATGATGGTGCTGAAGACGTCGTCGTAGGCCATGTACTCGCGCTTGAGTCCGAAGTACACCTCTTTGTCCTTGTGTGAGGCGTCGCGAAACACCTGGCTGACCCAGTCTTTGATCGCCTGCCGGTCGTTGGACATGAACAGCATCGGGTCACCCTGGCGCACGTGCCGGGCGTGTTTTTCATCGCCGTCCACGATCACCTTAACGATGCCATCTTCGGGCGCCGGTGCGTTGTAGCTGCCGTACTGGTCGCCGCCCCCGGCGCTCATGCGGGAGATGGAGACGTGGGCCTCGCGGTCCGAAATACCAAACTTCTTGAGCTGCTTGACCAGCTTGTAGAGCTTGCGCCCGGAAGTGTTGTCCGGCACGCCCCAGAGCCCGCGCTCCGGCGGATTAGCCACAATCCGGGCGGCCTGCGCGTCGATGAGCTCATAGTGATAGCTGAGGCCCAGCTCTTCGAACTTCGCCTGATAGTGTTCCTTGAAAATATCCTCGATGGCCTCCCGCATCACGCCGTCGTAGCCGGGTATCACCGTGTCCTTCAGCCCGAGATAGGTGTCACGCTTTTCCGCAACCGCCAGCTGAAAAAACTCGTGCGCCCAGGCCTGTACCGCCTCGAGGTCATTGGTGGCAAGCAGCCAGGGATCACCCTTGTTGATGAAGCGTCGATGCAGCTCTTCGGGGTCACCGCTGCTGCCCACAAAAACCAGCTTGGCGACACCGGAAGCCGTCGACAGCGCGTTGGCGCTGTGTTTGATGCCGCCGGTATCCATCGTTGAGACGGTGATGTCGCGGTCCTGCCAACCCGGCCGGCGAATCTTCAGATTGGTGAACTGGATGTCCTCACGCGTGATGTTGCCGCCGATGCCCTTACGGATTGCGCCGTTGGGCGACTTGGTCGCAAGACGATCCAGCTCGCTTTCCTTGATAGTCGGGTGCTTCTCCAGCAGCTCATCAAGCTGCTGACGATTCACCGTCATGCCGGCATTCTTGATGCCCACGCCGTGAGTCTTCAGCGCCTCAATGGCGTCGCGGACGGCCTGGCCGTTGGTCAGCAGCCGGTTCTCCGCCGTCAGGTCGATTTCCACCAGCTTGAGGTCGAGGCGCTGGGCCACAAAGCGGTCGAGGATCAGCTCGAAGGCGACCTGCGCCATTTCGTCGCCATGCAGGACAACCAGCGGTTTTTCGACAGCAATACGGGACGCCATGAGGTCTCCAGGAAGGGGCAGTTGGGGTCGGGGAGCAGAGTATAGGCCAAGCGTCAGGCGCTTGCAGCAGCCCCCGACGCCATTCCAGCGAGCGCCTAGCGAACCAGGGGAAGCGTGAGCCGACTGGGTGTGTCGGGCCCGATGTGAACTCGGATCTGAGCCGTTTGAGCGTCTTCAGCGGTTTGGCTGGCGACCGGGCCCGCCCCGTTGTAGTGACGCATCTGCGCAACGCCGTTGGCGGGCCGGATAAACAGCCTGAGACGGCTCCCCTCGGCAACCTGTCGAGAGAACCAGTAGAACCGATTGAAGCTGAGTTTTTCCACTTGGCCGGGCGTCATCAAAACGGGTTTGCTGCGCGAGTTGCGGTAGCGGGTTCGCAGCGTTTGACCCGCCAGCGCGATGCTCTGACCGTCTCGCGTGATCTCGTAGAGCGTCGCGTTGATGTCGGTGTCAGGTACGCTCATCTCCAGCCATAGCTCCAGCTCGACATAGCCGCTGATTTCTGTCGGCGCCGAAAACGGCTCGCTGTGGTAGATGAGCCCGTCTCCCTGCGTCTGTACCACCTCCGTCTGGTCGGTGATGTAGGCGTCGGGCGGATCAAGCTGCGCTTTGCGGGTGTCCAGCGGGTCGTAGCGGTACTGATCGATATCGACCGACTTGGCCGGTTGACCCGCCAGCTGCCCGGATTCAAACAGGCTGTCCGCAGTGGCGCCAGCCGAGGTGAGGTAGAGCACCTGTTCGTCGTTGCTTACGGCCTCCAGGCTGGCCGCCGATTTCCACTGATCCGCCCCAGCGACAAACCACGTCACCCGGTCCTTGATGAACGCGGGCCGTTCGCCTTTACCGAGCGTCCAGTTGTACCAGTCTCGGTCCAGGCCGAAGGCGTCAAACATCATCGAGTCGCCAAAGGTCAGCCCGCCGAAGGTTTGCCGCGGAATCCGCGTCCCGCTGTGATCCCACGGTCCCAGCAGCAGGAAGTGTTGTGCCTTGCCCGACGGGCTGCCGTGTTTCATGTGCTCGCGGTAGTACTCCATGGCGCCCGGCTGATCGCCGTCGTAATAGCCGGTGATCGTCAGGATCGGCAGATCCATGCGGTTGAGCGCGTCGGCATCCGGAACCCTTGCCGCCCAGTAGTCGTCGCTGTGAGGGTGGGCGACCCACTCGTCGAAGCTCGGATTGGGGTGGCCGACAAAGTCGTCGAGCTCAGCAAAGGCGATGCCGGCCTCGTGGTAGGCGCGGAACTTTCGGTTCCAAAACGCGTTGTCACCAAAGATGCGGCCTTGAGGCGTGACCCCCGCCGTTAATGTCAGCCACCGAATGGAGTAGGGGTAGGGGACGTTGTCGTTCATCGGGAAGTCGACCCCGTGATAGGGGGACGCGATAGGGACAATCGTTGTCAGGTTCGACGGAAAATAGCGTGCCGTCGCCCACTGGTTGTAGCCGCCGTAAGACCCGCCGCGCATCATCACCTTGCCGTCGGACCAGGGCTGCGCCGCAATCCACTGGACCACGTCATGCCCGTCCAGCCCGTCCTCCAGCCCCAGCGGTTTGAAGTCACCCTCGCTGTTGCCCCGGCCTCGGGTATCAACGACCAGGAAATTAAAGCCGTGACGGGCGAAGTACAGCGCGTCCGGATGATATCGGTCGCTGATGTAGGGGGTGATGGTCACAATGGTCGGGAGCGGATCCTGCCCCGAAGCCGCTGGCCGATACCGGGTAGCGCCAAGCTTGACGCCGTCTCTCATCGGAAGCTTAAGTCCCCAGCGAAAGTCGACGTCGCTGGGCAGGGTCTCTGTGCCTGACTCCTCGTTGCCGGTCTGAGCCTCGGCGTAGAGATTCACGCAGGTCAGCACGAGTGCGGCAAGGAGCGCGGGGACCAGGGAGCCGATCGGCAAAGCGTTGATCGACCGTAGCGGCATCGCCGCGTAGCGGCGCGGCGATCGGGAGTTATTCAAATCCGTTGCTGAACAGGAGGTCGGGGCGCTGGCCGGGCGTCCAGAAGCCGCCGGAGAGGGAGAACTGGCCGCCCTGAGAAGTGGCTACCACCGGTTGGCCAATGGTCCCGGTGAGCGTGAAGTCGCCGCCCGAGCTGCTTCCCCCGGCCCCGATGACCGAGCGGGTGATGGCAAAGTCGCCGCCGGAGGATTGGGCCAGTGCGCCGGGCACCACAGTCAGCAGCAGGGCAATTGTAGGTAATTTCATTGCGAACACCTCATGTTCGTTGCGATCGAGTATAGCGCCGGCCTTCGAGTCTGTCCCGGCGCCAGCAGGTCCCAGCCGATGGACCGCCTGCCGCGGCAAAATCGACTGCTTACCTTAAGAAACGTAAAACGGGCACTATTTGCACCCCCTTTGAGCATTATTGGATCCATTACGACCGCGATCTTGCTGAAAAATAGTGCGGTGACCGCCAAAAAAACTCACGTTTCGATGGATCGCCCCACGCTCTACTGCCGCCCCTTTTTCGCTGTGACCCTCCGGCATCTGCTGCCGCTGGCGATGGTGCTGTTGATTGCCGCCTGCGCGGCGCCGATCAAAGAGCCGGAGCCCAGCGGTTTCCTCAGAGACTACGAGCGGCTCGAGCCCGTCGCTGACAATCACCTTCGGGCGCTGAACCCGGCTTTGGCGGACTATCGGCGGTTCATTGTTGAGCGGCCGATTGTGCTTTATCAGCCGGCTGAGAACGGGGATCAGTTCAGTCCGGAGGAGCTGGACTCGCTCAAGGAGTACACGGTCGAGCAGTTCACCGCCAAACTCGTTAAGGAGCCCGGTTTTGAGGTTGTGACGGACGCCGGGCCGGAAACGGCCAGGATTCGCTTTGTCGTGACGGACCTCGATGCCACCGATGGTGTTCTCAACGTGTCGCTGATCACCAAGGCCACGGGGGCAGGCCTCGGCGGGGTGGCCGTGGAAATGGAGGTCAGCGATTCGCGGTCCGGTGAGGAACTGCTGGCGGTGGTGCGCTGGGGCTCCGGGAGCCGCGTGCTGCGGGCCGGCTTTACGCGTCTTGGCGACGCGAAGATTCAGATTGGTCGCTGGGCGTCAGAGTTTCGCAAACTGCTGGACGAACTGTCCGCCGAAGGCTGAGTCAGCCTGAATCTTTGTCGCTGCGGGCGTGGTCGGTGACCTCCTGGAACACGCGCAGCCAGTTGCCGCCCCAGATCTTTTTGACGTCTTCTTCGGCGTAGCCCCGGCGCAGCAGCTCGGCGGTCACCTGAAAACTATCGCCGGCATTTTTCCACTCTTTGAGCCCGCCACCGTGGTTGAAGTCTGTGCCGATGCCGACGTGGTCGATGCCGATCAGCTTCACCGCATAGTCGATGGCGTCAACGTACTGAGCGACGCTGGCCTTCGGTAATCGGCGCAGCAGGGATACGATCTCGCCCTGGTAGGCCTTTTGCTTAGCTTCCGGCAAAGCCGCCACGTCACTTTCCTCGGCAACGCCGAAGCGCGCCTGCACCTTTTCCATCTCAGCGTTGAAGTCCATGCCGACGTCGATCAGGTAGCCGCCAAACGCCACGATACAGACCACGCCGCCGCTGTTGGCGATCAGCTTCATGTCGGCGTCAGACAGGTTGCGAGGGTGTTCCAGCAACGACGCCACCGCCGAGTGAGACGCGATGACCGGCGTTTCGGAGATCGCCACCGACTGCTGCAGTCCTGCCGGCGTGAGCTGCGACACGTCGACGATAATGCCGAGCCGGTTCATGCGTCGGATCACCGATTTGCCAAGCTCGGACAGCCCGCCGTGTTCAGTAGGGCCGTCGCCGTAGCGATCGCGCGGTCTGGAAGAGTCGGACAGCGCGTTGTGGCCGGCGTGATTGAAAGCAAGCTGGCGCAGGCCGCGCTCGAAGTAGGCGTCCAGCTCCTCGGCCTCCGGTCCAAGCGGGAAACCGTTGAGCATGCCGACCACGGCAAAGTGGCGCCCGCTGTCGTGCAGTTCCCGCACCTGCGCAGGTGTGGTGGCGACGCCAATCCGGTCGGGATACTGCTCCGCCATGCGCCAGATTGCGTCCAGTTTGGTTTGCGCGTCCTGTTTGGCACGCCGGTAGTTTTCTGCGTTTCTGACGTCCTGCGAGACAAAAATCGCCATGACCGCGCCCGTCAGGCCGCCGCGATCCATCTTTGGCAGGTCGATCTGCCCGCGGGTCTCGGTCCCGGGATCCGCCTGCTCGGTCGCAAAGTTTTCCGGGATGTCCGTATGGGCGTCGAGCGAGAGCATCTGCTGATGCAGCGCCTTTGCCTGAACCACATAGGGGTCGTTAGTATCGTCTTGGGCGGGGGCGGTGGACACCGGCAGCCAGGCCGCCAGCAGGAGAAGCGCGATCTGAGCGGCCGACTTCACGGCGGGCAGACCTTGGATCGTGGGGGAAGCTGGGTTCATGTGCCGCATTGTAAGGCATACGCTGCGGGTCGGCGTGACCGCCCTGGCGCGGCTGGAACTCGAGGGCGTCTTCGTCAGGGCCCCGCGAAGGAGTGCTCGCTAAAGCGGCTCGGGCGGGTGATGACCCGCAGGCTGCGGAGTTGGTCGAGCCGTACCTGCAGCTGCTGTCCGTCGCTGTCGACGAGCACGAGGTACTCGGCCTGCTGCCTGACTTCGGTCGTTAGCGCGCGACCCTGCAGCGTGCCGCCTGGGGTCTCCAGGACCACCTCGTAACCGTCGAGACACGCAATCTCCAGGAAGTCGTAGTCCCCGCACGCGATTGGTGCATAGGGCCCAAGGGCAGCAGCGTCATCGTTTGCCGCCGCCGCACCGGGTTCGCTTGGCTCGGTCAAGACGCCTTGCGTTTGGGCAAGCGCCAGTCTGGCCGGATGAAATGGCAGGTGTAGCCGTTGGGATAGCGCTGAAGGTAGTCCTGATGCTCCGGCTCGGCTTCCCAGAATGGGCCCGCCGGCGCCACTTCGGTCACCACCTTGCCGGGCCAGAGGCCGGACGCATTGACGTCGGCAATGGTGTCTTCGGCGATGGCGCGCTGCTCTTCGCCGACGTAGTAGATGCCGGACCGATAGGACATGCCGCGATCGTTCCCCTGTCGGTTGAGGGTGGACGGATCATGGATCTGGAAGAAAAACTCCAGCAGCGTTCGGTAGCTGATCTGGCTCGGGTCAAAGATGATCTCGATGGCCTCGGCATGCGTGCCGTGATTGCGATAGGTGGCGTTGGGAACGTCACCGCCGCTGTAGCCGACGCGGGTGGAAAGCACCCCCGGCATGTGGCGAATCAGCTCCTGCATTCCCCAGAAACAGCCTCCGGCAAGAACGGCTCGTTGCTGTGTGGACTCGGTCATCACTTTCTCCTGGCATTCGGCCGTCTGTCGGCGCACCTTTCGAGTATGCGGGCGGATCCGACGGGTTCAAGCGCTGGCTACGCTTTTGCCGGTCGTGACGAGGGTCAACAGGCGCTGCTGACGACCCGGTTTTGGCGTTTCCCTCACGCTTGCGACGGCTAAGATAAAGACATGAGTAAGAAAGAGACCATCGAGGTTTACTACGACGGCAGCTGCCCCATCTGCGTGGCGGAAATCGACGAGCTCAGCCGGGGTGATCGGGATAACGCCCTGTCGATGATCAACTGCGCCGGCGAAGACTTCGCCAGCGCTTTGCCTGAGGGCGTGCCGGCACAGGACGACCTCATGCGCGCGCTTCACATCCGGGAGGACGGCCAGTGGCTCTCGGGACCGGAGGCTTTCGCTCGGATCTACGAGCGGATGGGGATGACCCGGATGGCCGGGTTCTGGGGCTCGCGCGCGCTCAAACCCCTGGTGCATAGCGTTTATCGACTGTTTGTCGTGACCCGACCGCTGCTGGCGCGGCTGGGGATGGCCCGGGTCGTTCGCTGGTTTGTCCGCCGGGAGCTGCGCCATAAGGCGAGTACACCGGCAAGCCGGAGTTCCCATTAGACCGGGGTCAAGATTTACGCGATAGTCTCAGGTCAGTCTGATTCAGGAGAGACTGATCATGGGCATTGACCCTTTGCGATCGATTGGACCCACCCTCGCGGTGTTTTTGCTGCTGCTGTCGTTCATAACGAACGCAATGGCGTCCGACGAACTGGTGTACCGGCCGGACGAGGTCTATCGCAGTCCTGACGGAACAACCTCCGTAGAGGCGTTAGGCAACGGCGTTTTTCTGTTTCGCTGGTGGCCCGGCCTGTACGTCAGTCCGTTTCTGGTGGGTGACCGGGAGGTTCTCGCCGTCGATCCCGTAAACCCCCGCGTGGCGGCAGACTATCGGCGCGCCATCGCTGCCGTCACCGATTTTCCCATCACCAAAGTGGTTTACAGCCACGATCATCGCGACCATATCGGCGGTGCCGGTGTGCTCGCGCCCAAGGCCGAGATTCTTGCTCATCCAGGAACGGTCGATGCGGTGCATCGCTGGAGCCAGGACGACATCCCCGTGCCGAGTCGGACGGTCGACAACGGCGACGTCATCGCGGTGGGCGGCCGCTCGGTGGGCGTGCATTACTTCGGGCCCAATCACGGCAACTCAAATATCGCCCTGTCGTTTAACACCGGTGACGGCAATATGCTGGTCCTGGTCGATACCATTGAAATCGGCATTGTTCCTTACCGAACCTTGCCGGACACCAACTACTACGGCTACTTGAGTTCGCTGGAACAGGCGATCGAGCTCGAGCCGCGCTGGGTGCTCGGTGGCCACAGCGGTCCCGGCCCTGGCATCTGGCTCCAGCGCTACCGGGACTACTTTCTCGACATGGCAACCGCGCTGGCGAAAGCCGAGCAGGAGATCGATGAACAGCCGGCTGCGCCCGGCGAGGATTTCATCGTCGCCAGCGAACGGCACATCCAGGCGGTTATCGATCGGGCGGTTGCTCTTCTCCGGCCCCGCTACGGCCGCTGGCGGGGGTTCGAGCAGTGGGCGCCGATGAACGCTCAGACGATTCGGATGGCTATCACCATCGGCAAGTAGCCGTCGACTACCACTGATACTGCACGCTGAGGCCGGCACTGTAGCCGTCCAGCCTGCTGGCGCCCTGTTCGACGATCCCGCCAAGCTGCACGCTGAGGCGTTCGCTGACGGCGGCCTCGAGCGCCAGCGCGAGGCGCCAATAGTCGTCGTCGGGTGCTTCGATCGAGAAAGAGCGAACCACCTCCTGCACCGTCGCCAGCCGGCTGTTCACCTGCTGGCTGCGGTCGCCAAGCTGGCTTCGGTAAAACAGGCTGGCGGTTGGCCGTAGCCGCAGGCCCGCGCCGTTTTCTTCCGACCAGGCGGATGCGGCGCTGAGGCCGAGCTCGGCAAAACTGTTGGTGGATCGCCGATCCGACACACGCTGGTTCATGGCCACCGCGCCGCTTTCCAGATACTCGTCCAGTTCACTTTCGCTGTAGCCAAGGCGAAGCGTCGGCGCCAGCCGCCAGCGATTCCACTCGTAGTGACGCTGCATCTGCAGCAGCAGCGAGAGGCTGTCCCCGTCGCTGGCCCCGGCTGCCACCTGGCCGGCAACGCCGGTGCTGCGGCGAATATTGTCCAGCTCGTCATCGCCAAAGTGCACCGCCATGGCCATTGACCAGCTGTCCGTGTGACGCGCCAGGAAGGCGCCCAGACGCAGACTGTCCATGTCGTGGCTGGCCGCGATCCCGCGGTGCGCAACGTCTCCACGGTCGCTGCTCACCGCGACGCCAGCGGTCAGCTCGCTGCCGATAAACTCGGCGGCCAGGGTCACCCTGTCTAACTGCGCGTCGTAGCCAAACGCCAAGGTATCGCCGTCGCGCTGCCAGTCGACGCGGTCGTAGGCGAGGCGCACGCGCCAGCCGTCAGGCCCCTGTTCGCCAGCCCGCGCGTCCAGATCGCTCAGCAGGCTTTGCACGAACTTTTCGGCCGCGTAGCGAGCCGCCTCCGACTGCGCGGCCAGCGTTTTTGGTGCGTTGATAGTGTCGGCCAGCGCGGCGGCCGCAATTGACTGCACCCGGGCGGTCGGGAAAAAGGTGTCCCAGAACAAGAACTGATCCGCCTGGCCGGGGTCGGCCACGCAGCTTGGCACCGCCAGGCAGGGGTTCGTGGTGTCGGTCAGCCCGTATCGGCCCGGGTTAGCGGTGATGTCATTGAGCAGCGTAAAGCTGTCGAAAACCGTGACAACCGCTCCGGTATCGGCCGCGAGCTGGGCCGCTCCCTGAGCGAGCGCATCGTTGGCCACCTGGCTGAAGCCGGTGGCGGCAGCAACACCCGCCAGGCCGCCGGCTGCCGCGGCGGGCGTGGCGCCGATATCGGGCAGGTTCGCCAGCACAACCTGGCGGGCGCCGGCGGCCACCAGCTGGCCCGCTGCCGCAACCGTGTTCCGAGCGTTCGTTCGTGCACCCTGAAGGATCAGGTTTTGGGCTTCTGCACCCGTGAGTCCCGTCAGGCCGATGGTGTTGAGCGCCAGCGCGCCGTCGTTGGCGCTCATGTAGATCAGCATCAGATCGTCGGGCGCCAGCTGTGGCCTGCTGCTGAGGTATGCGTTCACCCGGCTCGTCACATCGGTTTCGTTCAGCGCGGCAAGCCCGCGGCCGATCGGCCCGGGGATGGAGCTGCCGTTGCCGATCAGGACGCCGCCGGCCAGGCTGACCGGGAGCTGAGCGGAGAAAGCGTTGCCGACCGCCAGGTTCACAATGGAATCGGCCTCGATGCCCGGCAGGCCGGGCAGTAGCTCAGCGGCGACCGGGCCGTTGGAAAATCGATTGCCAAAGTAGGGCGGCGATGGGGGGAAGTTGGTGTCGACCGGTCCGAGCCCCGCCTGATTGCCGGCCTCCAGCAGCGCGGGAATATTGCCTGGGTCGGCCACGTTGTCGCCGAAGACCGCCAGCTCGCCGATCGTTTGGGCCCTGGCTGCGCCGCTGGCGATCAACAGCAGCGTAAGCCACAGCGTGGCTCCGATGCTGAGCCTGCCGCGTCGAGCGACGACCGAAGCGCGTTCTCTTTGGGTTGGCTGAGTCCTTTCCATCATGCGGGTTCTCCCTGTTACCTCATGTACATCGCGCAGCGTCGCCGCAAAAGTGGACATCGAATGCGGTGTGGCGCGGTTTTTCGTTCGGCGTCCGACGACGCGGTAAAGCTTTCCGGGCTTCGGGCCGATGAGGTTATGAAGGATAAGAAGGACCGCATGATGCCGACCGTAGCCGTCGACCCAGTGTTAGCGTGCCATGATGCTGGCAACTATCGATTGCTCGATCAGGTTGCCATGCCGGTTTTTGTGCTGGAGAGGTGTCCGACTCGGCGTGCGGTGTACGCGGCCTACAACCTAACGGCCTGCGAAATTGCGGGTTTCCGCCCGGAAGACGTAGTCGGTCGCACTGCGAAAGAGCTGTACGGCGGACGATTCGGGCAGGTGGCTTACGACCGGCACTGCGTGGCGATGGAGAGCGGCTGCCCGATGGTTTACGAGCTGACGCTCCCCCTGAGTGGTTCCAACCGCCAGGTTCGAACCAGCCTGGAGCCGGTATTCGACGACGACGGTCAAACCCTTCGACTTGTCGGCACCTCGCAAGACATCTCGGCGGCAGCCAATATCGATCACTTGAAGACGCATGCGGCGACCCTGCACTCGGAAATTGAAGAGTTTGTCTCTCTCGCCGCTCACGATCTGCGCAGTCCGATGCGGAAGGTTGGGGCCCTGGCGAACCTGATCAGGGACGAGATTTCACCTGATAACGCCGAAGCCGGTGAACTGATCGACATGCTTGAAGGCGTCGCCGGCAACGCCATGTCCCTGATTGCCGACGTCCTGTCGTATGCCCAGGCGACGGGCTCAGCGGAGAGCGTCGAGAAATTTGATCTGGAGGCGCTTTGCGAGAGCCTGATGGTGGTGCTGGATCCGGAAGGTCGGCACCGGTACGAGGTTCCCGACCAGTACATCTTTGGCGACCGGCTTGCGACCCAGATTGTGCTCCGCAATCTGCTCGACAACGCGATCAAGCACAATCCCGACTGCCGTCTGACGTTGCGGGTCAGCGTCGAAACCGTGGATGCCAGCAGCTATGCAATCAGTCTTTCGGACGACGGCAAAGGTCTACCGGACGCGGGTACGCTGTTTGAGGACAGCGGCAGGCTCAAGATCGACAGCGGATACGGACTTGCCGGCGCTCGCCGGCTGGTCAGGTCACGCGGAGGGGACATCGCCGCTGACCCGCACCCGGTGGATGGCGGCGCCACCATTCGCTTTTCCCTGCCTGGAACCTTGCTGCCAGGACCCTGAGTTTTTTCGTCACCGTCTGGCTGACGCCGCAAAAACCCCCGTGTAAGATGCCGTGCGAAGTCAATGCCGGCTACCAGAGTTCCGCTGAACATAATTGCCAGGCATCTGTCATACGGACAACGGCTGCCGTGGCAGGCCTGCGGATCGATAGCCGTCAGCCCGGCGGCCCAATAGGACAACCCATGCACCTGATCAGGTCACTGAGCAAACGTTTGCCTCTTCGATGCCTGCAGCGCCTGCTGATCGCACTTGCCTGCCTAACCGCCGCAGGTGCCTATGCTCAGAGTATCCCGGTCTACGGTTACGAGCTGCACCAGACCTATCCTCACGATCCGGCCGCTTTTACTCAGGGATTGTTTTTCAGCGACGGCTTTCTCTTTGAAAGCACCGGCATGGTCGGTAAGTCTACGATTCGAAAAGTGGATCCCGAGACCGGCCGGGTGCTTCAGGTCGAGGACTTTCCCTCAGGCGTTTTTGGCGAGGGGATCGTGTCCTGGCAGGATCGGCTGCTGGGGTTGAGCTGGCGCCGGCGCACCGGATACGTCTGGGAGTTAAGTTCTTTTGCCCTGAAAGACACCTTCAGCTATAGCGGTGAGGGCTGGGGCCTGACGCACGATGGAAAGTCGCTCATCATGAGTGACGGAACGCCCGAACTGCGATTCCTCGATCCGGAAAACTTCGAGGAACAGCGGCGCGTGACGGTGAAGCTGGGCACCAAAACCCTGCCTTATCTCAACGAGCTGGAGTGGGCGAACGGCGAGATCCTCGCGAACGTCTGGCAAACGAACTACATTGCGCGCATCGATCCGGCGGATGGCCGGGTGCTCAGCCTCATCAACCTCACCGGGATACTCAAACCTGAGCACGTCGCCGGCCGCCGTGTGGACGTCTTGAATGGTATTGCGGTGGGCGAAGACGGCCGGCTGTGGGTCACCGGCAAATACTGGCCGCTGATGTTTGTTATCTCGCCAGGCGCGGAGCCGATCGGCTACGTCAACCAGTAGCTATATTCAACGGCGCTAGCTGACCTTTAGCAGTCCACGCTCTTCGAGCTCCAGCAGCAGGAGCTGCTGTACCAGAAAATCTTTGGTGGTTTCCGGATGGTCGAGATGCACCCGCTCCAGGAACGGGCGTGCAGCCTCTTCGTCGTCTTTGTGCAGCAGCGCGCGAAAGGACGCCGCGATGAACTGTCCCGGCCGGGTGCTCAGGTCTTTGATCTTTCGGAGGCTGGCGGCCAGCGCAATCTCCTGGTCGGTAAGATCGGTGCCGAGCGGGTAGGCCGGCAACAGCCCGCTGTCCTGAAACGGCCGGAGCGTTTGTTTGATGCGCTCCGGCGTGTTCTGACGAGCCTCGTCGGGGATCAGGTAATCGCGTTCGACTTTCCCATGGTCCTTGGCAAAAGCCAGCAGCTCATGCTGGAAGCGCGAGTCGGCGACGTTGATCAGGCGTTTGATGACGGTGGCGTCACTCTGGCCGCGGAGGTCGGCAACACCGTACTCGGTCACGATGACGTCGCGCAGATGCTTCGGAATGGTTGTGTACCCATAAAACGGCACAACGTTCGACTCCAGATTTCGGCCGTGGCCGCGGGTGCTTCGGATGCACAGGATCGACCTTGCGCCCGGCAGGTCGTGCGCCATCGCCACAAAATTGTACTGTCCGCCAACGCCGCTGATGACGGTGCCGTCTTCCAGCGCGTCTGAGGCCACTGAGCCGTTCAGCGCCACCTTCATGCCGGTGTTGATGAAACGCGCATCGGTTCGCTGGGCGCAGTAAAGCGGATAGTCCAGCAGAAGCTGATTGGTCCTTCTGACCCCCGTCATGCAGATCTGCTCGTGACGCGCCGGATCGAGCTCGCGAAGCTTCTGGTAGAAATCTGCGGGCCCCAGAAAAAAACCGCCGTGCAGTATCCGGCCGTTGCGCAGCGGCTGGTTTTCGAGCTGGTTCAGGAGCACCTCGCGGGTCTGCGGATCGTCCATGTTGCTGGACGTTGACCGGCCGTTGATCGTGAGCTGGTCACCCGCGAGCTCCGCGTCTGGCGGGAGGATGCCCCAGTGCTTGAGTTCGGCCATAGACCGATCGTCAAGAACGCGCGGAATGATCCCGCTTCGCCGGCCGTAGTCGAGCAGCCGCCCGTCGACGCGTGGCTCGATTTCCCCGCTGTTGAGCCCCTCCTGCAGCGGCAGGCTGTCATAGACCGGCCGTTTGACGATGCCGCGCTCGATGAGATGCATCATGCCGTTGACGAACATTTCGGTGGAGACGTAAAGGCCTTGCCCAAAAGTGCCTAGCGGCTCGCGCAGCGGATTGGCGATGCGGGTCAGGCTCTCGACCATCTGGTGATAGTCGTCGTTGCTTTGCTGACGAAGGATGCACGCGTGCGTGATGGCGTCACCCAAGGAGCCGATGCCGATCTGCAGCGTCCCGCCATCACGGATCATTGTGCTGGCGTGCAGGGCCGTTGCGTAGTCGGTGAGAGGAACCGCGGCATTGGGTACCGCGAACAGCCGCTTATCGTATTGCCGACTGTTGACCACCAGGTCGAACGCCTCACCCGGGACCTCGGCGTCGTGCTCCATAAAAGGCAGCTCCTGATGAACCTGCGCCAGCATCATGATCGGAAGGTCGGCGGCCTCTTTTCGATCGATAAGCTCCAGCGTCACGTCAGGATTGCACGACAGGCTGAGGCGCAGACCCGCTTCGGTTTCTTTCGCGGCAACCAGCTGCACGAGCACGTTGATGCCGTAGGCGAGCATGTCCCGGCCGATGTGGGTGTAGTTGCTGGAGATGTAGTTCTGCTGGGCGACCGGCAGGTTTTTCATTGAGCCGGCTTTGAAGTACACCTCGCTGACGCGGATGTTGTGGGGCAGGGTGCCGGCTTTGAGCGGCTGGACGAACGCGAGCTCCTCGTAGTCACCAAACAGACGCTCCAGGATCGGCTCGGCCAGCCCGGCTTCGATGTGGCTCGCAGGCTTTGGAACTTCCAGACAAAGCGCCGTCACGATCTGCAGCGTCAGTGAGGGGTCCGCTTCGACCCTGCGGTAGAATGCATTCAGCAGCTGCACCGGTTTTCCCAGCGCCAGCGGCGCGCCGATCACGAGGTTCTTGCCGACACGGGCGATCGTTTGCTCTACACACTCTTCGACGGTCGGAACGGTGTTGGTCACGGACTGGTCTCCACGATGGAATTGACGGCACGCCGGAGCGGCTGCTTAGTAAAGCGGAAATCGCTGCGGCGTGTTCTCGTGGATACTACGTAGCCGTACGGCGGTTCAGGCCGTCCGGTTTGCGGTGACCGGGCTGCCGGTCAGCTTTGGATGTAGCGCGTCAGCTGGTCGATCATTTCTTCCTGGTCGGCAATCCGACTCTTGACCAGGTCGCCGATGGATACAACGCCGATCAGATTACCATCGTCGAGCACCGGTAGATGCCGGATCCGATGCTGGGTCATCAGCGTCATACACTCGTCGACCGACTGGTCGGGCGAGACGCAGACCGGTTCCGCCGACATAGCTTCGGTGACCGGAGTACTGTCAGAACGACGGCCGGCAAGAATGACGTTACGGGCGTAATGCCGTTCGGTCAGGATGCCCAGAAGCTTTCCACCTTCGGTGACCAGAACCGAACCGATGTCGCGCTCTGCCATTTCCCGCACCGCGTCGAGCACCGAAGAGCCGGGCCCAATACAAACGACATCGCCGGTTTTGTGGTCTAGCAGCTGTCTTACCGTGTTCATCTCGGTCTCCCTAAGGCTGGAAAATTTGGTCGTCTTCAGTGCGCTCGTTGGTTCATCCTTGCCTTAGTGTACTCCTTCAGCGTGCTCCCCGGGGCCAGGCGGGCGGATTGGCGGCTGCGACCTGTGGAAACTACGGAGCCCTAACGTCCGGGTTTTTCTGCATGCTGAAAGGAAGATTTGCAACGTGGAGCGGGTATGAATATCAAGGTGGACGAACTGATGAGCCAGAGCGTGGTTACCGCCGAACCTCATCAGAGCGTCGAGCATGTGCGCAAAATGCTCGATAACAACAACATTAGCGCCGTGCCCGTCGTGGACACCCACGGCGAGCCCGTTGGCATTGTCTCGCGAACCGACCTGGCGATGGACCTGAAGCCGGGTTCACCTATCAGCAACATGATGACGGAAAAGGTGCTGGTGGTGCCGAAGTATGAGGACGTCAGCATCGCGGCCCGCGTTATGCGAAACCATGGAATCCACCGCGTCGTGGTGACCCATGAAAAGCAGGTTGTCGGCGTGCTCAGCGCGTTTGATCTGCTGAAGCTCGTCGAAGGACATCGCTACGTCGCGAAGAATCCGCCGACGCCGTCTAAGCGGAAGGGCAGCAAACGCCACTAGCGGACGCTTAGCGGGAGCTCAGGTCTCCAGCGCCTCGGCCAGGAGATGGTCGAGGTGAACCCGGTTGGTGCTGTGGGGAATGGCGTCGGTACTCCACACGTGCCGGATAC
This sequence comes from Lysobacterales bacterium, assembly GCA_028285525.1. Classification (GTDB taxonomy): domain Bacteria; phylum Pseudomonadota; class Gammaproteobacteria; order Xanthomonadales; family SZUA-38; genus JANQOZ01. The sequence goes on from JANQOZ010000122.1 coordinate 27,552, forward strand.
CCGAGGCGGTAAGACGTTCCAGCGCGTCGCCGGCGAACAGTGCGTGGGTCACCAGCACGTCAACTGACGCCGCCTGCTTCGCCAGGAGCAGCTCGCCGGCAACCCGCAGCGTGCTGCCGGTGCTGGCGACATCGTCCACCAGCACCGTATGCCGGTCGCGGTAATTCATGGTCGGCAGCTCGATCTCCACATCGCGATCGCCGTGGCGAACCTTTCTTCCCACCACAAAATCGAGCTGCTGCTCCCGGGCGATGGCGCCGACCCACTGCTCCGACTCTTCGTCCGGACCGACCAGCAGCGGGTTGTCGAGCTGACCCTTGAGAAAACTCGCGAGAACCGGCGCCGTATCGGGTACCTGGGGTCTGCTGACGGGTACCGCTTCGCCGAGGCTGTGGACCCGATGCAGGTGAGGATCTACGGTAATCAGTCCGTCGAAATGCTGGGCGAGTAGAGCGCCCAAGATGCGCTGGCTCACCGCCTCGCCGGGCGTAAAGGCGATGTCCTGGCGCATGTAGCAGAGATACGGCGCCACCAGCGTCAAGTCGATGGCGCCGAGCTGGCGGGCCGTGGCGGCAGCGAGAAACAGCTCGATCAGCTTGTGATCAGGGTCATTCAGCGACCGGCAGAAAACCACTCGATCGGGCAGTGAACCCGGAAGCTGCACACGCCTCTCCCCATCCGGAAATTGATGCACGCTGACTTCAGCGAAGTCATACCCGCAGGCTTCGGCCAGGCGCCGGCCCGCCTCGGCATACTCGGAAAAACCCAGCACGAGCGTAGCGTTATCAGTCATCAGTCTTCCCGATTTGCGGTCGCCACCGACCGGTAGCCGTTAGCCGCCAGCTCAACGGGCTGCCGGTCGGTGATGGTGTAGCCGGTGGCCCTGCTGACGAAGTCACTCGCGAAGCGGGCGTCTGCCGGGAAATCGGCGCGGATCTCGTAGAGGGGTTCTCCCTGTTCCACCCGGTCGCCGAGTTTCTTGAGCAGGTCTACGCCAGCGCCGGGGTCCATGGGCGCACCGGCCAGGCGCGCAACCCGCGCCATGTGCAGATTGTCGATCCCCTCGACCCAGCCGCTCCTGGGCGCTGTCACCAGCTGCTTCAGGCGCCCGGCGGCCGGGGGCTGCGACACGCGCCCCTGCGCGTCGATGATGGCCTCCATCTTGGCCAGGGCACGGCCGGAGTCCAGGATATCTCTGGCAATCGTGAATCCCTGTCCGCCCCGCACGTCCGGGTCAAATTCGATCACCCGCCCGGCGAGGCGCAAGGATTTCTGGCGCAGGTCCTGCGGTGCCTCCGGGTCGTTGTGCAGTACCTGCATCACGTCACGGGCTTCCAGCACCGGCCCGATCCCCCGGCCGATCGGCTCCAAGGCGTCGGTGATCACGGTTTGGATGTGCAGCCCGAGGCGGTCGCCGACATACTCAAACAGCTTTCGCAGGGTCAGGGCATCAGCCATCGACCTCACCTTTGCCGTCGGTCCCACGGGGATATCGATCAGCAGGTGGGTTGAACCCGCAGCGAGCTTTTTCGACAGGATGGATGCAACCATCTGGCCCGGCGAGTCGATCGACAGCGGACGTTCAACGGAGATCATCAGGTCGTCCATGGGAGCGAGTTTGGCCGTTCCGCCCCACGCCAGGCAGCCCCGGTGCCGCCGCACCACCTGCTGCAGTTGCTCCGGCGGCAGGTCGACCTCAGCCAGCACGGCCATGGTGTCGGCCGTGCCCGCGGGTGAGGTGATCGCTCTGCTGGAGGTCTTTGGAATAAACATGCCGTGGGCGGCAACGATGGGCACAACCAGCATGGTGGTGCGATTGCCGGGAATGCCGCCGATGCAGTGTTTGTCGGCCACCACCGGTTCGTCCCAGCGCAGCCGCTCCCCGGTCTCCAGCATCGCGCGGCAAAGATGAAGGACCTCCTCGCGCTCAAGACCGCTTTGCACCGAGGCCACGAGAAAAGCGGCGATCTCCGGCTTGGAATAGCGATTGCCGACAATATCCTGGGCGATGTGACGAAAGTCGTCGCCGGAGAGCGCCTCCCCGGCAATTTTCCGCCGGACCGCTTCGAGCGAGGGCGGGGGCTCAGCGTGCGACACGCTGCAGCGGTGGCCCTCCTCAAGGCCCAGCTGATCGAACGCGGACTCCGCCAAGCCGATTTCATCGGTGGCGACGATGCCTGTGTCGTCGACCACGTTCAGCACGGCGAGCAGCGGCTGGGTGCGGTCGCTGGCCAGTACCTCCAGCTTGGCCAGGGCCTGAAAGCCTTCGGTCCGATAGATTTCACAGTCGCGGTGCAGGTAAGCGACGTTCTCGCGATAGGTATCGATCGCCACCCGGCGAACCTTCAGGGTTTGGCCGTTGGTGCTGCTCATCTGATCAGATCTGTCCCGCGCTAGTTGTGGCAAGCCCCAGTGGATCGACCGACATCCTAACCCTAATTTTCTGACTCTGCGCAGCTAGCGCGTAGAATGATGGAAAAACCTTTTGGCCTGCGACACTTGAGAAGAAGGATCGGCAAACGGCGTATGTTCACGGTAACGAAAATCGGATTAGCGAGCCTTTGGCTGGCATTAGCTGGCTTCACGGCAGGGGTTGCGAACGCGGCCGAGCTTTCGCGGCTCGACGAGAGCCGTGCCCTGGCGCAATCGTTCGGCCAGCGATTGAAAGGCGAGCTGACGGCAGCGATGGCTGCTGGTGGGCCCGTTGAGGCGGTAAAGGTCTGCCGGGATCGCGCGCCCCAGCTGGCGTCCGAGCTGTCGCGCAGCAGCGGCGCCCGCGTCGCGCGGACCAGTCTTCGCTATCGCAATCCGATCAACGCACCTGATCCGTGGGAGGCGCAAATGCTCGCGGAGTTCGAGCGTCTTGTGGCCAGCGGGCAGACCGATCCAGCCGATCTTGAGGTGAGCCAGACGTCGACGACGGGTCGTTTCCACTACCTTTCCGCGATCCGCACCCAGCCGCTCTGCCTGACGTGTCACGGCAGCGCTATCGACCCGGCCACGGCTGCCGAGCTGAATGCTGCGTATCCCCATGATCTGGCCACCGGCTACACCGCAGGCGAGGTTCGGGGCGCGTTCAGCATCGTCTGGCCGCGTGAAACGCAAACTGCTGAGGAGCTTCGGCCATGACTACGGAAAACCCAACGATCGATTTAACCGGGCAGGTGGCAATTGTGACCGGCGCAGGCCAGGGGCTGGGGCGGGCGCACGCGCTGGCGCTTGCCCGGCGGGGAGCAAAGGTGGTGGTGAACGATCTGGGTAGTGCCGGCGCACCGTCCTCTGCGCTGGCCGTTGCGGCCGAGATCGAAGCGGCCGGAGGTGAGGCGATGGCGGACGGCGCCAACGTCGCGGATACCGCCCAGGTTGAAGCGATGGTGGCGGCAGCGGTCGGTCGCTGGGGGCGTGTCGATGTCCTGGTCAACAATGCCGGAATTCTTCGCGATCGGTCGTTTGCCAAAATGTCGATGGCGGAGTTTCGCGAGGTGATCGAGGTGCACCTGATCGGGTCTGCCAACTGCGCCAAGGCCGTGTGGAGCACGATGCGCGAGCAGGCCTACGGCCGGATTGTCTTCACGACTTCGGGAACCGGGCTGTGGGGGAATTTCGGGCAGGCCAACTATGCCGCGGCGAAGATGGGCATGGTGGGGCTCATGAACACGCTCCACATCGAAGGCGCCAAGTACAATATTCGAGTTAAATGTCTCGCCCCGACAGCCGGGACGGCGATGATGGAGGGGCTGGTATCCGAGGAGGTCTATAGCGCCCTGACGCCCGAATCGGTGAGCCCGGGCGTCGTGTTTCTGACCGGGCCGGAAGCACCCAGCAAGACGGTCCTCTGCGCCGGGGGCGGTTCCTACGCGGTCTATAAGGGTTTTGAAACGCGCGGCGCAACGCTGGGCCGTGGCGACGACGCGGCGGAACAGCTCGCGGATGCCTGGAGCTGCGTCCTGGACGAAGAGGGTATGCAGACCAACGACGGCGCGTTCCGCCAGACCGAGCGCTACATGCAGAACCTCAAGTGATCGCTGTTAATCCTCCCAGATGTTGGGAATGACCCGGCTGGAGTAACCGCTGACAAACGGCGACGCGGACCCCGTCTGGGGGTCGAACACGGAGCGGGTGATCCGTCCGATGTTGGCGCCGTAGACGTGGATGCTGATCGCGTCACCCGGTCCCGGGTTAACAACCTGGTGCACGTCGCCGCCCGCCGGCGTAAACGCGACGACGTCGCCGGGCCGCGTTGTCTCCGGGTTCCCGGACACCAGCTGGCCTTTGTTACGAACGGTGTAGGGCGTTGACACCTCGGTGCCTCGCAGCTGACCGATGGCGCCCCACACGGTGTGATCGTGTATCGGCGTGCGCTGCCCGGCTGCCCAGACAAAGCTCACCACGCTGAAGCGCTCGAGCGGGTCACAGTAGAGCAGGTACTGGCGGTAGGTCTCGGAGTCGGGCTGCGCGAACGTCTCGGGCAGCCACTCGTCTTCCGATACCAGCTGTGCCAGCAGGTCAGGGAGCGGCGCTGGGTACCCCTCCTCGGTGTCTCCGGTGTCGATGGCTTCGGTCAGCGCGACCACAAACCGGCGCAGGGGGTTCGCTGCGTGTTCTGCGCCCGCGTTCGTTGTTTCGTGCTGCTCCGTCATGTCGACGGCATTGCCGAGTAAGGCATGGAAAGCTCCGCCAGGATCTCTTCGGTATGCTCGCCCAGCTCCGGTGGCGGCCGGTATATCGGCGCGTTCTGGCCGTCGATCAACGCGGGAAAACCGAAGGTCTTTGTGGTGACGCCCGAGGGCAGGTTGAGGTCGGTGACCCAGCCAGCGTGTGCGACCTGTGGATCGTCCAGCGCCTCGCGATAGGCGTTGATGGGTTCGCAGGGCACGCCTCTTGCGCGGAGCCGCTGGATCCAGACGGCGGCGTCCTCCTTAGCAAAAATCTGCTCCAGCAGCGTCTTGAGCTGGACCTGGTTACGAGCGCGGTCGGTGGTTGTGAGATAGTCGGAATGATCGGTCAGCTCAGGTCGATCGATCACCTCGCAGACCGAGGCCCACAGCTTGTCGTTGCCGGCCGCCAGCACGAAGTGTGTATCGCGAGCCTTGAACGCCTGGTAAGGCGCATTGCGCGGATGGGCTGAACCGAGCTTTCCTGGATTGATGTCAGTGCCGAAGAACTCACTGGTCTGCAGCGCCGCCACACCCAGGCTCGCGCCGAGCATCGACATGTCGACAAAACCGCCGGGACCACCATCCGCGACACGCCTGAGCAGCGCCGCGATGGTGTATGCGGCGTAAAGGCCCGCGCAGAAGTCCGACACAGGAACCCCTGCCTTAACCGGCTCCTCCCCTTCCTGACCAGTGACGCTCATAATCCCGGAAGCGGCCTGAACGGTGACGTCGAAGCCGCCATCGGTTGCTCGCGGCCCGCTTTGGCCAAAGGCCGAGATCGCGCAGTACACCAGCTTTGGCTGAAGCGCCTTCGCGTCGTCATAGGAGAGCCCGAGGCGAGCCATGACGCCCGGGCGGTTGTTTTCGATCACCACGTCGGCGCCGCTGACAAGCTTGCGGGCGGCTTCCCTGCCGGATTCCGATTTCAGGTCCAGCACTACCGAACGCTTGTTGCGATTGAGCGACGCAAAGTTTTCGCTGTAGCCTTCGGTCAGCGGCGGCCAGGCGCGCATCGAGTCACCCTGGCGTGGCTCCACCTTGATGACGTCTGCGCCAAGGTCCGCGAGCAGCATGCCCGCATAGGGGCCGGCGGCCACCTGGCAGAACTCAATGACGCGAATGCCGGTCAGTGGCTGCACTACGACGCTTCTCCTCGTTCTGTTTCACCAGGCAGGCTTTCGCTCCACTGTCGGAGCTGATCCAGAAACCCCAGTGCGGTTGTGCCGAGCTCCGTGATTGAATACTCCACAGAGACCGGCGCGCTGTCGATGACCGTTCTGTCCACCAGTCCTCGCGCCTGGAGTAGCCGCAAACGCTCCGTGATCATCTTCTTGCTGGCGCCACCCACCATCCGTGCCAGGTCGTTAAAGCGCACCGGTCCGTCTTTGAGGTGCCACAGGATTGACCCCGTCCACTTGCCGCCGATGATGCGCATCCCCCGTTCGATCGCACAGGGTTCGAGGCATGGATCGCGTGCTTCGCGTCGGCCTTTGCCGTCGACTTCAACCCTGGCTCGCACGGCAGGCTCCTACAGCGGGGTTTCTAAAAGTACGTTGGTAACCATTATTTTTCATCGCGCCAATCTCGGTGAGGTGGCGTTTGAAGTCAAGCGCAATTCACGCGCCGCGAGCCGCTCGCATTCTGCGTGCAGTCCGGTAATCTAACCGCTGGTTTTTACCCGTAGAGGCGCAGGCAGTTGATCACCCAGGCTCACATCGATGAATACCAGGAAATCGGCTGCGTTCGTATCGAGGGAGCGTTCAGTCAGCACTGGGTCGATCGGATCACAGGCGCGATCGAGCGGGTCAGCGCAACGTTTGTCGCCGGGCGGACGCCCGAAGCGGTCTGGGACTGCCCCGTACCGATCTCCCCGACACGCTATGAGGTGCCGGGCGGAGAGCAGATGAACGGCGTTATGGCCTGTGCGCAGGAGTTTCAGGACTGGATGACCCACTCGCCCGCGACGGAAATTGTCGGGGAGCTGACGGGCGCTGACGATCTGCGCTTCTGGGTGGACGCCGTATTTCGTAAGACCGGCAGCGACGAGCGGCAGGCCACACCCTGGCACAACGACGAGTGTACTTACGGCTACAAGGGGACACAAATTCCGTCGCTGTGGATGGCATTAACCGACGTTTCGGAAGACAACGCGCCGCTGCTTACGCTGGCCGGCTCCAATCACGATGAGCACCGCTACCATTCAACCTTCGCGCCCCAGGACATCGAGCGCCCGCCGGACTATCTGCCCTGGCAGCATCTGCTTGACCGCGTTCACGCGCCGGACGCCGACATCCGTTCGTGGCCGGCACGAGCGGGTGACGCGCTGCTGATCCATCCGAAGACAATCCACGGTTCACGCGCCCGCACCGGCGGCGATGAGGGCAGTAGGCTGTCCTTCTCGACGCGCTGGCTGGGGTCGGACGCGCGATGGGATCCCAACCCGCTGACGCTGCCACTGGCGAATCTGCCCGATCAGAACGTGCTGGTTCGGGGCGAAGCGCCGCCCGAATCGATTTTTCCGGTGGTCTGGCGTCGCGAAGCGTGAGCGCGATACGTTTTTCCTACCTCGATACGGAGTTTGGGCAGATACACGCCCGTTGCGTCGGTGAGGGTGACCCGGTCGTATTGCTTCATCTCACGCCCGGCAGCGGCGCCCAGTTCGACCCCATTCTTCCGGTCCTGGCAGAGCAGGGTTACCAGGCCTGGGCGCTCGATGCGCTCGGCAACGGGCGCTCGGCCCCGCTGCCGTCCGGGTACTCCTTCGAGATGGCGGCCGCGGCGCTGGGTCAGGCGATCGATGATGCCGGGCTGCGTTCAATCAAGCTGGTGGGCGGGCACATGACCGCGCAGATGGCGGTGGAGCTGGTTGTGACGCGGCCGCAGCTTGCCACCCATCTCGTGATCGACGGTCTGCCGCTGTGGGATCGGGAGACGCGAGAGCGCATCATTGGCCTTTTCGACAATACGGCTCCGAACCCTGACGAGTCTGGTACCCATATTCTTGAGGCCTGGCGCCGATCTCTGAATCTGCATCGGGCCTGGAACCCCAAGCTGGTGTTGGACACAACCGGCAACCGGCGCGTCGTGCGTGCACTGCTCGACAGTCTCGAACAGGGTCTCGATATGGAGCTCGGCGCCAACGCGTTTCTGAACTACGACGTCCATCCGCAGCTGGCGAAACTGTCGCTGCCGACCCTCGTCACTGCGGCGACTGACGACACGTTGTTCGACCAGCACGAGGCAACCCTGGGGGCTATCCCCGGCGCCCGGTCGCACGAATTCACGGGCCCTCATCCGCGTCACGTAGACGAGCGTGCCGGGGAATACGTGGACGTCCTCGTCGATTTCTTCCGGTTTCAGCCGGATTCATCCTGACTGCTGAGGAGAGCACTTTGGCCGACAGTTCAAGCGGCATCGATGTGGGCAAGATGTTTGTCCTGATCGAGAAAACCATTCTGATCCTGATTGCACTGCTCACGGTCGGTGCGGTCGTGATTGAGGTCGGTGTGGTCTGGCGTAACCAGACGATCCAGATTGCAGACATTCTGCTGCTGTTTCTCTACACCGAGGTGGTTTCTATGGTGGGTGTCTTCTATCGAAGCCAGGTGATCCCGGTGATGTACCCGATCTTCATCGCGATAACCGCGCTGGCACGGCTGATTGTCCTGCAGAGCAAAGACATGGCGCCAGAAACCATCCTCTTTGAAGCGTCAGCGATCCTGGTCCTGTCTCTCGCGGCGATTGCGCTGCGTCGAGGCCAGGACGAAACCAACGAATAGACGATAGCTGGACGGGTCACACCCGCGATGAATCGCCGTCTTGAATGGTGCTCCAGGCGATGGCGGCGGCCGCCAGCGCCAGACCGGCACACGTGAGCATCAGTCGGCGGAAGACGGTGACGTAGCTATCGTGGACCGCTTCTGCCAGACCGGCAGTACCCTCGGCTGAGGTCAGGTCGATTCCCGCCAGCTCGTGCGCGCGAGCCAACAGGTGGACGCGGACATTTTCGCTGAGTGGCATCGACAGCAGCGCCTCGCCAAGCTCCGAACGAAACCAGTACACCGCCAGCGAGGTCAGCGCGGCAATCGCCAGCAGTCCCGCCATCCGTGCCGCGAGGTTGTTGATACCGGAGGCGACGCCGGACTGCGATTCGTCGACCGAGGTCATGATGACCGTCGTCAGCGGGGCGACGCACAGCGTCATGCCAACCCCGATGGTTGTGATGCCCGGGAGCCAGTGGATGGCGTAGCTCGACGTGGTCGCGGGTATCACCAGCAGGGCAAACCCCACCCCGGTCAAAGCTGCACCCGCCGCGAGGAGTCTCCGGGGCGATCGCCGCTTCAGCTGTTCGCCGGCCAGCACCGAACCGAAGCCCAGCAGCAGCGTCAGCGGAAGGAAGGCCAGCCCCGCCTGTAGCGCCGAATACCCCTGGACCTGAATCAGGTTGAAGGGAACAAAAAACAGCGCGCCGCCGAGGGCAAAGTACAGCAGAAACGTCATCGCGTTGGCCCCGCTAAACTGCCTGCGGCGGAACAGACCGAGCGGCAGCATCGGATCGGCAACGCGACTTTCGAAAAAGAAAAACCCCAGGAGCGCGGCCAGGCCGATTACCAGGGCAGGTATCGGGTTGGCGTCTGAGCCGAAACTCGCCAGTACGAGGGTGAGTGGTGCGAGGGCGGCGACGAGCAGCGCAGCGCCAACAAAATCCAGGCGGCGACGCGAGTCACCGGACCGGCTGGGCACCTTGGCCAGCGCCAGGGCGCACGCGATCGCGGTCAAAGGCAGCATCAGCAGGAAAATAGATCGCCAGCCGAAGTGGTCGACGAGCGTACCGCCCAGCAGCGGTCCCAGCGCCGTGGTGAGGGCAGACGCACCGGCCCAGATGCCGATGGCTCGCGGACGATCCTGCGGCTCGAAGTGAACGTTGAGCAGCGCCAGGCTGGTGGGGACCAGCAGCGCTGAACCGGCGCCCTGGGCAGCCCGCCACGCGATCAGCCAACGGGCGTCGCTCACCAGTCCGCAGGCACAGGAAGACAGTCCAAACAGCACCAGGCCAAGCACAAAAATCTGTCGGATACCGAATCGGTCGCCCGCTGCGCCGCCAACCAGCACGAGCGACGAAAGCGCCAGGAGATACGCGTTGACAACCCACTGCAGCCCGACGGAATCGAGCTTGAGATCGGCCTGCAGGGCGGGCAGTGCCAGGTTAACGATGGAGCCCTCGATAAACGCCAGGCTCGACCCGAGAACCGAGACTGCGAGCACCCAGCGTCGACTGGACTCAGCGCAGGGCTCGCATGATCCTCCCGCCGGTTCGCCGTCGCACGGCTGGCGAAGACCGTATGCCAGTGACATGTGTTGACCTCTTAGTGCTGCGCGGCCGGTTGCGTCGACGCGTTCTGACGCCTATTCAACACCCGGGCTTGAGGACAACGCAAACCGCCGTACTTTTGAGCTATGGCTGGATGAAAGAAGGGAAACTAAGATGGGGCGTCGCAACCGGGAAACGTCACAATGACTCACGATCTAGAGGTCAGCTGCCGCTGTGGGAAGCTAAGGGGTGTCGCCAGAGGGGTTTCGCCGAGCCTGGTCAACCGCGCCGTCTGCTACTGCGATGACTGCCAGCTGTTTGCGTTTTACCTGGGTGATACCGACGAGGTCCTTGATAAGTTTGGCGGCAGCGAAATCTGCCAGATGTCGCCAACCCATTTGGAGATCACCGACGGCGCTGAGAACCTCGCCTGCGTTCGGCTGCGCCCGAAAGGTCTGTACCGATGGTACGCCGGGTGCTGCAACACCCCGCTGGCTAACACGCTGACCAGCGCCGTCCCGTTTGTGGGCCTGATTCGCCCGGGCATCAAGGGGGTCAGCGAAGCGAGCGTCGGCCCGGTGAGAATGCGCATCCACGGACGTCACGCCAAAGGCGGCGCGCAGGCGGCGGGAGCACACCCCAAAGCTCCGCTATCCGCGGCCTTCGGGATTCTGCTGAAGCTGCTGCGCCGGCGGTTTGCCGGAGAGCACAAGCGTCACCCGCTGTTCGATCCAGAGTCCGGCCGGGCCATCGTCAAACCCCGTGTGCTCGAGGCCAAAGAGCTGGCCGAAGTAGAGCAGGCCAGGGAGCGCTGGCTGCACACCGGCTGATGCGCGGGTCCTGAGGACCGTTCTTTTCGTCCGTTAGCTCCAACGGCCTGGCTTTGTCCATACCATTTCTGTGACCAGCACCGCCGTCGCAAGGCGGGGTGTGCGCTTTTCCGGATTGCGTCGTTATCAGAGCAAGTTCCAAGCACTGAGAACCGAGGAGCAATCTGGTGAAGCAATCCATAAACAGAGTCTTAGGACCGGCGCTGCTGCTCGCTGCCGCAGCGTCCCACGCGGGAACGCCGCTGCGGTCCGACAGTGAAAACCTGGTTCCAAACGGAGCGTTCGCCGTCTCCCCAATACAGACACCCGGGGGTGGCTGGACGGCGTCGACGGAGGGCGGCGGTGAGGTGTTCTACCAGGCCAGCACCGGCTTCCCTGCCAGCGCGCTGGGAGCGGTCACAATGCGCGTGAGCGGCAGCGGCGACCGCGCGGTGCTGACCTCAGACTGTATCAATCTGGTGGGGTCGAGCAATTTCGCGTACCTGGCCACGGCGCGCTACCTGCGCAGCGTGGGCAGCGCGTCTCCCAGACTGGCTCTGGAGACATTCAGCGGCGCAAATTGCTTAGGCTCAGTCCTGGGCGAAGTCGGTGATGGCGGGCCCAGGGAAATTGGATCCTCCATCAACGGCAACTGGAGCCTGCTTCGTGCCAGCACCAGTGGAGTATCGGTGCGCGTCTCGCTGGTCCTGGACTTTGCCGAAACCGGCGAAGCGGTCCAGGTGCTCTGGGACGACATTTCGCTCCGTCAGATCAACACGATTGACGCTCCGCGGGGGGTGTTCTGGCAGCAAAGTGACCTTGTGAGCGGCGAGGACAATGGTGCCGACGACGGTTTTGGCGCCTCGCTGGCGGTCGGTGATTTTAACGGCGACGGGCGGGATGACGCCGCGATCGGGGCTCCGCTGGAAGACACCGCTGCCGGTACCGATCGGGGACAGGTGGTGGTTGCTTACGGCTCGCAGTTCGGTCTGTCGAGCGTCGGCGCTCAGGTCCTATCGCCCGCCACGCAGGCGCTTGGGCGCGTCGGCGAGGCGCTCGCAGCAGGAGACTTCAGCTGCGACGGTTTTGACGATCTGGCCATCGGCGCGCCGAGCAGCAATACCAGCTTTTTTAACGCTGGGGCCGTTTACGTGATCAACGGCTCTGCCACCGGGCTCGATCCGTCGTCGACGGTCAGAATCGACCGGGACACGGGCGATATCAACGGCAGTTCTGCCGGGGGTGACGAATTCGGCGCCAGTCTGGTGGCGGGAAACTTTGACCGCGACAGCGCCCAGGCCGGTGATCGGAACCGACTGTGTATCGATCTGGCAATCGGTTCGCCGGGCGCCGCCATCAACGGTCAGAACGAGGCCGGTGCGGTGTTCCTGCTGTTTGGTAGCCCAGGCGGTCTGGAAACCAGTTTCGATAACCCGGGCGGCCGCATCTGGCATCAGGATCGATCGTTGATTGCCGGCGTGGCGGAAACGGGTGACCGGTTCGGGGGTTCGCTGGCGGTCGCGTCGCGGGGACCGGTGCAGCCGGATCAGCTGTTTATCGGCGCCAACGCGGATGAGTTCAACGGCCGTGTCGGCGCTGTCCACCTGCTGCCCGGTGATGCGTTCAGCCAGTTCATGGATCAGGCCAGCAGCGACCAGCTTGCGGCGGCTGAGATCAGTGAGCCTGGCCTGGAGATCAATGGTTTTGGCAAGGCTTTGGCGATCGGTACCGACTACGACGCGATGGATCAGTTTCCCAGTCTCGCTGCAGGAGCGCCGGACAGCGACATAACGGCGGTACTCGACCCCGACCTCGGTGCGGCAGTTCAGGTCACGCTGTCGTCCTCCTATCAGCTCACCAACCTCTTCTTGCCGCAAGTGTTTCTTCCGCCTTCGGAGGAGACGCAGGCGAACTTTGGGCAGCAGGTTATCTATGGCGATACGCTCAATCGGGCGCTTCGCGGCGAGCTGTGGATAGCAGAGCCGGGCTTCAACCTCGGCCGCGGGAGACTGCGGCTGACGGGACGAAACCTGCTGGGAATTGGCCCAAACACGCCGGTCGCCTCGACCGACTTTGTGCTGGACGATTTTGGCTTCAGCGGGAGTCCCGGAGATCGGTTTGGGCAGGTCATCGCGCGCGGGAACTTCAACGGGTTCGGCGGTGATGAGCTGCTGATCGCCGTTCCAGGCTGGGATTCGACCATACCGCTGAACCCGCCCCAGAACATCGGGGCGGTGCTGGAACTGACATTCGATGCCGGCCTGACGGAGGTTGTTCCCGACTTCCTTTTCAGCGACAGCTTCGAGCTGCCGGTGCTGCGCTAGGCGTCGGCCTCGGTAAGCGTATTGCCGGACGCACCAAGCTCTGGTGAGGGCCGCTGCTCGGCGTTGTCATTCCGGCGTCGGTTGAGCTGATCGGCGAATTCGTGATTTACGTCACGGTGCCCGGCCTCGTCGGCCCGGACGGCAATGATCACGTCGCGCAGGCGGGCGTCTTCCGGCAGCTGCCAGTAGTCGATCGCCAGCTGGGGTGCGGGGACGTTCTCATGCCGCCCTGCGTCCACCTCGGCCAAGTACTGGGTGTAGCTCACCACCGCCTCTTCCTCGAAGTAGCCCACCACGCGGTGCGCGGTCCGAGGAGAAAAGAGATACAAGAAGAAGTAGGCGTTGTAGAACACAAACTGGGTCGCCATCACGAGCCAGCGCTCAAAGCGGCTGGGCTTCGCGATTTCGATGAAGGTCATCAGGTGCATCCGCTCGTTTTCCGCCTCGTCGAGGAGCGTGCGGATCCAGCCGTGATCGTCGCGGATGCGACGGAGCGCGGACAGGTGCTGGAGCAGGCCGCCGACCATACCCGGCACGGCGGCAACGGTTTCCAGCACAACGGCCCGGTGGCCATAGCGGCGGGCAAAAAACCGATCGGCCACACATCTCAGCGCCTTCACGAACGCGAAGGCAATCTTGTCAGACAGCGTTTGCGGCTTGCGATGATTCGGAGCGGTAAGGGCTACGCCTGAGTTGCTGTTCATGTCTCTCTTTGCTGCTTGGTTCGGTGTTAAGAAAGTATCAAATGCGGCATGCACGGAACGTCAACGGTTTCATCGAACAGAGCGATGGCGGAGATCGAAAAAACCGAAACTTCAAGTCGCGTCGCTTAGGTTGAAGGACCTGGCAGGGATCGACCTGGATCACACTTCCAGCCTTCACATTTTGCTAATTTGACGGGATGAAAAAGTCCCGTTTTCTGCTGGTGCTGCTTTCACTGCAGCTCTGCTGCCTGTCGCCCGCCGGGGCGCAGGGGGTACCCAACATCTCGCGACCGGGTCAGGCGGGTGCGCTGCTGGCTGGACCGGTAGCCCCCGAGATGGGTCGGCTGGCGGTCATCGCCTGGCATGGCGACTATCTTTTCACCCTGCCGGAGATTCCGGGCGGCCCCCCGGGCGACTGGATTGTGCGCGCCTGGGATCTGTCGGATCCCGCCAACCCGAACCGCGTGGCGATCACGCCGTTCACCGGCGACAACGACGGCGACTCACTGGTGACCCGTCACGGCTTTATGGCCCACGGGTTTATCAAGACGGGCAATATCCTCAGCTCCGGCCGCGCTTTTCGAGTGGACGGCAACACGCCGGTCGAAACCAACAACGTCAACTTTCGGATGCTGGGCTGGACCCACGGAGGCATGAGCGTTCCCTGGGGTGCAACCAACTACTGGTCATACGGCGAAACCGACGAGCCGGCGGAGCTGTATCTGGATCTGCCCTACGGCGCGACGCCAAACGCGGTATTCGATCCGGTTGGACAGACGGGCGTGATCGGCCATCCCTTTATCTTTGGCACCACGCTTTATTACGCTTCTGACCAGAGCCGCTCCGGCATCGCTTCCTACGACATCTCCGATCCGTCCAACCCCGTGCTGCTGGACGTGCTGACCCAGAACAGCGTCGGGGGTTACTGGCCCGATCCGTTCGGGTTGAACGGCCGGCTGTATTTCTTTTTCCCGCACGACAACCCCGAAGGCGGCTTTCAGGTGGTGGACGCCACCGATCCGACGGATCTTCAGCTGGTCGCCTCGGTGCCGCTCGCCGGCAATCTGAACTACGCGCAGTTTCAGGATGAGTTTGCGTTCAGCGAGCGCTACAAGATCGATATGCGCACGTTCGACGTGGTGCTTGAGCTTGATGAAGAGGCCAACTCACGCAGCGGTGAGCGCATCGATACCAGCCAGTGGCAGCTGCCGGTCGGCAATCTGATCGTCACAGGTGGGATCTACATCAACGGCACCTGCTCGGTGCCCGGTGGCGGCACCCATTGCGGTACCGGCATGTCGATCTGGGTTCATCAGGAGACGTCGGACAATCGCGGGCCTTTCGTGGGCTACCACCGGCCGGCGGACGGCGAGACCGGCTACCCGACCGACTTCCCGATCCAGGTGCTCATCCACGAGACTCTCAAATCAGAGACCATCAACGGATCGACCGTTCTGCTGCAGCCGGTCAACGGCGGCAGCCTCGGCTCACCGCTTCAGACCGAGCTTTGGTTTTCATCTAACGACATCCTGTCGATCGTTCCGGATCAGCCGCTGGCCGACAACACCACCTATCAGGTCACTCTCGTTGACGGCGGGATCGAAGACGCGGTGGGCAACGGTATGCAGGGCTATTCCTTCACCTTCTCCACCGGCAGTGCCCTCAGCGGGAATGCCCGGCCCGAGATCAGCAGCGTCAGCACCAACGCCTCACCCGTGACGCCCGGCAGCTCGGTACAGGTCAGCGTGGCGGCCGTCGACCCCGACGGCGGGCCGCTGGAGTACCGCTTCGACTTTGGCGACGGCAGCACCCCAACGGACTGGGGTTCAGCGGCGCAGGTGAGCCACAGCTATGCGGAAGTCGGCCATTTTTCGATCTCGGTGCAGGTCCGGGATGCCCAGGCGGCGGTCGCTACCGGGACAACCGGCGTGGCGGTCCTGAACAACTTCACGCCGGGCGACCATCGGCGTTCACGGCACCTGGCGCAGGCGCCCGACGGGCGGATCTGGGTGGTCAATCCGGACAACAGCACCGTCGCGGTGCTCCGGGCCGGCAGTCATCAGCGGGTTGCTGAGTATCGGACCTGTACCGACCCGCGGAGCGTTGCGTTCGACGCAGCCGGGCGTGCGTGGGTCAGCTGCTTCGACGTGGATCAGCTGATCGTCTTAGAAAGTGACGGTCGGCGGGTCGCGACCATCGATACGGGCTACGGCTCCGCGCCCTTTGCGGTCGTGTCGCGTTCGCAAAGCAACAGAATGCTCGTGACGCTGTACGGCAGCGGCGAGCTGGCGCTTTATGACGCAGCGGGACTCAGCGAACTGGACCGGCTGGCCCTGGGACCGACCGCCCGCGCGATCGCTCTGGCGGACGGCGGCAATCGGGCCCTGGTCACTCGGTTTATCTCACCCGAGGATCGCGCGGAAGTCTGGGACGTCGCCGTTGCCGGCAACAGTCTGAGCCTCGATCGAACGATCACCCTGGCTCAGCAGTGGGGACCTGACGAACGTTTTGACGGTCGGGGCGTGCCTAACTATCTGGCCGCGGTCAGCATTACCCCGGACGGCGGCCGAGCCTGGGTAGCCGCCAAGAAAGACAACACAACCCGCGGGGTTTATCTGAGCGGCGAAGATCTGGACCAGGACAACACGGTGCGCGCGATGGTCGCGCAGATTGACCTCGCCAGCGGCACTGAGCTCGAGGACCTGCGCCGTGACCTCGACAACAGCGAGCAGCCCAGCGACGTGGAGTTTTCGCCGCAGGGCGACTACGCGTGGGTCAGCCTGCAGGGCAGCAACGTGGTGCTGGTGATGGACACACTGATGATCGACGCCGGCTTTACCGGAGTTTCCAGCGTGATCTCGAGAATCGGGGTGGGCCTCGCGCCGCAGTCGCTGCTCCTGGTGCCCGGCACCGACATGCTCTTGACCCACAACTTTCTGGATCGGCAGGTCAGCCGGGTCAACGTCGACAGTCTTCTCAGCACCGGCAGTACTTCATTCAGCAGCTCAACTCGGGATCTGGTTTCCCGAGAGGCGCTGGCGGTGAACGTTAAGCGAGGCAAAGAGATTTTCTACAACGCCGCGGACGAGCGCATGAGTGGGGAAGGGTACATGACCTGCGCCACCTGCCATATCGACGGCGGCCACGACGGCCGGTCCTGGGACTTCAGCGGCCGCGGCGAGGGCGTGCGGAACACAACAGATCTTCGCGGTCGAGCCGGTACCGGGCACGGCCTGGTGCACTGGAGCGCAAACTTCGACGAAATTCAGGATTTCGAAAACGATATTCGCGGCGCCTTCGGAGGGACCGGTTTCTTAACGGACCCTCAGTTCAATCAGACGAGCAACACGCTCGGTTCGCCGAAGGCGGGCTTGAGCACGGAGCTGGATCAGCTGGCGGCCTACGTTGCGTCGCTGGACGCTCAGTCGATTCCCCGATCGCCTTATCGCCAGAGTGACGGGCGGCTGACCTCTGACGCTGAGCGCGGGCGCGATATCTTCAGCAGCCAGGGCTGCGCCAACTGCCACATCGGCCCCGAGCGGGTGCAGCGGACCGACCTGACGCTGGCGCTGGAGGATCTGGGCACAACAGGCACCGATTCGGGTGGTCGCCTGGGCGGCAATCTTGCCGGAATCGACGTTCCCACGCTGAACGGCATCTGGGACACGCCGGCTTACCTTCATGACGGCTCGCAGCCGACGCTTGAACTGGCGCTGCTGGGCACCGGTGATCGCGCGTGGCAGGCGGAGCAGGGAAACTTGAGCGGCAGCACCGATATTCGTTTTCAGTCCCACTGGGCGGTGGACGACCTGGCGGTGCTGCGCGGCGGCGAGTACGTCAATATGGATGACGGGGCGGCGGTGACCTTTGACGTGAACGTTGGCGGGGCAACGGATGCAACGCTCACACTGCGCTATCACGCCAACTACGGAGACGCCAACCTGACGCTGACAATCAACGGTTCAAATCAGTCGGTACAGGCGCCGCGCACGCTGGCCAACGACTGGATGTTCCGCCAGTGGGGTGAAATGAGCCTGCCGATTCAGCTCAGCGGCGGCAGCAACACCGTGCGGGTTCGCTACGACAACGGCGGCTCGTTTGGGCTGGACGAGATCCGGGTCAGCGATACGGCCAGCCAGCTCAGCCGGTCAGCGCCCCACAGCCGGGTCGCTGATCTCAGCGGCGGAGACTTTGGCGATCTACTGGCGTACCTGCAGCAGTTGGACGCTCGACCAGACACGCCGCTGGCTGTCCAGATCACCGCGCCCGGCGTCGATTTTGGGGTCAGCGGGACGGTCAGCGTCTCCGGAACGGCAAGCGGTGCTGTGGATCAGGTGGAGGTTGCGTTGGGCAGCGGCCCGTTTGTGCCGGCCAGCGGGACCGATAGCTGGACGGCAGCCGTCAGCGCTCAAGGTCTGGAAGAGGGCTGGCAGATCATCACCGTGCGAGCCCACGACAACCTGACCGGAACCTGGGCGGAAACGCAGCGTCAGGTCAATCTGGGCGCCATCGGGCCGCCGGCTCTGATCTTCGGCGACGGGTTCGAATAAGCCGCTTCGTCTATTCCTGAGTCTGTTTCGAGTTCCAGCTGTCGGCCATGCGGGGCGGCAGCACCTCGCAGATCTGGCTGTCCAGCAGCGACACCACCGCCTCGTACCCGTAGCGGGGCCGCCAGCCGAGTTCTTGCTGCACGAGCGAAGAGTCGTAAACCCGATCGATCGAAGCGGGCAGGGACCAGCCCCGCTGCTCGAACAGTTCACATACATCCGGATGTTGGTGCTGCAGCGCGGCCGGCGCATCGGTTCGCAGGCGCTCACAGTCAGCACGCGTGAATCGGGTGGTGCCGGAGAGAATATAGGTTCGGTAGGCGTCGCCAGGGTTCATGATCGCCAGCCGATGACCTTCGGCAACGTCGCGCGCATCAACCCCGCGGTGGAGCCGATAGGAAGCCATGAGCGGCGCGGGTTCGGGAAAACACCGCGACATGCGCATGGTGGTGATCCGAAATTCTTCGCTGGCCTGGGAAGCCAGGTACGACTCGGCGGTCAGCTTGGTGCGGTGATAGATCGATTTGGGCAGGGGATGTGTGGATTCGTCGATCCAGGCGGCCCGACCTGGGTCCTCATCAACCGCGTGGCCGTAAAGTGCGGTAGTGCTGGTGAAGATCAGCGTTTCGACACCGGCGCTTTTGGCGGCTTCGACCACCTTTTTGGTTCCCTCAATGTTGATGCGCAGGAACTCCTCATCCGGCACGACGCCAACGTGCGGCGCGTGCAGGGCGGCCGTGTGCACCACCGCCTGGGCGCCCTCGAAGGACCGGGCGAGCAGGTCAGCGTCACCGATATCGCCGACAATCGACGTGGCCGACGACAGGGCGCGGTCGATGCCGACAACGCTGTGTTCCTGGCTCAAGCAGAAATGGATGGCCCGGCCGATCCGACCGCTGGTTCCCGTTACCGCAATTCGCATGTTTTTACTCTTCTGGCCGCCTTTTCGGCGTCTCCGCAAGGCTGCCAGCCTAAGTGAGCGGCTGAGAAACCGCCAACCGTAAGGTCGCGTAAGGAATCGGTAAGGACTCTCGGGCCTGGCTAATCCAGGCTCCGGGAATGCATTTCTTACGTCTATCTGTCCTTACTCTTGGCCTGTGGATGGTCAGTGAGCTTGCGGGTCAGGCTGAAGGGTCCGTTCCTTCGGAAACCCCTCATGGTTTGCCTGCTGGTGGCCCGAACGGGCATTTCCAGCGTCCAGCCAGCCAATTGACCTCGTCGGGCGCGGGGGGCGGCGACGAGAGGGCAAACCGGTTCGCCGTGTCCGGTGTGCTTCAGGCTGCAGACGAGCCGGCCAAAACGGAGTGCTGCATGCCCTGGTAGCGGGGGGATAGCGACACCCTGCCGGTGTTGCAGAGGGCACCCAACTGCGGGTCGGTTAATGGATTGACGTGTTGGGCAAGGTAAACTTACGGGTCGTGCAGCAGATCCGGCCCTGGCCCCTTTTCGTTGACAACGCAGTTTCAAATCCGCTCTTGGCAGGTGGACGTCGAGGCGCTTCGCCTCTGTCGACCTGAGGGGGAGGTGACGCTCGAGCCACGAACCATGGCGCTGCTGGCGTATTTCTGTCGGCATCCAGGGATCACCGTCAGCAAAGACACCCTGCTGGACGAAGTCTGGGGCACCGAGCACTTCTCAGATTCTGTCGTGACGCGCGCAGTCTCACTGCTTCGCACGGCGCTTGGCGACTCGCGCGAGAACAGCAAGTACATACAAACGGTTCCGAGGCGTGGTTACCGCTTCATTGCGCCTGTGGAGGCGCTTGACGGACCCCCGACAGCATCTCCCAGCGTTCAGCCGGCGAGCCCGCCGTCACATAGACGTTGGCCGTGGGGCTTGGCGGCGATGATTGTATTGGGAGTTACGGGGTGGCTACTCACCACCTCACCTGAAAACCCCGGGCCAGAGGCGCAGGCTCACCCGCTGCAGGGGCTCAAGTCGATGGCCGTCGCGCCCTTTGAGGCGCCGGTCGGAGAAGACGCTGATCTTCCTCTGTCCAGCCTGCACTTTGACGTTGCCGCGCAGCTGGCGCGCCTTGAATCGCCTCGCATCTATGTGCTGTCTCAGGAAGAGCTCGGAGACGGGGTCACTACGGCTGCCGGCCAAGCGGGTGCCGACGCGGTGCTAAGCGGTCGGCTCTATCGCCAGGTCGGCGAGACCGCGATCGAACTCACGCTGCTGAGGATCGCCACAAGAGAATTAATCTGGTCATCGGAGTACAAAATCGACCAGTCACAAACTTTCCTCACGCGACAGCAGATGATCCGGGATCTGGCATCGTTGACCCGCGCCGGCCTGGCTCGCTGGGAGTCGCGCGAACAGGACGAGACGATCAACGCCGAGGCGTATGAAACGTACCTGGAAGCGCTGTGGTTCTGGCGGCAGCGTACGCGGGAAAGCCTGGTGCAGGGACAGCAGCTTTTTGAAAAAGCCGTGCGGGCAGATAAGGGTTTCGCTGACGCCTACGCGGGCCTGGCGCTCAGCCACCTGGCCCGCGTCAGCTACGGCTACGAGGACCGCGAGCAGGGCTACGAGGCTGCCGCAGACGCGGCGCGACAGGCCATCGCGCTCGACCCGGAGAACCCCTGGGCCCTGACTGCTCAAGGTGAAATTGCTTTCCAGCGCGACTGGGACTTCGAACGTGCGGCCCAGCTTTTTGAGGCAGCGATCAACGCTTCACCCAGCGCCGTTGATGCTCACCAGTACCTCGCCGAGATCCAAAGCATTCTGGGGCGACACCCGCAGGCACTGCAGACCATTGAAGCGGGGCTTTCCTTGCGTCCCGCCAGTCCGCTGCTGCTGGGCATCAAAGGGATGGTCCAAACGGCTGCGGGCGAATACGGCAGCGCCAACGCCACCATGGAGGCGCTGGCGAAAAAGGGTCCAAAATTTGACTGGTACTACTGGTATTGGTCGTTTGCACAGCAGCGCAGCGGTGATCACAAGCGTGCGCTGATGATGCGTTTGGCTCGGTATGAAAGTCGCCTGTCGGCGGAAGAGTTTGCGGCGATGGAAGACGGCATTGAGCGTGGTCGAGGGGATGTGTTTTGGGAGTATCAGGTCAATCGGCTGCAGGCCGGGAATGGGCCTTCCTACGCGGTAAATGCATGTCTGTTAGCCGAGGCGTTGAGCGCTCTGGGGCGCCCGGACGAAGCGATGAACGCGCTGAAATTGGCTGTGTCTCTTCGCGGAGAGGCGTTTCCGATGTTCCGCATCAGCCCGCAGTTTGATGCACTCCGTGATAGGCCCGATTTCCAGTCGATCTTGAGCGAATATCGACTTCCGCCCAGCAGCGCAGGCCTCTCTCCGGCTACTAAGGCGTTTCAAATCCGTCGCTAAACGTACGATCGGACCCCGGTACTACCGTGATCTGAAATTCCTGTTCTTCCGATACGTTGATTCCACCATTCGCGACACCACCATCGTCGACCACTCGAACGGAAAAACGGGTTGTGCCGCTGGTATCCGGGGCAGCCTCGTACGTCAGGGCGCCTGCCGGAGTGATCGCCGGCGGAGCAATTAGCAACGTACCGTCCCAGTCCAACACTTCAAACGCTGGTCGCTGATCGAGCTCAAATCCAGTGCCGGGGTCAAAGGCAGCCCAGAAAACAACTTGCTGAGGGCCGTCGTTTTCAATGGTAGGCGGAGGATCGACTGCGGTGAAGGAAGGCCGGTCGTTCACGTCCTCGATGATCACCGAAATACCAACTAGGTGTTCGTCGCCGGCCAGCCCGCCAAGAGAATTAACGGCAAAACGTATGTCTCTGGATGTGGGCGTTATTCCTCGCTGCCCGTCCCACATTCGGGCCACCAGCGCTCCCGGTTCACCCGAAAAATTTGGCCCCGGCCGAAATCGGAGTTCGACGTCAGGGGTTAGGATCAGTGCGCTTGTGTCAGCGAGTTCGTTGGGTATCCAGAACCAACTGCCGCCGGGCATGCGGTATTCCCAGTTACCCTGCCAAATCTCAGCAAAATTGGAGATGAGGGCGACGCCAGCGATCGGATCGGAGTCTGAGTAAATGCCGGCGAACAGGTCTTGTACGCTCAAACCATCTGACATGCTGTCCTCGAGACCGTCTGGGAGCAGTGCCAGGTTGGATTCGGCTTTAGGTGAAGCATTTCCGTAGAGGAGAAAGACCGTGCCGCCAGCGGTCGCAAGGTCCGACGTGAAAGGGCTCCCAATCAGTAGGTCATCAATCCCGTCACCGTTGACGTCACCAACTTCATCAATGGTTGGTGGCTGAACGCTTTCCGAGCGCTCAAGCCGCAGGCCGTTCGATCCGTTGAGCGTTTGTAGAAAAAATTCAGAGCCGAACGAGTCTTTGCGCCCAAAAATCAGGTAAACGTACCGCGAAGAGTCAGACGTCAGAAGCAGATCTCTGAGTCCGTCACCGTTGACATCCCCGACGGACGTCAATTCTTTGCCAATGGATTCGCGCTCGTTTAAGAGCGTGATGACAAACCCGTTTTCGCCATCGATAGAAGACAAATCCAACGACGCGGGAAACGGTGCCGTGGACCCATATATCACATAGACATTTCCATCATCTTCTGTCCCGCCTCCGGGTTCGCTCACCGCAAAATCGTCGATGCCGTCCCCGTTAAAATCCCCGAGCCCCGTGGTTGCTTTTCCTAGCTCTCCAGATCGGGTTGCGCCAATGATGCTAAACCCGTTCTCTCCGTTGAGAGCCAAGTCACTGATTCCGACGCCACTTCCGGATGGAACACCAAAGACAACGTAAGCTGCGCCGACGTTAAAGGCTGGGTCGGCGTCGAAATCATCAGCCCCGACGACGACGTCATCTCGGCCGTCGCCATTGATGTCGCCTATGCCTCGAACGGAATTTCCCAGTTCTGAGAATCGCTGCGAACCGAGCAGCTGATATGCCTCTCCATCCACAGCAAGGCTAAGCAGGAGGTCGCTCTGCGGACGGTTTGAGCTGCCGTACACCACAGCACCCATGCCGGAATCCAACACGTAGCGGGGATCTCCCAGCACAAAGTCATCAATGCCGTCGCCATTGAAGTCGCCAGCGGAGGCGAGGTCTCGGCCAACGCTGTCGGACGGCTGGCGAGGAAACACTCGAAAGCCCTGCGGTGGGCGAACGCCAGTTAAGGTCGTCGGGAAACCGCGACTTTCATTGCCGAACACCACGTAAATTGATCCTTGCGTATTCAGTCCGCCGAAATTGCCAACCGCAAAATCCGCAATGCCGTCGCCATCAATGTCGCCGATACCTCTGGCTGCGCCTCCTAAAGGCCCTGGCGCCGAAATGCTGCGGAGCTGCGCTCCCGCGGGTGAGGAAGGACTGATGTCCCGTGGAAGATCCGGCGCACCGAAAATCAGGTAAGTAAGGTGCTGCTCGACAAGTCCCCTTGAACGTATGGCGATGTCAGCAAAACCGTCCGCATTGATGTCACCAAGGCCGCCAAGTTTTATGCCGGCAAATCCGAACTCGATGTTTCCCTGGAAAATAAACCCCTGCTCACCGGTCAGACTAGGGAGGAAAATGGTGTTGTTCTGTGGCTGATTCCCTGCCGTTTGCAGGAGCAAAAGGAGCGTTGGCACGATCAACAAGGTTTCGTTCCTTTTTTTCGGCTATCCGTTAAGTTGAAGGGCGTGTCGCCAGTGCGGCAGCCGCGTCGAGAGCATGTGTTGGCTTCTGACCCATTCCCGAAGCCTCTGTCCCGATTCCTGCCGGCGTTCGAGGTTGCTTGTATGGGCGACCAGAGCCTCGGCCCATGCTGACGGTTCGGCCGGCATCCGTTGAATGTGGGGGATGTTCCGATAGGCCGTCACATCGCTTGTAATGACCGGGACGCCAAGTGCTCCAAACTCAAGTACTTTGAGAGGGCTTTTGCACTGGCCAAACGCCGAGTCAGTGAGCGGAGCAATGGCGACATCCAGCTTTAGCGACGCCAGCCGGCTCGGGTAGGCATGGAAGGCAACCGGTTCGACGACCTCCGACACGTAGGGTCTGAGTTCTTTTGGACACGGGCCGAAAATCACCCAGCTTACGTGTTTCGCGAGCGACCGGATGACGGGGCTAACAAGCGCCAGGTCGCCTTCGTGATCGTTCGCCCCGGCCCAGCCAACGCGGATTTTTCCAGGGCTGTCACAAGCCCTGTGCGTTGCCAGGTGCCCCCAAAGCGAATCGGGCAGGGCATTCTGGATGACGTAATGTCGTTTTCCGTTGGGTGGAATTTTCTGTTCCAGTTGGCTTGTCGTGTAGATCAGCACATCTGCCAAAGCCAAAGCCTGCGAAAAACGATCGGCAAAGTCCGGCATCGCCTTTGCCAGTGCGCTTCCCTCGGGCAATTGCAGCCAATTGTCGTCAATGATCAGATGGAGGCTGGCATGCTGGGCCAACCATTCGAGCTTTTCGAGCCCCCAGTCAGACAGCAAAGGCAGGGACAAGACTCGAGTTGAAGAGCTGATGACGGCCGGATCAAGTTCGTCCCATTTTTCGAGTAGCGCCAGGCCGAATTGGCAACGGTCAGAGCGAATCTGGTCCGATAATGCCTGGAGGGGCCAGCGTATCCGGTATTGTGAGGGCGCCCAGCGGTCCCGCATCAGGCCAATGCAGCCGGGGCGCTGTTGCGTCGATCTCAACGGAGCGCTGCGATTAGCGCTTGAGCACAAATCATCCAGATGCTGCCGATACCGAAATCCGACTTCGGTGGTGCTGGGCCATTGGGTATTGGCGAGCCCTGCCTTGAGCTTCTGGATCTTTTCGATGGTGAGCGCGTTAATGGCCTCGACCCACGGCTCAATGCCGTTTGGATCTAGCAACCAACCGTCGACGCCATGGCTAACGCGGTCGCCCATTGCCCCTAACCGACTGGCGAGCACTGGCCGGCCCATGGCCCAAGCCTCAGAAAGAATCAGCGAGAAAGACTCTTCCACCTGCGACGGGACAAGAACGACATCCACCTCGGCGAGCCGCTCGGCAAGTGCCTCGCGACGGTACGGTCCATGAACATGAATACCGGGCCGTCCAGAGAGCGTCGATAGACTGCCCTGAAAGCCACTGACGTGCAGCGAAAACCTTGACGTATCCAGGCGAAAAGCGATCGCTTCGACCAGATCAGCGCCCTTCGCAGAGAGTCCGCCACCAAAATAGCCGAGCCTAATACGATTATCGTTCCGATCATTGGCCTGCGATGGGAATGTGTCTACTCCGTGAACCAAGGTCTGAATTCTCTGACCCGGGACAGTTGGAAAAGCAGATTGCAGCTTTTTGCGGCTGAACGCTGAGGGAACAAGTATGAGTTGGCACGCTTCCAGCACCTGTCGGATCATCTCATTTCGGGCGTTGATAAGCGCAAGCGGACTTGCGATGCCTTCGATTCCATAGCTAACCAAACAGCGGTGGCACCTTTGGTCGGGAGCGCAACGTGCGCGCTGACAGGCTAACCGACTGTTCCACTCCTGCTGCGTATGTATCGGGCACCAGAGGAAATGGTCGTGGACGCTGATCGCTGTGGGGATGCCTTTCGCTGAGGCAATCATTGGCAAGAGCAGCGAATCCCAGTGCTGCAGGTGATGAAAGTGAACCAGGTCCGGGCGAGTCTCATCGATTAGCCAGGCCAAAAAAGCTTCGCTTGCCGGACAACTGAGGTCAGCGCCTAGCCCGCCAATTTTCGTCCGAGGTCTGATCAGTTGGCGGTCGAACACCAAATGTTCAAAGTGTGCGCTGCCAAGCCTGAGCACCCCTGGCCCGGGATCGAGGATGCCGGGGGTCACCAGGATATGGTGATAGCCATCCGCGGCGGCGAGGAGGTTTCGGGTTGCTACCTCTGTGCCGCCAGTTTCGTAGGCGCTATGCATGAGGTGGAGCGCTATTTTTGTTCTGGAACCCGGCGTTCTTCCCCGGGAAGGCACCCTCATCGACTCTGGGAAACTCGCGTGTTCGATGCCGGCCAGGGCGCTGCGAACTTGCCTAGCAATAAACTCCCTAAGCCGATCAGAGTGGCTAGTTGGGTTGCTCTTCAAATCCGTCGCCAAAGAGAGCAATCGATGTAATGCCGATGTTGTCTGACGTCGGGCTTCCCAGTGGTCCAGAAAGCGAGGCTGAAAGGGCAGCAGTTCCGGGGCCAGTAAACGGCTGTCCTAGGCTTCCGCTTACATCGATGGTGATCAGTAACGAATCTTCGGGAGGCAGATCGATTTCAGGAATGAGAATCCGTTCCGAGTTAACGTCAATATCGGGAGCGACACATTCGTCGTTGGACAGAAGGCTGCATTGAGCCGACTCGATGAGAACTGTCTCGGAGGCGTGGATCAACAGGCGGTGAGACAGGAGTTCTCCGGAGCCCCGATTGTCGATTCGGACCGAAACCCTGGTGGGTTTTCCGGGAACGATCGCGCGGGGCAGCGTGATCGAGATGCCCACATCCGGAATCAGGTCGTTATCGATGTTGATGAAGGTTTCCTGATCCTGGGTTCCCCCCTGTTCGTCGATTACCTGAATCTCGAAGCGCTGATCTCCGTCGTCCTCCCCGTCGTTTAGCCCGACAATCTCAAAATTAATGCCCGTACAATTTGCACCGGGCGGAAAGGACTTGAGTGGGTACAAGACCTGGCCCTCGCTCGGATTGCTTGACCTGAGCTCATAGGTCAGTTGGCGGTCGGCTGTTCCCGTCAGAAAGAGCGTTTGTCTGATCGATTCCCCGTCTTCCGAGACCGCAATGTTGTCTCCGCCTCGAATAGAAACACCAAGTGGGTTGGAAGGAAGACAGCCGCTGGGATCATGTCCCAGGGGCAACGTTGATTCACTGATAGCGGCGTAATCCAGCCCCCAAGGTGGGTTTGACGGTGGGGAGTTTGCGACGAACTGATCTAGCTCTGCATGATCCAAGGCGCCACTGGGATCCGCTATGCTGACGGTTAGCCCAACGACAACGCCGTCAACGACCCTTTTCCCTAATCGGATTCCCATGCTATTCCTTTTGCTTGAATCGCGACGGAACCTGTCGCTCTGACGGAGGATGTTGTAAAACGTACCGTAGTGAATTATTCCGCGTCAAACCCAATGTTCCGAAGGCGTCATCAGGGCGTGACGACGATGGTAGCGGCTCGCCCAGGAGCTGTACCGCGCGTTTTCTATGGTCCGACTGTCAACGATTCCTTTTGTCGGGATCACGGGAGTGATCCTCAGCATGTCGAGCCGGTAAGTGGGCCGTTTCCGGATGTTCCAACGCAGCTCCCATCGGCTCTGATTGCGGCAGTCGAACTCGCCAAAGGCAGTGATTTTGTTGGACTTGAGCTTGCCGGAGAGGTGCCCGAGCACAGTGATTTTGTCGAGTGGTTGGCTGGCGAATTGGCGAGCTTCGAAAAATGCCTCTGGATCAACGGCCGCCGTTTCACACCCGCGCCTTGTCAGTCCAGCGAAGACTGGCAGAATGCGTACGTGCTCAAACGGCTTGAGACGCTCCGTTTGGTCCACGAGCCAGTATCAGCGTTGCCTAGAGTACTGGCTATCACCGTAAAGGCTGAGAAGTGCTTCGCGTCATGCCGTTTCTGCCCTCAGCACCTGGACCCTGATCGTACCCGCGCGAGCGAGCTATCTCACGAAACCCTGAACCGGATCCTTGACGGCGTTCCTGAAGATTCGCGGATCTGGATCAGGCTCGGCATGGACGGAGAGCCGCTAAATTTTCCTGGCATCGTCCCGATCATCCGAACGATTCGAGCAAGGCGCCCTATGGTGAGGATTGAAACCGCCACTAACGGGTTGCTCCTCAACGAAGATTGGTACCAAAAACTCGCTCGCGCTGGACTCGATCATTTGTCGATTAGTGTCAACGCACCGACCCGAGACGATTACGCCTGGTTTTCCGGGCTGGACGGTTTTGATCGTCTGGCTGAGGCCTTGCCGCAGCTACCATTGTGGCGGCAGCGTGGCCGCGCAATTCCATTGGTCACCGTCAATTTACTGAATGTTCGGCGATGGGCTAAGCGTCTGCGGCCCGCAATTCGCTGGCTCGACCAGTGTGTCGATCGCGTGGATCTGACTCACGTTCAGTTCGTTGATGACAAAGAGCTCGAGAACCTTGATCCGCGACGCGAGGCGGTCCGATCGTCGGTCGCTCGATGCACGTTTCTCAACAACGTCATGACCATCGATTGTGAAGGCAGGTTGAACATCTGCTGCGCAACTGAGTTTTCAAGCGACGCCGCGCCTGAGCTTGGCAACGTCCATCAACACACGATCGGACAGCTATGGCGGTCCGAGACGTATACCCAGTTGCGTGAACGCAATCGCCAAGGCCGGGCCGTGATTCCGGCTTGCCAGAGGTGT
Organism: Lysobacterales bacterium; assembly: GCA_028285525.1. Classification (GTDB taxonomy): domain Bacteria; phylum Pseudomonadota; class Gammaproteobacteria; order Xanthomonadales; family SZUA-38; genus JANQOZ01. Next base: position 56,209 of record JANQOZ010000122.1, read on the forward strand.
AAGGTCAATTGCCAAACCGCAACTAGAGATGCGCTGATGAAAGCGGCAGCGGTCGAGTTTGGGTAAACCTATGAATCGCTGAACAGGTGACTCAACTGATCGCTGTCAGGTGAGGAGTTAGCGAGACTATTAATCCTGTTTGCCGGAATCGTCAAGCGAACGTGTTCGTTCCGTTGATCAGCCCTCAAGCAGCTTGAGAGTATGACAGGCGATCGAACGGCACTCGTCAGCATGGAGGATCAGCACGGCAACTTTGCTTTGATCGCTGGCCAGGTTGACCGGTAACGGTGGTGGATCATCGGGGGTCGGGGCAAGCGAGAGGCCGGGCAGCGGCAAGTCTTTCAGGACCTGCCCGACCAGCCACAGGTGGTGTTCACCCACGCCGCCGCTGAACACCAGGGCGTCGACGCGTCCGAGGACGGCGAAGTAAGCGCCAAGGTATTTGCGGATTCGATACACGTAGGTCTCGACAGCGTGAGTCGCCGCCTGATCGCCGGCCAGCATGCGGGCGCGGATCTTGCGCATGTCGGCGTCTCCGCAAAGGCCGAGCAATCCGCTCTCTCGATTGATGATGGCATCGAGTTTCTCCGCGTTGATCGCCTGTGTGCGAAGCAGGTGGGTAAGCAAGCCGGGGTCAACGTCGCCGGCGCGGGTTCCCATCACCAGCCCTTCGGCCGGCGTCATGCCCATGGAGGTGTCGACACTCTGGCCTTGTTTTATGGCCGTGGCGCTGGCGCCATTGCCCAGGTGGAAGGTGATGAGGTTAAGCGCCTGAGGCGCTTGCGCCAGAAAAGACGAAGCGTCCAGCATCAGCTGCTCGTGAGAGATGCCGTGAAAACCGAAACGCCTCAGTCCATGTTCGTGGGTCAGCGATGCGGGCAGCGCGTAGCGACTCGCACAAGCGGGTAGCGTGGCGTGAAAGGCCGTATCAAAAACGGCTACCTGAGGAAGCTGGGGCCAGACTTCTCGGCAGGCCTGGATGGCGGCCAGATTGACCGGATTGTGGAGTGGGGCAAAGGTCGAAGCGGCCTCGATGTTGCGAATGACGTCATCATCCACCAGGACGGGCGTCGTCAGCCGGGCGCCGCCGTGCACGACCCGGTGGCCGACGGCCGTAGGCGTGGGTTGTCCGTTGAGCTCGCTGAACATCCGGTCCAGGGCGGCGTTGATCTCACCCTGGGTTTCCAGCGTCCGGCTGAACAGCTCCGAACCATCGTCGCCGTGGATTGAGTAGCGAAGAGTGGAGCTTCCGGCGTTGACGACGAGCACACTCACGGCTGCTCGGCTGCGTCAGTAGGGCCAGCGCCAGTTGCGATATTCGGGCTTGTCGATGCCGTGTTCATGGGCGTATTCGCGGGCGTCGATGCGCATGTCCTTGAGCGTGTCTTTCACATGGGCGCCGGCAACGTGCAGTTCCGGCAGCCGATCGATCACGTCGATTGCCAGGCTGAAGCGATCGATTTCGTTGGCGATCGCCAGTTCGAGCGGCGTGTTGATGTTGCCCTTTTCCTTGTAGCCCCGGACATGCAGATTGTCGTGGTTCGTGCGCCGATACGCCAGGCGATGGATCAGCCACGGGTACCCGTGAAAGTTGAAGATCACCGGCCGGTCGATGGTAAACAGGCTGTCGAAGTCAGGGTCCGAAAGACCGTGCGGGTGTTCGCCCGCCGGCTGCATGCAGAACAGGTCTACCACGCTCAAGAAACGAAGCTTGAGATCCGGAAAGTGCTCGCGCAATAAAGCCGTTGCCGCCAGCGCTTCCTGGGTCGGGATATCGCCGCAGCCGACCATCACAATGTCGGGTTCGCCGCCGTGATCGTTGCTCGCCCAGTCCCAGGTGCTTATCCCTTTCTCGAGATGTTTGGCGGCCTCATCAATGTCGAGATACTGAAGGTGCATCTGTTTGTCGCAGACGATCACGTTGATGTTGTCGGTGCTACGCAGGCAGTGATCCGCTACGCAGAGCAACGAGTTGACGTCGGGTGGCAGGTAGATCCGGGTAACCTCGGGCGCCTTGTTCACAACCACGTCCAGAAAGCCCGGGTCCTGATGGGTGAACCCGTTGTGGTCCTGCCGCCAGACGGTTGAGGTAATCAGCAGGTTCAGCGATGAAACCGGCGCGCGCCAGGGGATCTCGCGGCTGATGTCCAGCCACTTGGCGTGCTGGTTGTACATGGAGTCGATGACGTGGACAAACGCTTCGTAGGTGGCAAAAAAACCGTGTCGCCCGGACAGGACATACCCTTCGTACCAGCCTTCCAACGTATGCTCGGACAACATCTCCAGGACCCGCCCGTCGGTCGCCAGCTCGCCACCGTCTTCGTCTTCCGGCAGATAGTCGGCGAGCCAGAGCTTTTTGCTCACGTCGTAAATCGCGTCGAGCTTGTTGGAGGTGTTTTCGTCAGGCCCAAAAACCCGAAAGTTGTCCATGTTCCGGGCCAGGATGTCCCGTAGAAACGCTCCCAGCGGTGGCGTGTTCATGGCGACGTCGTCAGCGGGTCTGGCAACCTCAATCGCGTAGTCGCGGAAGTTTGGCATGCGGAGCGCCCGTCGAATCAGGCCGCCGTTGGCGTGCGGGCTCGCGCTCATGCGCTTTTGACCCTGCGGGGCAAGCGCGCGCAGCTCGGCAATCAGTCGCCCGTCAGCATCAAACAGCTCCTCAGGCCGATAGCTCCTCAGCCAGTCCTCGAGCTGTTCCAGGTGCGCGGGGTTGTCGTGAATCCCGCCCAGGGGGACCTGATGGGCCCGCCACGATCCCTCGACCTTGCGCCCGTCTACCTCTCTGGGGCCGGTCCAGCCTTTGGGCGTTCTCAGGACGATCATCGGCCACCGACCGCGGGTCACCTCGCCAGCTTGGCGGGCCGTTTGCTGAATGTCGCGGATTCTGGCGTAGCATGCGTCGAGCGTCGCGGCCATAGCCTGATGCATGGTTGCCGGTTCGCTGCCCTCAACAAAATGCGGCTCCCACCCGTAGCCGCGAAACAGCGCTTCGAGTTCCGTATGGGGGATGCGCGAGAGGATCGTGGGGTTGTTGATCTTGTATCCGTTCAGGTGAAGGATTGGCAGCACAACGCCGTCGCGCATGGGGCTCAAGAACTTGTTTGAATGCCAGGAGGTGGCGAGCGGCCCGGTCTCCGCTTCGCCGTCGCCCACCGCAACGACCACCACCAGATCAGGGTTGTCAAAGGCCGCACCAAAGGCGTGAGAGAGGCTGTAGCCCAGTTCACCTCCCTCATGAATCGACCCGGGCGTCTCCGGGGTGCAGTGACTGCCGATCCCGCCGGGAAAAGAAAACTGCTTAAGGAACCGCTTCAGGCCCTCCTCGTCCTCCGACATATTGGGGTAGATCTCAGAATACGTTCCCTCGAGATAGACGGGCGCCAGGACACCCGGCGCGCCGTGGCCTGGTCCGGCCAGGAAAATGGCGTTCAGGTTGTGCTCCCGAATCAGCCGATTCATGTGCACATACACAAAAGACAGGCCTGGGCTGGCTCCCCAGTGTCCGAGGAGTCGCCGCTTAACGTGCGCGGCGCTGAGCGGTTCTCTGAGCAGCGGGTTGTCGCGCAGGTAGATCATTGCGGCACCCACGTAGTTGCAGGCCCGCCAGTAGGCGTCGATCAGCGTGGTTTCGTCCTGACTCAGGATGTCGCTCACGGGGGTCTCCTGTGGTCTCTAGGGTGTTGAGTATGTCGCTGCGCTATGAACCGGTGATGACGGTTTGGCGGCTTTGACGATAGCGAGCGACTTGGGCCATATCGATTCGGTTTTACCGAGCGTCAACGACCGGTAGTCCGAACCTGTTGACAGTAATGCGTGTTAGGATTTTTTGACACTGCCTTGAACGGCTTGACCGTTAGCCGATGACGTTTCGACACGAGGTCTCAGCATGCTCGACAGCGACCTGTTTCTATTGGAACTGATTGCCCTGGAGTGGCTGATTGCGATGATGGCCGCGGGATTGCTCCTGGGATTTGGCATCCGCGACTGGCGCCGACGACAGCGCCATGCGGCAGCGGCCGGTCAACGACGGGAAGGGGTCGTTGCTGAGTGGCACCACCTGTCAGCGGACCAAGTGTTGGCTCGCGTTGGCGCCCATGAATCGGGCCTGAGCACATCCCAGGCGAGGCGGCGGCTTGACGAGGTCGGTCCGAACCGACTGCCCGAGCCAAGACCCCGCAGCGCCCTGGTTCGCTACCTGAGCCAGTTTCACAACCTGCTGATTTACGTGCTGCTGGCCGCAGGTGTCGTGACCGCGCTCCTGCAGCACTGGCTCGACGCCGTGGTGATTCTCGGCGTTGTGCTGGTGAACGCGGCGATCGGGTTTGTCCAGGAAGGCAAAGCTGAGGACGCCCTCAAGGCGATCCGACAGATGCTGTCACCGAGCGCCATGACGCTGCGCGACAACAAGCTGGTGACCGTCGAAGCAGCGGACCTCGTGCCCGGTGACATTGTTCAGCTTCAGTCCGGAGATAAGGTCCCGGCGGATGTTCGTCTGCTGCGCAGCAAGGGCCTGTTTGTTGAGGAAGCGCCGCTGACCGGTGAATCGGTGCCGGTCGAAAAGGACTGTAGGATTCTGCCGTCGCAAACGCCGCTGGCCGAGCGTAACTGCATGGCCTACTCAGGCACACTCGTGACGCAGGGGCAGGGGACCGGCGTGGTCGTCGCAACCGGCGGCGCCACCGAAATCGGCCGAATCAGTGCGCTGGTGGCGAACGTTCAGCAGCTGACCACACCGTTGCTGCGCCAGATGGACCAGTTCAGCCGGTGGTTGACCGGCGCGATTTTGGTGCTGGCGACCGTGAGCTTTGTGTTTGGCGTTTTGATCCGAGACTTTACCGCGGCGGAAATGTTTATGGCCGCGGTGGGATTGGCGGTAGCCGCGATTCCGGAAGGGCTGCCGGCCATTATGACCATTACGCTGGCTATCGGCGTCCAGCGGATGGCGGGTCGAAGTGCGATCATCCGCCGCCTGCCGGCGGTGGAGACGCTGGGTACCGTCGGCGTTATCTGCTCCGACAAGACCGGCACGCTCACCCGAAACTCCATGACCGTCGCCACCGTTCAGACCAGCGAAAGGCAGATTAACGTCACCGGCACCGGCTATGAGCCACAAGGGACTTTCCTGGATGGCTCAAACGAACTGGCGCCAGGTGACGATCTTCCCCTTCAGGAACTCCTGCGCGATGCCGCTCTCTGCAACGACGCGACGCTCGCGGAGCAGGCTGAGACCGGCTGGGAGGTTCATGGAGACCCGATGGAAGGCGCGCTGATCGTTGCGGCCGCCAAACACGGGCTCGATCTTGAGCAAACCCACCGGTGCTGGCCTCGCGCTGACATTATTCCGTTTGAGTCAGGCCACAAGTTCATGGCGACGCTGAATCGTTGTGAGAACGACGAACGGCTGATTGTCGTCAAGGGCGCACCCGAGGTTGTGCTGGGGATGTGCGACACGGCGCGCGGTGCGGACGGCGACCTGCCGCTCGACCGAGACCTCTGGTTACAGCGGATGGACGCGATGGCTGCGGAGGGACAGCGCATCCTGGCGGTTGCTACCAAGTCGGTGGATTGCGCGCAGCAGGAGCTGGGCTTTGCCGATGTCGAGGGAGGTCTCACGCTGCTTGGACTGCTGGGGTTGATGGACCCGCCGCGGGAAGAGGCGATCAGCGCCGTTCGCGCCTGCCGAGAGGCGGGTATCCGGGTGAAGATGATCACCGGGGATCATGCCGGCACGGCCCAGGCGATCGCCAAGCGAGTGGGGCTGGAGAACCACGAGCGGGTTTTGACGGGTTCAGAGCTCGACACGCTCGACGACGACGCGCTGACGGATTTGGTCAACACGGTCGACGTGTATGCGCGCGTCACGCCGGAGCACAAGCTTCGGCTGGTAGAGCTCCTCCAGCGTACCGACGCGGTGGTCGCCATGACCGGCGACGGCGTGAACGACGCCCCGGCGCTAAAGCGTGCCGACGTTGGGGTCGCGATGGGTATCAATGGAACCGAAGCGGCCAAAGAGGCCTCCGAGATGGTGCTGGCTGACGACAATTTTGCGTCAATCGCCAGCGCCGTTGAGGAAGGCAGGACGGTCTATGACAACCTGAAGAAAGCGATCCTGTTCATCCTTCCGACCAACGGTGGTGAGGCCCTCGTTGTGCTCAGCGCTATTGTGCTTGGCTTCCACGAGTTTCCGCTGACCCCGGTGCAGATCCTTTGGGTCAACATGATCACGGCCGTAACGCTGGCGCTGGCGCTGGCCTTTGAACCGCCCGAGCCGGGCGTAATGGGTCGGCCGCCGCGCAACGCGAGACAGCCCGTCCTGACGCCGCTGTTTCTCTGGCGCATCGGCTACGTGTCCGTGATCCTGATGGCGGGCACGTTCGGCATGTTTTTGTGGGAACAGCGACAAAACGCGACGATTGAAGAGGCCAGAACCGTTGCCGTCAACACGCTGGTGATGTTCGAAATCTTCTACCTGTTCAGCGCCCGCTACATCACAGCGCCGGTGCTCAACCGGCAGGGGTTGCTCGGGAACTCCTACGTACTCTACGCCGTGGGGTTGCTGGTGGTGTTCCAGCTGGCGTTTACGTATCTGCCGGCGCTGCAGGCGCTGTTCGGCACTGCGGCCATCAGCGCGGGAGTCTGGTTGCGGATTGTCCTGGTCGCCGTATCTGTCCTGTTCATTGTCGAACTGGAAAAGATGCTGGTACGCCGCTGGTTTCGGCCTAAGGAAAGGGTAAGGGAGCTGGACCAGGTTTCAGGCTGAGCGTTGTCTAAAGCGCCCGGTTTGCCATGCGGCTCGCATGGGCGTATTGGCCCTTGGCGTACCACAATCGATTAAGTTCCCTCGTCTTCCTTTCGGCTGGCGTAAGCCGCCGCACCTGTGCGATTGTTGGATCAACGGCATTTCTCCAGTTAACAATTCATCAGGAGGAAAGCGATGAGAGGCACGCAACGACTATTGCTGGCGGCGGTTTTTCTCTCAGGTGCGGCCGAGGCCCAGCACCCGATTATCGATGTGCACGTGCACGCCAGCCTGCCCACGATGAACGGGCCGATCCCGTCGTCTATGTGTGTGCCGTTGGTGCCGTCACTGCCGGCGCCGACAACCGCCAAAGCCTGGCCCATGCAGCTGATGGGGGCGACTCGGAATCCGACCTGTGACGACCCGATACCCACACCCGAGACGCCCAGGAAGATGCTCAAGGCCGTGATCAAGGAGCTCGAGCGCAACAACGCGGTGGGCATCCTGAGCGGCCCGCCAGGGCTCGTCAACGAATGGAAAGCGGCGGCGCCTGACCGTTTCATCAAAAGCTTGCAGCTCAACGTGGTGCGTGACCCCTATTCGGCTGAGCAGGCCCGTGAGTTCTTCAAAGACGGCGGATTCCTCGTGCTGGGTGAGGTAAGCAACCAGTATGTGGGCGTGTCGCCGGAGAACGAGAAAATGATGCCTTACTGGGCGATGGCGGAGGAGATGAACATCCCAGTGCAGATCCACATGGGCAGCGGCCCCCCGGGTGCTGCGGCGCTTTACCCAGACTATCGGGTCGCCCACGGTAATCCGCTCCTGCTTGAGCCGGTGCTCGCCAAACATCCGGGGCTTCGAATCTCGATCATGCATATGGCCGAGGGCTTTAACGATGAGCTGGTCATGATGCTCTGGACCTACCCGCAGCTCTATGTCGACATCGGCGGCATTATGTGGGGCAAGGGTACCAACTACTTTTATGGCCAGCTTCGGGACCTCGTGAACGCCGGGTATGCCAACCGTCTGATGTTCGGCGCTGACGCCATGAACTGGCCGGGGCTGATCTCGAAATCCATCGAGATCATGGATGGCGCTGACTTTCTAACTCCTGAGCAAAAGCAAGATATCTTCTTCAACAACGCGGTTCGGTTCTTTGGGCTTGATGAAAGGGACATGCGTCGACGGGCCCTCGGCAACAGGCTTTGAAAGGTCGCCGTGCTTGCTGATAGTTGGAGCGCCTACAAACGCTGGTGGCTGGACCAAAGCTCGGCTGGGAGCTCGTCAACTGCCAGCGGCTTTCCATGCAGATCCAGCGCTACGGAGCCGTCCGGATCCGTGATAATCACGGCGAGTGGCTCGGCTTTCCCAAGAACCTGATAGCAGGAACCCAGGCGCGTTGGCAGAACGGTCACCCCTTCAACAACGCTGATCTTCAGAACGGGGCTCTGGAATACGAGACTGATTCGGACATCATTCATTGACGGCTTGTTCTCAGCGTCCGCCACACGGTCGGTGACACTATGAGCGTGGTGCAGGCGTAGAGCAGCTGAAGCGGTATGACTCGCACCTTGCCGCTGCCGTCCAGTTCGAACGTTTCATTTTCGAAATCCGGTTCAAGGCTTATGGTTGCGCTGTCAACGCCGGCCAGCACGCCCGAGACCGGCCCCAGCGCTGCCCAGAGCTGACCGGTATCAGCAGGGTCGCCGAGCCCCAGCCGCAAGCGCAGGGCCAGCTCCCGCTTGCGCAACGCCTGCCAGCAATCGGCGATAAAGCGAAGGATTCTCTGGCGAAAGGGTTTTTGTCGAATCGCGCCCAGGAAATCGAAGGAGCCGCTGGCTGCGTGATCGCCCTCAAGGCGGCTGGGATCAGTTTCAGCCTCCAATCGACTGAAATCCTGTGGCTTATCAGCGCCCAGACGAGCGCTGACGAGTCCAAAAGCCCACCTGAGCCGGATATCCTTCTCCCAGGTATCGCGCCACGAGACCCGGAACACGAGGTCGACAGGCAGCATCAGCAGCGCCAGCAAACTCAGAAGAATCAGCAGGGCAGCCGTCAGCATGGTTCAGGTCACAGGGTTACTCAGCCTTCCTGGCTTCTTTCGTCGACGCGACCTTGCCAATGGATTCAGCGACCTTCTCCAGCACCGACGTAGCCCCGGACTTGATGGGCTCAACCCGGACGCCGGCCTCGTTGATGATCACTACCGCCGCTGGCTTAACGCCGCCACCGCCGCCTGTGCCTCCGCCCTTGCCGCTGCCTTTGCTTTCATCGCGACCTTCGCCGCCGCCGACACCAAAGCCAAAGCCCATATTGATGAGCGGTATCAGCGTGTTGCCGTCGATCGTGATGGGTTCACCGACACAGGTTTTGGAGTTGAGCATACGCTCGATTTCGCCTACCGCTTTGTCGAACAGGTTCTCAAGATTGTCCATTGCCGCCTCCCGAAGCTGGCCGGAGTATCGAGTTATCTTGGCCTTCAGGCTTGCTAGTGGTCTATACGGGCATCCCGAGTAAGTAGATCTCCGCGAACGATCAAAGAACGAACCCGCGCTCCGGCAGCAGATTCATAAAATGCACCGGAAGAGGCCTCGAATCAGTCAAATTGCGAATTAGCCGAGACTTGCAAACCAGATCTTTGTCGCTGCGTCCAAATGCCAGTGGACTGTAGTGGACCATTCGGAACTGATGCGATGATCGTTGTATCGCGCTTACAACACTCACACGGGAGACCGAGTGGCCAATTCAGATGAACAGGTGCTTTTGGGTCGCGCCAAAAACGGTGACCGACTCGCCCTGAAGGCCCTGGTGGAAAGGCATCAGAACGATGTCTTCTACCTCGCCCTGGGTTTGCTTGGCCAGCGTTCTGAAGCGGAGGATGCAATGCAGGAAGTCATGATTAAGGCGATTAAGGCTCTGCCGCGATTTCGAGGTGACTCGGGCTTTGCAACCTGGCTGTACCGCATTACTCACAACACCTGTCTTGACCATATTCGCCGTCAGCGTTGGAGCCAGGTGACCGAATCGATGGATGAAAACCCCGGCATGGCCGAACACTGGGCAACTCCGGATCCAGCCGATGATCCGGGACGGGTCACGGCGAGCGCTGAGTTGGGGCGTGAGCTGATGGCAGCAATGGACACACTCACGCCAGCGGAGCGAAGTGTATTTGTGCTGAGGCAGTTTCAAGAGCTGTCGACCCGCGAGACGGCTGAAGTGCTGTCGCGCGCCGAGGGATCAGTGAAAAACCTGCTGTTTCGCGCCATGCGGAAGCTCCGGGAGGCGATGGCGGAGTTCGACGATTCAACGGGTCACCGGGAGGCATCGCTATGACGGCCTGCAAAGAGTGGGAAGCCGCGATCAGCGATCGAGTCATGGGCGACGTGGAAGGGCCCGAACAGGAGCAGTTTTCGCGCCACGTCGAAAGCTGCCCCGGCTGCAGCGCTGAGCTGGCTGCCCAAATGGCGTTCCAGGCCTCGCTCGTGCTCCCGACGAAACCGTTGCCCGGCGAGCTCAACGCGTGGCCGAAGGTCGCTCGCGAACTGGCGCCGCCTTCCCGGCGAAGTCGGTCAATGAGTTTTGGCATGGCGGGATTCCTCGCTGCGGCAATGCTGGTGCTGGGTGTCGGGCTTGGCGGGCTGATGGTCACCAGCGGCCCGGTGGATGGTCCGCGCCTCGCTGAGTCCACTGTGCCTGAAGAAGATCGTTATCTGACTTTCCTCGAGGAAGCCGCGCCGCTGCTTCTGGCGGTCGCCAATCGCGAAACTCCTGAGCTGGTGAGCGCCAGCTTTTTGGGGAGCGAGGCGCTGGCGGCAGAACAGCGAGCGGCCGAACGTTTGGCGGGTAACGCCCGTGATCTGATTGAACAACTTGAAGAATCCGGTCGCGACCGCGAGGCGCAGCTGGTGGGTGAGCTGGAGCTGGTGTTCATCCAGGTTGCCAATTTATCTCGTCAGCAGGACGCCGGCGGCCTGCGGATTTTGAAAGCGGCCATCGACAACCGGGGCCTGCTTTTTCAACTGACATTGGAAGAACTGAGACATCTGCCCGCACCGCGCGACGGTGGGGTCTAAACCAAGGAACCAAAACTATGAAAATTCGCACAATTGTCCAAGTGGTGAGCATGTGCTCGGGGCTGGTGGCGGCCGCAGGAGCCGCCCGCGCCCAGGCCGATTCAGATAGTGCTGCCCGGGCATATCAGCAGGGCTACAACGAGGTGTTGGATCGGAAGTGGTCGGCGGCCCTGGCAACGTTCAGTTCACTGGTTGAGCAATATCCCGGTTCAGACTGGGCCGACGACGCAGAATTCTGGCGCTGCTACGCACGTGACGAGCTCGGGGAGGCGCCATCCGAGGTGTTTGCCTGCTACGACAACCACCTGGCGAGCTATCGGCGCAGCGAGTGGAGCGACGACGCCAAACGCGCAATGGTGCGCCTGGCCCGACAGCTGGATGGGCAGGGCCAGAAAGAGTACTCCGAGCGAGTACGCCGTTTTGGGCGTAGCGACGACGATAACCGGATGCTGCAGGTTTTGGCTGAGCTCGGTGAAATCGGTGATGAGCGCTCGCTGGAGGTGATCATCCAGCATCTGGACGCCACGAAAGACGAACAGCTGCGCGCACGTATTACCGACGTCCTGGAGGATATCGAGCTTCCGGCGGCTACTGAGAAGCTCCGCAGTCTGGTTTTTGATGACCCGTCGATTAAGGTTCAGCGCACGGCGCTCCATGCGTTGACTCATCATGACTATGCGGACGTAACGCCTACGCTGATGACGGTCCTGGAAGACCAGGGTCGCGACCCTGAACTTCGCTCAGACGCCCTGGAATACCTGGTTGAGCTTGAGCCTGCGGGTCTGATCGATCTGCTGACAGAGGCAATTAGAGGAACGGATGATCGGCTGGCCATGACTGCAATCGATGAGCTGGGCGATCGTGAAGACAGGCAGGCCTTGAATGTCCTGGTTGCTTTGCTGGGCGAAGTGCCGCATCAGCGAAGACGGCTGGTCATTGTTGAGGAAATGGAAGACTTTGAAATGCCTGAGGCGGCCTCGGCACTGCTGTCAGTAGCGCAGAGCGACCCGGATCCGAGGGTGCGGCGGGCGGCAACCGAGTCGCTGGGCGACATGGAGACGCCCGCCGCCCGTGAAGCGCTGATCGAGCTGCTGCAGGATATGGGAACCGGGCAGTGAGCCGTCCAGCTATCGCAGTGGTAGGTTGGCTGGCCATCACGCTGGCGGTGTCGACCAGCGCTGTCGGCGTGGAGCGCATCGAGTCAGGATCGTTTGCCGAGCGCTGGGATAAGGCGAGCACCGCGATTCGCGCCGACGAAAGCTGGATCGGCTGGTCTGTCGATCGCTGGGCAGACCCAAACGGCTACAGCTACGCCGGCGGCTGGAACTTTGGCGGTAGTCGATTCGCACTGAAGGGCCGTCCTTTGAGTAGCCTTCTTACCGCGGAGGACGCTCAGGCGGCGGCGTTTTCCGGGCCGCCGCCGTACGCTGGTTGGGAGCGAAGGCCGATCGCCATTTTGCTTCGCACCTCGTCCGATGGTGTGGTGACCAGAGTCATCAACAGCGACTTCCAGGTTCCGATCAACCTGCGAGGCCAGCCGCTGAGCTGGCTTGGTCGCCAGAATCCTGAAGACAGCATTGCTTTGCTTGTCGATCTGCTGGCGGGCGGAAACGGGAAAGCGCGCCCGAGAGTGCGTGAATCGCTGATACGGGCCATTGCGCGACACAGCCATCCGACCGCATTCGAAGTGCTCGAAGGCTTTGTGAAGACGTTGGAAGACCCAGAGTTGCGCGAGGCGGCAACGGAAGGTCTCTCGTGGCAGGATCACCCGAGGGCGTTGGACGTTCTTCTAACGCTCATCGACGACGATCCTGCCTGGAAAGTACGGCGAGCGGCCGTAGAGGCACTGGGTGAGCTTCCGGAGACGCAGGGGCTGCCCGCCCTGGCAAAAATTGCGCATACCCATAACGATCGCGATCTGGGTGAGGAGGCGATCGAAACGCTGGGCAGCCTCGGGCGAAGACAGCCTCGTGCAAGAGAGGCACTGGTCCGGATTCTCACGTTTCACGAGACATAGGGAGCGGCTGGCTAGCTGAACCCTCCGCTGTCAGGGAGCCTGACTGGTAGGCTCCTCACGCGGATGCCGCTGGCGGCATAGATGGCGTTGGCCAGGGCGGGCGCCACGACCGGCGTGCCGGGTTCGCCCGCACCGCCCGGCGCGTGGCCGCTGTTGACGATGTGCGTTTCGATAATGGGCGTCTCGCTGATGCGCAGCATCGGGTAGTCGTGAAAGTTGCTCTCCTTGACTGCGCCGTTCTGAATGTTGATCTCGCCATAGAGTGCTGCGGTCAATCCAAAGATGATGCCCGACTCCATCTGCGAGGTCAGTCCGTCAGGATTGATGGCCAGGCCGGGATCGACGGCGCAGACGATCCGCTTGACCGAAACCTGATCGCTTTCGATGAGCACATCGACCACCAGCGCAACGTGTGTGCCGAAGGACTCCTGTAGCGCGATGCCGCGGCCTTCGCCGGGACCGGTCGGTTCATACCAGCCGGCCTTTTCGGCGGCGGTTTCCAAAACGATGCGCTGACGTTCCGCGTCCTTGAGCAGGTCGCGGCGGAACTCAAACGGATCGCGGTTGGCGGCGACAGCCAGTTCGTCGATAAATGATTCGGTGAAGAAACCCTGCTGCGAGTGGTCGACGCTTCGCCAGGGCCCAAACGGGACGTGAGTGACACTCTCCACGTCGTAAATCCCAAGGTTAGGAATCGCGTAGGGAATCAGCGCGGCGTCCGGCGGATGGCGCTTTTGCACGTAGTGATTTTGCCAAGCCGTAGGGTTGCCGTTGGCGTCAAGCGCACCAACAAAACGGCTGGTGACCGCCGGGCGATACCGGTCCTGGCGAATGTCTTCTTCCCGGGACCAGATCAGCTTGACCGGCGCACCGACTTCCCGCGAGAGCCTGGCTGCCTGAATCGCCACGCCGGCTTCGGAGCGGCGACCAAAACCGCCACCCATATAGAAATTGGTTAAGCGAACCTGGTCATCGGACATCTCCATGGCTTCCGCCACGTCCGCCTGGTAGCCGAGCGGGTTCTGGGTGCCGGTCCAGACTTCCAGCAGATCTTCTGTGTAACGGGCCGTCGCGTTCAGCGGCTCCATGGTCGCATGCGCCAGGAAGGGCACCTGGTACGTGGCCTCTATGACCGTTTCTGCCGATTCAATTGCCCCGGCTTCGTCGCCGAGCTTCTTATGCTTTTTGGCGTCGTCCTCGACAATGGCCGTCGAGATGTCTCGATCATACTGCGCAAATATGTCGCTGGTATTGATCCCGTCCGCGTCGGTGGACTCCCACTGGGTTTTGACCTTTCCGAGACCCTGTTTTGCCGTCCAGTAGCCGTCAGCAACGACCGCAACCGCGTCACCGAGATTCACCACCGCGCGTACGCCTGGCATCTGCAGCGCTTCCTTGTCATCGATGCTCGCTACGTTGCTGCCGAAAACCGGGCTTTGCTGGAGAGTTGCGTAAAGCAAACCCTCAACGTGAGCGTCGATGCCAAACTGGGCGCTGCCGTTGGTCTTTTCAGGTACATCGAACCTCGGCATGGACCGGCCCATGAGTGTGAACTCGTCGGGGCTCTTGAGTTTTGGCGCCACGGGCGGCTTGATCTTGGCGGCGGCCGCCGCGAAGTCCGCATAGGGCGCGCGCTGGCTGTCGCTGATGATGTAGCCTGCCTCGGTCCGCAGTGCGTTAATCGGCGTGTTCCACGCGCTGGACGCCGCCTGAAGCAGCATCTCCCGCGCTGCGGCGCCGGCGACGCGCATACCAAACTGCCCGGTTGAGCGAACGCTGGTGCTGCCGCCGGTAATCTGCAGGTTGAACAGTTGGGTCACCTCCAGGAGGGCGCCGTCGACGGTCGGCAGCAGCACCGGAGGAATCTCGGCCGCACCAATCAGAAAACCCTTGGCCAGAATATGGTTGGCGTATTCCTTGTGAGGCGGCGCTTCCTCGACTCTGATCTGCGACCAGTCAGCATCCAGTTCATCGCCCAGCATCTGGGCTAGAGCAGTTTGGGCGCCTTGGCCCATCTCGGAGTGTGGAACAATGGCCGTGACGCTGTTATCCGGGGCGATCTTTACCCAAAGGTTGAGCAACTCCTCGCCGTCGCTGGTCATCATGTCTGCCATCTCGGGCGCCCTGTGTCCGGGCCGCACCGCAACACCCAGCACCAGCACCCCGCCGGTCGCCAAGCCGGCGCCAATAAAGCCTCTGCGAGTCCATTTGTTCATGCCGATTCATCCGTTGAGGGGGCGGCCTTCTCATCGACCATGGCGCTCGCCGCGCGACGAATCGCCCGTCGAATACGCGGGTAGGTACCGCAGCGGCAGATGTTGCCTTGCATGGCGGCATCGATCGCCGCGTCGTCAGGGGTCGGGTTGCTGTCCAGGAGAGCCATCGCCGACATGAGCTGGCCCGACTGGCAGTAGCCACACTGCGGCACCTGGTCGTCGATCCAGGCCTGCTGAAGCGGGTGCAACTGTCCATCAGGACCCGCCATGGCCTCGATGGTGGTGATCTCCTGGCCAGCGGCGGCGGAGATTGGCACGCTGCAGGAGCGTATCGGCGCGCCGCCAAGGTGCACCGTACACGCACCGCACTGCGCAACGCCGCAACCAAACTTGGTGCCCGTAAGGCCAAACTGCTCTCGCAAAACCCACAGGATGGGGGTAGCCGGGTCGACGTCGGTCTGCTGCTGCTGGCCGTTGACTGTGAAACTCAGCATGGACTACTCCGTGAAGCCGCATTTGTCCCGAAGCAACATAGCATTCAACGACGGAGTCGTCTGCCCAAGACGGAGGCAGGACCTAGTGGGATTCTTCAGGGGTGGCGAGACCCCTCTGTTTTTACTCCAGGCTTTTGTCGTGGTTGCAGCGCCTCTTGCCCGTCAATTTTGCTGATTCAGTTTGCCAGCGAACGTCAAAACATCCTCTTCGTACTGCTCCAACACCCCGTCGTCAGCACCACGGTATGCTGAAAAAGCGATGGCTTTTCCTCGTTTTACGGTGACTTTCTCTAGCGGTCCGTCGAAAAGCAGGTGCCCGGCGTTTTCATAGAAGATGAACCGGACGGGTCTTTCTCGGTTTCTCATCGATTCCACCCAGTCGGCAATGGATACGGGCGAGTTTGGGTACGTTCTTTTCCAGACAAAGTCGGTGTCTGACTTGCCGGCCCAGGTATCGAGCTTGCCGAAGAGAATGATGCTTGGGATCTCATAGTCTCCGAGCGGCAGACCGGTCGCTGCCGGCGCCTCGGAGATGATTCCCCGGACCCTGTCGACGGCGAGCTGGGAGCCCGCATAGAGCGCCACCCGCCCGCCGTTGGAAGTGCCGTAGAGGAAGAGGTTCTTGCCATCCCAGTCGTCTCGCCCCGCGGCATAGGCTACGGCGCCCTCATAAACGCCCCAGATCATTTTCTGCTTGGCGGCGTTGGTGACCTTGCGGCTCACAAACTCCCAGTCGGTCAACCCGTTCATCTCATAGGCATCGAACGACACCGTGGCGAAACCGTTGCGGCGAAACATCTCAACACGGGCGCGGTCGTCGTCGCGGTAGCCGGCTCCGCCGTGGGCGAAGACCATGACCGGGGGCTTCTGACGTGCCTTGGGTGCCCAGACTTCAACGTGCGGGCTGGTGGAATCAAACGCAGCCATGGGTCCGGCAACGGTGAACCATCCACGGGTTCCGACTTCCTTCAAACTGACACTAGGCGCTTCTTCGCCGAAGCAGGGCGTCGCCAGGAGTCCAACCATCAGGGCCATCATTGCGAGCAAAGCAGGGTTCATTCGGGGGGAATTCGGCATCTTCGTGCACCAATTTGAACGGCGTCGTCACAAGTAAACGAATGATCCGGGAAGGGGTTACAGGGGAGTTCGGCGTAGGCCTCCGATGCGGTGAGCTTTGAACGCCAGCTGTCCGGCAAAAGGGCACCTAAGCGGTTGCGTGTTGCGATAAGCTGGACCTTTCTCTGCCGCTGCAAGTCCGGGTGAAGACCATGAAGCTTAAAGAATATGTTTCTTATGACGCCACGGGGCTGGCTGAGCTCGTTGATCGCAAGGAGGTCAGGCCTGATGAACTTGTGAGCGCGGCCAGTGAGGCGATCGATCAGGTAAACGGTCAAATTCATGCCATTGTTGATCGACTGGAAACTCCGGCGCTTGGCGACCCAACAGGCACCTTCAGGGGAGTCCCGTTCCTCGCAAAAGATCTGGTTCTTCATATCGCAGGCGTTCCGTGCCGCTCGGGTTCGCGGGCGCTGGCGGCAGGTCAGTTTGTGCCGGAGACCAATTCCGAGCTCGCGACGAGGCTCCACAAGGCCGGGTGTAGCGTAGTGGGGATCACTTCCACGCCAGAGTTCGGGTTTAACGCCTCGTCCGAGGCGTTGGTCTACGGAGAACCGACCCGTAACCCTTTTAACCTGGACCGATCGAGTGGCGGATCGTCCGGCGGATCAGCGGCGGCGGTGGCCGCCGGCATTGTGCCGATGGCGCACGCCAATGACGGGGGTGGATCGATCCGCATTCCGGCGGCCAACTGTGGACTGGTCGGGCTGAAGCCCACGCGCGGCAGGACACCCCTTGGCCCGGACTACGGCTTTCCGCTGATGGGTATGGGAATAGAGTTTGCTGTGTCTCGCACGGTTCGCGATAGCGCGCGTCTTCTCGATGCCGTACAGGGACCGGAAGTGGGGGCACTGTTTGAGATTGCCCCGCCGGTAAGGCCGTACGCCGAAGAAATTGCGCGTGATCTAAAGCCGCTTCGCATCGCTCTGACGCACAGTCTTCCGGGCACGCCAAAGCCCGATCCTCAGATTGTCGCGGCGCTTGACCAGACGGCCTCGGTGCTTGAGGGCGCCGGTCACCATGTGGAATTGGCTTGCCCCCAGTATGATCCAGACCAATTCAATGAAGCCAATTTTTTGGCCTGGACCTCCTTTCTGGCTGCTGGTGTCTACGGCCTTAGTCAAGAGCTGGGCATTGAACCCGGGCCGGAAAATTTTGAAGAGGCAACGCTCGCCTGTGCTCGGGCCGGAGCCAAGTTCTCGGCGATCGACGTTGAAGTGGCCTTTATGGCAATTAACGCCGTTTCACGAGCCATCGGGAATTTCATGGCCGACTACGACGCGCTACTGCTTCCGGTGCTGCGGCATGAACCGATCGAACTGGGGTACCTCAACCAAAACGATGCGTCGCTTTCTGGTCGTGACTGGTACGACCGAAACTTTGGCGTAGTGCCCTACACGGCGCCGTTCAACATGACCGGACTGCCGGCCATCTCGCTGCCGGCCGGAATGCACAACGAGATGCCGGTACCGATTCAGATCGCCGGACGATATGGTGATGAGGCAACGCTGCTGCAGCTGGCCGCGTTTCTGGAAAACGCGCAGCCGTGGCGTGAGATGCGGCCAGCGGTTTTTGCCGGATCGTAGCCAGGCAGGTTCGATGACGAAGGGGCATACAACGCTTCTATCGCGGGTAAAAGCATTGGAAGGCCTGTGAGGTTTTTTCGTCCGCCAACATCGCCCTGGCACCCGTAAAGAAGGGCGTGCTGAGGTAGTTTTCCTGTTACTCTCTGCATAACCCTATCGTTGAATTTCGATTAAGGAAGTTCATTGCATCTCTCGTTGAGTTTCTGTCTACGGTTATCTCTTTTTCTATTCGCTAGTGTGGCTTTGACTTATCTGCCGGTTGGGGCGGCCAGCCCGATCGGCCGCATGCCAGTCTCGCCGCCGTCCCCGCAATCAGACACCAACCTTCAGCCGTTGTGGTTTTGGGGGGCGCTTGGCGATGGGTTAAGCGGGCAGCTGCTGGAAATTGTCGATGTTGACGGGGACGAAGCCAGAGAATTGGTCACAACTGGAGAAGGGACAAGTTCACGCACCCAAAGCGCGGTATTTGTGCGTCGACTCAACACCGAAGAAATGCTGTGCATCTGGGATGCGGATCAGCGCATCATCGCTTCCCGTATCGCGCAAGCCGACGGAGATTCCGCGAAGGAGCTGCTGCTGGCTACTGCTGAGCGAGTGGTTGTGCTCGATCTTGCCAGCTGCCGAGTTGAATTGTCAGGACAGTTGGGTTTGTCGGCTTCTTCTGCAGCTTTAGGGGATTTTGTGGTTGGTGGTGCGTGGGAAGTTGCCTACAGCAACGACGGCGACTTATACATCGCATCGCTTGACGATCTTCTCAACGTGACGTCCCGAAGGGGTTTTGGCGGTACGACCATGCTGGCCAGTCCGATTGACCTCGTTCCGGGTGACGACCTGGTGGTGCTCGGCTCAACAGCCTTGGTATTGAACGGTAGTTCATTGGATACCATTTGGGAGTTCACCGTCAGCCCTGGTTTTCAGGTTGCGGCTGGCAACCTAATTCCTGGCGGACTTCAGGAATTGGTGTTTGATGACTACAGCGAAGGGATTCGGGCCTATGAACTAGGTCAGGGCAATGAGCTGTTTCAGTACGATTCCAGGCGATATGCGAGAGCGATCAGACTGCAAGACATTGATGGCGATACGGTCGACGAAATTGTTGTCAACGAAGACCGGTCCTGGGAACTAGTGGTACTCGATGCAAGTGGCGAGGTTCTGTATTCCGTTCCAGCTTCGTCTCGGGATGCCCTTGCTGCGCTTGTCGATGACACGGATGGCGACGGTGCCTTGGAAATGATCTGGACCAGGGAAAGCGGAATATTGGCCAGAGCGGATCTCCTCAGCGGCGAATTCATCGAGCAAAGCACTCGGATTGAGGGGCCGTTCTTTCTTGGTGACCTCAGTGATCAGCTCAGCGGTGGATTGACTGAACTGGTTGTTGGCTTCAACGGCTCGGTATTTCGCCCTTTCGGCGGGGGCGTCGCGCGGCTCAATGCTCAGACTGGACGAGAACTGCTCCGCTTGGATGCTGCGGAGACCTTTGGCCAGGTTTACGCCGCCGCGTCAGCGAATGTCGACGAAGATCCCGTTTCGGAGATTTGTTATTCCGGCGGTTACCGTCCGTCGTTCGTCACATGTGTTGACGGCGCGACAGGGGAAGTCCAATGGGAACGTGAATTGCCAGACGAACCCGCTTCTCAAATAGAGATTCTGGATGTCGATAACGACTTTGAGCTTGAGCTTGTGGCCGTCTTGAATGACCGTTTTATCATGTCTCTCAACGCGGCTACGGGCTGGCTCGAATGGCAGACGGAGACCCTCAGCATTTCGCCAACTGTTGGATACAACGGATTGCAACAAGTCGGGGGTGAGCTGTGGCTCGCATCGGGTTTTAATGGGCTTAAAAGGATCGATGGCGAAACGGGAAATATCAATTCGCAGCCGGATACTGCCGAGATAAGCGCAATCGTTTCCGATGGACAGATAGTTTATGGAGCATTCGATCGCGTAGGCGTTGGGGTGCTCAGCGACGACCAACAGTCTCTTGAACCGCTGCTTTATGCCAGCGGCCGGCGAATCACCAATCTGGTTTTGTCCGACGATGGCTCAGTGCTCCTGGCGGGAAGCGGAAATCGTCCGAGCCTGGAATCCACGCTCATTCCGATTTCCACGGAAGGCCAGGCAAGGGAGCTTGGCACTGTTCTCCGATGGGATGAAAGGTTGCCCAATCGAAACAAAATGATTATCACAACGGGTCTGGGAGTTATGGCGTATGAGCTGCCTGATCTTCGCGTTTTGTTTGGCAACGGCTTTGAGTAGCGTGTTTTGACGCCATCAGCAAAAAAGCCGAAAAACTTGTGGGCAACGGCTCTATCGCTAATCGCTTTTGTCCTCGCGAGCGGCCAACAAGTCAGTCAGGCAGCCCAGCGCTCTCTTACCGTGAATGAGCTGGGGCGTTTCACCCAGCTTGCGGTTACCTGTATCCCGCAGGAATATCCGAACAAGCTCAATCAACTGCTTGGCGATGCCGGTCATCTCCGGTCACCCAGGGAACTTCATCCGGCGTTTTTTGGCTGCTACGACTGGCATTCGTCGGTCCATGGGCATTGGATGCTCGTCAAGGCGCTCAAAGATTACGAAGACCTTCCCGGTCGAGAGGCGGTTTTTGCGCAGCTTCTCAAGTCGATTTCGGACGAAAACATTTTGGCTGAACTCAATTACTTCAAACAGGAGTCTAAGAGCTGGGAACGGATGTATGGATGGGCGTGGCTGCTACAGCTGCAAAATGAGCTGGTCGGCTGGGACAATGTGCGTGGCCAACAACTGTCGAAAGCGCTACAGCCGCTGTCAGACTACATCCGCAACCGGTACATGGAGTTTCTGCCGATTCAGACCTACCCAGTAAGAACGGGCGTTCATCCGAATACCGCGTTCGGCATGTCGTTTGCCCACGACTATGCGGTCGCTGTCGATGATCGGGCGTTCGCGCAGTTGATCGAGGAGACAGCGCTGCGGTACTACGGCAGCGACAAAGATTGCCCGATCGGCTGGGAGCCCAGCGGAGAAGACTTCTTGTCTCCGTGTTTGGAAGAGGCGGCTCTGATGTCTCGCGTTATGCCGGGCGACCGGTTTCGTGCATGGCTGGCCGGCTTTCTTCCGACGCTGGGGGAGAGCGGGCTTCGGCCGGCAGACGTCAGCGATCGCGCAGACCCCAAGATTGTGCATCTCGATGGCTTGAATCTGAGCCGGGCTTGGAGCCTGTTGATCATCGCCAATGCTCTGGAAGATGAATCGCTGGCGGATAAACTGCGGGCGTCGGCGGATCAGCACCTGGCCGCGTCGCTGCCGTTCGTAACCGGCGATCACTATGTCGGGTCGCACTGGCTGGGCTCGTTTGCCATCTACGCGCTGACGCGTGCTCGATGATGGTGACAAGCCGCTTTGCCTAAGCGAGATCCGGAATGTGGCAAGTGAACCGCATTATCTTGCTCACTTTTCTGCTGCTGTTTCAGGGGCTCTGCCAGGGGCACGACCAGAGCCGTGCTGACCGGGTCTGCAGCGACACTGGCTGCCTGCAAATCAAAATCTTCAAGAGCAATGGCTTAACCGATTCTCCGAAGCTCGTTTTCTCCATTCATGGTGACGCGCCGTTCGGCCGCCCTTCGTACCACTACCGTTTTGCCCAACGCATCGCCTTGGAAAGCAGAAATACGGTTGCAATTGGCATTTTGAGGCCGGGCTATACGGACGATTTCAATCGAACGTCTGATGGTGAGAGGGGAGAGACGGTTGGCGACAGCTACGATGATGGAAGAGTGCTTCATATCGCTGAGGTCATTAGGTCACTTACTTCAACTCTTAGGCCTGAAACGGTCATACTTGCTGGCCACTCAGGCGGAGCCGCAATTTCTGCCAAATTGATTGCAATGCAGCCGGAACTTGCAGACGTGGCTTTTGTTGTGTCGTGTCCTTGCGACATCAATGCCTGGCGAGCGGATATGTACGAACGGAATGCATTCGAAGGCTTTTTGGGCGATCTGGAAATCTCATCGCCAGTTGACCTGGTTCGAAAAATAAGTCCGAAGACTCGAGTCTATGTCTATGTAGGTCGCCAGGACGACATAACCCGCCCACATCTTTCTCGCCAGTATCACCGTGCATTACTTGATGCAGGAAAGACCGCTGAGCTTTTCACCATCGACGGAAACCACGAGGTGTTCCTGAGTGAGCCGGTGGTTCAGGGTGTATTGCGAGAGCTAAAGAGATAAAGGGGCTACCTGTCCCAGCTTTGGTTAAGCCGTCAACTCGCATCTCTTTCTCATAGCGTCATACCCCACCATGTCTCTCCGCTAGGCATTTCCTGGTTGAACGTCACACAAAAAACAGCGACCATTGCGGGCTTAACCCCATCCTGACTCTCCCCACATCGGCCTGCATAACCGGCTGCGCGACGATATGTCGCAGCATCGCGTGGAGGTCGCGTGCGGGCTTTTCTATCGGCGAGTCTTCATACAGGCCGGACGTACCGCTGAGTCCGTGTAGCGATTCAACGGCCGCTTTCGCTGTATCGATCACGAAGAAAGCGGCGGCGTAGAGGTCCGTGCTCAAGTCATTGCTCGCCGTACCCTCGGTCTCCGCATGCGCCCATAGCGCTTCTGCCGCCGTTTTGAGGCGTTCCCTGGCGGTTGTGAGCGCCTCGCCGTGCCTGGCAATGGCGATTTGATAGTCCGGTCGATCGCGCGGGTCTGGCATTGGACCCGGGGTCACAGTTTGCTGTCCTCGATGCAGCGCGTGATCGAAAACAGCCCAGGCAACGCCCAGCGTTTGCGCCGCGAAGATGGCCGATACGCAGGCGAAGATGGGAAGACGATCTGTGGGCCCCGCAACCTGAGCATCGCTCGAAATGGTGAAGACTCGATGTGCGGGCACTACGGTATCGGACACCTCGATGTCGTTGCTTCCGGTGCCGCGCAGGCCGCTGGAATGCCACGTGTCAATAATCTCGAACGAATCGCGAGGAACCGCGGCCAGCACAATTTCGGGCGCGCCGGACTGGTCCAGGACAGGTTGTCCGTTCACCAGTTTCTGGCAGCTGAGCACGGCCCAATCGGCGCCTGGGCTGCCGGACATCAGTGGCCAACGTCCGCGAATGGTGAATTCGCTATTCTGCTCGTGTAGTTGGCCGGCCGGTATCGTGGACTGACAGATCAGCTTGTCGGCGCCGGTGAGCAACTCTTCTCTCAGCTCGCTTGACATGAAGCGTGAATAAAAGCCGATGAGCCCCGCGTTCCAGATGACCCAGCTTACTGCGGCATCTTCATACGCAATAGCCTCATAAATGCGCAGCATCTCCGGCAGGGATGTGCCAAGACCGCCGTTGTCACGAGCAACCGGCATGCCCAGCAGTCCGCTCGCGCGCACTGCCTCGACAACCGGGCCGGAGAGATGTCTGTTCTTGTCGGCTTCACGGCGATGCGCGGCGACTATGGGCAGTAGCGCTTCCAAAGCAGCAACAGGTTGATTCGTCATCGTGCGTCTCCTCGCTCTGACGGCTATTAAGCTCGCAGCTACGTTCACAAAAATCTACTACAAAATTCGAAGCTGACTTTGGCGGCACTCTCGCTACACTAGGGTTTATGTCGAGCAAATATGGTCAGTACTGTCCGGTAGCGCTGGCAACCGAAATCCTCGGGGAGCGCTGGACGATCCTCATTGTGATGGTGCTGGCGGATGGCTTTCATCGCTTTTCTGAACTGGAGCGCGCCTTACCAAGGATTTCGGCATCCACCCTGAGCGCAAGGCTGAAGAAGCTCGAAGATGCCGGCGTGATTGAACGTCGAGCGGGTACAAGCGGCGACAAGTTCCTGTATTACCTGACGTCGGCCGGAAATGAACTGGGAGAGATCGTGTTTGCTCTTGGTGCATGGGGACATCGATGGGGACGTGATCTGGTGACCGACGATCTAGACCCTGAGCATCTCATCTGGAGCATGCACATGCGCATGAATACCGAGATTATGCCGGCCCAACGCACCACGATTGCTTTTGAGTTTGCGGATCAACCCGTCAAGAAGCGGTACTTTTGGATTCTTTCGGAGAACCATAAAGTTCAGGCTTGCCTCAAGAATCCGGGCTTCGAGGAAGATCTCCGTGTCATCGCCAAGCTCAGATCGTTCACCTATGCCTGGAGGGGCTTCGTCTCCCTCCGCGACGAGATAGCCAGAGGCAATGTCCGGGTGCTCGGCCCGGCGAAGCTCGCAAAATCGTTTCCTGATTGGTTACTCGGGAGCATGCTGGCAGATCAGGAGCGCATGTACCCGGGCCGTGAACGCGAGCTGCAGCGAAGTTACCGCAAGGTGGGCAAGGTTGTCGCGAAGTAACATGCATCGTTGTGCGGGTTGGCGTGGCCCTCCGGTTGAGCGCCGTCGCCAAAGCACAGGAGTTTGAAGCGGAGGCGGACGCTGGTGTGATATCCGTGTTCTCAACGTATGCCCCCTAGAACGCTTCTTCAAAACCGTCCAGAAAAATTGTGTCCGGCAGACCGATGTTCTCCGTGGGTACGCTGAACAGCTCATCAACCCCAACAGTGTTTTGATCAGCGCTGTAGATGATCCTCATCCCGTCGGGACTGAACCTGAAATTGTCGACCCTTCCGCCGCTAGCCAGCGGGGCATTGATTTTTGAGACGGGCCCGCCGTCGATAGACACAGCAAACAGCTCATCCAGGCCCGCCGAGTCCCGGTCCGCGGTAAAAGCTACAACACGACCGTCCGGCGAAATCGCAGAATTGGTAATCCCGCGCCCGTCCGTAAACCTCTCAATAAGTGGCGTAACCGCTCCTCCGGCCAGCGGGACGCTGAATAGAGCATTGATCCGCGGGCCGCCACCTTTGGCAGTCACCTTGCCAAGCTCATCGAACTCAGCGGGTTCAGTGGCATAGAGCACAGTGCTGGCGTCGGCAGTGATTCTAAAAAAACCGACGACGTCACCGTCAGGCATTGCCGCGTTGAGTTTTGTCACCTGGCCACCGTCAACCGGCACGCTGAAGAGCTCACGAGTGCCGTCAGACGTCCGATACACCACCGTGCTGCTGTCTGCGCTGAAGGAGAAGCTGTTCACGTTGCCGAAGATTGGGTCACTGAGTTTGATGGACTCACCGCCGCTCACAGGAACGCTGAAAATTTCTTCGAGCCCATCGGTCTCCTGGTCAGCGCGATAAACCACCTGCGTACCGTCCGGCGTAAGTTGAAAGCTAAAAACGGTCCCGCCACTCGCGAGTTGGCCGTTGAGCGTTGTTATGGCGCCGCCATTGGTGGGTACGCTGAAAACTTCCTGACCGGCATCTAACGTCGCGCGAGTCAGGTAAACGACGGTCGTGCTGTCGGCACTGATTCGCAAGCTTCTGCTGCTGACATCCCCAAACGCCGGGAGCGGCTGATTGAGCTTGGTTACGGCGCCACCGGCTGAGGGCACGCTGAAGAGCTCAATTTGGCCGTCAGTGTCCTGGTCCGCCAGGTAGACCACCGTGCTGCCGTCAGGACTGACAAGCGGGAAAAATAAGACGTTTCCCCCGCTGGTCAGGACGTCGTTCAGCTTTGTCACCGGTCCGCCAGCAGCCGGCACGCGGTACAGTTCCGTGACGTTGTTGGTGGTCTGATCTGCCAGATAGAAGATGACATCAACGTCGGGGCCAAAAATCACCCGACTGACGTCTCCGCCTTCTGGGAACGGGTCACTGAGTTTGACCACGGTGCCGCCATTAATCGGTACGCTGAATAACTCAAAGACGCTCTCCGTATTCTGAGAAGCGGTGAATATCACCCTGGCGCTGTCCTGGGTAAGACGACTACTCAGACTAACGTCCCGCCCGCCGTCCAGCGGCTCATTCAGCTTGACGGCAACACCTCCGCCGATGGGCACACTGTAGAGCTCGAAAACCTCGTCTATGTCCTGGTCGGCCCGGTAAATCACCCGGCTGTTGTCCAGGCTGATGCTGAAATTTGTAACACCACCTCCCTGCACCAGCGGTCCGTTCAGCCTGACGGGTGCGTCCTGTGCGTTTGCAAGGTTTGGCAACAGGAAAAGGAACACGCTGACCGCAAGCGTCAGCAGTATGGCCAACCGTGGTGGCAGGCCATAGAGGTTGATGTGAGTTTTTGACACGGTTTACTCCTTGTTTCCTGGCCGGTCGACGGGTCTGACACCGAAAACCAATCCCCAAAGCCCAAGGGCGCTGCGATGGGTTGCCGGTGTGTCAGGCCGCAGATCATGCAGGTCGATCGTGGTAAGGAGCGTGGAAATAAACGTGTGAACCGCCAAGATTCCGTTCTGCGGCGTGCGCAGCCCCGGTTTGGCGGTTGATCGAGGGCGTCGACCGCGAGCATCCGGTTATGGATACCAATTGTCTCCCAGCGGTGCGAGGCGGCACCTCTGTTCTGGCACCTGCCGTTCGCCTCAGACTATTTCGCCAGGTTCCAGGGGAAATTCGGATCGAGCAGATCCCGCTCGTTCGGCGGTGTACAGCCGGTTGTGTCGGTCAGAAAATCGTCCGGGTCGATCGAAGGCAAACCGGGACCGGAGCGGGGATCAAGAATCAGTAGCGCCACCGAGTCGAAGAACGCAAAAGTCTCTGAAATTGCCGCCGCGACCTTGCAGGCGTTCCCTACCTTGTCGGCTTGACCCTTGGCTTCTTTTGCCTTGTCCACCAGCCCTTTGACAACCTTTCTGATCAGAAGGGCCTGATTGATCGCCGCCACCAGACCGGTGGGGTCGGTCAACGTCACCGGACTATTTGTCGCGTAGCGGTAGAGGTTGAACTCACCGCTGGCGAAGCGGATGGGGTCTTCCTGCGTAAAGCGACCCAGATAGGGGTCGTAGAAGCGCCGTCGATTCTCATACAAACCGAGAAGCTTGTCATAAGGCCTGGCGGCGAAGCCCGTGGGCTCGTCGCCCGCCGGCGCGGAACCCGGCTGCAGATTGCCAAAGCTGTCGTAGTCGCTCCAGCTCAGTACAGCAAAGCCTGCGTCGGTGATGCCACGAACGCTGCCGAGCTGGTCGTGCAGGAACCAGCGCTCGCCGCTGGGCCCGCTGCGCCACACCGCATGGATGCGATCGAGAGTTGTCAGGTCATAGAGCCAGGCGGCGTCGAGCTCCGCCGCTCCGTCGTTGAAGGTAGCGATGGGTTGATCCCGGTCGTGAAGGTACCAGGTGCGGACGCCGTCAACCTCCCGGAACAGCAGCCGGTCTTCGAAGTCGTACTCGTAGCGCACCGTTGACGTGGCTTCTGCACCCAGACCTGGTCGCACGGTGCCGCCAGACAGCCGGTTTCGATGGTCGTAGGAAAACTCGGTCACCTCGCCGGTGCCGGTGTCGGTGCGGCGCGTAATATTGCCTTCAAGATCGTACTCATAGGTAAAGCCGCCGGCACTGGTCACCCGGTTTGCCGGCGCGATCGAAAGGGGCCCGGCGGACAGGTGGGTGCTGACTCGGTTGCCAGCCAGGTCGTAGCTGTAGGCCTCGTCGGGGTAGCTTCCATTACTGTGGGTTGCGCTGGTGATCTGACCATTGACGTCGTAGCCATAGTTCACCTCGTTGCTGCCGTGGGTCTCCGACAGCACCCGGCTCTCTCCATCCCGCGTGTAGGTAAGCTCCGCGGACGGGTGCAGCAGGTTGTCGACGTCATCGGCATGCCGAATGCCGATAATTTCGCCGAGCGGGTCGTAGGTGAAGTGGGTGACTGACACCGCGTTGCCTCCATCATCACCGGTGAGACGACGGAGCTCGCGGATTGTGCTGTCGGGGTTGCGGAACAGCTGGATCTCGTTGTCGTCGCCATCCACGCCCGGATGATCCCACTCCAGTTGCAGCAGGTCGCCGCCGAAGTAGGCTGCGGCGATACGAGCCTGCTGAGCGTTGGCAATGCCAACGCGCACCTGTGTCGGGTGTTCCGCAGCGGAGGACCAGTTGTAGCGTACGCGCCAGGCTTCCTGACCGGGAAGGATATAGTCGACATGGTCAATGCGCGGCAGGCGCCCGCTGTATTCGATGGTGTAGGTCTCTCCGCCGACCGTATCGTCAACCCGCTCGAGCCCCCGACGGGCGTCATAGGTGAAGACCATTTCCCGCACCACCGCGCCCTGGCTGTCGTGCCACCGTTCATGGGTGACCCGCCAATCGGCATCTCGCACAAACGAGCGGCGCCGGCCGTTTCGATCGGTCACTTCAGTCACGTTGCCGTTGGGGTCGCGCTGGATCGTCTGCGTGGCTCCCAGCGCGTCCTCCATGCCTACCAGCAGACGTGCAAAGTTCAGGCTGAGGGTCGTCTCGTTACCAAGCGGGTCGGTGATCACTTCGGGGTCACCCTCTGGGTTGCGCTCGATCCTGATCTCGCCCTCGTCGGGCAGGATGGTTCTGGTCGGGCGCTCGTCCGCGTCATAGTGATAGGTTGTCGCCGCTCCGGTGCGATCGGTGCGGGTCACCGAGCCGTCCGGGTTACGTTGGAACTGCACCGTGTTCCCCGCCGCATCGTCCTGGCGCCCCAGCCGTCCTGCCGGCGTGATATCGACGTTTAGCGTGCCGCGGTTGTCGGTGCGCTGCAGCGGACGACCGTTGGCGTCGTTGACGACATCTACCTGGTAGCCGTTGGCATAGTCAGCGCCGGCCAGATAGCCGCCGGCGTCGTACCGATAGGTGATGGCAAACGCTTCGGAGGAGGCCCGGCGCTGAAGCTGGCCGCTTGGGCCAAAGTTGAAGTCGAAGGCGACGCCATCCTGCGGCACCTCCCGCGTTCGATTGCCCGCGGCATCGTATTCATATTCGATCACGCTGCCATCCGGCGCTTCGTAGCGGGTCATGTTTCCCCGGGCGTCGTATTCGGCCTCGAATCGTTGATTGGCCTGGGTTGAGAGCGGTGGGGACAGGCGGGTAACGCGCCCCTGGTCGTCATACTGGTAGTCCCAGGCTTCGCCCGTGGCATCGGTATAGCGGGTCTCGCGGTCCGGATTCGCCGGGTCGTCGTAGTCGTAGGTCACCTCGTTGCCGCCGGCGTCACGCACGAGGGTCGGGTTGCCTCGCGCGTTGTACTCAAAATAGGTCTCGTTGCCGCGCGCGTCGGTCGACAGGCCGTTGAAGCCTCCCGGATCCACCGTGTTCTCCCGTCGATTGCCGTTCTCGTCAATCACCGCTACGAGGCGGCCGTCGTCCGGATCGTATTCATAGCGCTGGGGCATGCGACCCTGCGGGTCCATGATGGTTTCGAGGTAGTGCGGCACCGTGGTCGAGTAGACAAACGTGGTGGTTTCCAGGTCGGGGTTGGTGACGCTGACCAGATCTCCTGCGGCGTCATAGCCGTACAACCACGCGTTCCCCGCTATATCCCGCAGCTCCACGATCCGCCCCTGCGCGTCTCGAACCATGCTCAGGGCGGGCCCGGAGGAATGTTGCACGCCTTCGTCGCTGAAGGTGAGCATGTTGCCGTTGAGGTCTTCCGCGGTGAGCATGCCCCGGTCTTCGTGAATGGTGTAGCGCAGACCCTCGGGCGAGGTCAGCACGTACCGCTCCGGGTTGTACGGCAGGGCGATGGCGAACAGGTAGACGCTGCCGTCGGGCCGTACGCGCAGAAATTCGTCATCTCCCTCGGGAACCTCAAGGCGAAAATAGTTGCCCGGATCAGGTTCGAAGACCACGCGAAACGGCGTTCCTGTGAGCGTTGGCTGGCCGGCTTCTAATCCGAAGGTAAACCCCAGGCGCTCCCCCGTGGGAGCCGTGAGATAGACGCGGGTTCCCACGCGAAAGGGTGTGGAGCCAAATAGCCCGAGGACGCCCGTATCCGGAACCGTCTCGCCCACGTCCGCACTGCGCAGCTTGAGCGACCAGCCGAAGCCCAGCTCTCCGGAGCGATCGGTTTGAAGCGTGTCGTAGACGCGCACGAAGCTGAGCGGAAAACCCAGTAAATCGAGCGCCATGTCGGTGAATTCCAATCGGTTGCGACCCAGCTTTGCATCGCCCGTCACCTCCAGGGCCAGCGGTTCCACCCAGCCAAGACCGATGTCGTTCTCCGCGATCACCCGCAAAACGTAGCTGTTGTTACGAAGCAGCGTTGCATCGAAGGTTGCGATCGACGTGGGTACGTCGATGGTGCCGGAACCCTCCGCGATCCGCTGCCAGTCCGGGCGATCGGAGCCGAGGTTGTTGGCGTCGACGGTATCGGCTCGTGCAAAGTCGACGGTCCACCGGGTGATCGGGCGGTCCGACTCGATGGTCGCAACGATGTCCGCAGCCATGCTGACATGGCCGCCCGGGCTCGGGGAGTCGATCACCACCTGAGGCCGCAGCTGATCTTCGGGCACGTTCTTCGCGATGGCCTGTCCGAAGAACGCAAACTGCCCGGACTCATTGCTGGCACCGAGGCGTACAAAGTAGATGCCGTCCGGGAGCGAGCTGAACGGAACGGTTCCGATGGCTTCTGAGAATCGATCACCCGTGCCGCTCGCCAGTTCGACATAGTCGGGATCTTCAGCGGCAAGAACCTGCGGGTCCACGTCAGCCACCGGGGCGTAGGCCAGCGTCCAGGTGCTTGGCTCCCCGGTGATCGTGGCCACAATGGCGACATCTTCAGAGCTGCTCAAGCCCGGTGCCGGTGAAATGATGCGCACGCGCGGCGCGTTCGGGTCGTCGCGGGCGCGTCGACCCGTGAGGTTTGGGTCGTTTGGCGGCGTGCCGTCGTCATTGGTGATGGTGAAGCTCGCCGAACGGGCGACCGCCTGATCGCCGGTATCCGTGGCCGTGACCTGCAGCAACAGTTCGCCTGGGTTGGTGAGGGAGACGACGGCACGGTTGTCGGCATCGAGACCCACGGTCTGCCCGTTGACCGTCAGCGTCAGCTCGGCAATGCCGATATCGTCAATCGCGGCGATGGACACGGTGGCACTTTCGCCAACCCTCAGTTCCGGCGTGGTTTGCTCGTTGTCGGTCAGACCAATCGTGAGGGTGGGCGGCAGATCTTCGGCAAAGCGCCCAAAATTCAGATTGTTGTAGATGCGGTTGACGTCGTTGATGGTGACGATGTGGGCGCTCAGATCCGGGTCGGCAATATTGACGGCTTCCAGCCCAACCAGCTCGAAGCCTTTGAAGCGGCCCAGATCGTCCTGACCGTTGATGCGAACCACGCTGATTGGCCCTTCGATGCCCGCATCAGCGAAATCGACCTCGACGGTACGGTCATCCTGGGAGAACAGCCCGAGTGACGTGAGGGTCCCCGCGTCGGGGCCCACCAGAATCTCGGCGAGTTCGCCGGCAGAGCCTCTCGAGAGGGAGTAGACGAGCAGGTCAGGGCCGGGCCCATCGATTAGCGCTTCGTCGAAACGAACCGTAATCGACGCATCGGTGGCGAGCGACAGGAATTCTGTACCGCGTCGGGGACCCGTTGCACCGCTGAGGTTGCGGACGCCGATCGGCTTCAGCACCAGGTCAACGGAGGTGACCGGTCTCGGCAGCGGGCCAGAAAATGCGCGATCCCATTCAGCCGGCCAGTCGGATGCGTTGTTGCCATAGGGCTCATCGAAATCACCCACACCGGGCGGCGAGTGCTGGTAGGCGAGCACCTCGTCGGGTAGCCGGTCGAGGGCCGGCACAATGCCACCCGCCGGAAAGGTTTGAAACTGGGGCGGGCTCAGGGCCTGCCGCACGTGGTAGAGCCCCGCGGCGAGACCCACAAAGCGATACACCCCTTGCTCGTCGGTTATCGCGGTGGGTTCGCCGGCGTCGAGGTCGCCGTTGAAGTTCTCATCGAGGAAGACCACCACGCCGGGCTGCCGCTGCCCGTCGGCGAGGGCGCCATCGCGATCGGGGTCAAACAAAACCTGGCCGCTGATGGCGCCGCCGGAAAAACCGTCCCCCTCAAAGCTATCGGCGTAGATCACGTCCAAGAAGCCCTTTCCCGCAGCCTGCAGCTCCGCTGAGACGGCCGGTTGGGGAGCGAAAAACAGCGTGATCGTGGCTGCCATAAGACCTGCAAGGCAGGAGTGCGATCGCCGAATTATTTGAGAGTAGTCCATAGTCGAGCAAGCGGTTTTCCATTGTCCTTCCCTAGAAGCGACAAAGTTGCGCCGATCTGGACATACCTTATTCCGGCGGTTTGACTCCTGCCTCGATCAACTGGTCAAAAAAGGTCTGAGTCATAATGTCACCGCTTACCACGCTTCGCGTCATTCCGATCTCGGCCAGAACGGCTGACGCGGCCGCCGGGCCTTCCCGGGCCAGTCGGGCTCTCGCCTTGGCCAGTACAAAAAAGCGATGGCGGCCGCCGAATTTCTCCTGAACCAGGGGTTCGAGCGCGGCAAGTTGCGCCGACATTTGCTCGGTACGGCCGGCAATTGCCAGGGTCTGTACCAGGTAGCTCGCCGCCCAGATATGAGTGTAGCTACCCGGGTCTGCCTGCTCACTCGCCAGCTGCTCCGCACGCTGGTGGAAGCTGATGGCGCTGGTCAGATCACCCCGGCGCGCCGCAACTTCGCCCCGGTAGCTAAGTACATACGCCGTGTTGAGACTGTCGCCGGCCGTGCGGCGCAGGTCGTTATCGATCTTGTCCAGCTCGGCCTCAGCGGCCTCGAGATCGTTCCGCAGAAACAGGTCAAACGTCACCTTGCCGATGCGCAGATTGGCGCGGCCCGCAACCTCGACCAGCGGGTAGGCATCGAGTATCTCGATAGTCCGGTCTGTGTAGACTGCCGCAGTTTTGTGGTCGCCCTTCCGCGTGTGCACCTGCGACATTACGCCATTGAAATAGATCGCCTCTTCAACAGAAGGGTCGTTTTCCAAAGCCGCCAGCGTCAAGCGCTGCAGCTCGTCACGCAGCGGCCCCTGCTGCTCACGGTCAACAGACGCGGACAAAGCCTGCACGGCCAGCACGTGATCGTAGCTTCCTCGGTCCACTGCGTTTTCGTAGGCCGCCTTCACCTCCCAGAGGAGCGGCTCAGCGTCTTCATAGCGCCCCAGATAGCGGTAGGCCACGCCGAGATTCAGCTTGCCATCCACCTGCAGCCGCTCGTCCCCGTAGCGTGCCTCTATCCAGGCGCCCAGCACCTCAGCTGCGCGGGCGTAGTCGTTACGTTCGAGGAAATTGCGGCCCACGGCAAAGCTGATCTCGGCAGCCCGGATGGGATCGGCCTCGTAGTTGTCCTGCGCCTCGCGCCAGCGCTTGAGCAGGATCTCGCTCATGCGGTCCGCGTTGCCTTCGCCGCCGAAGCTTCGGTGAAGCAGGTCGCCGTAGCTCTCCTGAATGCGCAGGCTGCGCTCAGCCCGATCGAGGGCAAGCTCCGCCTGCCGAAGCGCGACGTTAGCGCGATCACGCTCCACGCGAGCCCGGTCCCGTTCGTCTTCCGCCCGCCCGGCCTGCCACAGTGCCAGGCTCGAGCCGAGCAGTATCGCCCCGACCGCCAGGCTGGCAAAAGACACGGGCACGGGATGGCGCCGCCAAAGCTGGCGCAGTCGATCGAGCGTGTTGGGCCGCCGCGCCTGCACCGGGCGATGTTCCAGAAATCGCTGCAGATCGCTGGCCAGCGCCTCGGCGCTCGGGTAGCGGTCACCCGGATCCCGGGCCAGCGCCTGCAGGAGCACCGCCTGCAGATCCGGCGCCAGGCTGTTGCCGCTGAAGTCGCGGGCTGGTGTCTCCGCAATGCCGTGAACCATGCGTTCGCTGAGCTCAAAATCGCTCGCTGCGTTGAAGGGGCGCTGACCCGTGGTGAGCTCATACAGCACGATGCCCAGCTGGAACACGTCGCTCGCCACCGTCAAAGGTTCACCCCGGATCTGCTCCGGACTGGCGTAGCGGGGCGTCATCAGCCGCTCTCCGGTTCGCGTCAGCTCGCCTTCGTCAGCGCTCTCGTCGAGAATTTTTGCGATGCCGAAATCGAGAAGTTTTGCCTGACCCTCGGGATTCACCAGGATGTTCGAGGGCTTGATGTCCCGATGCAAAATAAGGCGCTGGTGGGCAAATGCCAGCGCCCCGCAGACCTGAATCAGCAGCCGCAGGCGCGCCCGGAGATCAAGCGCCTGACTGGTGGCATGGGTGAGCAGATCGTCCCCGGCCACGTGCTCCATCACAAAGTAGGGCAGGCCCGTATCATCGACGCCGGCATCGAGCAGGCGCGCGATATGCGGGTGGTCCAGGCCCGCATGGATCGCCTGTTCGCGGCGGAATCGAGCCGGCAGGTCTCCGTGTGCACGGCGCTGCCGCAGGACTTTGATGGCGACCTGCCGCTCATAGGCCTCGTCCGCCCGCTCCGCCAGCAGCACCTCACCCATGCCGCCTTTGCCGATCAGAGAAAGGACGCGATAGGCCCCCAGGGCCGCGGGCAGCGGCGCCGGCGGGTCGTCGCGGCCTTTTTCAAACTCAAGCGGTGGGCCGCTGTGCGCATCCAGCATTGCCAGAACCTCGGCCTCCAGGGACGGGTCAAGACCACGATCGGTAATGGCGGTTGCGACGAACCGGGAGCGATTTGCTGGCGGCTGATCCAGCGCTTCGCTGAATAAATCGTGCAAATACTCCCAGCGCACGGCGTCCATCAGCTCACTCCCAGCGCCGTTGGACCAACCTCTTTGCGAAGCCAAGCGATGGCCGCATCCCAGTCGCGCTGCACCGTTTTGGACGAAACACCGAGGACCGCTGCCGCTTCATCGAGCGTCAAGCCGCCGAACAGACGGTGTTTGAGAACCGCCGCGCCCCGGGGAAACGCGCCAGCGAGCCGGTCCATGGCCAGGTCGATCTCGGTCACCTCGCGCGCCTCGGAGTGGGAAAGCACGTTTTCAACGTCGTCGAACGGAACGTTTGGAACGCCGCCACCGCGCTTCGCCGCCATCCGCGTCCGGGCGTAGTCCACCAGAACGCGGCGCATGCATTCGCTCGCAAAGGCGTAAAATTCGATGCGATTACCCACTTCAATGCCGTGCTTCGAGGCGAGCCGCAGATAAGCCTCATGCACAAGACCCGTAGTCGACAGGGTGTGGTCACCCCGTTCCTGGCGCAGACGGCGGCGCGCAAGGCGACGGAGATCGTCGTACAGCACCGGCAGGATTGCGTCGAGAGGCTTCGGAGGCTCCGGCTCGCTCTGTCTTGCGTCAGCGTTGCGATCGCTTTGAGGTGGATGCTCCTTCATCTAGCGTAAATGCTCAGCGAGGACCGCCCCCACGTCAAGCGGATCTCTGGAGAAGTACGTTCCCTCCATTAAGCCGAATTTCGGGCCCGGCGAACCCGTGTATCTGACCTCGCGTCATCGCTTCATGCGCGATTCCCTTCTGGCGGCGTTCTTTGATCAGACAACTCAATGTCCAACCTCCCCGCTGATCCACGCTTTTATTAGGGACCACCGGGGAACTCGGACACCGTTACGCGCTCGAGACCGTCATCACACAAACCAGTGAGATTGGGACAATGAAAGCAGGTTGGATACGGCGTTACGCCATGTTGACGGGATTGCTCGCTTGTTGGCTCCAGCCGGTGGCCGCCAGCCCTGACTACTCCGGCTGCGAAAGCTGTCACGGCACCTTCAACGAGGGCGACTATATCTCTCAACACGATGGCGCCGCTTGGGAAACGCATCTAATGGCGGGGCATCAGCCATCAGTGGATAACAAGTGTATGGCCTGTCACCTTAGGGAGGCGCCGAGTCCCGTATTCACAAACTTTTCCGATGATGGAACCTTTTCAAAGAGCTGCGTTGGGTGCCACGGGCGACAGGAGGACGTGACCGGCAACTGTACCGGTCTCGCGACAGACCCGCGGTCTGAAGTTCACTGCGGCGCCGGAGCTGGACTGCGACTCCACCACGAGCGGCAAGTGGGACAAGGCACGTGCTCTCAGTGCCATGACCGAGACCCGACGCCAGCCCCCGAGCGCCGACTGCCGTCAAACTACCTTGAAGCCGTCAGCACGATCGTCGACTCCTGCAACAGCGATGGCTCGGAGGCCCGCTTCGGCGCAACGGGCCTGGATAACGACGGAGATGGCCTGCGGGACCAGGAAGATAGCGACTGCCAGTTTTTCCTGAATGCCGGTCTGAACGACGCCTGGTTCAATCCCGCAACGCCCGGCCAGGGTTTTCTGCTAACGGTCCTGGAGGAAACCGGCATCGTGTTTCTCGCCTGGTTTACCTACGACGTGTCAGAGCCGACGGCGGGCGCAACGGCCGTGATCGGGGATCCGGGCCATCGCTGGCTGACGGCGCAGGGACCGTTCGACGGCGACACCGCGGCGCTGGATGTGTTTCTCTCCGCGGGAGGTCGATTCGACGCAGCAGATCCGGCGGTTGGCCCACCGACGCAAAGTGGCACGCTCACAGTTCAGTGGGACGATTGTGGCGCCGCCAACGTCCACTACGATCTTGAAGGTGCCGTGCCCGGCGTCATCCCGATCCAGCGCCTCACCGAGGACAATACGCCGCTCTGTGAAATGCTGCTTGACGCGCAGTGAGCGGATTTTACGCGCTCGCCTAGGGGCTAAGCTAAGTCCTAAGGTCCAGGAACAAGTGAACCGCCACCGGTTTTCCAGAGACTGAGTCGTGTAAGTCAGGCCACTCCGGCCTGACCATTTGGTGCCTCCGCCGGGCTGGGCTGAGGAGGACTGCTGGCCCGCTACCCGATGGCGACCGGGCTTTCCTTGCCAACGGAATCCGGGTCCTCCCAGCATCGATCTCCGGTGAAAAAGTCTGAAAGCCAAATTTGGTAAATCACCTGATTCTCGCGCCATTCAAACAGAACGGAGTCGATAACCTTCGGGCTGAATGCTATCGAACGCAGCAAGAAGCCGTTTTCAACAAGGGCTTGCCCGCCTGGACTTAGCAGAGTCTCGTACGGGTCCCTGTTCTTGAGCAAAACTTGTACAGACGTGTCTTGAACCTCGACGCTTTCAACCGGAGCCTTTACTGTTGCATACCAAACGAGCCTTGGATTTCGGACGATCTTTACCGAGTCGCAACCTGGCGTCGAAAACTCTACCTGAATATGTTCTGGAATCGTTTCTGGGGTGACGGGGCGGACAATCGGGCTTGCTACAAGCGGAACGCACAAGAACAAAAGGGCCATCCGCGCTAGCTGACGTAATGCGGTGAGCCTCAGGATCTGCAAGGTGTCGGATTTTGCCATTTAGCTCATATTCAGCAATAGTTTGGCAAAGAAACGCTGCGCGGTTAAATGCCAAGCTTAGCCATGTTTCGACTCGTATT
This sequence comes from Lysobacterales bacterium, assembly GCA_028285525.1. Classification (GTDB taxonomy): domain Bacteria; phylum Pseudomonadota; class Gammaproteobacteria; order Xanthomonadales; family SZUA-38; genus JANQOZ01. The sequence continues at coordinate 93,604 of JANQOZ010000122.1, forward strand.
TCTAGCCATTTTCTTTATTGCTGTTGCTGGCTTTTGGTGGTGGGCGCCTCTTGAACCAAAAGAACAAGCACACAGGACTCTGCAACCGTCCTCAGAATATCCGGGGGATTTTGCTGAGAAAAAAGCACAGATTAATCGTGCGCTCAAAACACCGCAGGTACACGCGCAGAGTGAGAACGCAAGGCCACCACTGGTTCACGAAGACCTTTTGCCGGTTGACTGGTTACTTCCACCAGAGACTCAATCTGTCGAAGCTAGGACAAAGCTGACCAGTCGAGTCTTCTCTGAGGGCAAAACGTTTCTTGAGGAAATTCAGGAGCGCCTCGATAGCCAAGACGCAGAGGCGGCCTACTGGTACTCGGTTTACCTACAGCAGTGCATCGGCTCCGCAAGAACCAAGAGAATGCTTGATATCAGAACGCTTGCCTATGCATCTCATCTACGTGAAGAGACCGACGCTGCGATTACGGCAATGACCAAGGCCTTCGAGCGATGCAGTTCACTCGACCCTGCTTTGGACCTTAGGGAAGAGGCATTGGAGTGGCTTACGCTAAGCGCTGATCTTGGCCATATGGCGGCGCAGCTCAGTTACTACCAGAACGCGCAAGCACTTCTACGTGACGTCGCATTTCGTGAACCACAGCGAATCTATGAATACCAGGAGCGTGCCAGGGTCTATATCCAAAGCCTTCTACAAACGGGACACCCCGAGGCATACGCAGTGATGGCAATCGCGCTTGACGACGGCTACATCTACGAAAAGGATCCGCAACTCGCCTTTGCGTATGCCAACCTCGCATCCGACAAGGGTTTTGGCTTTCTGGGAAACTACTGGAGCCTACAATATGGGCTTGAGGGCCAAATTACGTTGGAAGAGGCCAACGACGCCAAAGAACTGTCCAGTGAGATCTGTGAATCCCTTTCTGCGTGTCGATAGACAACTTCAGGGTTGGGTTTCCCGTTTGTTCAGCTTGTCAACAAGCAGCTCAGTTTTCGCTGCTCGTTCTCTGTTCAAGTCTAATATAAACTGTTGATTTGCATTGACGCATTCTTCGAGGTGGGCCTGATACGCCGAACCGACAGCATTGTTTTGCGTCTTTGACTTCTCTAGTTGGCATTCCCAAACCTCTTTTCTAAGGCGCTCAGTACGCTGGCCATAACTTGCCAATAATTGCTCGTGCTCCAACCGGAGTGGATCTTCCTGAGGAAGTCGACGAAATCTGAGATACGGGTCCTGTTGCACGTGCGAGTCAATTTGCATCGCAGTATGCGGACAGGGTTTGTTGGTATAAAAGACGCCATCCTGGCCACGGCACGCATACACTACCGTTATTGAAAAGGTCGAAACGATAAGAGCTGCTTGGAGTAACATCTAGCGGGTCACCTGCGGGCCTATCTCATTCAATGACTTGACTACCTTCTCCCCAGCGCGTTCGCGGCCCTTACGTCCCTAGGAATCGCTCGACAGACGTCACATACACACTATCAAATCTCGGATCACGTCGGGCCGAGAGATAAACGGATGGTGGCCCGCGTCAACCTCGACCAGTTGGCTCGCGCGGCGCGCAAACTCCCGTTGTAAATCAGGCGGAGTACCTTTATCCGCTTTGCACACGACGTAGGTTGTTGGAATTTCACGCCAAGCTGTTGAGGTTACAGGCTGTTCAAGTACGGCCAAACTCTGTCTCGCCGTGTATTGGATCGCTTGTCTCTGAACGCTCAAGCTGCAGTCTTGTAGAAACGTGCTGGCGAGCGCGTCAGAACATACAGTAAAGGTCCCGCCATTTAGGTCGATATCCAAAAACGCTGCTGGCTGGTCATCTCCGAAGGTAGAGAGGCTTTCGCCGGTTTCGGGCAAATAGCTGGCGATCAGCAGCAGGTGATGGATATTGTCGATTCCAGCCGCGCCCTCTGAGGCAACGATTCCGCCGTAGCTGTGTGCAGCGACTATCGTCGGTTCGACACACGCAGCTAAGACCTCCCGTAATGCACGAGCGTCCTCCTCCAGGCCGGGCCCATGGATGTCAGGCCGAGCGCCTGTTTCGCCGCAGCTTGGCAGCTTAAGTGCAGTGCTGATGATGTCTCTTTCGAAGAGTAACTCAGATGTGGGACGCCACCACCAGTCGCCATTGCGCACACAGGCGCCGTGAACGAATACCACTCTCATCGGTCACCCCGGGTTGCTATTTGGTTGCATGAATATGAGAATAAACGTAATCACCATTACATTAAAGAGGAAGCCGATCGGCAGATCGCATCAACCAGAGATCAAGGCCAAGTTGTTAGAGACTTGTACTGAGTTTTGTCTGCAGCATGGTCTGCCAAATCAAATCGATCCGCTGGCATCGGCAACGGGCACATCCGCTAGAATGTTGGTCTACCATTTCGGTACGCGCGATGACCTTTTGCGCGAAATCCTCGTGCGCGCCCGGCAGCGTCAAATCGAAACTTTCACTCAACTGTTAGCGCCAAGAAATCGTGAGTCTTACCTGGAAACTCTGGCGAACGCGTGGAAGGCGATATCCGGGCGTCCTGGACAGCCCTATCTTCGAATATTCACGCGCTTGCGCGAATCCGATGGCGAGAAGCTTTGGCCCGGATTTAAGCGGCAAGCAACGACTGATTGGCTTCCGCCACTCACCGCAGGTCTCACCAGCATAGGTCGGCCAGAACTAGCCACATTGGTGCTGGCGGTGATCCGTGGACTTCTTTTGGACCTCGACGCAACTGGGAACAAAGTGCGAACTTCAGAAGCCTTCAAGCAGTTCCTGGAGGCGCTCGACGAAAAAGCGCAATGAATCGATAGCTAACCACAGAAACAGAGACCTAAGTCGTCTGCTACAAGGTAGAAGCAGTATCCTGGGATAGGCGTTTGAGCCTGAGTTTACGCCAGAATAGTACCCGGTTCGAATTCTCACGAAGTCATGCGTCACTGCATTCGAAACCGGTCGCGGTAATCAGTTGGAGCCACCCTCAGAATCCGTCGGAACGAACGCCTCATCGAATCTGCACTGCGAAAACCGCAGTCACTTGCTATGGCATTGATTGATTTCTCGGTTCCTTCAAGGCTCAGGCGCGCAGCGTCGACACGCAACCTCTCAACGAAGGCTGCAGGTGATTGTCCAATTTCTTTTCGAAATACTCGCGAGAAATTGCGGTGGCTCATGTGCGCATGATCAGCCAGAGTCTGAACGGATAGATCCGCCGCAAGGTTGTCGGAAGCCCAAACAACCAGCTCATTGATGACCTCCCGTTCCGTGTGCTGAGCTTCCAAGGTGTTGCTGTACTGTGACTGCCCACCTTGGCGTCTCATGAAAACTACCAGATCACGGGCGCATGACAGAGCGATAGCTTGCCCTAAATCCTCTTCGACCAACGCTAGAGCCAGGTCGATTCCTGCGGTAACGCCAGCGGATGTATAAAGGTGTCCATCTTTCACGAAAATGGAGTCGGGCAGTACATCGATCTTGGGAAAACGCGCGGCAAGCTGTTCGGCTCCACGCCAGTGCGTCGTTGCCTGTCTACCGTCAAGTTGTCCCGCCTCTGCCAGCAGGAACGCCCCAGCACAGATCGATACGATGCGCCTCGATCGGCCACTCAAGCGCCGTAGCGTAGAAATCCAGCTACGCGGTGGCGTTGCTCCCCACGCCAATTCGGTGGCTGGAACTACCAACGTATCGATGGTTCCCCGGCAATATTTGGCAGGTCGGTGGCTTTCAAAGGAGAGCCCTGCGTTTGATTGAATGGCGCCTGAGTCGTCACCGCTCACCAGCTCCAGGCGATATGGTGGCGAACCTTCGCGATAAAGCTTGTTGGCAAGAGAGAACACTTCCCAGGGGCCAGCCAGGTCGAGCAGAGTGACTCGGGGAAATGTCAGGAATACGACTCGGCGGGTCTCTCCTTCAACGGTGCTGGTTTTTGGTGTTCTCATCGCATGATGGCCGAAAATGTCGGCATATTGTCATTTACGCCAAACCTAATGTCCATCACACTTTGAATCGTGACGGGCATCCTCGTCCGTCTAAGCAGATAAACCCTTACGAGAGAATCACGATGGATATAGATCAGACGGAAGCTAACTTAAGTCGGAGACATTTCGTTTCAGCGGCGGCCACCGCCTCTGGCGTCGCTCTAGGCCTTACGGCCGAACAGACAAGCGCAAATACCCCGACGAAACTGCAGAAATCCAAGACTCAGTTGCCACCCATGCATAAGGGCAAAAAGCCAGAAGTGGCGATGCTCTTGTATCCGGGTGTGACTCTATTGGATCTGGTTGGGCCGCAAGCTGTTCTGGCGCCGTCATGCAATGTTCACATCGTCTGGAAAAACACCGATCTGCTGGAGACAGACAGCGGTATCGTGATGAAGGCGACGTCGACACTTGAGGAGTGTCCTAAAAATCTTGACGTGTTGTTCGTGCCGGGAGGGGAGTTCAGCATCATGCAGGATGAAGGCGTGCTCCGTTTTCTTGCTGATCGAGGGTCACGAGCAAGGTATGTAACAAGCGTTTGTGGAGGGTCGATCGTGTTGGGGGCTGCGGGACTACTGCAAGGTTATGAGGCCACCTCACACTGGTCGGCGCGGGACAAGCTGCCGCTGTTTGGCGCCACGCCGGTCGAAGCAAGAGTTGTACGTGACCGTAACCGGATTTCGGGTGGCGGCGTGACGGCGGGTATCGATTTTGGTCTGGTATTGCTCGCGGAGTTGCTCGGTGAGGACGTGGCCAAGATGTCGCAGCTGGCCCTGGAGTACGATCCAGCGCCGCCGTTTGACGCTGGTACACCCGCCAAAGCCGGCCCCGAAATCATGAACAAAATGGCGGAATGGCTCGGACCCATGGGTGATGTATTGACGCCGATGTGCGCCGCTGCGGCAGAGAACATGGGAAAATACACTCGGATCATTAACTAGTTCGAGTGAGCGGGTATTACGTCTCTAACCGTGAGTCTTGAAGTGACTAGCAATTGCCGATGGGCTGTTGGCTGAAATTGGGGTGAAGTCTCAAAATGGAATCCATTCTGGGGCCCAAGAGGTTCACTAGGTGGAGTTAGATCTCCCGGATTGTATGTCAGCTGTCCGAGACTTTGCGGCCTCGCGCGCCTGTACGCCACGCGCCCGCGCAAGACTCTACGGGCCCGATCCAACCATTGCGCCGAACTATTTTGAACTCGTTATTTTCCCTAAGCTCTCACCAGAGCGGATACACCAGTACAGCAAGGAGAATCGACTGGTGTTTCCGTCTTCATATAGCGGTATTTTAGAGAAAACGAACGGCTTGAGGCTCTTTGGACTCGATGTTTTCGGGGTACCTGCGGATGAGTCTAGGCTCGGCTCGTCAGACGTCGTTTCATGCGTTGACGTATCGTTCGCTAATCGGTTTTGGTCCAAGACTTTCGCTGGGCTCATAGAGCCGGGAGATTTTTATTTCGCGTCTTCCGATATCTCCGGGTCGGAGAAGGCAGCCTTCTTCGTTCGCGGGTCAAAGGTAATAGGAGTGACAGAAACCTGTGTGCTTGAATCCTACGAGGACATGAAAGACTCTTTTACTGCAGAAGTTGAACGTGCTGTGCGCGTTTACCGGAATCTGCGTGAACGTAGCTTGGACTGACCCGTGTATCGCGGGCACTTTTGATTGATTCCAATGCAGGCGCACGCGATTTGAACATCTCGAAGGTATTGGTGCTCGGGATTCTAGATAAAGCCCAAAAGCCGTCGCAGTGCCGCCGTTCTAACGCGCTTCTATCAAAGCGTTAAAGACCAAGCACAACGTTAAACAGCAACGTGTCGAGCAGTTTACCCGTTTCGCGACATCTGGGAACAAGGAGCGCCTGTCATCGGATGGCGTATACGTGGCCTGAGGCCGAGCAGTGCCTGTCCGGGAGTACGCTGGGCCCTGAACAGCTTTCTATAAACGTGGTGTGGGGCGACGAACAAGCGGAGAATTTGGTCGGAGTGAGAGGATTCGAACCTCTGGCCCCTGCCTCCCGAAGGCGTTTTTGCTACCTTGGATATCAATCACTTATATCTCTAACCTATTGAACTGTATCGGCTACTGTCTCGTTCTGTCTGTGGCTGTCGGTCTAAGGTATCATTGTTTGCACTTCCGTTGCACTTTAGGCGTCCCATGCCGAAACGCTCCCAAACTGTCATTACCGATCGACTGGTCAAATCCGCAAAATCTAAAGACAAGCCCTACGATGTCAGGGATCGTGATCTAAAGGGCTTCATGCTCCGCGTTACCCCAGCTGGCAGTAAGACCTACTACTGCAGTTGGGCTCGGGGAAAACGCAGCAGAATCGGCGACGCGAAGCTCATGACGCTCACACGAGCCAGGGAGATTGCTGAGCAGAGAATTGCGGGCGCCAAGCGCGGGGAGGTACCCAAGCCTGAGATTCGGGCCAAAGTAGAAACACTGAGGTCCTTTGTAGAGGACCGATACACGGAATGGGCCAAGCAGGAACAGAAGCAGGGAGAATCCAACGCAAAACGAATCACCGGGGCTTTTCACGATCTTGCGGACAAGCCGCTTGACCGCATAACGGCTTGGCTCATCGATAAGTGGAAGGCTCAACGCCTAGCGGACGGAACCTCGCCAGCGACGGTAAACCGTGACCTCGCTCAACTGAAGGCTGCCATGAACAAGGCTGCTGAGTGGGGCCTCATTGAAGAGAATCCCGTCACCGGCGTTAAACGGGCCAAAGGGGGCAGAGAAAGCCGCGTCAGGTATTTATCTCCGCAAGAAGTGAAGCGGCTGATGAGCGCACTAGACAAGCGGGAATCACGTATCCGGACGGAGCGTGCCAGCGGTAACGCCTGGCGGCGGGAGCGCGGCTACACCGAGTTCCCAGAGATTTCGGGCGGCAAGTTTGCCGACCATCTTAAGCCTTTGGTGCAGCTGTCAATCAACACCGGCCTTCGCTGGGGCGAGGCGTCTTCTCTTACGTGGGACAATACCCGTCTTGGCAAAACCCCAACCCTGACAGTGGAGGCGGCCCACGCCAAAAGCGGGAAAACTCGACACATACCCTTAAATGCGAAAGCAGTCGAAGTACTTAAGAAATGGAAAGAGCAGTCGAAATCGTCGGGTTACGTGTTTCCTGGCGAAGGGGGAGGGCGGCTAGTTAGCGTCCGAAAGTCTTGGGGCAAATTGCTCAAAGACGCCAAGATCACCGACTTTCGATGGCATGACCTGCGACACCACTTTGCCAGCCAGCTGGTCATGAAGGGCGTGGACCTCAACACCGTCAGGGAGCTACTCGGGCATGGCTCGATTGATATGACTCTGGTTTACGCCCACTTGGCGCCGGAACATAAGGCAGCAGCGGTAGCACTTCTCGATGGATGAACTCTCCTTCGATGAACACGATTTCGCTCAGTATCAAGCGGAAGCTGCGGCTGATGGCGATATTGACTCCTGTGTTGAAGTGTTACGAGTCGCAGTCCACCACTTAAGCTGCCAAAACGCTGACCCCAGATTGAGTTACGCGGCCGAAATGATCGAAAGGTTGGTCTACAGCTCAAACCCTGGCTCGCCTCAGGAGATCACCGGTGAGCAACGGTCTGCTGTAGCCGACCTGTTTGGAACGAAAAACTCTAGGGATGGCGGCCGGCCAAGCTACAGACGGCGTATTGCAGCACTGGACGCTTACTTGAGACTAGAGTTCGGGATCACCGTAAAGAAGCGGCGCCAAGAGATCATCGAGCTTCAGTGCGAATACCTTGACCTGCCTGGCGGCACTGAGTCGACTGTCAAAAAGGCGCGCAGAGAGTTTGAAAAAGTCCTATCTGCCATGATCGAGCGGCGAGGGGAGGAAAAGGGTAGACGTCTCCTGCTTGAGCTGTGCCGAAGCTACACGCCTGGCATACGAGCCGTTATCGAGTCCATAGACTCGGAGGGGTAGAAACCTACCTCTGGTTTTCATCCCCCCGTTTTTCCTAGCTCGTGTTCATCTACGCGAGACGGCTGCATTGGGTAGCCGACAAACACAGACTAGGAGCGTCACATGAACAAACTCGCGCTTTCAGTCGATGAGGCTGCAGAAGCAGCTGGCGTCGGCAGAGACCTTGTTTACCGAGCCATCAACGATGGCAGCCTCAAGACCGCCAAGATTGGAAAGCGGCGTCTTATCCGGATCGCGGATTTAGATTCATGGTTGGATTTGGCGGTCACCCGAACAACTGAAGCGATGGGTTTCACTGGAGAAGCAGCATGAAATCAGAACACCTGACATATCAGGGAGACCCCATCGGAAAAATCATTGAGGTCGCTCAATCTCAATTCAGGTTCGAACCGCTTTCGGAAAACGAGTTGGCCTTTTTCGGGGTCGAGGATCACTTGTTCCACGACAGGGACGAACTCAAAGCGGCCGTGTTTTCGCGACTAAGAATGGCGGCGGCATGATTGTGCAAATCAGCCCCGAATTGCGGGTTGCAGCTGACAGTATGCAATGGGTTATTCAGCAACCTTCAACAGCCAAGGACAGAGACTGGAGACCCGTAAATTGGGGTGCTTACCATGCGTCTCTCGGTAATGCTCTCAGAAGGGTCGCACGGTACGAATTTATGGCCGTGCAGGAGACTGTCAGCCTGCGCCAGTGCCACGATCTCTGCGAGCGAATAGCGACCCTGCTGTCAGCAACTTTAGAAGCTCCTGCAGGGTCTGGCCCGACACTCGAAAAGCTGCGTGAATCGGCATTAAAAAACCCGGCTGGCGGGCCGGGTCTGGAAACGAATTCTGCAACGGGCATTGATCAGGATTCGATGACGTGAGTTTACCAGAAAACGTCATTGCCATGGACGGCCCTGGCTTTTTTGAAGTCGAGGGTGAAGCGTTCACTGTCGTTCCAGATGGCACGTACGACTTGAAGTTCATCGAATGGGAGACGCGCTCATATTGGAACGCACCCAAGGTTGAGTTCCGGTTCAGGATCGTGACCCCCGGCGACTACTTTGACCTACCGTTGAGTCGCTTCTACAACATCCGTAGATCGAAAGGGAAGTTCGGACGCAACGGCGGATTTGTAGCGCCGAAATCTGGTGACCTCGTTCGAGAGCTTTCAAAGGTTTTTCCTATCTACAGGCCTGACCGGATTCCGATGAGTCACCTCGAAAACCACATCATCGTCGGCAAGACCAGGACAGTGAGAAAAGACTTCCGGCAGAAAAAATTGGCGGCCCCAGTTAGGTACTCAATTCTCAGCGAACTGCTGAAGGTAAGGAAGCTTTGAGCTTACCTAACCTTACCTTACCTAACCCACCTTACCCGCCCCTACTAAAGAACCCCCTTCAGGCCAGGCGTGGCAAGGGTTTCCAGAGATTCCAATGGCAGCGAAATTTGCTGCTGGAACCGAGTACGGCGCTTGAGACTGTAGACGCCGTGACATCTAACCACTACCGCTCTACACACCGGCGCGGGGGCTTCCTGCGGGGAGTCTCCGCCCGGTGCTCAAGGAATCAATTACGCACTACTTTCGTTGCCGCATGAGCCGGGGTCTGCTGACGATGAAAATGAGATAACAGAGATATTCGTTGAGTGAGCAATTTGACGAGCAGCACAGTATCGAGTCGGGAATGGTGTTGATGGACAGGCTTGGCCAGGCTTTGTGAATCGACGGACTCATTCACCAAGGCAGGCAACGAGTTTCTCTGGATCTCTGTCGGATTTTTGCACGCACTCATCAAGGGTGGCGTTGCACATGTACTGGGCTCGTAAACAAAATGGTGCGCAGTCGTCCTTTTTCGAGACTTGGTCACAACGCACCGCTTCATCGCGATAGAGCGATTTGTAGGCAGCTAGTGCCTTTTGTTGTTCAATATCTACAATAGAGGGAATCATCAATGCCTGCGAGATTGAAGTCGCCGCATTGGCAAGTGAGAAACGGGTGTCTTTGTAACCGCCAGTGAACAAATAATACCTCACTACGGCATTTTCGCCCGTCATTAACTGTATGAGGATCTTACTGAGGCCTTCTTCATACTGACCATGCCAAATCAAAAAATTTACCCACTTGGGCTTCCAATCAAAAGCTGCGCCGACCTCGTACCGACGAAGGAACTCGTCGGTAGTTCTAGTATTCGCAAGATCGATGGGCTCGTTCTTGTCTATCCTTAGCTTCGGCGGAAGCTCAGGATCGAGCTGATCTGTCGATTGAGAAGAGATCTGAAAATTTGCCCACACTTGCCCGGTCTCTGGTATTCGGTAGATGGATAGTTTGTGACCGGAATCGTTAAGTACAACCGCACTCTTTTTATTCTCGTCGGTCATCGCATCGATTTCTTCGTGAAACTCCCACTTTGCTTCCGCAGTTCCGAAAATCACGAGCGCTGCAGCCGCAAGCAAGAATGACTTAACCATGCGCTTAATGCTGCCTCCAACGAACAACCCACAACTCTGACCGACGTTGCTACATGGAGAACGGAAGGTCGCGTCAGAAAGCTCCGGCCTTTGCGTCACGACTGCTTTCAAGAACTCCCGAAGATAGGTGCGATAAAGAACCCCAATGACAAATGCTGCTGCGCAGATTAGTTGCCCGAGTATCACTGCTGCTTCAACTTTCAAATGTAACTCTACCTCATGGGATCCGGGATTAGAGTAGCAGCAGTTCCGCTTTGGCTCACCTGTCTTTAACCTAGCGAAAGACTGGCTTTAAGAGCAGCCAATGATATTTTTTGGCCTAAGCAGCTTTCGTGTGCCCTAACGCCCTCAGTTTCCGATTGAGAAAGCAGGTTCGGGCTCGATGGAAGTCGCAAGCGGCCCCATTTCTCGGCGCATGTCGCTGTGTCCTACATTGGAAGGAAAGCGTTGACAAATAGCCAACCCAAAAACTTACCGCCAAGATCAAAACTCGATTTCGAACCCCCAGTCTCCGTTCGGATCTGAATTATCCGCCCAGACACAGTCTATCGTGCCGACAATCAAGTGAGTTGCCCCTTCAGGAATTTCAGTCTCGACCTCGAGAAAAAGGCTGAAATCAAAATCGATATCTTGTGTCGCCAAGTTTGGGACATCGAGGCAGGTATCTTGGGTTTGAAACTCAACCAAATCGGTCTGAATGGGGTCTACTTCGCTTGATGAAGAGAAAAGCGCCCCTATCGAAATCCATGCGTCATCCGCTCCCACGCCCCCGCTAAATGCCCCTGTCCGTCGAAGTCTCACTGTGTCACCAGTTGTCAGGCCAAGCTCAGAAAGCTCAAGAACAACGGGCGGGTTCGTCTGGTCACCATCAGACAATGTAGTCAAATAAGTTTGTGTTGGGTCCATGGGAATCCTCCTGATTTCTGCACCAATCCGCTGCGCTCCACCTGCGTAGGGTGAGACATTACTGAGCGAGTCGATGCTGACCCTGGGGTAAAGTTCAGCGCCAGCCGAACCATCTGTGCTTATGAAGCTTACTCGGGCGGCAGAGTCTACGATTGGGGCGGAAGCCACTTCGACCAGAGTTTCGTCGAATCGTTGCAGCAATCTAGCCACCCCTGAAAAACTCTGTGAGCCGACACCAGGAAACACGGTAACGTCAAACTCAACGGGGTCCACGAGGTCGCAGCCGTTTTCTGGACAGTCTGGCTCCAGTGTCACAGCGCTCGGCGAGGCGACGATAGTAGTTAACGATTCAATGAGCGTAATCGGTGTCTCAGGAAATACTCCAATATCTTCAAAGTCGGTAAGGTAGTCAGCGATGCTTTCGACTATGTCGCCAAACCTGGTCTCGCTGATTGGCTCGAATTCTGGATCTAACGAAACCCTTGTGCCGCCTTTAACGCTCCATTTCGGGCCCGAGTACTGAGAATCGTCAGGTGAAAATGGCTCGTCAATTTCCAAGTTAAATTCGAACAGCCCGCGCAAATCAAACAGATCAATGTCAAAAAGGTTCACGGTCACTGCGCCTAAACCCAGGTTTATCGCCAGTTCCAACTCTGCGCCCGCCGATGCTTGCACCGTTGTATTTAGGTTGCCTCCCGAAAATTCAAAAAAGCGATTTCTTCCCTCTGGAAGCGTAGACCGGAGGGTGCCACCGCTGTTAGCGAATGAGTCCCAGGTTCCGGAGGCCGAGTCCAAAGCAATGGTCCCGCTAATGTCCCTGGAGAACTGAAAGATCGGAGACAACACGTTCAAACTACCCGCCCCCTCGGAAAGCTCTGCCGAAATGACGTATTTCGGTTCAAGAGCCAAGTCGATACGTACGGGACCGATTGGTATCGGCAGAAATGGAAAATCGGGGCCTTCAAGGATGCATTGTGCCAACTGATTGAGAGCTAACTCTGCTTCAACTTGGCCAACGAAAACTTCTCCCGAAAGCGTTGCGTTAGCAGAGACGAGCAGCCCATTGGAATTTATCTGAAGCTGCGTTGATCCAGCGACCTCTAGGTTATTAAGCGATGGAAGGTCTTCGATCGCTATCGACGCACCACCCATGACTTCGCGATTACATTCAAGACTCGCCCCTTTCGCTAATGGTGCAGATGTATCGAAAGGCCGCGCTTTTCGTCCATAAGACTCGACCGCAATATCCATCGAATCAAAGAGCTCTCCAAGCTGGACGAACTCACCCTCAATGCTCACGGCGCTGGCGCGGAGCTGGATACTTACTACTCGGGCCAGAATTCCCGCGAGATCTCCCGACGCCACAATTTGGCCTGGCTGTAAGCTCTCGGTAATTGGCGTGCGGACCAGCGATATGCTTTGGGTTTCGCCCTCACGGGGCGACTGACCTTGAATCACATCTGAGCTGCTGATCATGACGGCCCCGGCCGCCAAATCGGCAAATATGATTGGGATCCGAACTTCTTCCATTCCGTAGGCGAGGCGACCCACCAGCTGTGTCGATCCGACGGCAAAACCAGAGCTAGCGACAGTCACGGAATCGTCAGTCTGAACAGTGATTTCAGCCAAAGAACCATCAGTGAGACACCAATCGACGGGCTCCTCAGAAGGCACACCGTCTACAAAGCGAGATTCAACAGAGAACTGAGCGGCTTGATCACTGGAAGTGAAGATGGCAGACCCGTCACTCACAACCTTTAGATCAGGTCGCTGCTCGAAGCCACCGCGGAATAGAGGCCGTTCGCAGGCGGAGTATGCAATCGGGTTGACAAGGAGAAGGAATAGTGGAGCTAGGGCTTTCACAATTGAAAAATAGGATCAGAGCCACGACGGCCACACGCTACAGAAAAAAAAGCGATCATTTCATGATTTTGGGTGTCGGCGAAGATGCGAAGTCCAAGATAAGTTATTGCCTCAAAAAATTGGGGGTTTTTGCCCAAAAATCGACTAAATTTTTTCTTTTGTTTAAAATTCCCTGAGACAGCCGAAACTCCTCATTCGAATCGTTTACCACCGGACATGATATGAAATTCGTGATTTTCCTCTCAACTCTTATAGCAGCATCCTTCCTCACTAGCCCCGCAAGAGCGAGTGATTACCTCGACCACTGCGACAGGGTTCTAGAAAGCGGAATAAGAAACAACTACTCAGTGGATTCGCTCAATTTATACAAAGACTACCTACGTGAGATTCTGAGTTATTCGCGTGACGAGCTGGCCGACTACGTCACTACAAAGGATAGTTCCATTGCAGTTCCGATTCCGATAGCGAAAACAATACTTGACGCGGAGGCGAGCAATTCAGCTACAGGTAAATTACTTCAGCAGCTCAGGACAAAGTACTCATCCGATCTGACACAAGAAATTACCGAGCAAGATTTCGAATCCGTTGCTTCGGACGTAATTGACAAGAACATACTGAACGCCTGGAACCAGTGCATCGAAGATATCGGAACACGAAGCGGTGGAATCGTGTATCAGGTGAATGGAAGGGAAAACGAGGTATTTAGCGTCACCTATCGATATGTACCTGACAAAGAATCGGACCCCCGAGCCGTCACCGTGACAGGTCTAACGGTGACTGGCGGAGGCACTAGACACATACCAACTCGAATAAAAGAGGGGACAGTCTTGCGTCGCTATACCGGATATACGCAAATGTTCCGAAGGACCCAGCCAGCAACCCCTGTGTCCATCCAGATGGACATAGAAGGTCAAGATGGAGTTAAGGTCTCCGTGGCAGGCCTGAAGCCCCAGGACGTCATTCCTGTCGGCACTGTAATAACGTCAGTGCTGCCATGGTCCATGTTTGCGCAAACAGCAAATGACAGCGCTAGCTTTGACCCAAATACGAACAAGTGGGCCCCTTGTGACGCTAGGAGCATACGGGGATCTGAACTCGCTCGTCTAGGCGGAGGGCCTACAACGCCCGATTTGCGAGGCGTTTTCACCCGAGGATTAAACAGCTTTGCTGCTGACGAACCAGACCCAGTCGCTGAAAGGCAAAGGGACCCTGATTTACGAAGAAAGGTCGGTAGCTTCCAGGATCACAGCACCGGCGAACACTCGCATTTCTTTCGAGGTAGCGGTGCCGCGCTAACAACCGCCGACAACGGAAGCGACAGAAAAAACCTCTGGCACGACGGCGACTATTCACAGAGCACTGAAAGGGAAACACATAAGAACCCGATTGGTGAGACTCGGCCTAAAAACGTCGCAGTGTATTTCTATATCAAAATTAACTAGCGCGTTGAACGTGCCTCACCTGGTTTCTCCAACGAATGGGGTCAGACGTCACTGAGGTGTTCGTTCTAATGCGCAAAAAACCAAATAAGAGGCCTTGGCGACAAGTTCAGTTGGAAACTAGTTGCGCGGTAACCGGTGTCAAATTTAACCAACACTTATAGGTTGAGTGGAAATATGTCGAATCTGGGACCTGATGATAGAGATCTGATAAAGGGCTATATCTTTTCGCAGATGGTTATCCCCATAGGATTTGCGGGGGTGCTAGGGGGTGCGATGGGTTGGTTCATTAACGATATCGCGAAACGGGAGGCATACATGGACGCCTATCAACAAACACAGGAAGACATATTGAAGAATTTTCGAGCGGCGTTGACGGCAGAGCAAAACGCAGCGAGTGCCGAAAAAGAGATATCCGAGTCGAAACTAAAGATGGAGCAGTCGCTGAACACGGTCGAGGCCATCGTCGCGAGAGTAGAAGGGTCGAAAGAGCTATTGGACTCCATTGATGGGCAGATGGAGAAAATCGCGTTAGCGGCAATTCAGAATCCAGAATTTTCATTAAAGGTGTCTGGCTCTTTGGGTGAGCAGATTGCTGAACTGCAAAAAGATGTTGGGGAACTGAAGGATGCTTTCGATAAAGAGTCGCCAGGGCCATTGGAGCAAGGACAGAAAGTATGCGTCGCAATAATGAGCGGTAGCTGGAGGGATGGGCTGCTCGTTCCCGCGACCTGGTCACGTAAAGAGTGCGTGCAATATGCAAAATCAAGTGGAGTAACTCACACGGTGCTCGGATGCGTTTTTTCTGACAGGGTGAGCTTCGGAAGCATTGCGGCAGGGATCCCATCCGATAATTGCGGTTGGCGGTAGTAAAGAGTCTGATATTGGCGACTTGGATTGCATTGTGCTCGCCCAATCCTCTAGGTCTATTTCGGAATCGAATGGAGGCGTCAATATGTTTAAAACGCATTTTTGGCTGACCTGATTGGCGGAAATCAAATCTAATCCGTTGTCCTTTGCCTGCTGAGGCCAGAATACGATCGCACTGAGAACATTGGGGTAGTGCTGAAGCGAATGCGCTCTTTACGCCGGCGCCCACAGGGGAGTTCAAGTAGTATCTAGATTGAGAACCCGTGAACTTTTCGAATCCGAAACCCAATAAGACTTCGCCGCCAAGAAGTACAAACTGCTTGCCTACCCCTCGAATAGCAGCACAGCGCCAAAGGCGGTCTAGCCGCTGCGCCGGGAGTAGAATATTACTCTGTAGAGGCGCAATCGATCAGCGAATACGCATCACGACCACCGACGAGGTAGCTAGTTGAAAGGCTAAACAGCAGTTTCCTTGAGTCGCTAAGGCGACACAAAACAAACCGGCAGGTTAAGCTAGTGCAAAAGAAGGTTTTGTTCTTCGAGCGTCGCCCATTATGTCCTGACGCGGTTTCCAAAATTGGCGACTGATTCTCAATTGTTTCATCTCCATGCTCACCTCCTAGCACAAAAATGCAATGCTAAGAAGGGGGGCATATTGCTGTCTGGCCGCTTAATATTGGGTGGTTCTACACCCTTGACTGTCCCCGTTGCAGGTAGGAGACAATCCTCGGTTGCGCAGATACCTGAGCTTGGAGTTTCTGGATTCACAGAATGCGAGTGAATATCGAGGGAAAAGAGCGAATAGAGATTTGTCTCTTCGCCGCCTCTTTCCCTATAGGTTCGTGGTTTTAGTTCTGCGCCTTCACCCACACCAACGATAAATCGGCTGGCAGCATCTTCAAACTTCACCCAGCCGGCGGGGCAGCCCGATGGAGAGTCGAATGCCACGACCCCACCCTCAGGTATCCCTCCCACTAGCTGAACTAGATACGGCTTTAAATAGAGCCACCACCCAACAGCCGCAGCGGCGATTAACAATACTAGAGCCTTGACTACTGTTTTAGTGCTTTCGTGCCTGACCTCTTTGCCTATCCGAGAGTGAAATTCCTCCCTGAATTGTTGTAGCCGGTTTTCTAGTCGCTTTTCATTGTCTTGCATATGATGTGACCCATTAAACTCGATTCCATGGCAAGGCTACCTGTCGATATTCAGGACAACTACTGATAATATATACAGCATGCCTCGACCATCGAAATACCGACCGGAATTCGCTGAACAAGCGTTCAGGGCCTGTATGGCTTTCGGTGCTACGGATGCCGAATTAGCGGCTTATTTCGATGTCGCGGAAAGCACACTGAATAAGTGGAAGAAAGAACACCCTGAGTTTTCAGAGTCCCTAAAGCAGGGAAAGAGCGAAACCGATATCGACGTGACTGCAAGCCTGCTCAAGCGGGCCACCGGCAGCACGGTGAAGGAAGTCAAACGCCAGTACCTGGAAGAGAACGGAGAACGCACAGGGGTAGTCAGAGTCATCGAGACGGTCAAGGAAATCCCACCGGACACGACGGCATGCATCTACTGGCTTAAGAATCGCCAGCCTGCCCAGTGGCGGGACAAGGTGACTGTTGAGCAAACCACTGAGAACCCGGTTAGGCAGTTCTTGGAGGAGTGCTGGAGCAACCCACGCCCAATACTTCCCACTAAGGAGGAGCGTGAAGGTACGGAAGAAACTCACCCAGTCGTGGCTGCACTCGTGGCGATGGCGAACGAAAAATGAAGTACACCGAAGAGCAAATCATGCGTGCCCTGCGTAATGCTCACAACGCCGGAGACTCCCACGCGGCAAGGAGGCTGGCCAAGATGCTCCGGGAGCAGCGGCAGCAATCCACGCAAAGCGGATACACCCGCGAGCAACTCGAAAGCGCTCTTCGGAACGCCCATAACGCTGGTGATGTGCAGGCAGCTCGTCAGCTGACTCAGGCACTCGTGGACATTCGCACTCAGCCTGTGCAGCGAGCACAACCCTCGGCAGGCGAACTCGGCGGTGGCAGTATCTTCGATTCCATCGGCCAAGCGGCCTTTGGGATGAGTGACGAAATTGCTGGTGGTGTAGGAGCCCTGGTTAACGAAGGCGCCAAGCTGTTCGGTAAGGGAACGGACATTCCCTTTTCGGACGCCTACCGGGAAATCCGAGATACCGCTAGAAGGAACGAAGCAGCATTTGCTGACCGCAACCCCAAGACGGCTCTGGCTGCTGAGATGGCAGGAGGGTTAGCAACCGGTGGTATTGGCTTCGCTCGAACAGCAGGGGCCAAAGCAGGCGGGATGCTGGCAAACAGCCCTGTCATCAAATCTACTTTGCTCACAGGCCTCCAGGGTGGAGCATATGGCTACGGTTCGTCCGACGAAGAAACCGCCGAGGGATTGTTGAGAGACGCTGCTGCTGGTTCACTGCTAGGTGGCTTTACAGGCGCTGCGGTTCCAACAGTCGCTAAGGGCATTAGCAGAGCCCTCAAGCAGAATCAACTGGATGAAGCAGCCCAAGTCTTGGAGAACGCTGGCGTAAGCTCTCTGACGCGCTCACAGCGCCTTGGAAACGATGCTGCGCAGGGTCTAGAAGGCACCCTCGAAAAGATTCCTGTCATCGGTAAGCCACTGGCAGACGCTCGTCTGGCCCAGAGGAAGGAAACCCAGAGCGCCATCATGCGAATGGCGGGTTTCCAGGCCGACGATGTTGCTGAAGGTCTGATCAACGACAAAGCCGTCAACAACGCCAAGGCAGCGTTTTCCACGCGGTATAGCGACGCGTTGACTGGTAAGAAGCTCGATCTGGATTCCGATGAGTTCCTGGATGGCCTGGCAAAGACCGAAGCCAAGCACACGCAGTTCATTGGCCCGAATCAGAAGCAGGAATTGAAGTCTGTTGTTGATGAGCTGATGGCAGAAGCTTCTGATGGCCCTGTTGATGCCCTGAAGGCCCACGAATGGCGTTCGTTCTTCGGTGACGAGGCATGGTCACTCAGAGACAGCAATCCAAAACTGGCCGGTTTGTATCGAGATATCCGGGAGCTACTGGATGATCAATTCGAGAAGGTGTCTCCCGGAGAGCTGAAAGGCCTCAACCGAGAGTACGGACGATTCCGGCAAGTCCAGGATACCTACGTCACCTCAGGCGGTACGGCTACGGCAGAAGGCATCATCCCCTTGGCTGGGTTGGAACGCCGCAGCAAGAAGTCGAACCTGAGAGACACCGAATGGCGGGAGCTGATGAACGCTGCCCAGCAGGTTCTTCCCGACAAGCTCCCAGACTCTGGTACAGCATCCCGCCAAGCCACGCTGAAGCTTGCCAGCAGCCTGATCGGGCCTAGTGCGGGTACTGCCTACTTCTCAGGCTCTTTGACCGGTGGGCTCGCTCCTGCAGGGCTGGCACTGGCCGGGAGAGCGACGTCTAGCCTACTTGCTGGTGGAAAGATGCCAATCAGTGATTTGCTCGGTACGGGGCCTGTACGGGCGCTGAGAGGCGGTATTTCTCTGCTGGGTAACCGGCCATCCGGGCTACTGGTGGGTCCTCCCATCTATGCTGGCGCCGACTGACCTCCGGTACGGCGAAATGCCAAGCAAATCAACGACATCATCTGAACGTCAGAACCAAGCACGAACGGTCATGAAACGAGCCGCAACAATTGCCGCAGACCTAGACGTCTGCCAGTGCAGGGCTGACGCGGCATTCTAGTCAGCAACTGCAGCGCCTATTTCTGGTATCTCAAACTCGAATTGCTGGCCCCAATGACCCAATGAGTTGAGATAGGGCTTGATAGTACTCCCAACTTAGCTGGATGGTTTTCTTCCAGCTTCGTTGTCTGTATCTATCCCAAAGTGCAACCACATCATTATCTCTGTGTGCAAACTCAGAAACTCTGATTTCCTTCAACCAAGCGCCGTTTTTCTTGGTGAAAGCTGAGAGACTTCGCTTAGCTGCGTCGAACTCGTCGCGCTGAGTTTCATTTAACGTACTATTGAAGTCCGGTGACCGTCGAAACTCATTAGTTAATTGGCCAATCTGCTCCTGGCACATTTCGTAAATATGAGTCGCCAATACTCCCGAGAAAAATCCTGCTCCTTCGTCGTGTCGTACCGCTGCAGTAAACAAATTTTCAAACTGCAGACTCCAAATCAACACATGCAAAAATACCTCTAGTGGGACATTGGCTTTCCCCTTGTCACGGCTCTCTTTAGCCACAGGGATTAAATTCGTGATCACCTCTTCATGAAACCGCATCGAGGCATACATGCTCCGGAGATTGCGGTCCCAGTTGGCGTCGTTGTGAATCGAGGCAGAGCCTAACTTTAGCTCCACTGCGGCTGCGGCCTTTTCCTTCAATTCTTCTAAAGACGTTCGGATCATGGAATTCCAAGCACTCGTATGTTCATAGTTTTGGCGCCAGACCCTACCTTAATGTCCGAGTCGCCGAGCGAATCCTAATCGACAGAAAAACTGCCTGTTAGCCCAATTGCCATGGCACGCCCTTTTACCAGGTATCTTGCTATTCCGTATTGCGCTAATGTGAATCTTGCCTAGATATTGACCGTTGCGGTAGTTCGCCACGACTTGAAGTTGCAGCAACGGAAACCCTAGAACCTACAACTAGACAGCAAGCGGGTACTCTTCTGACCATGCTCAACTCATTCCAAGTCGCGATTGCTGCCGAAGCGTATGTAGCAGCAATAATGGCTCAGGCGGGGTGCGATGTATCTATCCAGTATGGCGCCAATCAGCCTGAGTATGATCTGATCGCCACCAAGGGTAATCAATTCAAAAAGATATCGGTAAAGGGCAGCAAAGATGGCGGCTGGGTTTTGCTGGCCGGCCTAAAGAAAGGTCGGGAATACCATGAAGCGATTGACGCATGGGTAGAAAAGCATAGTGATCCCGATGTGATCTACGCGTTTGTGCAATTCAAGAACTGTCCGTTTGGCGAGATGCCACGCATCTACTTCTGTTCAATACCCGAGGCCGCTGCGTACTTAAAAACAAGCCGTGGCGGAAATGGTTACACCTCACTTCGTGAGCGATACCAATGGTCATCTGGAATTGCCAAGGGGGCGATCGATCAGATTCCTGTCTCTTGGACGGCGTCGGAAAAGCGTATCAACACGATTTTTGGACTCGTATGAACACTGAAGCGAAAACCCTTGAGGCTTAGTCGAAATGACCGCGCATTTATTCGTGCTTAGCCTGATGTTCGCCCAAATCACCACCGAAGATCCGGTCGCTGAATGCGAGGCGATACGGGCTGAGCTATGGGATGACAGAAGCATGTGGCAGCTATCCGAGACATTTCCTGAAGACTCTCAACCAGTGGCGCCAGTCGATCGGTTGCATGTTGGTGAGTTCTACGTACCCATATTCGCAAGTCACATTGAAAAGATAATCTTTACTGACAGGGGCTCGCAAAAACCCGGCGTAGTCGGCATAACATCTAATCCGGAGGGCGGATCACATTTACTCCTTACTCGAACAACGATGTTCGCCAAAACTACAGTGTTAGAGGGCTACGTCGGTTTAGACCTTACGGCTTACGGCTTGACGATCACTCCGGAGGCTCTGGATTGCGACGGCAACTTTGAAAAGTTAAAGAGAATTTCTTTCGCGCTCCTTGCAAAAAGCACAATGTCCAATGGGTGGGATGAGCTCGTTGTGTATCGGGCTAGCTGGGGATTTCTTCTAACAGGGAGACTGCCCGGTAAACGGCTGGTCGAGGCAACCTACGCGAGTGGGTATCGAAATGTAATTAACGTCCGGTGGACTTTCCCCGAAGGCGGCGAGGAACTCGATGTGAGGCTGTTCGCGCCCGAGTTGAGAAGTCAGGATACGCTGGTGTTTCCCGATGTCAGCAAATGCCTGAGCGAATGGTCCACAACCTGTCTTCGCACGATCAAAAGTACTTATGTGAAAGAACTGATGGCTGAGGAAATCTGAGCGTGGGTTCGTTTGTTGGTTTGGAACAGGATAGCTGACCACCAAGCACTGACGCTCGCATGATGGTCAGCTGACGTGAGTCATTGCGCTATGGAACCTCTTCCTTCTGAACCGGCCAATCGACTGACAGCGCCTTCGTGGTAATGCCGGCAAGCTCGCTGTAGGCCACAAAATGACCAAACCTGATCAGCGCCTCCAAAGTCCGTAGATCCCCCATCGCGATGATTCGAGCTTCTACTGGCGCGTTCTCGTCGTCTACTACTTGGCTGAAGTGTTGGTATGAACCCACGCCTTCCTCGGCCGCTGGCATTCCCACCTTTCTGTAGTCGCTAGCTGTTCGTTCCACATACGCTTTCCGGTTCGACCGTAAGGTGATGATGAAAACCAGCGCCCTGAAGACGCTGGTGATCATTTTGATCGATTGGTAGGTGAGCCAGATCCCGCAGGCGACCAACCAAACAGGATTGTCCCCAATGTAGAGGGCTAGGAAGTAAGCCAGGACTGCCTCAGGTATCAACCCAACGCCGATGGCCCAGAGATACGGCCACTTACTGGTCATAGCATTCACCCTCTGGCCACCACTGGAAGCAGGTCACGGACGCATCCGGGTGGATCGCTGTCAGTACATCCCTGTCCTCCAGGGCTTCTTCAGGGGTCAACCGAATTGGCCCGATAGGTATGAATCGCCAGTAGTCAGCATCTCTCGTGGCAAACCAGTGCTTAGCGCCACCCTCGACAGCCTTTTCAACGTCAGCAGGCATCTGGCTGTAGAAGCAGGTCATTTTCCCACCTCCGGCTGGGCAGCCTGATTGTCTAAGACAGGCAGCCAAACCATGTCACTCTGCCTTACGTAGGTCTCGAAGTCCTTCCTAAGGGTCAGAAGGGCGGAGTACATGGACATGTCGTCCTTACTAAGCGCTAGATCGCAAATGAAGTCGATGTCTTCTAGTATCTGCTGGTCGAGGGTGTTTGCCTTTGCCTTCATGCCGCACCTCCTTGCTTCCGGCCGGAACGAGCCAACGTTTCTATGGCGTCGAAAACAGTGTCCGCGTGGTTTTCTTCTGCCTCAGGCGTAGACCGGGGAACAAAATCGTTCTCCTGGTAAAGCTTGTGGAGTAGGCAGTCCATCTGATCGAAAAGATGGGCGAACGCATAGAAGGTGTTGGCCTTGTCCTGATCCTTGGAATAAAGCTCATCCCCAAGGTTTAGGGAATGGCCACGGCCTGTAGTTGCGAGGAAGGTGAGGCGGTCGTACGTGTCTTTGGGAATTGTCATAACTGCTCCGTTCTAAATTTGAAGAAAGCAGCCACGAAACAGACGAACCAGGGCTCGATACACTTCCCATGCACTTTCCGGCTTGGGGTGGTTCAGCAGGCTAACAGGGAAGTGATTGATTTTACTGGTCGGAGTGAGAGGATTCGAACCTCCGGCCCCTGCCTCCCGAAGGCAGTGCTCTACCAGGCTGAGCTACACTCCGACCGATGTTGCCTAGAGAGCCTGGCGGCCCTCACGCGGGAGCGGAATTGTACGTTACGGGCTTACCGCGGTGCAATGGGGCGCTATACTCGCGGCCTTTTCGAAACCTGACCCCGAAGTGACCCACTCAACAGGAATTTCGGCCAGCTCCCAGTTGGCGGCCGGCGCGGCCGTTCGGCTGGTGGAGCAGGGCGGAAATGCGGTTGACGCCGCCATCGGTGCAGCGCTGATTTCGGCCATTTCCGAGCCGGGAATGGTCGCGCTCGGTTCCGGTGGCTACATTGTGGTGTGGCCGCCGGATGGGCCGCCTGTTTCGATCGACGGCGGCGTCGAAATGCCGGGTCGCGGGCTGCCGCCGGAGCGCTTTGGGCGCGGCGCGGAGAAGGTCCACCTCGGCTATATCGGCGGCTGTGAAGCGCTGGTGGGTGCCGGCACCGTCGCCACGCCTGGCGCCCTGGCCGGGTTTGCTGAGGCGTCACGTCGGTACGGAGCGCTGCCGTGGCGAGAACTTATCCAGCCCGCGGTTGAGCTGGT
>JANQOZ010000009.1 GCA_028285525.1 Lysobacterales bacterium
GCCATGGGGCGCGTCTTCATGAACGAAAGTGATGCAACTACCTGCCTTTGCCGATTGAGCAACGAGGAAGGCGGCAACGAATATGCTCCTAAACATAACGACTAGGCTCAGCTGCCAGCGTAGCTGGTCAGCTGCAGCTTTTTGTTATGTTGCACCATCTAGCCCTCCAGCACTTGCTTCCGAAAAAGTGCGACTACCTCGGGACCATACTGGGTGACCCAATCTAGCGGTGACTCTCCATTATTGTTCCTGGCATTGACACTAGCGCCTCGCTGGACCAGCAGTTTCGAAACCTCGAAATCCAATGCCTCCAGCGAGTGCTGGTCCTGCCACTCACCGTCAATTTCACAATCGACTGAAATGTGCAGCGGCGTTTGACCGTACTGATCCCTTACATTCGGATCTCCCCCAGCATCTAGCAGCTTTTTGATTTGGGCGATGTCTTGATGCTCACAGCCCAGAACAAGGAACTCTTTTTCATTGGCAGCGGTGCCATTGCAACATAACGACTAGGCTCAGCTGCCGGCGAAGCCGGTCAGCTGCAGCCTTTTGTTAGGGCACCTGTGCCCATCTACCCTGACTCAACTTGGGTGAACCCTTCTTCCCCACTTGCCCTTTCTAGCGCGACACCTTCCGGAGCATCTAGGTGTTCGATGATGCTGGGGTCGTAGTTCGCAATAGTATTCACGCCAAAAACCGAATGATTGCTGGTATCACTCATATATTCATCTGATTCCTCACCAGAAAGAAACCTCCAGCCGGAATCCATTTCGTTGTGGGGGGACTCCCGATACATAAACCCAACCAAGAGCCCCTCGACCGTGATCTTATCTGAGGCAATACAGCCGCCGTAGCCGAAGACTAATTCCTGAATATCGTCGCGTGACAGTTTGAATTTCTTCATTTAATTCGTAAGCCCTAACGATTAAGTTGAGCTGCCGCGTACGAAAGCCTGAGCGCAAAGCGCGCGTGGACTTTCCACGGTCAGCTCCAACGTTTTGTTAGCAGCGCGATCTAACAACTGGCACGCCCTTTCAAGCGAAGTCGGGATTTCTGCCCCACACGATACGCCAACCGTGTTTCCACGGAAACACTTCCCCACCCCAATCGCCTGAACGCAACGCGGACTCTGACGGAACGTGGCCGCTAGCGTTGCTGCCCATAACCGATTTCGACGAAGCTGGAACGAAGCCAGGGCTCAACGAAGCGTGCTCTGAATTCAATGGCGGCACCCTCGAAGCTGACTACCTGGTAAACCGGCGAAGAAATCGGCCGGAGAGAGATTAAAAAAGTGATCTCGAGAGATCATGGCAAATGCTGCTAACGACTAGGCTCAGCTGCCAGCGAAGCTGGTCAGCTGCAGCCTCTTGTTATGCCCACACACTTCAAACCTGGCACCAAAGGACAGCTCAGCGCCCGCCGTTCTAAAAACAGGCAGATTTTTCAAAGCACCGGTGATGGACCTAATCGACTTAGCATCCAAACCCGGCGAATACGCTATTGAGTACTCTGGGCGACCACTGGGCCGGAACTTCCAGTTCACCTCGATGGTGCCGCTCCAATCCAACGATCTGACTGCCTCTCCAACCACTGAACCGATCTCCGATACATGCTGGCTATATTCGAACGACGGCAACAGCTTCTTGATTTCCCCAGAACCAGATAGCTCGATTGGCGGAGGGTTGCTAGCGGAAACAGGACCGCGGGCCTCACACTTACAACCACTGCCAAAGTAGCCACAGACAAACGTATTAATGGGAGGATCATAGGTGGCGCCTATGACCAACATGCTTAGAGCGAGTTCAAGCATAACGACTAGGCTCAGCTGCCGGCGCAGGCGGTCAGCTGCAGCTTTTTGTTATGGCTCCGCATCAAAGCGAAGCCACCAGGCTGAAAAGACCGAACACTAGACAACCACCAAATACAACAACGCTGGTAGCTCTGGACCACAGCGACGAATGCCGGTGCATCTTTGGGCCGCAATACGCCATGACCCGGAGCCCTAAGACCAAAAACCCCATTGCAACGAAATACCATGGCTGGTTTTCGGTGACTCCGCGCCAGCCGCTCGCGATACACAGACTGGCCGCAGCCAGAAACTCAACGCTATAGACCACAATCGGACGAAACAAGATAAATCCTGTTTCTGAAGGTGGCTTAGGAAATGGGGTGACGTTCGCCATAACTACAAGTAGCGGGACTATTTTCCCGGTATGAGCGGAATTGTCGCGTGGTTTCGCGTTTAGGGTCAACGAAAACGCGGTTTGTTGGTTTATACGTTGAATTGGTTTGGGTTGATAGTTGGAACATACGGGGAATCAGTCTGCAAAAGCATATGTAGGTCGCTGAATTGAAACGCGAATATTCATCTATTTCTGAGTTGTTGGTTGGCGTTCCTAAAGAGATCAGTGTTAGGGGTTACAGCTATCGAACAGAACAGGCCTATACAGGTTGGGTGCGGCGTTTTGTGGTCTTCCACCATCGAAAAGATCCCGCAAAGCTCGGCAAGACCGCCGTTGAGTCTTTTCTCTCTTACCTGGCGACCGATTTGAAGGTCGCTCCCTCCACGCAAAATCAGGCTCTCAACGCCCTGCTCTTTCTCTATCGGCATGTACTGAAGATGGAAATGCCGCAGCTTGACGACGTTGCGCGATCGAAGCGGGCACGGAAGCTGCCGGTGGTGCTAACTCGTCGAGAGGTATCGCTGGTCATGGACTGCCTGCACGGCTGGCACTGGCTGGTTGTTGCGCTGCTTTATGGTGCCGGGCTGCGGGTGATGGAGGCGCTGCGGCTTCGCGTAAAGGACATCGATTTTGACTAGCACACAATCACGGTGCGAGAGGGCAAAGGCAACAAGGACCGCGTTACCCTGCTTCCCGAAGAAACCTCATCGCCCCTGCGCCACCACCTGAAGGCGGTGAGAATCACTCACAACGAAGATCTTAAGAAGGGGTTTGGCGACGTGGTGCTGCCGCATGCGCTGGTCCGGAAGTATCCCGATGCCGCGACGAGCTGGTCCTGGCAGTGGGTGTTTCCGGCGCCACATCGATCAGTGGATCCGCGCACTGGCATGTTGGCTCGGCATCACCTCTCGCAGGCGGCGGTGAACAAGCACCTGGTGCAGGCGCGCCGCCGCTGCGGCATCAACAAACACGTCACGTGCCACACGTTTCGCCACTCGTTCGCTACTCACCTGCTGGAAGACGGTTACGACATCCGCACCGTGCAGGAATTGCTTGGCCACAAAGATGTATCCACAACAATGATCTACACGCACGTATTGAACCGCGGCGGGCGCGGGGTCATCAGTCCGCTGGACCGATGACCCCGATACCGCATTAAAGCTGGGCCCATTAAGGCGGCGGGGGACGCCGCGAGGGGCCATTAGACCGTCCGGGTTGCCACCGCTGGCGGCACAGATGCCGCCCGCCGCGCCGGACCCAGCACGGCGATCTGACCAACAATCAGCAGCAGCACCATTGCCACAGGCACGAGGTACCAGCCGAGCGGCGTGAGGCTGAAGGCCTGCACCATCCACATATTCAGACCGATCGCCAGCGCGGCGCCGACCAGCACACCGATGATGCTGATCAGGAAGTTCTCGGTCATGAAGTACCGCAGAATGGCAGGCTTGGTTGCACCCAGCGCGCGGCGCGTGCCGATCTGACGCGTGCGGCGACTCACGCTGAAGCTCGCCAGCCCAACGATTCCGAGGGCCGTGATGGCGGTCAGGAGGCTCACCACAAAGATCAGGATTCCCACCATGCCGGAGTCGCCCTGGTAGCTGCGCTCCCGGGTCTCCTCCATGGTCGTCATGCCGCGGATGATGCGGTCGCGGCTGCGCTCGGCCAGCATGTCCTCGATCTCGGGCATCAGACGGTCACGTTGGCCCGGCTCGGTCCGCACGATGTAGCGTGTCGAACCAAAAAGCGTGTGCTGCGGCACCAACATGACGCGCTCAACGCCATTCCAGCCGTTCCAGGGCGCCTGCATCTGTTTGATGATGCCGGTTACGGTCATCGGCTCGTTGCCGTTGATGTAAACCGTGTTCCCCAGCGCTTCCATAAATCCGTCCGGATAAAGCGTCTCGGCCATCGCCTGGGTCAGTAGCACCTTGTCCGGCCACTCCACGGCCTGGGGTTCCCGCCAGTTAACGTCGGCGGCGGTGAAGTTCTCACCGGCCACCAGCTCCAGGCCATAGGTGTCCAGACCGTGTTCGTCGATGAAGTAGACCGCAACGCCGCTCGACTCGCTTTCGCTGCCGGGCTCGGTCTGCAGCCCCATCGACCAGCCACCGCCTCGCAGCGGCACCGAGTTCGACTGGATTGCGTTCACCACGCCCGGAGTGTTGCGAATCGCATCCAGATCTTCCTGGATCGTGACACGCTCGTTGAAGTCATCGCCAAAGCCGATGCTGGAAAGGTAAAAGATGTTGGGTTCGTCCACGCCGCTCGGCCGCGCCATCAGGCGGCTTCGCTCCTGAATGATCGCGACAGCATTCACGATGATCGCCAGCGTCACCGCAATCTGCAGGGCAATCAAAATGGCGCCGGTTTTGTTGCGCGTCAGTGCGCGCCAGATCGGTCCGATTTCCATGTCTGTCTCCCTCGCCTACTGCGTTTTGAGCTGGCTGGCCGGAGCGATGTTGCACGCCCGCCAGGTGGGATAAAGGCCGGCCAGCAGGGCCGACACAATCGCCAGGCCGATGGCCGTCGTCACCATCACCCAGTCCATGGTCGCCAGGTGGGTGAGAAAATCACCAAACAGGCGCTGCACGCCTTTGAGTCCAAGCCAGGTCAGGCCCAGCCCCAGCACGCCGCCGGCCAGTCCGATCATGGCCGACTCGATCAGGTGCTGGATGAACAGCGTGCCTTTGGTCGCCCCCAGCGCCCGGCGCAGGCCAATGTCTCCCGCCTTGCCCAGAAACTTCGCCAGCAGCAGCCCGATCGTGTTGAGCAGGCACACCAGCAGAAACAGCATCGACAGCCACAACATCACCTGGGCGTCCTCTTCCACCACTTCCTGGTGCTCCATCCACTCCATCACGTTGCGCAGCCGGTTGTTGAGGGGCCGGGGGAACCGGCCCAGCGCCTTCTGTTCTTCCGCGTAGGCGTTGAGGAACGACATGTAGGCTTCCTTCTCCTGCTCGTTGCGCAGCTCCGCCCAGAACTGAATCCATACGCACTCGCCGGCGAGGAACGCCTCGAAACCCTCGCCGTCCGGCTCCTTCCAGCAGTTGGTGTTGCCGTTTCGCGACAGCTGGTTCGCAACGCCCACGCTGAACGGGATGTAAACATCCTCCGGCAGGTTGAAAGCACCGTTGGTCACGTCGTAGAACTTCGGTACCGGCATCCACTCGTCGATCACACCCACAACCCGGAAGTTCAGGCCGTTCATGGTGACCCGCTTGCCCACCGAGTCTTCGCCGCCGAACACGCGCTCGTTGATCTCGCGGCTGAGCACCACCACCTGCTCCTGCGCGTCGTCCGCCGACTTATCCCAGCCGGCGCCGTAAAGAAACGGCAGGTCGAACATGGGGAAGAAATCGGCATGGGTGGTGCGCGCGTCCACCAGGAACGGGCGCTCGTCCTCGCTGGAGGGCTCCAGCACCAGCCCGCTCCGGTTGCTCGCCACCTGCCGAAACGCCTTGCCGGCTTTCATCAGGTTCATCGCGTCGATGTAGGTCAACTGGTCGACAGGCTCGGTGTTCTCGTCGAAGCCGTTCGGGTCCCAGCTGTCCACCTGCACGTAGAAAAGCTGATCCGACTTGTGCGGAATCGGATTGCTCGACATCAGGTAGTTGACGGTCAGCACCGTCATACAGGCGCCGATCCCCACCGCAATGGCGGACACCATCAGGATGCTCAGAATCGGGTTGCGTCGGATGCTCAGCCATCCCAGCTTGATGTAGTAGCTGAACATGGCGTCAGGCGGCCGCTTCCGGTGCGGACAGCGTCTCGGCGCTCGAATCTTCGCTCACCTGCCCGTCGCGGATGTAGATGTTCCGGGTGGCTTGCTCCGCCAGCGACGGGTCGTGCGTCACCATGATGATCGTGGTTCCGCGCTGGTTGATCTCGGTCAGCAGCGCCATCACGCTCGCGGCCATCTGCGTATCGAGGTTACCGGTCGGCTCGTCCGCCAGCAGAAAGCGCGGTTCGCCGGCCAGCGCTCTGGCTATGGCGACACGCTGCTGCTGGCCGCCCGAGAGCTGCGACGGCAGGTGTTTGGTTCGGGAGGCCAGGCCCACCGTCTCAAGCACGCTCTCGATCCGGCGCTTGCGCTCGGCCGACTTGAAGCCACGGTAGCGCAGCGGCACGTCGACGTTGTCGAACACGTTCAGGTCCGGAATCAGGTTGAAGCTCTGGAAAATGAAACCGATTTTTTCGTTGCGAACGTTAGATCGCTTAGCGTCACTGAGGCTCGATACGTCAGAGCCGTCGAGCTTGTAGACTCCGCTCTCAAAGGTCTCCAGCAGACCGGCGATGTTGAGGAAGGTGGTTTTGCCTGATCCGGATGGGCCGGTTACCGCCACAAACTCTCCCTCGGCCACCTCCATAGAGAACGCACGCAGCGCGTGGGTCTCGACGGTGTCGGTGCGGTAGATCTTGGCAACATTCTGCATGCTCAGCATGAGATTTCTCCCTGAAAAACGTTATTGAGTTACGAGTACACTTTCGGCGCCGCGGAACTGGTCGATGCTGGATACCACCACACGCTCTCCGGGCTTGAGGCCGGCGAGGACCTCCACTTCACTGAGGCTTCGCGCCCCCACTTCGATCGAACGGCGTCGAGCAACATAGTCATCGCCGAGTACGTAGGCCACGCGTCCGCCGCCGCTGTCGAGAAACTGGCCCCGGCTCAGCTTCAGTACGTCCGGCCGTTCCTCCAGCAGGATGCGCGTTGTGAGGCGCTGGTTCTGACGCACGGAGGGGGAACGCTCGCCGGCGAAACGCAGCCGGGTGGTCACCTGGTTCTGAACAATCTCGGGCGACACGGCGACCACCGTTGCCGGCCAGCTTTGATTGCCCACGAGGATCTCTGCCGCCATGCCGATACCCAGATCGTCGGCATAGCTCTCGGGCACCTGCGCCTCCACCTCAAAGACGGTGAGGTCGACCACGGTCAGCACGCCCACGTTGCGGGTCACCGCCGCCTTCTGCTCCACCAGCAGGTTGCCGACCACGCCGGTCACCGGCGACAGCAGCGATAGCTCGTCCACCTGTCGCGCCAGGTCTTCGACCAGCAGCTTCTGCCCCTCGAGCTCCAGCTCGCGCGTCTGCAGCTCAAACGCCAGGCGCTCCTCGTCGAGCTCAGCGTTTGCGACGGCATGGGTATGCGACAGCTCCGCGTTGCGCAGATCGTCCTGCGCCTTCTCAAAGTCGATCGCGGAAATCGAGTTGATCTTGTAGCCCTCGTCCGCCCGTCGCTTCTCGCGGTCCGCCGCCTCGAGCGTTACCGCG
Source organism: Lysobacterales bacterium (assembly GCA_028285525.1). GTDB lineage: Bacteria > Pseudomonadota > Gammaproteobacteria > Xanthomonadales > SZUA-38 > JANQOZ01. Next base: position 7,461 of record JANQOZ010000009.1, read on the forward strand.
GCCAGGTCCACGACACGCTGGTTGTCGAGCGATTTCTGGCGGCTTTCGATGCGCTGGCGGCGCAGCGCCACGTCCAGGCGCTGCAGATTAGCCTGCTCCTGCTGCAGCCGGTTGGTCAGCTCCGGGCTGTCAATCCGGGCCAGCTCCTGGCCTTTCTCAACGCTGGCGCCAGCCTCGGTGAGCAGCGTGATGGTGCCGTCCGCCGGCGCAAAAACGGTTGGGCTGACCGCAGCCACCACCTGACCCTGCACCGATACGTCCCGCACCAGATTGCCCCGGCCTACGGTAGCGATCCGGAGCCGGTCGAGCGGCACCGAAACGCTGGAGCCTGCCCAACGCTGCACCGCCGGCAGCGCCAGCCATACCAGCAGCACCAGGGCGATGACGCCACCGCCCAGCAACACCCAGCGCAGCCAGGGTTTCTTGGGCGCTACCTGTACATCCTGGGCTGACGTGTCTGCGATCTTCAATTCGGGTAGAGGATTGGATTTGGCCGCCTGCATCACTGCCCCTCCTTGGTTTTGTTATTCAACAGCAAGTCCCGGCAAGCGCTCGCGCGCAGGCCGGCTGGCGGTGATGGCAGCGGATCGGTGTTCTTCCAGGCTTGAGCCATGTCCCCTTAGACGCATCCAGCACCGGTTTGGTTACACGCGCATTCTCGCGACCTGTCAAATTCGGCCAAGTGCCAGATGGCCCAGTCGGTTTTGGCTGGACTGAGATGGGAATTGAAGCGCGTTAATGCCCTATACGGCGGGCGTCCGGCCACTGGGAGGCCGGCTGGTGGGTAGCGGTCAGTTCAGGGTGAAGGCGGACGCGGCAGCACCGGCGGGCGTCGATCCATCGTCTTGCCGTCGGCGATCGCCAGCTCTTCAAACAGTAAGCTCGGCACGACGTAGCTGGCCGGCTCCATCGCCCCTCGCACGCCCGACAAAAAGTAGCCGCCTCTCGGGAAGCCGGGCGTTACTGAATGAACGTAGTAGTCGTCGCCAATGGCCTCAAGTCGACGAAACTCCCGCACGGCAAAGCGCTCGATGTTGAGATTGCGCACCCGCTCGCGTCTGCCGTCGGGGAACTGACGCCAGGCCACCAACGCCTCGGGCAGGCGCTCCCGGTAGTTAAACACCGCCATGCTCTGCATCGATTCGAGCTGCCGCTGGGCCTGCGGATCGCCGAGCTTTTCGACCACAATCACGTAATCGGTACCCGCGTCGATGCGGAGCTCTTCCAGCAGCTGCGATCGTTCAGCCGCGTTCGCGGCAACGTCGCTGGTCAAAATCAGGTTGCCCGGCATGGGAAAACCGCCGCGGCTGTTGCCGGTGCTGGCGGTGGTGCCATACATCGGAATGCGGGAGGACAGGATCTGCTTGAGCCGCCCGTCCTCGACCAGCACCTTGCGGTTGGCGGCCACGCCCTCGTCGTCCACCCGAAAGCGGCCGATCAGGGGCAGCGTCTCGAAGGCATCGAGCGTCGGGTCGTCCACCAGCGTTGACCCGCGCGGCAGCACGCGCGACCCGATCTTGCGACCGAAGCGCTGCTGGCGGGCCTGCAGGTCAGCAATCCACGGCTGCATGTTGGGCTCTGAGGCCACCATGCGCGGCACCGACTGCAGCTGGCTGGCAAACAGTTCAGCGAACAGCGCTGCGGCCGCCTGCCCCTGAAACAGCACGGGGCCCACGTACTGATCCAGACGCTCGGCGGAGCGGGCTTCGGTGAGCCGCTTGCCCATCGCCCGCAGCTTCTGCTTCAGCGCTTCTGTGTCCGGCAGGTCGCTGAGCTGGCGTGCGCGAAAAAGCTCAAAGTCCCACAGCACGGCACCGTCGGCCGCCTGGGTGCGGGCGATGGCCCCGATCGTGATGTCCGGCACCTGGCGATGGAATCGGCTGCCCTCAGCGTTGAGGTAGCGAATGTCTCGATAGTAAACCCGCAGCCAGACGTTCGACTCATGCAGCTCCGGGTAGTCCGCCAGAACCTGCGACAGCTCGGTCGCCAGCGTTCGGGCTGCCTCAAGCTCAATGGCGGGCCGAGAGCTGAGCTCATCCACCGCTACGACCGGCGCCGCGTAGAAGTCCACCAGCCCGTCCCGGTCCACCATCGCCTGCTTGTCGGCGAGCTTCACGGCATAGTCTTCCAGCGCGCGCTTGTACGCCAGATCGGTCGCCAGCCAGAAAGAGCGGCGCAGCGCCGCATAGTTGTCGTCCACCGGCAGGCGGAAACTGTTGGGGTTGTAGTAGCGATGCAGCGCTGACCCACCCATGCCGAAGCGCGACACCAGCGACGAATCCAGGTCGTAGTCGCCGACGCGAACCTGCACGTGGCCGCTGCGGTTGTGGCTTTGATTGTCGCTGGCGATGCTGCCCAAGGTGGCTTTGACGAACAGCACGTAGCTGTCCTGCAGCCGGTATTCGACGTAGTACGGCGGCGACTCGTCCGCAAGCTTGAGCTGTTTGATACTGCGCTCCAGCTCATCGGCCATCGCCTGGATGAGCGGGTCAGCATCCGGCTCTGCCGGGGCTGGCGTTTGCGCGGCAACCGGGTCCAACACCAAGAGCGCCAGTGCGGCCCAGCCCAGCCTTTGGAGCCTACCGGACCCCATCACGGGAATCCTCCGGCGCCGGGTTCGGCAAAATCGGCGGGCGCGTCTGCGACCGGGCCTTTCGCTGCACTTCGAGACGGTCCAGCATGACCGAAGGCGCCACGAGCGAGACCGGCACCGATCCAGACTCCGCGCCGCACCAGCCGTGGAATACCTCCGGGTTGTCGGCCCCGAGCTGGATGTGGCTGAGCGTCAGCAGCGGCGTGCCGATGACGTCGACCCCGCGGGCCAGCTCCTCGCGACCATCCGGATACACCTTGTAAAGGATGGTCGGAATCACCTTCAGCGCGTTGGGGTCGCGTCGATTGACCGTCGTAAAGCCGCCGACGGCGTCCCGAATGATCAGGCCAAACTCGTTCCCCGATTCTTCGATGGCTGCCAGAAACCGCGCTTTGAGCGCCTCGTCCGACAGCGGGTTGTCCACCTCAACAAAGAGGTTCGACTGGCGGGCCACCGGCGACCGACCGCTCAGCGCCTGCGCCCTGCCGTGACCGTTGGAGCGGGGAAATCCTTCGATTGGTATGCGCGACATCAGAAAGCCTTCGAGTACCCCGTCGCGAACCACGTCGACGCGCTGCGCGGGGACACCCTCATCATCTACCGTATAGCTACCCAGCAGCGCTTCTCCGCGAAACTCCGTGCGAGTGGGATCAAAATACACGTTGAACCCGGCCGGCAGAATCCGCTCGCCAAGCTTCCGCTTGAGGGTCTGGGCGCCCTCTTCCCGGCGCAGCCGGTGGCCCTCGACCCGGTGGCCCAGAAGCTCGTGAAAAAACACCGCGCTGGCCCGACCTTCGAGCAAGACCGGCCCGGAGTAGGCGGTCACCAGCGGCGCGCTGCGCAGCGCGGCGGCCTGCGCCAGGAGCTCGCCGATGGTCGCCTGCATGGTCTCGTCGTTCGGCAGGTCATCTTCGCTGGCGGCCAGCAGCGTCCGCGTCAGCGGCAGCTCCATACCGTCGTCCGCTTTCACCATCATCTGCATTGTCAGCCGGAACACCCGATGGCTTTTCCGCAGCCGGGTGCCCTCGCTGTTCACCAGCCGCAGCGTGCTGCGCGTATGGCTCAGCGTGACGCGCCCGACCAGCAGATCTTCGCTGCCGGCAAACCGGGCGGAGTAGCGCCGCAGTCGGTCCTGCCAGAGCCACGCGGGAAAGGTGGCCTCAGCCTCGGGCTCGAGCAACACCACCGGATCCTGCCGGGAGAAATCGGACGAGCGATCCTCCTCAGTCACCTTCACCGTCAGGTTGCTGTTGACCTTGGCCATGTGGTCGAGCGCCTGCTGATACACTCGGTCGGTGGCCTGCCACAGCAGCTGGCGCACCGGCTCGGGATCGTCGGTCAGCGGCAAGACCTGCCAGTTGTTGCGGTAGTTGGCGCCCCAGCTCTGCCCGTCGCTGCGCAGGGCGTGGGTGTTGTCCAGGTCATAGTCCCCAACGCGTGCCTCCACATAGAGCCGCCGCCAGCGCTGCTGACTGTCTCGCTCGAGTGCTCCGAAGCTGGCGCTCACCACCTGGTTCTGGATGTCGGCGACGCGGTAGGCGAGGAAGTATGCGGGCGGATCACCTTCGGCCATGCTCGTCATGTAGCGCTTCAGCTCATTGTCGAGCAGGTCGATCAGCGGGTCTTCGGCAGCGATGACCGTCGGCGCGAATACCTGAGAGAGCAGCACCAGGCCAAGCAACGGCCGCCGCGCCGTGTTTGCACGTTGCCGACGTCTGGTTACGAGGAAAGTGAATATGCCCAGCATCACGATAGGTTAACCAAAATGCGAATCGGATTGGCGAATGGGCGATAATGGGTTATGAGCCATGAAAATTCTGTCCGCGTGGGATTTGTCAGCCTGGGATGCCCCAAGGCGCTGGTCGACTCCGAGCGCATCCTTACCCAGCTTAGAACCGACGGTTACGACATCGTTCCGGAGTACCAGCAGGCGGATCTGGTGGTGGTCAACACCTGCGGTTTTATCGACAGCGCAAAAGCGGAGTCACTCGCCACGATTGGCGAAGCGCTCGAAGAGAACGGTCGAGTGCTGGTCACCGGCTGCATGGGAGCCAACGAGCGCGACATCCTGGACGTTCATCCCAAGGTGCTCGGCGTCTCCGGGCCGCAGCAGTACGACGCGGTGGTCAGCTCGGTGCACGAGTATCTGCCGCCGCCTGACTCGCTGCCGTTTGAATCGCTGGTGCCGCGTCAGGGCATCAAGCTCACGCCGCGGCACTACGCGTACCTGAAGATTTCTGAAGGGTGCAACCACAAGTGCAGCTTTTGCATCATCCCCGACATGCGTGGGCGCCTCGTCAGCCGACCGATCAACGAGGTGCTGGCCGAGGCCCGTCGCCTCAGCGCAGCGGGCGTGCGCGAACTGCTGGTCATCGCCCAGGACACCAGCGCTTACGGCGTCGACATCAAATATGCGGAGAGCACGTTTGCCGGCCAAACCTGGCGGACCAACCTGGGAGACCTGTGCCGAGCGCTCGGTGAGATCGGCATCTGGGTCAGGCTGCATTACGTTTACCCCTATCCTCACGTCGACAAGGTGATTCCGCTGATGGCGGAGGGCAAGATCCTGCCCTACCTCGACGTGCCGCTGCAGCACGGCAGTCCCGAGGTGCTCAAGGCCATGCGCCGTCCGGCGGCGGCCCACAACACGCTGGAACGCCTCGAACGCTGGCGCGAAATCTGCCCGGAGATCACCGTGCGAAGCACCTTCATTGTCGGTTTCCCCGGCGAAACGGAGGCGCAGTTCGAGACCCTCCTGGAGTTCCTTGAGGCGGCCCAGCTCGATCGGGTGGGATGTTTTAAGTACAGCCCCGTCGAGGGCGCCCGCGCCAATGCGCTCGACGGCGCGGTGCCGGACGAGGTCAAGCAGGAGCGCTACGACCGATTCATGGCGGTGGCTCAGGACATCAGCCGGAAGAAGCTGGCGACGCGGGTCGGCAGAACCGAGAAGGTCATCATCGATGAGCTCGCCGGCGACACGGCCGTGGCGCGGAGCTACTCCGACGCCCCGGAGATCGACGGCGTGGTGCATGTTGCCAACGCGGCGAATTTGCGCGTGGGCGGCTTCGCCCAGGTCACGATTACAAGTGCTGACGACTACGACCTGTTTGCCGAGGCGGTCACCTGAACCCGGAAACCGAACTGCTGCTGCGGCAGCGCAGCCGCTTCGAGAGCCCTGAAGAAACCCTGTGGATCAACCCGCCGGCGGACGGGTTCTGGCAGTCGTTTGGCGCCAGCCAGGCGCTCACCTTTCATCACGGCGAGGCGGCACTGCTGGCCGATCATCTGGCGGTCAGCACCGAGCCGGCGCCCCGCCCTGCCCGTCACGTGGTGCTCTATCTCCCCAAGTCGAAGGCGCGACTCACGCTTATGGTGGAGCTCGCTGCCGCCGGGCTTGCCGCAGGCGGCAAGCTCTGGCTGGTCGGCGCCAAAAAGGGCGGCGCCCCCTCGGCCGGCAAGGAGCTCAAACACACTTTCGCCTCGGTTCAGAAGCTCGACGCCGCCCGACACTGCATGCTGTTCGAGGCAAGTGAAGCCAAGCCCGCGCCGGCCTTCGACCTCGACCGTCACTGGCAAACGTTTGCCGGCCCCGATCTTCAGCTGTTCAGTCTGCCCGGCGTCTTCAGCCACGGCCGGCTGGATGACGCCAGCGCCATGCTGATCGAGAGTCTGCCCGACGAGATGCCTGGCACCTGTCTGGACTTCGGCAGCGGCTGCGGCGTGCTGAGCGCGGTGGGCAGCCGCCGCGGCGCCCGGGTGACAGCGATCGATTCGGACGAGCTCGCGGTGCGCTCCACCCGTCGGACGCTCGCCGAGAACGGGCTTGAGGGCTCGGTGCTTGGCGCCACCAGGCTGCCGCCGCCAAGTGAACCGCTGCGCTGGATCATCAGCAACCCGCCCTTTCACCAGGGGCTGAGCACCGATCTCAACGCGACACACCAGATGCTGGTCGACGCAGCCGCGAGCCTCGCTAGAGACGGCGAGCTGTGGCTGGTGGCCAATCGATTTCTGGATTACCCCAAACGCCTGGCGGCGCTGTTTGACGCGGTCGACGAGCCGGCCGGCGACTCCTCGTTCCGCGTGCTCAGGGCAAAGCGTCCGAGATCGCGTCCGCGGTAGGGGCACCCGGGACGTCCCCGGCCGCGACAACGCGGTTGCGGCCCTGTCGCTTGGCTTCATACATGGCCTTATCCGCGATCCGCACCAGGTCGCGGTAGGTGCGCCCTTCTCCGGCGCGCAGGCTGGCCACGCCGATGCTGGCGGTAATGCCGAAAGCCTGGTCTTCACTCACCACCTTGAGCTTTTCGATACGCTCGCGCAGCTGCTCGGCGAGCGGCCAGATCTCGTTCGCTGCAATGTCGGGCAGCAGCACAAAAAACTCTTCGCCGCCGAAACGCGCGAGGATGCCGGGATAGTCCGCCAGCTGCTCTTCCATAGCCTGGGCCACCTGGCGCAGGCAGTCGTCACCGGCCATGTGGCCGCGCTGATCATTCACCTGCTTGAACTGGTCCAGGTCCACCACGATCAGCGTCAGCGGCCGACCGTGATCGATCGCCTCAGCCCACAGGCGCGTCAGCGACAGATCCAGATGCCGTCGGTTGTATACCCCGGTCAGCCCGTCACGCTGGCTTGACTGCTCCAGCACTCGATTGGCGGTTTCCAGGCGGGTCAGCGCGTCGTTGAGCTCGGCGGTTCGCTCGCCGACCCGCTGCTCCATCTCGGTCCGCGCGTCTGCCTCCATGCGCCGGTTCTCCTCCTGCAGCACGCGGAAGCGATAGGCGAGCGCAAAAGACAGCAGCACCATCTCAGCGGCCGAGCCGATCTGCATGCCGTAGGTGGTGACGAACGTACGGGGCATGAAGCCAAACGACACGCCGGCGTAGGCCAGCATGCCGGCAATGAGCAGGCCCCAGGCCAGCAGGAAGTAGCGAGCCGGCCGATAACCCTGCGACCAGGCGCGTACGCCGCTGGCCAGCACCGCCACTGCCGAAACAAACACCATGCCGGTGGCGATCTGCACCAGGTAGCGATACGACACGACAAAAGCCGCGAAGGAGATCAGGGCGAGCACCACCATCAGGAGCAGACACACCTGGTCGAGCCGCGGCGCTGAGGTCCGCAGCGTCAAAAAGCTGCGGCAGAACTGCAGCATTGCCATCTGGGCAAGCGGCAGCATGAGCAAGATTGCAAGATTGGCCACCTGCGGATCGCCGGGCCAGAAAAACTGATAGCTGATCCCGTTCAAAGACAGCTGAAGCAGACCGAAGCTCGCGACATAAAGAACGTAGTACAGAAACGTCGTGTCCCTGAGCGTCAGAAACAGCAGCAGGTTGTAGGCCGCCAGCGCAAGGAGCACCCCGTAGAGCAGCCCCATCCCCAGCTGGCCCAGATAGTTGATCTCCGCCAGCGCCAGCGGCGTCACCAGCCGAAGCGGCACCTGGATCGAGCTTTCGCTGGACACCCGCAGCGCCAGCCTTACCGTTTCGCCCGCCGGCACCATGACCGGGAAGGAAAAGTGCCGATGCGCAAAAAAACGCCGGTCGAAGGGCTCCCGGTCGCCCCCGGTCAGCTGCTGTACAGCGCCAGCATCATCTTCGAGATAGAGCTCAAGGTGATCGAGAAGCGGATACTCCAGGAGCAGTATCCAATCCGTCTCCGGATGGGCGCGGTTGTGAATTTCGCCGACGAACCAGTGAGCCTGGGTGGAAAAGCCGTAATTGGCGTTCGGCGCAAGCGGCTGCAGCAGCTCGGGCGAGATGGCCAGCACCTGATCACGGGACAGGGCGGGATCTACCGCGACGTAGCGCAGCGTCGCGGACAGCTCGTAGTTATTGACCCCCGGTTCCAGGTCGTTGGCGGACGCCGTGCCGATCAACAGCAGCAGCGCCGTCAGCACCCCTGTCTTCATGTTTCTTGTCCCAGGCCACGATCGCAGCCCGCAGGCGGGCAGCTAACGCGTCCGAATTAACCCCACCTCTGACCATAGCACGAAACTCATCGTGCATCGGGCAGCCATGGGTCGTCAGGCCAGGGACAGCGGACCGGGGGCGGGCCTTCCGTGGCCGCCCGCGGTTCAATGGCTGTGGGGTCAGCCTCCGAGACCGGGACCGAGCATTCCGAGGATGAACAGAGCGCTGGCGCTTGAGAGCAGCACCGGTTCCGCTCCCTCGGCGTGAGGCAGCAGGCCCAGCGCACCCACGAGGTAGGCGACCCCAAGGAGGACCGGTGCACCCGGTAGTGCGGCCACGCTCAGCGCAATCGTCAGCAGGCCCAGCCCAGCGTGATGCAGCGCGGCCCAGCCCGGAGATCGGTCCAGCGCGAGCCAGAGCTGGATAACGCCGAACCCGGCGGCCAATGCGGCGAGCACCCGCAGCTGCTCATCACCGCTCAGCAGGCCCGTGCTGGCCAGGGTGATGATGCCCAGCGCCACCCCGGTGGTCGTGGCACACAGCGCGCGGCACACCCGGCCGCTCAGCAAGTTGCCGAGGCGGCGTGGCGCTGAACGCCGACCGCTGGCACCCGCGGGCGGCGCTGCCGCCCTGCCGTCGATCACTTTCTGCATTGCTGTCATGATCTTTGCCTCCTAAGTTACCTACTGAAAAGTAAGTATTAACCTGAAATTTTTCCGGCGTTGGCGCGCTGACTCAGGCGTTGACTGAATCTGCGGGCGTTTCCGGCCCGCCGCGGTACAGCTCTTGCCGAAACTGCCCGGCGATCTTTTCCACTAGGTTCTTGCCTTCGAGGCGCGACTGCTGCCTGGCGCCAGACATCGCCGCGACCAGAAGCTGCGCTTTGTCCGCCGCTTCACCCACAAACCGGAATTCGCCGCTCTTGCGACCGTCCTCCAGCACCTCGGTGAGCCACGAGACCACGCCCTGCCAGAACCTGGACAACGCGTCGCGAATTTCGGGAGACAGCCCTTCCCAGCTGGTCGTGAGCGTGCTCACCGGGCACAGGCGGAAGGAACTGCCGTAGTGAACCTCGTACGCGAAATAACCCTCGAGCTGCTCCAGCGGCGACAGCGTCGCCCGCGCCTGCCTCATCTGTTCTTCCATCTCGGCGGCAAAGTCTTCCACCAGCGCCAGCCCAAGATCGGCCTTACTGGGGAAGTGATAGTGCACCGCCGCGTTCTTGATGCCGAGATGACCGCTGATGTCGCGATAGCTGAAGCCCTCGAAGCCGCGCTCGGTCAGGAGCGATCGGGCGCGATCAATAATCTGTTCTCGGGCGTTGCTCAGGCGCGGCATCGTGCCTTTCTCGTTAACTTACATGTTAGTAAGTTTACTGGAAAAGCCCAGAAAAGCAAGCTTGTCGAAGGCGCGACCGAGACTAATCCAGGGCCCACTGCCGCTCAGCGTATGAGCGAACCGCGGTACTGATAAACGATCAGCAGCACCATTGCGGCGCTGCCCAGAGTGCCAGCAAAGGCAAAACCGTTGAGCAGCGGCAGCGGCATCACAAACGCGGCGACGATCGCCACCAGCACGCCCATCAGCGCCTCGCCGGTGATCAGGCCGGAGGCGATCAGCAGGCCTTTGCCCTGCCCCGCGATGCGCTGTTCCTCGGGCAGATGCCGGGCTTTCTGCGCCACCCGGTGAGCGAGCAGCCCGCCGATGAGGATCGGCACGGACAGACCAAGCGGGAGGTAGACCCCAACCGCCACGGCCAGCACGGGGAAGCGGAAGGACGATCCCCGCTTTTCCTGGATCTTGTCCAGCACAATCAGCACCACCGCCAGACCAAAACCCATAAAAATGAAGTTCCACTCGATGCCGCCCCCGAAGATCCCGGTGGCCAGCGCCTGCATCAGGCCGGCCTGCGGCGCGGCCAGCGGCTGCGCATCGGGGTTGATCGGGCTCGGCCGGCCAATCCCGTACCCCTGGTCGAGCACCCCGAGCACAAACGGGATCACCATCGCAGCGGCAATAACGCCCACCACCTGAAACACCTGCTGGCGCCAGGGCGTGGCGCCGAGGATGTGCCCACACTTGAGGTCCTGCATGTTGTCCCCGGCGATCGACGCCGCCGAGCAGATCAGCCCGGCCAGATAGATGACGGCAATGGGTCCGAGCGTCGCCGCAACCCCGTCGCTGCCCATGAGCTGGAGCAGAAGGAGCGCGGAGACAATCACGGTGGCGATCGTGACCCCCGAGATTGGATTATTGGAGCTGCCGACCAGGCCGGCCATGTAGCCGGCGACCGACGCAAAGATAAAGCCGAAGATCAGCATCAGCACGGTCATGACGCTGGCGATCAGCACGCGATCCGGATAGTCACCGAGCGCGAAATAAAACACCCCGAAGAGCGGGAGCACGGCCAGCAGCGCCACGAGCACTACGTAGTTGATCGGGGTGTCGTATTCGGTCCTCAGGAGCCCGCTGCCGCCCGCACCGGCCGATCGATAGGCCGCCAGACTCGCCTTGACGCCGCTGACCAGCGGGCCCAGCAGGCTGATCAGCGACCACACGCCGCCCACCATCATGGCGCCGACGCCGATCCGCCGACAGTCCTGCCACGACTGGCCGGCCAGCGCGCCCCACTGACTCGCCGAGAGCGTTGACCAGTCGGTGGCCGGATCGATCCCGGTCGCTGCCAGGATCGCCTCCGAGTTGAACGCCCAGTTCAGCGGCACGCCGATCAGCGTGCCGATCGCGCCGCCGAGGAACACGAGCACGGCGATATTGAGCCCAACGATGTACCCGACGCCGGCCAGCGCCGGGCTTAAGGTCACGTCGCCGGTAAAGAAGTAGTTGCCCCCGAGCCATGCGCGCGTCGCCGCCACGCCCCCGGCCAGCAGGCCAATGCCGGACTCCAGCAGCTTGAACACAGCGCCAAGCCCGGCGGCCTGGAGCAGTAGCCCAAAGCTCCGGCGCGCTGAGTCGTCCGGGCGATACTCCGGATGGTCCCGGTCGGTTTCAACACCACCGGTTTTGAGCACCTCAGCGGTCGCCACACCCTCGGGAAACTTGAGCCGAGCCTCCACGATCAGCGCGCGCCGCAGCGGCACGGTAAAGGCAACGCCGAGAATGCCGCCCAGCACCGCGATGGCGACCATCGGCCCGTACTCGTAGCCGGACCACGCGTTCATCATGACCAGCGCCGGGATGGTGAAGATAATGCCGGCGACCAGCGACTCGCCGGCGGAAGCGGCGGTCTGGACCATGTTGTTTTCCAGCACGGTCGAGCGACGGAAAAGGCGCAATACCCCCATCGACGCGGCGGCTGCCGGGATCGAGGCGGACACCGTCAGGCCCACCAGGAGGCCGATATAGGCGTTGGCCGCGGCCAGCAGCATCGACAACACTGCGCCGAGCACAAATGCTTTGAAGGTGAATTCAACCAGGCGGCGCTCGGGCGCAACGAGCGGCGCCGGCAGAGGAGGCATTTGACTCATGGACGGTGAAACGAGGGAAGGATTGCCGCGAATGGTAGCAGACGATGCCGGCGGCCCGCGGATTCTGTGATCAGGTCGACAGTTGCAGCCTCATAAGACCTGAGCAATCCGCTGACAAGCGCCTGACCGGTCATTACACTAGAGCGCTTGTAGCCCAGGAACTATCGTCATGCATGTCAGTTGGAAGCGCGCCGCTTTTGCCGCGGCGTTTTTGGTCATGCCGCTCAGCGGCTGGGCCCAGACCACCGTTGTCCTCGAGCCGAGCCGTGATACCTCGCTGTTCGCCGAACCGGGCCTCGATCTAAGCAATGCGCTCGGCCCTCACCTTTATGCCGGCCAAACCAACAACGGCGACAACCGCCGCGCGCTGCTGGCCTTCGACTTCAGCAGCATCCCGGTCGGTTCGACCATCAACAGCGCAACCCTCACGCTGACGCAGTCCATGGCCGCGCCGGGCAGCACCGTTCGCACCTTCACGCTGCACCGCGTCAACGGCAGCTGGGGCGAAGGCACATCGAACGCGGGATCACCCGGCGGGACCGGCGCCTCCGCAACCCCCGGCGACGCAACCTGGACGGAGCGCAGCTTCGGTTCGCAGTCCTGGATCTCGCCGGGCGGCGACTTTGTTGCGTCACCGAGCTCAACGGCCGACATCCTGAGCCTGGGCGGACCCTACGATTTCACGGGCCTTGCCGGCGACGTCCAGTCGTGGGTGGGCGGCTCTGCCGTCAACGACGGCTGGATCCTCCTGGGCGAAGAGGATGACATCCGAACCGCCTACCGGTTCGATTCGCGGGAAAACCCGAACCCGACTGCCGTGCCTCAGCTCAGCGTGACCTTTACCGCACCGGTGACCGGCGGCGGTGGAGGCGCCGGTTCAGGTGGCGCAACCGCCGTACCCGGGCCAGGCCCGGTGGCGCTGGTGCTGCTTGTGCTTGCGATGGTGCTGGTCAGCCGACGCTGGTTCTAGTCACAGGTCGATGCATCAAATGGCCGGGCGCCCGATCGGGCGCCCGGTTTTTTTTGGCTCGGCCGAGCCGAGGTTCGGCGCGCTGAAGCCCAGCCTCAGAGCAGGTGCTGTTCAAAAAACAGCACCACCGCCTGCCGATAGATATCCTGGTTGGCCTTGCGCGCGTAGCCGTGCCCTTCGTCCAGCGCGTTCATGTACCAGACCTTGGGACCCTGCTGACGCACGGCGGCCACCACTTGCTCCGCCTCGGTCACCGGCACCCGGGGATCGTTCTCACCCTGCACGACAAACAGCGGCACCTGAATCTTCTCGATGTTGTTGAGCGGGCTGATGCGATTCAGAAACGCCCGCATTTCCGGAATCCGCTCGTCGCCATATTCCGGCCGGCGCAGATCCCGGCGATAGTCCTGGGTATTTTCCAGGAAGGTCACGAAACTGCTGATGCCGACCACGTCGACCGCAGCCCGAAGACGGTCTGAGTAATGCACGGCGCTCGCCAGCACCATGTACCCGCCGTAGCTGCCGCCGATCACCGCCACGCGCTCCGCGTCGAGGTCCGGCTGGGTGCCGATCCAGTCGAGCAGCGCGCCGATATCCCGCACCGAGTCTTCACGCTGATAGCCGTTGTCGAGCGACAGATAGTCCTTCCCGTAGCCCGCTGAGCCGCGCACGTTCGGGGCGATGACCGCCGCGTCCAGGCGATCGATCCAAAGCTGGTAGGTGCTCCGAAACGAGGGGCGGAACTGGCCTTCGGGTCCGCCGTGTATGTTGATGATCACGGGATGCGGCCCGCGGCCGCGCGGCTTGTACACAAAGGCCGGGATGGTGCGTTTTTTGCCGTCCACCTCATCGAACGTCGGAAAGCGGACCAGCTCCGGCACCGCGAACTTGCCTGTGTCCATGCCGCCGACTTCGCTGTAGGTCCAGCGCGTCAGCGCTCCGTGCTCCAGCGGCGAATCTTTGAGGGTCAGCACAAACGTATCGCTGGGCGACTGGGGTGTGTTCAGCGTCATGGCCAGCGCCGTGCCGTCCGGACTGAAGCTGAGCCCGCCCACAATGCCGACGGGCAGTCCTTCAACCCGGCGATAGGTCTGCGTTGCCGGGTCCAGCAGGTAAAGCTTGGCAAATCCTTCCTCATTCACCACAAATGCGCCGCGAGTCTTGTCTTCGCTCAGGGCCATCCCGGTGACGTCCCAGGGAATGTCTTCGGTGATAATCCGGGCCGTCGCGCCGGGCTCCAGCGTCTTGTAGGCGAGCCTCGCGAACTGACTGCCGACGTCGGTCAGGTAGTAGATGCCGCGCCCGCCGCGATCGAAACCCTGGGCCAAGTGGCGTCCGGGCGAATCGGGGTTGCCGCCGGCCAGCACCTGCTTTTCGCCACTGGCGAGGTCGACCAGATAGATGCTGGAATTGGTGACCGACACGTACTGCTGAGCGAGAAGCTGTTCCCCATCCGGACTGAAGGCGGCCGGGGCCCAAAAGGCGCCGTCGGGCGCCTCCAGGGCGACTTTCGCCGCCGCCGGCTGATCGAACGGCATCACCCAGATGTCGTTGGAACGGCCGTTGCGACGGGTGCTCTGAAAAGCCAGCACCTTGCCCTGCTCGTCCCACAGCACCGAGCCGTTGCGCGACCCCCCGTCGCTGACCATCTCGCTCTTGCCGGTTGCCGGATCGAACAGGTAAAGCTGGTCAAATTCGCTGCCCCCGGCGTCCATCAGAAAGCTGATCAGGTCGCCGTCGGGCTGGCGCTGGACGCCGGTTACCGGCTCAGAGAAAAAGGTCAGCTGCTGCCTGGCGCCGCCGGGCATCGCCACCCGGTGCAGCTGGCTGGTCTCGCCAAAGCGGGTGGTGATAAACAGCGACTGCCCGTCGCGGGCCCAGGCGCGGAACGAGCCTGACCGCACGTTTTCGTAGCGATTCAGCTCCTGCGCCAGCGATGCCGGGATTTCCGGAATATCGGACAGGATCAGGTTGCCGTTGTTGAGCGTTCGCTCGGGCACCTCGTCGGCGCCGCTGCGCGCGCTCCCCAGCGTGAGCGCCAGTAACGCGGTCAGCAAGAACAGGTTTTTCATGGACGAATCTCCATAGAGTCGATGTGCGTAAAAGACAGGATGTTGGGCGCGACCCGGGGCCCGGTGTGTCAGGGGGCGGGGACTCCGGTGCCCTCGAGACCGCAGTATCCCAGCGGATTTTTGCTCAGGTACTGCTGGTGATATTCCTCGGCGTAGTAAAAGCCCGGCGACAGCTCAATCTGCGTGGTAATGCTGCCAAAGCCGGCGCCGGCCAAGCGCTTGGCGTAGCGGTCACGAGAGTCCAGCGCAACCTCCAGGTGGCCGTCGAGCCCGGCGAAGATGGCTGACCGATACTGGGTGCCGATATCGGTGCCCTGACGCATGCCCTGCGTCGGATCATGCGCTTCCCAGAACACCGAAAGCAGATCGATAAAGGTGATGGCCTCAGGATAAAAGACCACCTGCACCACCTCCACGTGGCCGGTGAGCCCGGTGCACACCTCCTGATAGCTCGGGTTGGGCGTAAAGCCTCCCGCATAGCCCACCTGCGTTGAGTACACACCATCGAGCTCCCAGAACCGGCGCTCCGCACCCCAGAAACAACCCATGCCAAAGACCGCCAGCTCCGTGCCCTCGGGAAACGGCGCCGCCATCCTCGCGCCCGAGACGTGGTGGGCCGCAGGCACCCGCATCGCGTCGTCGCGGCCGGGCAGCGCCTCGTCTCGTTGCGGCATCTGGGTGTTTTTCATCGTCTTTAGCGTGCGTGGTGAAGCGAACTACGACACTGAGCATACTTCGCCTCAGGCGCCCCCTCAACCGCTGGCCGCCGCCGCCCGGGACCTTTATGATCCGCTCCATGGATATCACCATGCCCGATCCGCACGCCATAGCGGTACTGGCGTTGACCGGATTGGCGCTCATACTTTTCACCCGCGAAAACATTCCGCTGGAGACCACCAGCCTGTTTGTTCTCGTGGTGCTCGCGCTGGGTTTTCGGCTGTTTCCCTACGAGTCGCTTGAGGGCCGGCTGGAGGTCACCGACTTTTTCCACGGCTTCGGACACAAAGCGCTGGTGGCGGTCTGTGCGCTGATGATCGTGGGCAACGGGCTGGTGCGCACAGGCGCGCTGGAGCCCGTCGGCCGCTGGCTGGCGAAGCTTTGGCGACGGGGCCCGCTGATATCCCTGCTCGCGACGCTGGTGATCACCGCCACGCTAAGTGCTTTCATCAACAACACACCGATTGTGGTGCTGATGCTGCCAATCCTGATCGGGGTGGCGGTGCGCACCAACGCCTCACCGACCGCCACGCTCCTGCCCATGGGGCTCGCGAGCCTGCTTGGGGGAATGTCCACCACCATCGGCACCTCCACCAACCTGCTGGTGGTGTCGGTGGCCGAGGACATGGGCGTGGCGCCTTTCGCCATGTTCGACTTCATCGTAATCGCCGGACTGGCCGGGCTGGTGGCGATTGTCTACCTCTGGCTGGTGGCGCCGCGGCTGGTGCCGCCCCGGCAGGCGCCGCTGGAAAACGTGTCTTCGCGCGTATTTACCGCGCAGCTCGTGCTGGACGAAGACAGCCCGGTGGTCGGCCAGACGCTGACCCAGGCGGTGGAGCGTACCGAGGGGGCGCTGAAGGTCGAAAAGATCCAGCGCGAGGTGGGCGTGTTTGTGACGCCGCTGCCGGACGTGGAGCTGCGCGCCGGCGATCGCCTCAGCACCTCCGACACGCCGAGCCGCCTGCGGGAGTTTGCGCGGCAGCTCGGCGGCAAGCTTTATTCGGGCAACACCCTGGTCGACGCCGAACACCCGCTCACCGCCGGCAGCCAGCAGCTCGCTGAGGTGGCCATCACGGCGGGGTCCAGGCTCGTCGGCACGCGCCTCAACCAGGCCCGCCTGCAGAGTCGCTACGGGCTGCGCTTCCTTGCGCTGCACCGGGCCGAGCGCCAGGAGTCGCGCCGCAGCCGGGACATCGACGAGGTCACCCTGATGACCGGCGACGTGCTGCTGGTTCAGTCCACCCCCGAAGAGCTCACCAACACCAAAACCAGCGGCGATTTCCTGGTGCTGGACGGCAGCACCACCCTGCCCCACACCAGCAAAGCGCCGATTGCGCTACTGACCCTAATCGGGGTAGTCGGGGCCGCCGCGCTCGGTCTGGTGCCGATTGAGGTCAGCGCTCTTGCCGGAGTCTTTTTGATGATCATCTCCGGCTGCCTCAACTGGCGCGACGCGACCAACGCGCTTTCTTCCCAGGTCATCCTGATTGTGGTGGCGTCACTGGCCCTCGGGGTTGCGCTGATGCGCACCGGCGGTGCGGCGTTTCTGGCGGACCTGTTCCTCGCCGCGACCTTCGGGCTGCCGCCGTCCGCCGTCCTCGCCGGTCTCATACTGCTGATGGGCCTGATGACCAACGTTGTTTCCAACAACGCCGCCGCGGTCATCGGCACCCCGATCGCCATCGAGATTGCGACCCAGCTCGGGCTGCCGGTTGAGCCTTTTGTGCTGGGCGTGCTGTTCGGCGCAAACTTAAGCTTCTGCACGCCGATGGCTTACCAGACCAATCTGCTGGTCATGAACGCCGGCGGCTACAAGTTCATCGACTTCGTGAAAGTGGGTGTACCGCTCATGATCCTGGTCTGGATCACGCTGACGGCACTGCTGGTTTACGCCTACCAGCTCTACTGACCGATGGTGCGTTGCTGCGCCGCCGCTGTTTTTTTCTGCGCAATCCTGAGCGCCAGCCCGGCGCTCAGCGACAGCTTTGCTGAGCTCACCGATGACCTGGACCGGCTGCGCCAGGAGGCCGGCGTGGCCGGCGCGCTGGTGATGATCGTCGACAAGGACCGCATCCGGCACGCCGCGGGTCTGGGCATCACCCGCTGGGACCAGCCGGAGCCATTGCAGCCCGACGCCTGGGTCAGGATCGGCTCGATCACCAAAGCGTTTGTCGGCATGAGCTTTGTCCGGCTCGAGGCGGAGGGCAAGCTGTCGCTGACCGCACCGCTAATATCGCTCGACGCCGACCGCTGGGTGCAGAACGCCTGGGCGGAGCAACATCCGGTGACGCTGGCGCAGCTGCTGGAGCACAGCGCCGGGCTGACCGACCTGGTGCGCGAGGAGTGGGACCACAAAACCCCGCTGCCGCTCATCGACGCGCTCAACGTTGCGCCGGAGTCGCGCCGCCTGAAGTGGCCGCCCGGCGTTCACAGCTCCTACAGCAACAGCGGCGCGGGCGTTGCGGCGGCCGCCATGGAAAAACACCTAAAGCAGGACTTTGAGCGGTATCTGACGGAACAGGTGCTCCGCCCGCTGGGTATGGCCAAGGCCACCTTCTCCGCCGACGCCAAACCTCAGCTTATCGGCGGCTACGACCGGGACGGCAGAACGCCTATACGTTACTGGCACATGCTGTATCGGCCCTTCGGCGGTCTGAACCTGCCGTTTACCGAGCTGAGCCGCTGGCTGCGCCTGATGCTTGGCGAGGGCATCCTGGACGGCGAGCGGCACTACACAGTCGATCAGATTCAACGAATGGAAAACCCCGGCACCACGGCCGCCGCACGCAGCGGCCTGGCCTTCGGCTACGGGCTGGGCAACTACCACCAGGCTCATCGGGGCTTTGTGTTTCACGGCCACGGCGGCGACGCGGACGGCTATCTCACCCACTGCGCCTACAACCGCGACAGCGGGCTCGGGTTCTGCGTGCTGATCAACGCGTTTCAGGGCAGCACGCTGCGGGCCATGCGGCGCCGGGTGATGGACTTTGTCGTCGACGGTCTGACGCCCAGCTATCAGCCCGGCGTGCCGCAGCCGATGGCCCACCTTGAATCTCTCACCGGGCGTTACTCGCAGGCGACGCAGCGGTTTCCGAGCTCGACGGCCCCCTCGAGCCTCGAAGTCACGATGCGAGACGGTCGGCTGATGCTGGTGCGCAGCGGCGGCGAGCAGCATCTGGTGCCCGTGTCGCCGTGGCATTTCCGACGGCGCTTTGAACCTGTTGCCACCACCGCGTTCATATCTGTGGGCGGAGCGATGCTGCTCCAGGGGCCTTTCGGCAACTTCGAAAGGACACAAGAAGTGCAACCGCAGCAATGACTTGTAGCACTGACCCCGCCTGAGCGCGGGGCCTATGGTCGCTGCAGAACCATCGCTGGTGGAGGGGCCACCATGAAACTGACCGACGCCGCTGTCGCCAATCCCGCCGCCGTGGGAGTGGTTGTTGCCATCGTGGCCCTGTTCGGGCTGACCTCGCTGACCAGCCTGCCCATCCAGCTCCTGCCCGACATCGAACAGCCTCAGATGAGTGTCTGGACCGGCTGGCGTGCCGCGTCTCCCAAAGAGGTGGAGTCGGAGATCCTCGAGCCGCAAGAGCGGGTTCTGCAGGGCCTCCCCGGCCTGGAGGCCCTTCAGGGTAACGCCAACAACGGCGGCGCGTTTGTCGGCCTGCGCTTCTCGCTCGGCACCGATATGCAGCAAACGATGCTGGAGGTGATCAGCCGCATGAATCGGCTGCCGCCGCTGCCGGCTGACGCTGAGCAGCCGGTCGTCAACCTGGGCCAGGGTTTTGGCGGCGGGAACGCCAACAACCAGCTCACCTGGTTTTTTGTGCAGCTGCTGCCCGGCACACCGGGCGATATCAACGACTATCAGCGGCTGATCAACGACGTCGTCCGCCCGCGGATCGAGGCCATCCCCGGCGTTGCCAGCATCGAGATCAACGCCGGCTCGGTCCAGGAGCTGCAGATCCGCATCGACCCCTACCGCGCCGCCGAGCTGGGCGTTGAGCTGCCGCGCGTGGCGGCCCTGGCCGGGAGCGCCAACGACGTCTCGGGCGGTTTTGTCGACGTCGGTCGCCGCCAGTACACGCTGCGTTTTGAGGGACGCTATGATCCGTCGCGCCTCGGTGAGCTGATCCTCGACTGGCGGGACGGTCGGCCGATCCGGCTCAGCGACATCGCCGAAATCGAGGTGGCCCGCGGCCGCACTAACGGCGTGATGGTGCAGAACGGCAACCCGGCCCTGGGTATCCGGATTGATCGGGAAAGCGGGGCCAACGTCCTGGAAACGCTCAATCGCGTGAAAGCGGAGGTGGCGCTGCTGCGCGACGGGCCGTTGGCTGAAGCAGGTTTAGGCATCGAGCAGTCTTTCGATGCGTCGGTCTTCATCAAGCGGGCCGTGTCGCTGGTCATGGGCAACCTCGGCCTCGGCATTCTGCTCGCCATCGGCGTGCTTTGGTGGTTTCTGCGCGATCGACGCGCCACGCTGCTGATCGCCAGCGCCATCCCGGTCTCGCTGCTGGCGACGTTCATCGTGCTGCAGCTCACCGGGCGCAGCTTCAACATCATCTCGCTGGCCGGCCTCGCTTTTGCGGTGGGCATGGTGCTCGATGCCGCGATTGTGGTGGCAGAGAACATCGTGCGCCTGCGCGAGAGTGGTCAGGTGGCAACGGTGGCAGCGCTAACCGGCACCCGACAGGTGCAGGGCGCGCTGCTGGCGTCCACGGCCACCACGGTGGCGATCTTTATTCCGGTGCTGTTTCTTGCTGACGTGGAGGGTCAGCTGTTCGCGGACCTGGCGCTGACCATCGCCATTGCGGTCGTGATCTCTATGCTGGTGGCGATCACCGTGCTGCCGGCCCTGGCCGGTAACTGGCTGCGCGCCAAGGCGCTGCGCAGCCGCGCGGCAAAAGGCGGCTATGGCCAAATGGCCGACAGGCTCATGCGTCTGACCGATACGCCAACGCGCCGCGTGGCCTGGGTGGTCGGCCTGATCGCCGGGCCGCTGGCGCTTGGCATCTGGCTCTTCCCGCAGATGGACTACCTGCCCCCGGTGAAGCGCGACGCGGTGGACGCTTTCCTGCAGCTGCCTCCGGGCTCCACCCAGGACGTCAAGCGGGACGAGGTGTACGCCACGATCGTCGAGCGATTGCAGCCGTATATGGACGGCGAGAAGGAGCCGGCGCTCAAGAACTACTACATCTGGGCTTGGGCTGAAGGTGGCACGATCGGCGTAAGGGTCAAGGATCAGAGTCGCGTCAACGAGCTGATTGAGATCATGCGGACCGAGATCTTTCCGGGGATTCCCGATTTTGCGGGTTACCCCATGCAGGGCCTGCTGTTCGGCGGGTTCGGCGGCGGACGCGCGATTGCGCTGAATCTGCAGTCGTCCGACAGCGCCGCGCTCTACGCCACGGCCGCTGAGGCCCGACGCATGCTCACCGAGCAGTTCCCCGGATCCAACGTGCAAATCTGGCCCAGCACCGAGGACGCGACGCCGGAGTTACGCCTGACGCCCAACGACCAGCGCATCAATGAACTGGGCTGGGACCGCCGCGCCGTCGGTTCGCTCGTCCGCACGCTCGGCAGCGGCCTGTGGCTCGGCGAGTACTTCGATGGCGAGAAGCGTATGGACATCATCCTGAGCGCGCAGGACTGGACCAGCCCGGAAGCGCTCGCGGCGGTGCCCGTGGTCACGCCCAGCGGCGCGGTGGTGCCTTTCGGCGAGCTCGCCAGCGTAAGGCGTGCCACCGGCCCCAACAGCATCAGCCGGCTCGACGGGCGCCGCACCGTGACGGTCAACTTCAATCCGCCCGACACTTACTCGTTGGAAACCGCGGTGTCGATCGTCAAAGAAGAAGTTGAGCCGGCGCTCAAGGCGATGCTGCCGGCTGACGGCGCCATCCTCTACGGCGGCAGCGCGGACGCGCTCAACAAAGCGATCACCACGATGTCGAAGAACTTCGGACTGGCGCTGCTGATCCTGTTCCTGCTGATGGCCGGCCTGTTTCGTTCGCTGCGCGACAGCGCCCTGGTCATGGTCACCATCCCGATGTCCACCGTCGGCGGGATTGTTGCGCTCAAGGTGCTGAATCTGTTTTCGCTGCAGCCGATGGATCTTCTCACCATGATCGGCTTCATCATTCTGCTTGGGCTGGTGGTCAACAACGCGATCCTCCTGGTGCACCGCACGCGCCAGGCTGAGGCGGACGGCGCGAGCCGCGACGAAGCGGTGCGCGGCGCGCTCGAACAGCGTCTGCGACCGATCTTTATGAGCACCACCACCAGCATCTTTGGCATGCTCCCACTGCTGCTGCTGCCGGGCGACGGCAGCGTCATCTACCGCGGTCTGGCGGCAGCGATTGTGGGCGGCATGACGATCAGCCTCCTGTTCACCCTCATCATGCTGCCGAGCCTGCTGCGCCTCGGCCGCGGAAAACCCGATATGCTTGAGCCCAAGCCGGTACAGACGCAGCCATTGGAGTCTGTCGCATGAACCCTAGCAAACTCGCCTGGACGCTGACCCTGCTTGCCTCGGTTGTCGCGGGCCAAACGCTGGCCCAGGAAGGGCCGCCGCCGGTGCAGGTTGAAACGGCGCTGGCCGTCCGCCAGGAAGTTGCGTCGACCAGCTGGTTCCCCGGCACGGTGGTCAGCCGCAACGATGCGCGCATTGCCGCCGAGGTGAGCGGCCGGGCAACCTGGGTTGCCGAAGTGGGCACCGCGCTGGAGGTGGGCGGCGAAATCGCCCGGGTCGACGACCGGATGCTCAGCCTGCAGCTCGCGGACAACGATGCCACCATCAAGCGCCTCGAGGCGCAGCTCAAGTATGAGGAGTCGCAGGTCGCGCGGCTCGATCAGCTTGCCGACACCAACAACGCGGCCGCCAATCAGCTTGACCAAGCCCGTTCGCAGGCGGAGGTGGTGAGTCAGCAGCTCAACTCGGCCAAGGTGGCGCGGGAGCAGATCAACTACAACATCGAGCGCAGCAAGATCCGCGCGCCGTTCCCCGGGCGCGTGGTAGAGCGACTCGTTCAGCCCGGTGAGTTTCTCAACCCTGGCGTACCGGTGGTCCGGCTGGTGGACACCGACGACAAAGAAATCCGGGTGCAGGCCCCGGTGAGCGCCGCGCGGTTTGTGCGCGATGGCGCCAGCGTCACGGTCAAAGATGACTACCTCAGCAGCGAGAACGCCGTTCGGACCGTCATCCCGGTGGGCGACGAGCGCTCGCGCATGATCGAGATCCGGGTTGCGGTCAGCGAGCCTGAGTGGGTGATCGGCAGCGCGGTGCGCGTTGCTCTGCCCAGCAGCGAGGTTCGGGAGCTGGTGTCGATCCCTCGCGATGCGCTGGTGCTCCGCGGCAGCGAGATGTTTGTCTACCGCGTTACGGCAGACTCAACGGCGGAGCGGGTGGACGTGACCACCGGCGTCGGCCTGGGTGATCACGTGGAAGTGAACGGCAACGTTGCGGCCGGCGACGAGCTGGTGGTGCGCGGCGCCGAGCGGCTTCGTCCGGGCCAGGCGCTCAACGTCGCCCGGTCCTGATCTCTTCGAAAGGCCGCAACCTCAGGCCTCAGGCTGAGCGTCGCAGCCCCGCCAGGTCCCCGTGCGGCTGACGCGGGTCGAGGTTGACCACCGCGCCGGCCTCCTGATTGACCTCGAAGGCGCGCCGCACCGCAAAGAAGCGGAACGCCAGCGGGGTAAACACCAGCGACAGCGTTGTGGTCAGCACCGTTCCGCCGGCAATGGCGATCGCAAACGGCGGCCAGAAGCCTCCGCCTTCCAGAATCAGCGGCATGAAGCCACCCACCGTGGTGATCGTGGTGGAGCTGATGTGTCGGGTACAGCTCATAACACCCTCGATCACGGGCTCAACCTCACCGCGACAGGCGGCGGGATCACCCTTCAGTTCCGCCAGAATGACGATGGCCCCGTTGATGGCCAGGCCCATCAGGCCCATCAGCGCCACGATCACCGTAAAGCCGAACGGATAGCCGAAGGCGAACACGCAGAGGATGCCGAGACCCATCGAAGCGCCCGCCACGGAGAAGATGATCCCGCTCAGGCGGAACGAGTTGAATGACAGCACCACCACCAGTACGAGCAGCGTCAGGATGATCCCGACGCTCGACAAAAGGCTGCCCACCGCGTCGTTGCGGCCAGAAGCTTCACCGCCGTATTCCATCGAGTAGCCCGCCGGCAGGACAAAGCCGTTGTCTGCGAGCGCCTCCTTGAACTGCGTCAGCACGGAGTCAGGAAGCACGTCTGCGCGAAGGTAGCCCTCGACCGTGTTCACGCGCTGTCCGTCGCGACGGGCGATCGCCCCGCTGGAGGGTTTGAGCTCGAGCGTTGCCAGCGCTGTGACCGGCATACCCTGAAACTCGTTGCCGGCGACCGCTCGCTGCGGCGCCAGATACACGTTGCTCAAGTCTGTCAGCGTGCCTCGGCTGGCGTTGCCGACCCGCACCCGGACCGGCAGCTCTTCGCTGCCCTCGAGCACCGAGCC
Source organism: Lysobacterales bacterium (assembly GCA_028285525.1). GTDB lineage: Bacteria > Pseudomonadota > Gammaproteobacteria > Xanthomonadales > SZUA-38 > JANQOZ01. The sequence goes on from JANQOZ010000009.1 coordinate 31,710, forward strand.
GCTGATCTGCCCGGACAATCCGGCCTGCAGCTGGCCTGCCAGGTCGAGTCGCTCCAGTCCGCTCTGACGAGATACCTCCTCGCGGGTCTGGACCACCACCTTCGGCGCGGCGTCTTCCAGCGTCGCACGGGTGGCGATCACGTCCGGCGTCGCGGACAGGATTTGTCGAGCCTGCTCGCCCAGCAGGTTCAGACGCTCGATACTGGGCCCGTAGAGGCGCAGCTCGATCGGCGCCTGGAACGGGGGTCCCTGCTCCAGCTTGCGCACGATGACCTGCGCTTCGGGCCAGCGGCTCGTCAGGGTTTTCTGCAGGCGCGGAATGGCCTCGTTGGCGGTACGAAAATCGGTCATGTCCATCATGCCGGTCGCAAACTGCGGCTCGCCGTCCTGGTTGCTCATGATGTTGTAGTAGAACGAGGGCACGCCCTTGCCGATAAACCACGACTGGCGCTCCAGCTCCGGCTCCTCAGCGAGGAAGTCCCGGATGTCGCCGACCAGCGCTTCGGTGCGTCGAATGCTGCTCTGCGGCGGCAGCCGCACCTCGATGCTGAACATGTCCCGGTCGGCGGGCGGGAAAAACTGTTCGGTCATGGCGCCGATCGACAGGAAGCCTGCAATCGGCAGTACGAGGACCGCCGTCAGGCTGATGGCCGGGTGGGCCATAAACCAGCGGAGCCGGTTCCGAAACCACTGCCCCAGGGCAGGCGTCTGCAGCCCTTGCCAGATAAAGCCACCCTCACCCTGGCGCGGGCAGGCCCGCAGCACCCGGCCGGCGAGGCCGGCGATAACCGTGTGGGAGATGATGTAGGAACCCACCAGCGAGAAGATCACCGACAGCGCAATGCCGCTGACAAACTCACCGGCCGGCCCCGGCATCAGGGCGATCGGCGAGAAGGCCAGAATGGTCGTGAGCGTGGAGCCAAGCAGCGGCACCCACAGGTGGCGGATCGCGCCGAGCATGGCGGCCATGGCGCGCTGGCCTTCCCGGTAGCGGCGCTGGATCGAGTCCACCATCACAATGGCGTTGTCGACCATGATGCCGAGCGCGACCACCAGACCGGTGACCGACATCTGGTGGATCGGCAGCCCGTAGAAGTTCATCACGGCCAGGGTGAACGCGGCGGTGAGCGGCAGCGCCAGCGCCACGACAATCGCCGCGCGCAGCCCGAGCGTCACCATCAGCACGCCGAGGATCAGCGCGAAGCCCATCAGCACGTTCATCATCAGGGTGCCAAGCCGGACTTTGGTGTAGGCGTTCTGATCGAACAGCACCTCAACGTCGACATTGCTTGACATGCCGGCGCCGAAGGCCGCGACCTCCTCTTCGATACGCTCGGTCCAGCGGTCGACGCGCGTGTCCTTTTCCATCCGCACGCCCAGTACCACCGAGTACTGCCCGTCGACAATCGCCAGGTCGGACGGCGGGTCGACCAGCGCCCGGCGCACCGTCGCGACGTCGCCCACGCGCACCGTTTCGCCGTCAACGTCGACGCGAACGGGGATCTCGGATATGCGCTCGAGCGAATCCAGCTCGCCGGCAACTTCGACCTGAAACTGGTTGCTCGTGTTGGTCAGCAGCCCTGCGGCGACCTTTGCGTCACTGCGGCCCACCGCGGCAGCGACCTGCTGCGGCGTCATACCCAGCGCGGTAAGCCGCGGGCCGTTGATCTCTACCAGAATTTCCTCGTCCGGCTGACCGTACAGGCGCACCAGCTCGGTGCCGGGCACGTTGCGCAGGCGGGTGTCGAGCTCTTCGGCGTAGCGGCCCAGCACGCCTAGGTCGAGCGAGCCGGGACCCTCCCAGGTCAAAGCAAGAATCGTGGTAAACGCATAGCCGCGATCGTCATAGAACTCCGGCTCGGCGGTGCCCGCCGGCAGCTCGTCGATCACGTCATTCAGATAGTCGCGCGCCTTGGACCACACCCGCGCGGTCTCGGTCACCGACTCTTTCAGCTCGATTCGCACCACCGACAGGCCGGCGCGCGATGTTGAGCTCGTGTAGTCCACCTCCGGCAGACGACGCAGCTCCTTTTCGATGGGCTCCGACACCAGCGACTCCACACGCTCGGGCGTGGCGCCGGGAAACGGCGTGATGATCAGCGCCAGGCGGTTGAGAACCTGGGGGTCTTCGGTCCGAGGTAGTGAGGCCACCCCGGCGAGGCCCGCCACAATCAGCAGCGCAACCGACAGGGCAAGGACCCGGCCGTTGCGCAGGTAGTCGCCCATCATCAGCCTGACTCCCCGCTGCGAGCTGTCTCGTTAACGCCGGTGGCCATGCCAAGCCGCGTCGATGCCTCAGCGCGAACGACCCGCTGACCCGGCACGAGACGATGAAGTCCGGACTGAACGATCAGCTCATCGCCAGCGAGCGCACCACTGACGTAGGCGCGCTCGGTCTCGGCGAACAGCACGCGCACGTCGCGCGACTCAATCACATACTCGGCACCACCCGCCTCGGGGCGCGCGGCATAGACGTTCCACAGCCCGCGCATGCCCTCGGTGATCGCCTCCAGCGGCACCCAGAACCCGTCGGCGGTGATCGTCTCGTCGAGCTGAAGGTAGGCCTGGTCACCAAAAACGGCCGGCGCGTCGGGCGCCAGCGCTACCCGCACCGGAACGGTCAGCGTCGAGCGAGTCACGTTTTGACCGAGCGCTATCACCTGACCGGTGGTCGCCTGGCCGGCGACCGACAGGCTGACGCTCTGCCCGACGGAGAGAGAATCCAGCATGCGGACCGGGACGCCGACCCGTGCTTCCGCCTGGCCGGACTCGAGCAGCCGTAGCACCGGCGTGCCGGCATTGACCACGGCGCCCGCGTCAACAAACCGCGCGCCGACGGTGGAATCAAACGGCGCCAGCAGCTCGGACTTGTCAATGCGGGTCTGGTTCGTCGTCAGCGCTGCCTCCACCTGAGCCTGACGTGCTCTGAGGGTGTCGAACTCGGTGGCCAGCTCGTCGGCCCGCTGTTTGGACGCAAATCCTTTGCTTTCCAGCTCGACAATCCGCTTATTATTCAGTCGATTAAGATCGATATTTGCAATGATTTCTTCGAGCTGCGCCGACAGCTCTCGGCGCTGGTCCAACAGCAGATCGGTGTCGAGCTTCGCCAGCGTCTCGCCGGCTTTAACGGTTTCGCCCTCGTCGGCGGTGAGCACGGAGACCTTGCCGGCCAGCTCAAACCCTAGATCGGTGGACTGGGCCGGCACGACCAGCCCGGCGAAGTCGCGCTGAATGGCGTAGGTGCTCTGCGGCTGGATCGACGCCATCTCGACAGGCTGGGTGACAATCTGTCCAGCCTCGGGGTCAGCACTTTTGCTGCAGGCGGCGAGGCCCAGCAGTGCGACGGCGGCCAGCGTGGGGCGTAGAATTTGGGACTTGCTCAGACTTGATTTGCGCATCGTTTGCTCTATTTCTAAACTAAGCAGTCTAGAAATAGTAAAACAACTAGACTGGACAGTCTAGTTTTATAAATGACACGGAGTGAAGAAACCATGCAGGCCAGCGCAACGGCCCCTCGCGGGCGTCCTAAAAGCGCCAGTAAGAAAGAACAGATCCTTGCCAGCGCGTCCAAGCTGTTTCTGGAGAAAAGCTACGACGGGGTCAGCATGGACCTCGTGGCGGAAAACGCGGGCGTTTCCAAACAGACGGTCTATTCGCACTTCGAGAACAAGGAAGCGCTGTTTTCAGCCTGCGTCCGAAACAAGTGTGCTGCGCATGAGCTGAGCGCTGAGGCGCTGGATCCCGCCCTACCGGTGGAAGACGTCCTCAAGAACCTGATCGACCAATTCAACGCCCTGCTGCATTCCGACGAAGCGATCCGGCTGAAGCGCCTGCTGCACACGCACGCTGAAACCAACCCCAGGCTGTCAGCGATCTTTTACGACGTGGGTCCGGCGATGATGAAAAGCTCGCTGGAGGACTACCTGCACGGCCAGGTGGCCCAGGGCATCCTCGCGATCGACGACGTGCCGACCGCGGCGCGACAACTCCTTTATATGATTCAGGGAGAACACCTGATGCGGGCCACGCTCAACGTGCCGGGCGGCCCGAGTGAGCAAGACAACCAGGTTTATCTGGACGCCTGCGTCAGCATGTTTTTGAAGTGTTACCGCGCCAGCTGAGTGACGAAGCTCGCATTAATCGAGCCGCCAGTTAAAGTCCAGCAGCAGCCGTTTCAGATCGTCGTCGAGCCCGTCGCGCCGCTCAACAAACGCCGCCAGCCGCACGTGTAGGTTCGGGCTGAACCCGTAGCTCACCCAGGGCATGTAGCCACGCATCGCCGTCGGGAACCACCAGTCGTCTTCGTTGAAGGCCGCCATCACCGCCTCGCGCTGAATACGCTGCAGCGAGTAGCCGACCTCCCAGCCACCGATCCGCGACGCGTTCCCGAGGATAACCGAAAAACGCGCGCCTTCGTCCTCTTCATCTGCCGCCAGATTCTGCATCACGTCGAGCTGCGCCAGCAGCGGCCCAAAGCGCGTCGGCCAGACCATCTCGAGCTGCAGATCCAGCATCTCGTAATCGTTTGCCAGGCTGCCGCCGAGCAATCGGTTGGTGCGGGTCCGACGGTCTTCGACCAGCACGTCGAGGTTGTCAAAATCGAGGTAACCGAGCCGGACCGCGCCGCCCTGTGGCGCTCCCTCCAGGATCTCCCAGTTGACCTGCAGCGCGTTCAGCTCGGTCAGGTTTTCATCGATGTGCATGCCCCGGAAAGTACCGGCGAGAAAGGACAGGCGGTCGAAGTCGCGAAAAAAAAAGTCCTGCTGCACCGACGCGCCCATGGCGCGCAGATCGTGATCCCAGGTTGCGGGCGTCAGGGTCAGCGGCAGCGGCGCCATACCCACCTCGAGCAGCGTGTCGGGGCTCAGAAAGTATCTGAGATACGCTTCCCCCAGCATGACCTCGTCCGATTCTTCGTTGTCGAGGAAGCGAACGTTGTCTGCGTTGCTGTCGTTGCCGATGGCGACCTTGAGCGCCGCCCCCACCTCAAGCCGATCGGACAGAAACCGTCTCGCGCCGAACAGGCCATGGAACCGCACCCGGTCGACCTCACCGCCGTCGGGCAGATCTGTGACCTGGTCAGCCCGGGCTCGGGCTTCACCGTAAGCCTCCCAGCTCGCCTCCTGCGCGGCGGTGCTTCCCGCCGCGAGCAGCAGGCAGGTCATCCAGCGTAACCCGGTCATGCGCGAAGGCTGCTCAGTGCGGTCGCCAGCTCAGCCGCGTCGCTGAAGCGGGTCTTGAGATCCGGAGCCAGGCAGCGGCTGACGACCCGATCCAGGGCTGCCGGACACTCTTCCCAAACCTCGCTGAGCGGCGGGAAGTCTGCGTCACGCTTAGCCTCATAAATCGCCATCATGTCGGTCTGGGCAAACGGGGTGACGCCGCCGAACAGCTCGTAGATCACCACGCCGCAGGCGTACACGTCGGCGTGAGCGTCCACCGGATCACCGGCCATCTGTTCCGGTGCCGCGTAGCGCGGCGTGCCAAAGAAGACGCCGCTGGAGGCCTCGTCGTTGCGCACCGGCTGAGCGATACCAAAGTCCATCAGCTTGGCGTTGCCGGCGGCCTCAAGAATGATATTTTCCGGCTTGATGTCCCGGTGCACCACGTCCTTGGCGTGCGCAGCAGCCAGCCCCGCACAGGTCTGGCGAACGATCCGCAGACCGGCGGAAAACGGCAGCCGCGAGCGCTGGCGCATCAGATATTTGAGCGTCATGCCCCGGACGTATTCCATCGAGATGTAGGCCACACCCTCAAAGCTGCCGAAGTCGAAGGTCCGCAGCACGTTGGGATGGGTGATGATACGAGCGAGCTTGATTTCCTCCTTGAGCTGCTGGAGATACTTTTCGTCGCTGGCCATCGCCGGCAGGAGCGTCTTCAAGGCGACAAAATCATCCAGATCCCGGTCCAGCGCTTTGTACACCATGCCCATGCCGCCCTGGCCGAGAATCGACACGATCTCAAAGCGTCCGGCGAACACGTCTCCCGGCACCACCTCGCGGGTCTTGGAGACGCTTTCGATCACGCTCTCGGCGGCGTCGGTGCGGTCCGCCGCCAGGGTTTGGTCAGAGACCGCGGCGGCAAACTCCGCCAGATGTTCGTTGCTCAGCGCCAGGTATTTGCGGCCGCTGATCCGGCCCTGGTGAAACATCGGCTTCTTCTGTACCGAGGTCAGGAGCTCGCCGACCTGATCCCGGATCGAGGGCGCAAACAGGAGCGTACCGGGCTGCGCTTCCTCCAGCAGCAGATCCACCTGATGACTGGCTTTCCCGATCAGCACCTCCGCGCTGGACATGCCCGCCCGGACCATGCCGCGGTCGACGGTTCCCATCACCAGCGCCTTGCTCGGCTGGTCGCTGGCAAACTCGACGATATGGCCGGCAAACTCCAGCGCGTGGGCAATCGCGAGGTCACCCCGGAAGCCGATCAGCGCCCGATGTCCGGTGAACGACTCGAGCCGGGCGTCCAGCGCTTCGGCCAGCGCCGCGATCTGCGACAGCGTCGACTGGAACTGGCGGACGTTCTGCTCTGCGTTCCCGGTTTGCTCGGGGTTGGCCATGTGGCGATAGTCGAGCGCCAGCAGCGCAAGCTGCTCGCGGGCCGGCTTGCTGCCGGGCTGCTGCGTCCTCGTTACGCTGCCTTGCTCAAAGGCCGGATCGGGCAGATAGCGCGAGAGGTCCGACACGTACTCTTCCATGTCGCGTTTTTCGCGCAGGTCGCTGAGGAGTGACTCGAACGCGTTGCCCAGGTCGACAATCTCCTGGCTGCCGCTGTGGTTGAAGTGCTGCTCGTAGTGACCGGCTCCGGCCTCGTTGGCCGCTTCTGTCAGCGCGCTCAGCGGCCGCGCGAGGCGCTTGGAAAGCGCGAGCGACAGCGCCATGCCCGCGACGATGGCCGCCAGGCCCACCCCGCCAAGGATCCAGGCCTGTCGTTCGAAAGGTGCCATCAGCGAATCCACCGAAACGCCGGTAATCACCGCTGCCACCAGGTTCTCTTCGTCGAGCGACACCGGCTCAGCGTTCAGCATCCACTTGGCGCCGGCGACCTGCACCTCGCGGCGAAACGCCTCCGATTCACCGCCGAGCATCTCCTCCAGCGACCCCCCCATGCCGCCCAGGCCGTCGATGATCTGCCTGGTCGCCTCATCCGGCAGGGTGCTGGTGACGATTCCGCCCGCCTGGTTCACCCAGATCTGTTCCGTGCCGGTGGCGTTTTTGATTTCGTCGCTGAAGTCAGCGTCGATCCTTTTGCCGACGGCGAGGAAGCCGATCAGGGTGAAGTTCTGGTCCATCGGCATCATCGCCACCTGGTACAGATCATCACCCTGCCCCCAGATCGCGGACACCGGTGCCAGGAAGTTGATCAGTTCGTTGACCAGCGGATCGTCAGCGAGCGACTCGTCGTCGATGATCGGCCGGTCGGTCCGGGCCAGAACCCGACCCTCAGCATCCATCACAATCGCCAGGTCGAACTCATACTCCGACTGACGCTCGGCGAGAAGATCGGCGATCGACGACAGCACGTCCTGCTCTGCCGCCTCCGCAACGTAGCTCGTCACGGCCGTGTCGCTCGCGAGGATCTCGGCGACCAGCTCCGCTTCCCGGGCCCGCAGGCGCTCAATATCGAATTCGGTCACCGTCGAGCGCGTCAGCGCCGCGTCGACCGACGAGGCCGCCAGCTTTTGCCCCTGCAGTACGCCGGTGCCCACGGCGGACAGGACCACCAGCACGATCAGGGCCGCGGTGAGAAGGAAAAACTGACTCCCGAGAGTCAGGCGCGATTTCGACTTAGTAACGTCCACGGCGTTTTCTCGACTTATAGGACCGGCCAAACTTGTTCTTGTGATTCGGCACCTGTCGCTTCACCAGCGGCAGCTCAATTTCGATGACGTCGTCAGAGCCGGCGGTGATGCGGCGCGAGCTGTTGGCGCGCTCATGCCATACGAGCAGCGTCCCTGATCGGCTCGGAAGATCCTCCAGCCGAAAGCGACCACGCCGATCGGGGTACGTAAAGTGCGGGGTTTCAAGGACCAGGATATTGGCGGTCATTTCCTGGTGAACGTTGCAGAACACGCGAACCCGACCCGGCTCAGTGAACCGGTGGGTCTTGCCGTCACCTTTCGGAATCAGACCGGCGTCAAAGGCGTTGCCGCCCGACACCGAGAACACGTTATGCAGGATCGGATCGCGATTGGGAAAACGTACGCTGGCACCCACCGGGATCGCCAGAACCTTGGGGTCGAACGTCTTTTTGCGGGTGCCCATCACAAACACCTGGGAGCTGTCCGCCGCCGGCCGGGCCGCCGGCTTGGACTGGGCGCCGTCAGGTCGGAAATAGACCACCACGTCGGTTACGCTGGACATCGCTTTTCCGCTGTCCATCAGCTGAATCTGGCCGCGGATTTCAGCGCCAGAAACAGCGTTAGAAACCGATAGAACAACCGCCAGTAACGCTATGTGCAGGCAGGTTTTTTTGGACACAAAATGCACCCCTCCCGGATAACCGCCCCATTTAAACCAGTTGCGGGCGCAAGAGCAAGTCTGGGGGGCCTTGGGAAATCGGGTCCGGCCACCGACTGGCGGTGACTTGGTACCGTCCAGACGACGGGGCGCCGGCCCGCGATCAGGGTGTTTCGGGCGCCGCAGCTTCGAGATGGGCGAGCACGTTTGGCTCATCGTGGTAGATGTCCCGGTAACGCTGAACCGCCTCGGGCGACAGCCGAAAACCGGCCTCGGTCAACGCACGCCCAGCCGGACTTGCGTTACTCAGCGTCAGCTCAAAAGCGGTCAGACCCAGCAGGTTGGTGGCGGTCATGTCCGCGCCGGCAGCCAGCAGCCGACGGACCGGCGCCGGGTCGCACTCCGCGGCCGCCAGCATGAGCGGTGTGTTGCCGCGATCGTCGGCGGCATTGGTGTCCGCGCCCTCACCCAGCAGCAGCTCCAGCACCGGCACGACGCCCTCTTTGGAGACGCCGTACTCGCAGCCGGACCCGAAGAACAGCAGGTGCAGGGGGCGGGTCTGGCGCCGGTCCAGCGCCTCGTTCACGTTGAAGCCCTGTTCGATCAGCCCCGCGACGGCGACCTCATCGGCAAGCCAGAGCGCCTCCAGCCAGGCTTCTGCGGGACTGCCCGCCGGCGGCGCCCCCTCACCGATCGTCGATTGATCCTGCGGGGTATCCGGCGCCCCAGGCGCTGGCATCTCGACCGCCACGCCTGACTCTGCGGACGGTGCCCGCCCCGAAAACGAGTTGAGGTACACGAGGCCGAGCAGCCCTGCGATCAGGCCGAGGTACCTGAGGCTGCGGCCGTCAAGCATCCTGCGACGGGTTTTTCTGTCCTGCGTCATTCCACTCGCTCATCGAAACGATTTGCCTCAACCGTCTGTCTACCCTAGCAGGCGGCTACCTATATCGGTTGCCGACACGCGACGCGAGGAGATCTACATGCATCGAACCACGATGCCCGTCATCAGCTCAGCCGTCCTGCTTGCCTCGGCGCTGGCCGGCAGCAGCTTTGCTCCCGGCGCGGCTGCTGAGGCGCCGATGTTCCAATTCCCACACCTGGATCTTCAGCTGCCAACGGCACCGCCGGACGCCTTGAGTTTTGGCACTCTCCTGGAATCGACCCCGCAGGGCCTGGAATCGTTGCATGAGATCCCGGATTCGCTGCTGTTCGAGACGCTGCGAACGGATGATCCCCTGACGGCTATGGTGCAGGCGGGCAGCTTCAGCGCGGCCATCAGCCTTGCGCGCAGCCGCCTGGACGCACTGGATCCTGAAGCCGAGCGAGAGGCCCTCGCCCGGGCCCGGATTGAACTGGGGATGGCGCTTCACTTTGGGGGGCAGCATGGCGCGGCAACACAGGAGCTCGAACGAGGCCTGTCGGTGGCCAGACCCGGGGAGGGTTGGTTTGACGAACGCTGGGTCGGCGCACTGCTGGCTATGGGTCTGTCGCAGCAGACGCTCGGTCGGCACGACCAGGCAGATCGGTCACTGATCCGGGCGCAAAATCTGATCCAGCGACATCACGGCGCTACCGACGGGCGCCAGCTGCCGCTGTTGCTGGCCCGCGCCCGCTCGCTGGACGCGCAGGAGGAGGATTTCGGCACCGAGCAGCTTTATCGAACCCACCTGAAGCTCATCAAGAAGGACTCCTCCGCGCTGAGCAGCCGGCGGGTCGCGGCGGTGCACCTGCTGGCGGAGTGGCTGGTCGATCGGGGTCGCTTCAAGCACGCCATCTCGGCCCTGAACAGCCTGCTCGAAGAACAACAGCTCACCGCAACGTCAGCCGACAACCGCGAAGCGGCCCAGGCCCGCGTTGCGGCCATGACCAGCCTGTCGCAGGTTTTTCTGCGCAGCGGCGGTCTGGAGGTGGACCGTGGCCTGACGCTGGCGCAGGAAGCAGCGGCGATCGTCGACCAGAACCTCGCAGCCTTTGAGCCTGCTGAGGCCGCCGCCGCACACCTGTTTGCCGGCGACTGGCTGACGCTTTTCGGCCGCCGCCGCCAGGCCGCCGAACAGTATCAGCTCGCCTGGCAGCGTGCCGCCGAAAGCCCCGAGGCCGAGGCGCTGCACGCCGAGCTTCGCGAACCTGCGCTCATTTTCGACGGGCCGGAGATCCCGCTGAGGCTATTGGGCTATCAGTGGGCCAACGACCACGTATTCGCGAACTTTGAGCTTGAGGTTCGGGCGGATGGACGGCCAGCGAGGGTGCATCACACCGGCAGCAACCTGCATGCCACCAACATCCGATTCGCGCAGCGCCTGCTGCGCAAAGCGCGGTTCCGACCGGCGCTGGAGAACGGCGAGCCGGTCGCTTCAGCGACAATTCGACACCACCGCGTTTACAACACGGAACCCCTCACTGGCTTCGGGCAGGTCCAGGCCGGGGGGAACGTGCTGAGTAGCGGCTTGGCGACGTCCCCCGGTGTGCGCCGCACGCAGATTCCGTAGGTTCGGCCGCTAGCTCGGCCGGAGGCGCCGGGGCCTGTTACTTGACCCGACGCTTGATCTCGCGCCAGAGCGCGTACATCGCCTGCCCGCCGACATCGCTGTGGGCATAGACCCCGACCGGCGCCTGGCGCAGGCCCATCTGCTCGATGTTTGAGGCATAGGGAATGTAGGTCTTGAGGCGCTTTTTCAGCTCTTTCGGCGGGTTTTCGAGCCACTCCCGGTGGAGCCGCTTGCGCCGATCTACCATCGAAAAGTACGGCAGCAAAGGGGTATCCACCCTGCCCGCTTTGTCCATGAAGGTTCGAACCTGCACGTAGGCCCGCAGAGACAGCGGCGTCGGAATCAGCGGCATGATCACCGCGTCACACGCGTGAAAAATCTGCTCCGTCAGGCGCGACAGGCTCGGCGGACAGTCGAGAATCAGCAGATCGTAGTTTTCTTCCAGCGGCGCCGCCAGCCGCTTGAGCAGCATGCGGCGCAGACCCAGCTCTGACAAAAACACGTCAGCGTTGCGGTTGGAAAACGCCGAGCCGATCACGTCCAGGCCCTCGTACGGGGTCTCTTTGATCACTTTGCTGATGGGCGCCTTCTGGGACCAGATTTTCTCCATCCCCGGCTGGCGCTGGCGCTCACCGAGCAGATACCAGCTTGCCGCACCCTGCGCATCCAGATCCCAGAGGATCGTGGAATAGCCATCCATGGTGGCGTAATAGGCGGTGTTTACGGCACCGGCGGTCTTGCCAACGCCCCCCTTCAAATTGAAAAAAGCGATGGATTTCATGGGGCTATGATAGTCCATTGTCGTCGAGGGTGCATGGCAGGCCGGGCTAAGAGCCTTGAGTACCCTCTCCCTGCGGTACAATGCGCCACGATCGAAGCGGCGCCGCCTGCCGCCGACGCGGGTCCGAAAGGGCCGGACGCTTAAACCAAATCAGCGTCGAAAACATCAAAGTGTCAGCCAATCTGAATCAGGAACCCAGGGACCCATGACCACCGCCAGCCAATCCATCTTTCGCGCGGCGCCCGCCCTGCTGGCGCTGCTGCTCTATCAGCCGGCAGCGGCTCGCACGCTGCAGGAAATCACCGAATCTTATCCGCTCGACGAGGGCGGCAGCATCAGCCTGGACAACATCAACGGCGACATCGAGCTCAAATCGTGGGACGAATCTCGCGTCCAGGTGAACTACCGCATTACCGGCAAGTCGGAAAAAGCACTCGAGCGGGTCCGGGTCAAGATCAAGGCCGATCCCAATCACCTGCGGATCGACACCATTCACTCCAAGTCCAACAGCTGGTGGGGCTCGGGCGACAGCGGCTCGGTATCCTATGAGCTGACGGTGCCGAGGGGCGCGCGGCTGCGGAGCATCGAGACGGTCAATGGCTCGATCTCCATCGAGGGCGTCACCGGCGAGGTGGACGCGGAGACCGTCAATGGCAGTATCGAGGTGAGCGGCATCGAGTCTGACGCCAAGCTTTCGACCGTCAACGGTCGTGTTGAGGCGCAGCTGGACCGACTGAATTCGGACCAGCGGGTGTCACTCGAATCGGTTAACGGCCAGATTGTGGTCTACATGCCCGACGATGCGGACGTCGAAATTCGGGCCGAAACGGTGCATGGTCAGCTTCGCAACGACTTCAACCTGCCGGTCGAGAAAGGCATGGTGGGAAGGGATCTGCGCGGTCGCCTGGGTTCCGGCGGCGGCAGGCTCACGCTCGACACCGTCAACGGCTCGATTAACATCCGGCGAAACTAACCCTCAGAATTTGCGCCTCAGGGCGCAGGCGACGGAGAGTCGCCCTGAAACGAAAAAGGCGCTGCCACGGCAGCGCCTTTTTTTCTTACTGGGTAGGATCCGCTTCAGCCGTCGCCACCGCAGTCCGCGCAGCCGGTGCCGCGACCCATGTTACGCCCCATCGCGCGCTGGGTTCGCTGCGCGTCGGCGTTCCACTCATCTCGCGTCCGACAGACCTTGACCACCCGGTTAGAACCGATCGGCTTTTGCCTTTTGCACACCAGGCGACGGCCGTCGCTGGTCGTCTCGGTATCCTGCTGTGCGACGAGCTGTTTCTCGGTTTCCGTGGTGGACGCTGATGCATTATCAACCTCACCGCCACTGGAGGCACAACCCGCCAGCCATGTGGCACATATGAGCACCAGCAATTGCGTTTTCATGATTTTGGCTCCCTTAACCCGCAGTTTTACGAAAGTGTTCGTATAGTCGTGTATCGATCGCTTGATGTCAACGATCTGCTATGGTGTTCGTCATGTTGTGTACCTCGCGTGATCTCAAATTGTTATGCAGCGCCGACGCCTGCTAGGCGGTGCGCTGGCCGCGTTGGGTACCTGTGCCGCGGGACCTGCCGGCGCGGTGATCAGCAGACCGATGGGAACCAGCGGCCAGACGCTGCCGGTGATCGGCATGGGCACCTGGCAGACCTTCGACGTTCCGCCCAACGACCCGTCGCTGACCCAGCTCCGTCAGGTTCTGGCCGCCTTCTATGAGGGCGGCGGCCGAATGGTGGACACCAGCCCGATGTACGGGCGCTCAGAGGCGATGCTGGGCAGCATCGCGCGCCAGCTGAAGATCTCCGATCAGCTGTTCTACGCCACCAAGGTCTGGACCGAGGGCAAGGAGGCGGGCGAACGTCAGATGGACACCTCCGCCAAGCTACTCCATCGCCAGACGATCGACCTGATGCAGGTGCACAACCTGCTTGATCTCAAGACGCAGCTGGCGTCGATCCGTCAGCGTCGCGAGCAGGGTCGGATTCGCTACATCGGCGTCACTCATTACCAGGCCAGCGCCCATAAGCGCCTCGCTCAGGTGCTGCGGGAAGAGGTGCTCGACTTTGTCCAGGTGAACTACTCCGTGGTCAATCAGACGGCGGCCGAATTGGTGTTTCCGGTCGCGGCTGAACGGGGTGTGGCCGTGATCGTCAATCGGCCCTTCGAGGGCGGGGCCGTTTTTCGGCGCCTGGCCTCACTGCCGCTGCCCGAGTGGGCGCAGGAATACGAGTGCGCCAGCTGGCCGGAGCTGCTCCTGAAATATGTGGTCGGCCATGAGGCGGTCACCGTGGCAATTCCCGCCACCTCAAATCCCGACCATATGGCGCAGAATATTCGCGCCTGTCAGGGCGAAGCGGTGACGGGGCAGCGTCGGGTGAAGCTTGGCGAGCAGCTGAAGAGCGCGCTTGACGGCTGACCTGAGTCTTAGCGAGCCGAACGATCGCGCGCTCTCGGCCGAGGACGCCCAAACGGGGTCCCGGCCAACAGAGGAAACACATCAGTAAAACAACAGGGAAAGCCCATGCAACTGGAATTCTTCGGCGCCGCCGGTGAGGTCACCGGCTCCTGTCACATCCTGCGGACAGACAATCACCAGATCCTGCTCGACTGCGGCATGATCCAGGGCGGGAAGAAAAACAATCTTCGAAACTTCGACCCCTTTCCCTTCGATCCGGCGGCCATCGATGCGGTTGTATTGAGCCACGCCCATATCGACCACTCCGGCCGGCTGCCGCTGCTGGTGAAGCGAGGATTCTCCGGCCCGATCTACGCGCAGAACGCCAGCCGGGATCTCACGAAGATTCTCTTGTCCGACAGCGCATTCCTCCAGGAAATGGAGGCCGAGCGCATCAACCGGAAACGCCGTCGCAAGGGCAAGCCGCTCTTCAGTCCGCTCTATCGCCAGTCGGATGCCCAGGAGACCATCCACCTGCTCAACGGGCAGCGCTACCGCGAGTGGTTCGAGCCGGCGCCGGGTATCCGCGCCCGCTACCTGGACGCGGGGCACATCATGGGGTCCGCGGTCGTCGAAGTGGAGGTAGAGACCGGGGAGGCCAAGAAGCGACTGGTGTTTAGCGGGGACCTCGGCCAATACGACACGCCGATCCTGCGTGACCCGGTATCGCCGGAGTCCGCAGACCTGGTGCTGATGGAGTCCACCTACGGCAATCGAAACCACCGGGACCGCAACGAAACGATCGAAGAGATCGGCGAAATCATTGCCGCTGCCCGGGCCGATCACGGCAATATCATGATCCCCGCTTTTGCGGTGGGGCGATCACAGGAAATCCTGTTTCAGCTTGGCCAGCACTACGAGGAATGGGGCATCGATCGCTGGCAGGTGTTTCTCGACAGCCCGCTGGCCATCGAAGCCAGCGACATCTACTGGAACTACCCTCACCTGTACGACGAGGAGGCCAGGGAACTGGTCAAGATCAGCCAGATGCCGCCGCTACCGAACCTGCAGCTATCGCGCAGCCGCGAAGATTCGCAGGCGCTCAATCGAATCGAAAGCGGTGCCATCTTTATTGCCGGCAGCGGGATGTGTACCGGCGGGCGCATCATGCATCACCTGAAACACAATCTCTGGCGCCCGCAGTGTCACGTTATCTTTGTCGGCTTTCAGGCGCCCGGCAGCCTCGGCCGGCAGATTATCGACGGCCGGGACTACGTCAAAATTCACGGCCAGACCGTGCGGGTTGCGGCCAAGGTTCATACGGTGGGCGGACTTTCTGCGCATGCCGACCAGGGTGATCTGCTGCGTTGGTACCAGGGCATCAGCAACCGCCCGCCCGTATACCTGGTACACGGGGAGCCGGAACCCGGCGATGATTTTGCCGCCCATCTAAAACAGCACACCGGCGTTGAGGCGACCGTCAGCCGACCGGGTATGGTGCTCGACCTCTAGTGGGCTAAATGGCGAGGGATAGCTGGTCGCCCGCCTGCGGCGGCGGCCGGAACTGTGAGGTGTCGAGCGTCACGTCGCGGGCGTTCAGGCCGGCGTTCCGGCGAGCCCGGGCAAAGCGCTGAGCGAACAGATCCGCAAACGGCCCCTGCCCCCGCATGCGCCGCCCGAAGCCGCCCCGATAAACCTCGCCGCCGTGACACTGGCGTAGCAGATTCATCACCGCCAGCCGGCGATTGGGATAGTGCGCTCCGAGCCAGTCGGCAAACAGCGACTCCAGCTCCGCCGGCAGCCTGAGCAAAATGTAGCCCGCCGACACCGCACCTGCCTCGCGGCTCGCGCTCAGGATCGCCTCCATCTCGTGCTCGGTGATCTTCGGGATGACCGGCGCGACCATCACGCTAACCGGAATGCCGGCGTCGGTGAGCTCGCGAATCACGTTCAGCCGAACCTGCGCTGACGCCGTGCGAGGCTCCAGGCGACGCTTGGTCTCCGCAGTCAGTGAGGTAATGCTGACGGCGACCTGTGCCAGCTTCCGACGGGCCATCTCGGCCAGCAGCGCTTTGTCGCGCAGGATCAGGCTGCTCTTGGTGATCACGCTGACCGGCTGGGAAAAGCGGTTCATCACCTTCAGCAGCTGGCGCGTGATACCCATGCGTTTCTCCGCCGGCTGGTAGGCGTCCGTGTTAGCGCCCAGGGCGATGACCTGACACCGATAGGAAGGTGCACGCAGCTCATGCTCCAGGCGCTGCGGCGCCTGAGGTTTGGCGAAGATCTGGGTTTCAAAGTCCAGCCCCGGCGACAGCCCGAGATAGGCGTGGCCAGGACGCGCGTAACAGTAAATGCAGCCGTGTTCACACCCGCGATAGGGGTTAATCGACAGGTTAAAGGGGATATCGGGCGAGCTGTTTCGAGTGATGATCGTGCGGCTGGGCTCGGTGCGCACCCGCGTGGCTATCCGGTCCAGCGGCGGCGAAGGATCAGGCCGCGTGACCTGGAGATTGAATCGACTAGCAGGGTTGGAAACAGCGCCACGTCCTTTCATGCGGATAACGATACTGTACATTTATACAGCATTCAACCCGCAGTCGATGGCGGGGGGCGTGTGCCCCCTGCCGGAAGCGCAATTTACCGCTGCATTTTCAGCGTGAAACCGGTCAGATTGCTGGCTGCGGCCAGCAGCACGTCCGGGTGAAGGCGAACCTTATAGTCCGGATTGACGTAGCTGAATTTGATCACCCCGTCGGTATCGACGATAAACACCGCCGGCGCCGGCAGCTGGCGATGACCAAACCCGGAGATCTCCTCCAGGTCAAACTCATACTCTTTCATTCGGTTGTACGTTTCGTCGTCGACCCGAAACGCGATACCGAACGCCTCGGCGATTTTGGAATTGCCGTCGGACGCCAGGAGGTAGCTCGGCTGATCGTCTTCGTCAGCCAGCGCTTCGGCGAGCAGCTCAGGCCGGTCAGGGCTGATAAAAACGACGTCCTGGTTCAGCGCGGTCAACTCCTCTTCGATCTCGCGCAGCTTCGACCAGTAGAGATTGCAGAACGGGCACCACCCGCCCCGATAAAAGATCAGCACCGCGGGCCGCTCCATATTCTGGGGATCGAGCGTGAAGGTGTCGCCGCTTGCCGTCGTGGCCGAAAAGGCCGGGGCCGTCAGGCCTGGCAGCAGCGGCTTGACGTCAGCCGCGTCGCTGGGAACCTCAGCCTGGGCGGGCGTCAGCACGGCCGCCAGCAGCAGCGAGACCGCGGCGATGAGAGAGGATCTGGGCTTCATTGAATTTTCCTGGTTTCGAGGGTGGATTGAACCGTGCACCACGGGCCGTATCCGCAGTAGACCCGGCAATCCCACATTTTATTGCGAGACGAATTACTGCGAGACAAAGGCCACCGGCTGACTGTGCTCTTCGGCGAGCGCCGCAGCGTAACGTTGTTCAACCTGGTGCCGGCGCACCTTCAGGGTGGGCGTGAGCAGTCCGTTGCTGGTATCCCAGGTCTCGGAGACCACCAGAATCCGGCCGATCTTCGCGTGCGTTTCCAGGCTCTCATTGAGCTCTTTGCGCGTGGCGTCGAGGCTCGCTGTAAGCGCCTCCCGAGACTCCTCCGCCGCACTTTCCGCCAGCACCACCAGCGCCACCGGCTGCGTCATGCCCGACCCGACCAGACACACCAGCTCCACATACGGATTGCGGGCCAGCCGGCCCTCGATCGGCACGGGCGCGACGTATTTGCCTTTGGCGGTCTTAAAGATTTCCTTGACCCGACCCGTGATGCGAACGTAGCCATCCGCGTCGATCTCCGCCCGGTCGCCGGTCTTGAAGAAACCGTCGTCGGTGAAGCTCTCGGCCGTTTTCTCCGCGTCGTTGTAATACTCGGTCATCGCGGTGACGGTCTTGATCTGCAGCTCGCCCTCTTCGCTGAGACGCAACTCCGTCCCGGGACAGGCCCTGCCGATCGTACCGCGGCGAATCTCGGCTCCGTACGGCAGCAGCGTGCCGTAGGCAAACGTCTCGGTCATGCCCCAGCCTTCGGACAGCGGCATATCCAGCGCTTCCCACCAGTCCAGCAGCGAGCCGGCAATCGGCGCGGAGCCGCTCATAAACCAGCGCGAGTGCTCCAGCCCCATCTGGCGCCGGATTCGCTTTTTGATGAGTCCGCTGACGACGGGTATCTTCAGCAGCAGCGCCAGCCGCTCGGCCGGCAGCTTGTCAAGCACCTGCAGCTGAAAGATTTTCCACAGGCGCGGCACCGATCCAAAGAAGGTGGGCTGACACTCTTTCAGCGCGTCGATGAAGCGGTCCACCGAATGCACAAACCAGAGCTGACCCTGGTGCACGATTGAGGAGGCTTCCACGTAGGCCCGCTCCGTGCAGTGAGCCAGCGGCAGGTAGGACAGCAGCCGGTCCTTCGGGCCAAAATCGAGCGCCCGGCCGATCTGATCGCCGGCGTACAGAAAGCTCTGATAGGTGTGTACCGCACCTTTCGGCTTGCCGGTGCTGCCGGAGGTGTAGAGCAGCGTCATCACGTCGTCCGGTGACGGCAGGAAGCTGTCGGCCAGCGGCTCATGCTGCGCCAGCAGGTCCTGCCACTGGTGCTGACAGTCGAGCGTCGGGTAAGGGAAAGCGATACGGACCACCTCCGGGCCGATGCCCGCGTCCTGTTCCTCGGGATGATCGAGCTTGCCGACAAACACCGCCCGGCTGCCGGAATCCTCCAGCGTATGGCGCGTTGTGCCTTCACTGGCGGAGGAGTAGATCGGCACGGAGATGTAGCCGCCGACCATCAGCGCCAGATCGGCGATGATCCACTCGGCGCAGTTGCGCGAAAAAATGGCGATCCGGTCGCCGGGCTCAAAGCCCATCGAGCGCAGGGCGCTGGCCAGCCGACGCGCCTGGTCGGCACATTCACCCCAGGTGTACACCCGTGTGCCGTCGTCCGACGGCTGATGGAGATAGGGGGTTTCGGGGCATTGGCTTTCGTAGTGGTAGAGGTAAGCCTGCGGGGTCGTGAACTGTTCGGGCATAGGGCTCCGTTCCGTAGCTAGCTTCCGATGGGGGCAGTATCTTACCCCGGCTGACGAAAGGATTTGGCGCAGCCTGTCCTGCGGGCGTCCTCGCACCGCCCCCGAGCGGATTCAAACGGTAGTACAAAAAACCCAACATTTAGCGTATAAGGGGCGCACTGACCACATTCCCAGGAGGGGACCATGAAAAAGACGCCAGTTAAGTCGGCGCTGACGCGCACGACCTTGCTTGCTACTGGAATCTGGCTTGCGCTGCCCGCGCAGGCACAAGACCCAATGCTGGAAGAAATTGTCGTAACCGCGCAGAAGCGGGAGCAGAGCCTCCAGGACGTTCCGATCTCCGTCAACGTCGTTACCGGACGCAAGATGGAAGACGTCGGGCTCAAGAAAATCGACGACCTCCAAAACTACGTTCCCAACCTGACGATGTCCGAAACCGGCATCGGCAATAACATTTATATCCGCGGCATCGGCTCGGGCATTAACCCAGGTTTTGAGCAGTCGTCCTCGATGTTCGTCGACGGCGTTCACTACGGCCGCGGCCAGCTGGCTCGCGCCCCGCTGTTCGACATGGCCCGCGTTGAGGTGCTCCGCGGCCCGCAGAGTATTCTGTTCGGCAAGAACAGTATCGCCGGCGCTATCAGCCTGACCACCGCGCAGCCCACGCAGGAGTTTGAGGGCCAGGTGTCCGCGCTTTATGAGCCGGACCACGGCGAACAGGAAGTGAGCGTGATTCTCTCCGGCCCGATCAGCGAGACGCTGTCCGGCCGACTCGCCGTGCGCAAGCGCGACATGGACGGATACATCGAGAACATCACCATCGGTGGTGACGAGCCCAATCGCGACGAGCTGACGGTTCGCGGCATCCTGCGCTGGGATCCGAACGATCAACTCAGCGTCAGCGCGAAGTTCGAACGCAACGAGTTCGACGTACGCGGCCGGCAGGTCGAGATCTTCAGCGACACCTACGCGTTCCCCGGACCGATCCCGACGAACCCGCTGGCGATCCCCTACTCCCAGTTCCAGGCTCTGGCGCTAGGCCAGGACCCGTCGGTCCTGGACGTCACCCAGGACTTCCGTCGCAGCGCCAACGGCGACTTCAGCAACAATGAGTCGGACAACTTCACGCTGAACATCGACTACGATTTCGGCGGCTTTACGCTGTCTTCCATCACGAGCTACGTGCAGTACGAGTTCAGCGAGCTGTGCGACTGCGACTTCAGCGGCGCCAACGTGATCCTGGCACCGCTGGAGGAAGACTATGACCAGTTCTCGCAGGAGCTGCGCCTGACCTCACCCGGCGGGGAAACCGTCGACTGGATTGTCGGTGCGTTCTACCAGACCAACGACCAGTCCTCGCCTGACGCCACGGGCGTACCCGGCAACAGCATCATCGGACCGGTTGTTAACTCGCTGGTCGGCCCCGGCGCCGGCGACCTGTTTGTGAACAGCGCGGCAGCCCGGACGTTCACCCAGGACACCGATGCGCTGGCCATCTTCGGTCAGGCTACCTGGAATGTCTCTGACACGCTGCGCCTGAGCCTGGGTCTGCGCTACACCGATGAGTCCAAGGACGCCACGCGCAACATCGTGCTGTCCGACTTTGCGACCGGCCAGCCGATCAATCCGGCCACCGAGCCGCTGCGCTTCGGCACCGCGGCCGCGGTCTACGCCGGCCTGTTCGGTATCCAGGTGATTGGCCACGACCTCGTTGGCCAGCGCGACGACAGCTCCACCGACATCTCGCTGAACGGTCAGTGGGACGTCACCGACGACACGATGCTGTACGCCTCGTTCTCCACCGGCTTCAAGGCCGGCGGCTTCGACACCCGCTCCAACACGATCCCGGGCGCTTCGGCGATCGGCGTGCCGGGTATCTTCGCCCCGGGGACGCTGCCGGACGGCACGTTCGAGTTTGAAGACGAGCAGGCTGACTCGCTGGAAATCGGCGCCAAGATGCGTCTCGCTGACGGCGCGGCAGAGCTGAACGCCGCGGCGTTCTTCACCTCCTACGAAGACCTGCAGATCAGTATCTTCGACGGCATCCTTGGCTTTAACGTGGGTAACGCCGCCGAGGCTGACATCCAGGGCGTTGAGCTGGACGGCCGCTGGCAGATCACCGAGTCGTGGGGCATGTACGGCGCGGTGGCGTTCACGGACTTCGAGTTCAAGAACTTCCAGAACGGCCAGTGCTTCTTCGGCGAGCCCGATCCGGAAGGCGACCGCCTGTGTGACCGTACCGGTGAAACCAACCAGTACGTGGCCGACTATTCCGGCTCGGTCGGTTTCGACTACCGGACCGACATCGGCAGCTCGCTGTTTTTCCGCGGCAACCTGGATATCAACTTCACCGACGAGTTCTTCACCGCGCAGAACAACGATCCGCTGACGGTCCAGGACGCCTACGCCAAGATCAACCTGCGTCTCGCCCTGAGCAATCAGGCTGACACGTGGGAAGTGGCGCTGCTAGCCCGGAACCTGAACGACGAAGACGTCATCCGCTACTCCAACCCGGTACCGCTGTCCGGCACCTTCGGTTCGAACAGCGCCTACGGATTTGTCGAGCGGCCCCGTTCCATCGCGCTGCAGGCAAGCTACCGCTTCTAGCGGGCTGCTATTCAGGCTGTAAGCTCCAAACCCCGGCGGGTGTTCCCGCCGGGGTTTTCTTTCCGACACGACACCGTGGCCGTCCCTTGGCCGAACCGTTGATTCAGCCACCATGAGTCGACCCCAATTTTCTTCGCAGTGGGCGACGGTGCTCACCATGACCGGCATGGCGATCGGTCTCGGCAACGTCTGGCGCTTTCCCTACATGATGGGCCAGCACGGCGGCGGCGCGTTCCTGGTGATGTATCTGCTGCTGATGCTGGTGTTTGCGGTGCCGGCCCTGAGCGCTGAATGGGCCTTCGGGCGAGCCACCGGCAAAGGGCCCGTCGGCGCCATGGCCGCTGCCTTCGGCAGAACCCCCGGCACCGTGGCGGGCATCATCGTCCTGCTCAGCGTACTCGTCACCGCGAGCTACTACTCGCTTGTGGTCGGCAACGTCGCCTACAGCACCTGGTTTGCCGTGCGGCACGGCTTCGCGGAGCAAACGCTGGACGCCTATCAGCAGGGGCTGGGCAACCATCCGCTCCAGCTGGTCTTCGCGCTGCTCGTCGTGCTCGCCTCAACGCTGATTGTGATCCGCGGCCTGAAGCGCGGTATCGAGCTGGCCAACGTGGTGCTGGTGCCTCTGTTCGGCGTTGCGGCCGTGTATCTGATTACTGCCGTGCTGCGGCTGGACGGGGCGTTCGACAAGCTGGCCGGTTTCATCACGCCCGACTTCTCGCGTCTGAACCTCGATATTGCTTTTGCCGCACTGGGCCAGGCCTGCTTTTCGGTGGGCCTGTCCGGGACCGTCGGGGTGGTGCTCGGAAGCTATCTGCGCCGGCGCCAGGCGGTGCTCGGAACGGCGGTGACAACGGCCGGTCTGGACGTGATGGCGGCGCTGCTCGCGGCGCTGTTTGTGGTCCCGGCGGTACTGATGTTTGGTATCGACATGACCGCGGGGCCGGGTCTGCTTTTCGACACCCTGCCCCACCTGTTCAGCCTGCTCCCGGGAGGTCGCTGGCTCGCCGGCATTTTCCTGCTGTCCTGGGTCAGCGTGGCGCTGCTCAGCATCGTTGCCACGCTGGATACCCTCACCACCGGCTTCGGCGAACTCCAGGTGCTGGCGCCCCTGCGACGCTGGCTGACCCCGATATTTGGACTGGCGATTGCCGTGCTGGTCACGCCGATCGCGTTCAACCCGCAGTGGCTTGGAATGCTGGACACCGTTTTTGGCTCCGGCATGTTTATCCTCGGGTCGCTGCTGGCCATCGCCGGTCTGGGCTGGGGGCTGGGGAAAAAGACGACGGCGCACGAGGTCGACCCGGACGGCCGCATGCCCTGGCTCGTGTTCTGGATTCGGTGGGTGATACCGCCGACCGTGGCGGTGATATTGATCGGCTTTGTCTACACTTCAGTGACCGGGAGCCACTGAACAGCCGGGATCCTCAGCTGGGATCCCGGTCCTCCGGCTCAGGCTGGCCGGCAGACGACTGGTCTTTGGGCCGAACCGCTTCGGTGATGAGCGCCTGGGCGGCCTGATCCGGGTTCTGAAACTCACGGCCTTCGAGAGCGCCGGCATGACAGTGGTAGTCATCATGCTTTTTGCCCTTGTGGCAGCCGTCGTCATTGAGCGGCGCGTCGTGCGCCAAAATTGCCGGCGAGAGTAGCGTTCCGAGAAGCCCGGCCAGCAGAAGTCTAGAGTTTGTCATCACAACGTCCAGTCTGTTTACGTTGATCAATCTAGCAAATAGCGCAAGGCTTGACCGCTGTTGCCGGATCAGCGGACCAGTCTACTTCGCAGGCGGCCCCCTTCCGCGCCGACGTGCTCAGTTATTGTCCGGTTTTCCTTTCTTCTCAGGCTTCTTCTGCCCGAGACGCGCTGCCACCAGCGCCGCGTTCATGGCCCGACGATCGGCGAAGCTGCGGCCTTTCAGCGGCCCCTCATGGCAATGAAACTGGCCGCTTTTCGTCTCCTGATGGCAGCCGTTCTTATCGACGGTCAGCTTGTGGGCCGCTGCCGGGCCCATCACGATCGCAAGCGCTAATGCCAGTAACGCAGAGCTTTTCCGAGCGGCGACGGATATTGAAGACCGAGCCTTCGCATTCGTGTGTGGTTGGTTCATGCACTAGTCCCCTGTTCTCTCAGACTGGAGCATAGGTCAACACGTCACGCTTAACAACTGTATAGGTTAACTATCAATTTTTTTGTATCTGTACATTATTCAATGATCCGGTAGCCTTTTCGTCACCAGATGCTGGGCAGATGCCGATGAAAACACCGACACCCGATCGAGGCGCGCTAGAGCAAAAGACGCGACCAAAGCAAGTTGGCCGACGACACGACAGTGACAAATGGCTACACCATTTTTTCAGTTCCTGGCTCAGGCGGTACTATCTGGCAGCCCGGCTGAGGAGGGTCTTGCTGTCCCTGGAGCCGCGCCGCGGGGGCGATGGGCGCCCTGGCTGGCAGCGGAGCACCAATGTGGACATGTGTTCGTCCTGCACCTGCTGACCTGGCGGCCTTGCTGCAAGCCCGCTTTGACCGACCTTCAGTGAAGGAGTCTTTTTGAACAACCCGCTGATCTACGCCGTCACCGTGCTGGTCTGGGGCAGTACCTGGCTGGCCATCAACTACCAGCTGGGGGTGGTTCCGCTCGAGGTGTCGGTTTTCTATCGCTACGCCCTGGCCGCCCTGCTGCTGCTCGGTTTTTGCTGGGTGACCGGCAGGACGCTGCGGTTCAGCCTCGCACAGCATCGACTGTTCGCCGGCGTCGGCGCGCTGATGTTCTGCCTGAACTACCTGATGGCCTACGCCGCCCAGCAGTACGTGAGCTCGGCGCTCAACGCGCTGATCTTCTCCTGCGTGCTGTGGCTGAATATTCTGAACGCGCGGATTTTCCTCAAGGTCCGCTCGGAACGCGAGGTGCTCCTGGGCGCCGCACTGGGCATGCTGGGGATCTTCGTGCTGTTCTGGCCATCCCTGGCGGCGGTCGACGTCTCTGAGGCCGTGCTGCTGGGCGGCGCGTGCAGCCTGCTGGGCGCCCTGTCGGCGTCGCTGGGAAACGTTCTGTCCCAGCACGCGCTCACGCAGCTGCCGGTGATGCAGGTGAACGCCTGGGGCATGAGCTACGGCGCGCTGTTCAACCTGCTGGTCTGCCTGGGGCTGGGACGCCCTTTTCTGTTCGATCCCTCGCCTGCCTACGTCGGCTCCCTGCTGTACCTGGTGCTGGCCGGCAGTATCGTGGCCTTTGTGCTCTATCTGACGCTCGTCAGCCGGATCGGGGCCCACCGCGCCGGCTATACGGTGGTGATGTTCCCCGTGGTGGCAACGCTGCTGGCCGTTGTATTCGAGGGGCTGGAGATCAGCAGCTGGCTCCTCGCCGGCATGGCCCTGGTGCTGACCGGTAACATCATGATATTGCGCCAGGGCAGAAAAACTTCGCAGGTCACTCGGCAATTCTCAGGAAATGAGAATTCGGCGTGATCCAATAGCTTCGCGCTAGAGGAGAACGCCATGCAGTCCACCCAACAACTCGTCGAATTCCCGCTGCCTGAGCACACCGCCGGCAACCGCCAACGCGGCGCGGCGCGCGGCCAGCAGCGGCGGGCCAGCCAGTCGGTGATCGGCAAAACGGTGACCGGTGTTATCTCGCGCCCCGTTAGCGGCGGTCGAGAGTCGCTGCTGATGCTGCAGTTCAGCGACGGCACATGCTTTGAGTTCGTCTCTCCGGCCGCGCAGCGAGCGTTAAACCGCCGCGGGGGTCAGCCCGCAGCCGGTTCAACCCCTGACGACAGCCTCCAGCAGCTGTCCTTTTTCCCCCATGACGGAAATCCGGCAGCGTCTTCAGCTCCGGTGTTCTGAGGGCGCTATTGCTGCCTGCTTCCGCACGCGGTGCAGCCACCACCACGTAAGCCTCGGCTTTCCGTCACCCTATAACCCGGCCATCTGGCCGGGTTTTTTTTAATTGGGCGCGCCCCGACCGGCGATGACGAATGGCACTGACCGACCCAAACTAATTTGATATGATATCAATATCATTTCAAAAGGATTTCCCATGATCAGAGAAAAAAGCGTCAACGTCAGTTCCGGCTATTTCATGCTTGCCTTCCTGGCGGCAGCGCAGACGCTTGGCGTCATCGCGTTTATTTTTGCCACCGAAACCAGCTCGCCCGTGTGGGTCATTCCGGCGGTGCTGCTCAACATTGTGCTGCTCCTGCTGTGGTTTGGTCTGTTCATGGTGCACCCGAACCAGGCCAAAGTGCTGCAGCTCTTCGGAAGCTATAAGGGAACTGCCAGGCAGCCGGGTCTTCGCTGGGCCAACCCGTTCTATTCCAAGAAAGCGGTCTCGGTAAAGGTTCGAAACTTTGAAAGCGGCAAGCTTAAGGTCAACGAATCCTCCGGCAGCCCGATCGAAATCGCTGCGGTAGTGGTATGGCGCGTCGTCGACACCGCTGAGGCCGTGTTTGAGGTGGACGACTTCGAAGAGTTCGTGAACATTCAGAGCGAGGCTGCGCTGCGGAATCTCGCAACCTCTTATCCCTATGAGTCCGATAAGGAGGACGAAACCTCTTTGCGCAGCCACCCGGCAAAGATCTCCGAGTCGCTGCGGAAAGAAATTCAGGATCGGCTGGAGAAAGCCGGGGTTGAGGTCATCGAGGCACGGATCAGCCACCTCGCCTACGCGCCGGAAATCGCGAACGCCATGCTGCGTCGCCAGCAGGCCTCAGCGATCATCGCGGCCCGGGAGCGGATCGTGGAAGGTGCGGTCGGCATGGTCGAGCTCGCGCTGTCTGAGCTCAGCCGGCAGGAGATTGTCGATCTGGATGAAGAGCGGAAGGCCACCATGGTGAGCAATCTGCTGGTGGTCCTGTGCAGTGAAGACAACGCCCAGCCGGTCCTCAACACCGGCACGCTCTATTAACTCCGCCAAAGGCAGTTTGGCGGGAGTCAGCTGATGTCCAGCAAGAAGGCGTTTGCGCTGCGGGTGAGCGACGAGATCTTCGCCGCCGTGCAGCGCTGGGCCGACGACGACCTGCGCTCGGTCAACGGCCAGATTGAATACCTGCTGCGGGAGTCACTGCGGGCGAGCGGCCGGCTACCGCCGGCCAAACATCAGGAAGGCCCGGCGCCAGACTCGGAAGAGCCTGGCGCCTCAGGTGCTTAAGCCCGGCCGGAGGCCAGCGCGGCGATCCGCTCCTCCAGGGGCGGATGGGTCATCATCAGACGCTTCAGCCCCGCCGTCCCTTTGCCGCTGATGCCAAACGCTTCGACGGAGTCTGGCAGCGAGCTGTGGCCATAAGTCTGGCTCAGACGACGCAGCGCGCTGATCATCTTGTCTCGGCCCGCCAGCTCCGCCCCGCCCTGATCAGCACGGAACTCCCGCTGGCGGGAGAACCAGGCGGCGATGATGCTCGCCAGCAGGCCAAGCGCCACCTGGGCCACCATCACGACTAGGAAGTAACCCATGCCGCCGCCGCGTTCGTTGCGGAACACGACCTGGTCCACCACCATGCCGATGATGCGGGCGAAGAAGATCACAAACGTGTTCAATACGCCCTGCAGCAGGCCCATGGTGACCATGTCGCCGTTGGCCACGTGGGCTACCTCATGGCCGAGCACCGCCTCGACCTCATCAGCCGTCATGGCGGTGAGCAGCCCGGTGCTGACGGCGACCAGGGCATCGTTACGCTTCATGCCGGTGGCAAAGGCATTCATCTCCGGGGCGTCATAGACGGCCACGTCCGGCATACCGATGCCGGCCTGCTCTGCCTGCCGTTTGACGGTGTCGACCAGCCACGCCTCGGTACTGTTGGCCGGCTGTTTGATGACGCGGGCACCCGTGCTCCTGAGCGCCAGCCATTTGGACATGGCCAGAGAAACGAACGAACCCGCCATGCCAAACACGGCCGAAAAGATCAGGAGCCCCGTCAGGTTGATACCGCTGCCGCTGCGGGCCAGCGCGTCCTCGATGCCCAGCACCTTGAGGACAATCGTCGCCAGCGCGATGACCGCCATGTTGGTTGCCAGAAAGAGAAAAATCCGGGTCATAATGCCTCCAGCTCTAAAACCACCCGCCTGGCCTTCAGGGCCGGCGGGTTGCGAGGAATTCGCTTGATGTGTTGCGTTAAACCGTTGATCTGGGACTCAATGGGGGGTGAATCAAGCCCCCCGGCTGCCGCCCGCATGCCGCTGAGGCAACTCCTGGCAGTGGGCGAACCGCCGGCAACAAGAAAAGATAACCGCTCATGATTGCGCAAGTATTACGGGGCGCGGGCTTTGCGCTCGGCGGGTTTGGCTGGCTGCGCAGGCCGGGGCTGCGCCGCTATCTGCTGGTGCCGCTGCTGGTGAATCTGCTGGTTTTCGGAGCCGCGGCATCCTACTCCCTGACGCGCCTTGGCGACTGGCTGGAAACGCTGCTGCCGGCGTCACTAGGCTGGCTCTGGTGGATCCTGCTGCCGCTCGCGGCGCTTGTTGTGCTGGTGGTCGTCTATTTCACCTTCACCATGGTCGCCAACCTCCTGGCCTCACCGTTTAACGACCGGCTGGCCGAGCGGGTCGCCGACCGGCTCGGACACCGCATCGACGAAGCAGAGCGGTCGGGCGCCTGGGCGGGCCAGATTCTGAAGGCCACGCTGGGGGAACTGCGGAAATGGCTGTATTTCGCTTTTCTGGCGCTGCTGGCGCTCGCCTGCTGGCTTTTTCCGCCCACCACCCTGCTCGCACCGTGGGTGTGGCTGCTGGTGGGGGTGTGGATCTTCGCCTTCGAGTATCTCGACTACCCGCTGGGGAACGCCGGCCTGGGGTTCGGCGGCAAACATCGCTGGATCCGTGAGCATCGCTGGTACGCGCTCGGCTTCGGCGGCACCCTGACCGTGATGACCCTGATTCCCGTGGTGAACTTTGCGGTGATGCCGGCGGCGGTCTGCGGCGCCACCGAGCTGTGGGTCTACTGCGAGCGGCGGGAGCGCGCCTGACCCGATGGCCCGCGCCGCGAGCTACGTCGGACGCTTCGCGCCGTCTCCCA
>JANQOZ010000029.1 GCA_028285525.1 Lysobacterales bacterium
GACCGCCGACAGCCAGTCCGGCATGGCTAGCGTCCTGTCACGGTAATACGTTGCGTTTCAGAGCCCCCTTGCCGCCAAGAACAAGGCGCATCGCGCCGCCAATGGCCGTAGCCCTTGGCAAGCGGTGGAACGCGGTTATTGGCGGCAAGGGGGCTCTGAAACGCAACGTATTACCGTGACAGGACGCTAGCCATGCCGGACTGGCTGTCGGCGATCCTGGAGTGGCTGAGGCTTAACCCACAGCTGGCCGGTCTTGTCATCGGCGCGGTCGCATTCCTCGAAGGGCTCGCGGTGGTCGGGATCATCGTGCCCGGCATCGTGATTCTCTTCGGGTTCGGGGCGCTGGTCGGCTACGGCGTTCTCGAGCTCTGGTCGGTCTGGCTGTGGTGCAGCGCCGGCGCCATCGCCGGCGACGGTCTGAGCTTCTGGCTCGGTCACCACTTCAAAGACCGGGTCCGCGACGTGTGGCCGTTCAGCCGCTATCCGAGTCTGCTGCGTCAGGGTGAGATGTACTTTCGACGCCACGGTCTGAAGAGCGTGGTCATCGGCCGCTTTATTGGACCGATCCGGCCGATCATCCCGGTGGTTGCCGGGATGCTCCACATGCCGATCCGAGTCTACCTGCCGGCGAACGTTGTGGCCGGCATCTTGTGGGCGCCCGCATATCTGCTGCCCGGCCTGATCTTCGGGGCGTCGGTCGAACTGGCGCAGGCGGTCGCCTGGCGCCTCGCGCTGCTGCTGCTTCTGGTGGGTGGCGCCGTCTGGCTGCTGTCAGCCCTGATCAGCGGTCTTCATTTTGTTGCGGCACCGTTCACGCGCCGCTGGACTGCCGGTCTGCTGAAGTGGTCGGTCAATCACCCGCGCCTGGCGGTGATCGGCCGCAATCTCGTCGACCCCAAGCGGCCCGAGTCCGGGTCGCTGCTGATGCTGGCAGTTGTGCTGCTGCTCGCGGCTGCCGGCAGCCTTTGGCTGCTGATCACCGTACCGCTCCGCTTCCACGAGGGCATTGATTTAACGGTAGCGGCGGCGGTTGAGCAGCTTCGCTCGCCCTGGACCGACTACTGGATGGCGGTGTTCGCCAGCTTGAGCTCGCTGCGGGTGGTCGGGCCGTCGTGCGTTGCGGTGCTGCTGTGGCTGCTGCTTCGTCGCCAGCGGCTGGCGGCCGGCCACCTCGTTGTGGCCTTCGGTTTTGGGGTCGTGCTGGCGGGGGCTATGGTGCTGATCGACGCCCTGCTGCGGGACCAGCAGAACCTGGCGGTCAGTGCGTCCGTCGGGCACGTGGTGCTGGCGGTTTCGGGCTACGGCTTTTTGAGCATCCTGCTCACGCGGCAGCTTCCGCTGCGAGGACGCGTCTGGCCTTACGTGGCCTGCGCCATGCTGGTGCTGCTGGCGTCAGCGGCCCATGTCTATCTGGGCATTTATGAGGTCAGCGAGGTGCTGCTGGGCATCAGTTTAGGGGCCGTCTGGGTGCTCGCCGTCGGGATCGCGTACCGGCGTCGGGCTCGTCGCTCTTTCCTGCTCAGCCCGGCGGCCGGCATTTTTGTCGTAGCGCTGCTGGCGGCGCTGGGCCTGGAGGCACGCACTCGGAGCGACTCCATCGTTTCCGCTTCCTTCAAGCCGTCGTCGCCTGACCTGCTGACACCGGGACAGTGGGTGATGACAGCGCGGTCGGATCCCGACGAACCGGTGAGCTTCTGGTACCGGGGGCCGGTTGGACTCCTGCTGGAACGGCTCGAGCGTGACGGCTGGTCCGAGCCGCCCGCTGCCAGCTGGCAGACGGCAATCGCCATGCTGCAGCCGGATCCGACCATCGAGACGCTGCCGCTACTCCCCGCCACTGTTGGCAACTTCCAGGACTTTGCGACGCGCGTGCTGGCCCGCGACGGCACTGAGGAGCTCGTCGCCCTTCGGCTGTGGCCGACTCACCTGGTTTATGTGGGTGAGGGGCGGGCGCCGCAGCCGGTCTGGGCCGGCAGCGTTGCCAGCTACCGCGTTCAGCGGGTGCTGTACTTTTTTCATTTTTGGCGCTGGGAGGGATTCGAGCCCCTGCCGACGGGGCTGCTACCGCTGGAGCGGGCCGGGGAACTCAGATCGTTTGACCGGTAGACCCGGTCCGAATCAGTCCTGACCTTGGTCAGACTGGAGCTGCGGCACAATCTCCAGCAGCCGGTCGAGCCGTCGGCCGGGATCATCCAGCTCAAGCAGCATCTGGCGGGTCGTGCCGTCGAGCGGCAGCAGCTCCGACAGGCGGCTGCCCACCCAGTCGGCGTCCTCGAGCCGAACGGGCTGCGGATTGTAGTGTTCGCTGACGCTGTCGAGAAGGCGCTCGAGCAGCGTCCGCAACAGCAGGTGCTCGGTCTTGAGCGGCTGCGTTGGGGCGGGCGGTACGAGGGCAACCTCGGCGGTCAGCAGGCCGTTGTCCCGCACCGCCGTCTTGAGAATCCGGTAACGCTGGACGCCGATCGCCGTGATGCCCAGCAGCCCGTCATCCATTGTGTAGAAGTCCTGAATCCGGGCCGTGGTGCCCATCACCACCGTGGAAGGTGTTTCTCCGGCCTCTTTGCCGTCGACGATCAGGTTGACGCCGAACTCGCTGTCCTGCGCGGCGCAGTCGCGCACCATGTCGAGATAGCGTGGTTCAAAGATCCGCAGGCTCAGCGGGCCGCCGGGAAAGAGCACCGTATTGAGCGGAAAGATCGGAATCTTCTGGGTGGGCTGATCGATGCTCATGGTTTGACTCAGGTGGCTGTCCAGAGGCGGGCTGTTTCACTGGCCACGCCGCCGAACCCGCCGTTACTCATGAATACTAACTGATCGCCGGCCTGAAGGTCTGCCGTCAGCGTTTCAGGTAAGCCTTTTAGGTCCTTAACGATACGCGCTCTGCTGTGAAGGGCCTGTTCAAAGCCGTCGGTGTCCCAGCCGAGATCCGGTGGGGCGTAGAGCCAGACCCGTTCTGCCAGCCTGAGCGCTTCCGGCAGGCGATCGCCGTGAGCGCCGAGCTTCATGGTGTTGCTGCGGGGCTCCAGTACAACCACCAGGCGGCCCTGCGGCCTGGCGGCCGCCAGCCCTTCGAGCGTGACTTCGATGGCGGTTGGGTGATGGGCAAAATCATCGATGATCCGGACGCCTTTGTGCTCCGCCAGCAGCTGCTGGCGTCGCTTGGGCAGCTCGAAGGAATCGAGTGCGGCCGCCGCCTGGGCCGGGTCGAGGCCGGCTGCGGAGCACGCGCAGACCGCCGCCAGGGCGTTTTGCAGGTTATGCTCGCCCGACAGGTGCCAATGACCCGCCACACGGGTTTCCGGCGTCGACAGCTCAAAGCGGCTGTGATCTGCGGCGGTATAGGCGGCCCGCCAGCCCGTGCCGGGGCCGATCTGCTGTAGCCGGCTCCAAAGCCCGCGCTCCAGGACCTGACTCAGCGCCTCGCTGTCCTCCGGGGCAATGACCACGCCGGATCGTGGCACCAGCCGGATCAGGTGGTGGAACTGGGTCTGAATCGCTTTCAGGTCGGGAAAGATGTCGGCGTGATCGAACTCCAGGTTGTTCAGCAACGCCACGGTTGGATGGTAGTGGACGAACTTGGACCGCTTATCGAAAAACGCGGTGTCATACTCATCGGCCTCGACGACAAACCAGTCGCCCTCGCCGAGCCTGGCGGAGCGGTCGAAGTTGCCCGGGACGCCGCCGATCAGAAATCCCGGACCGGCGCCGCAGCTCTCGAGCAGGTGGGCGATCATGCAGGCCGTGGTGGTTTTCCCGTGGGTGCCCGCAACGGCAATGACCTTTCGCTGGCGCAGCACCTCGTCGCCGAGCCACTGTGGGCCGGAGCAATACCGGATGCCGGATTCCAGCACGTGTTCCACCGCCGGGTTGCCGCGCGACAGCGCGTTACCGATGATCACCAGGTCGCAGTCGTCGGGTAGATCAGCCGGATCCCAGCCGCTGGTCAGCTCGATACCCGCCTCGCTCAGCTGGGTGCTCATCGGCGGATACACGTTCTGGTCCGATCCGCTCACGCGGTGTCCCAGCTCGCGGGCCAGCAGCGCGAGCGATCCCATGAAGGTTCCGCAAATGCCGAGGATGTGCAGGTTCATGGGAACATCAGGGCCCGGATGACAGCCAGCAGGGCGAAGGTGAGTGTTGCCAGCGCGAAGCCTGCCGTAAAGGTCACGTTCAGCGCGTGGCGAAAAATGTGGGCATCGACCACAAAGCTCCAGGCCAGCAGAAACAGAAAGACGATGCCGGTGAGCGGGTCGACGGGCGCCGAGTCCGCCGACTGGGGAATCGACAGATGCAGAGGCAGGACCACGAGGTAGATCAACGCGCCGCAACCCATAAAGGCCGTCCAGGTCTGGGTGAAGCGCGGCCCCATGCCCGCCAGCCGCAGGATGATCATCACGGTCAGCACCGACAGCAGCAGACCGACGAGCGACTGCGTCGGGAAATGGGCCGGGCTGACGATCCGGCTGGCGATCATGTCCAGCGTGAGATAGAGGGTTGTCGCCACGATCGCGAGGCCCTGGGAAGCGGGCAGATCTGCGGGTGATCTGCGCAGCATACAGATGTCTACAAAACCGTTGATCAGCGGCCAGATCACGGGCGCGACCGATCTGAGGGTTCGCGGGTATGATGGCGTGATGGAGTGCAACCTTGCGTTAGAAAGCCGGTTCGCCGGACCAGGGCCTGAGGACACCTTTGCGTTGAGCCATCTGCCGTTGGGGTGGGCGTTTGGCTAGGTCCGTGACCCAGGTGGATGCCCGGGGGCTGTGGTGTCCGGAGCCGGTCGTTCGCGCTCGCATCGCACTGACGGAGCTGGCGCCCGGAGAGCGCCTGGAGCTGCTCGCGACCGATCCGCACGCAGAGCTGGATATCGAGGTTTTCTGTGCGACCAGCGGTCATCAGCTGCTGCGGGTTGAACGTCGCGAAAATGAGTGGCGATTCGAGATCGCCCGGGCGGCCGACGCCTGACTAGCGGTCGGCCAGCACACCCACGATCCGCGCGTTCACTTCCTCGACCGTGCCGACGCCAAAGACCTGAGACAGTTTCTCCTGGTCCCCGTAAAAGCCGACCACCGGCGCAGTCTGCTCTTCGTAGACGCGAATTCGGTTGCGAACGGTTTCTTCAGTGTCGTCGCTGCGGCCTTCCTCTTCGGCCCGCTTCGCCAGCCTGCCGACAATGACCTCGGGATCGATTTCGATCTGAACCGCCTCGTCAACGGGCTGCTCCATCTCGGCCAGCAGCGCATCGAGCGCCTCCGCCTGCACGAGGTTGCGCGGGAAACCGTCAAGGATGAAGCCGCCGGCAACGTCGTCAGCCTGGAGCCGCTCCCGCAGCATGCCGAGGACCAGCTCGTCAGACACGAGTTCACCGGCATCCATGACCGATTTGGCTTTGAGACCCAGCTCGGTTTTTGCCTTGACGGCAGCGCGGAGCAGGTCGCCGGTGGAGATATGGGGGATGTTGTAACGCTCAGACAAAATGGTTGCCTGAGTTCCCTTGCCAGACCCGGGCGCGCCCAGGATCACAATGCGCATCAGCGTCTTCCCGCCGTGAATAAAGGCCGGTAAGCTACCAGCCTTCCCGCTGTGCCGTCAATGAAGGAGCCCGCCCGTCCATGTCCCGGAAAAACGCGCTGTATGCTCAGTCCGGCGGCGTCACCGCCGTCATCAACGCCACCGCCGCCGGCGTCATCAGTGAATGCCGCTTAAACCCGGACCGGATCGGCACGGTCTTTGCGGCTCGCAACGGAATTCTGGGTGCGTTGCGAGAGGAACTGGTCGATACGGCGGCGTATACCGATGAGCAGATTGCGGCGCTGCGACACACCCCCGGCGGTGCGTTTGGTTCCTGCCGGTTCAAACTCAAAGGGCTGGAGGAAAACCAGGCGGAATATCGCCGCCTGATCGAAGTGCTGGCGGCACACGACATCGGCTACCTCTTTTATAACGGCGGCGGCGACTCGGCTGACACCGCTTATAAGGTGTCGAAGATCGGTGACGAGCTCGACTACCCGGTTGTTTGCGTCGGCGTCCCGAAAACCATCGACAACGATCTGCCGGTGACCGACTGCTGCCCGGGCTTTGGTTCGGTGGCCAAGTACGTGGCCGTGTCGATGATGGAAGCCAGCCTCGACGTGGAGTCCATGGCGGAAACGTCCACCAAGGTGTTTGTGATGGAGGTGATGGGACGTCACGCAGGCTGGATTGCTGCAGCCGGCGGTCTGGCCGGGAACGGTCCGGACGAGCCGCCGCAGATCATCCTCTTCCCCGAGGTGCCCTTTGATCAGGAGGCTTTCCTGGCCCGGGTGCGCCAGTCGGTCGAGCAGACGGGCTATTGCTCGATCGTCGTTTCCGAAGGCGTACGCTGGCCCGACGGCAGGTTTCTGGCCGACTCCGGCGTCAAAGACGCTTTTGGACACGCTCAGCTCGGCGGCTGTGCTCCGGTGGTCGCGGGTATCGTCAAGGCTGAGCTCGGCTACAAGTATCACTGGGCGGTGCTGGATTACCTGCAGCGGTCGGCGCGCCACCTGGCTTCAGCAGTGGATCTGGAGCAGGCCACGGCGGTTGGCCAGGAGGCGGTGCGCCTGGCGCTGGCGGGGAAAAACTCGGTGATTCCGGTCATCGAGCGGCTGGCCGACAAGCCCTATCGCTGGAAGGTGTCCGAGGCCCAGCTCGCGGACATGGCGAACGTGGAAAAAATGATGCCGCGGTCGTTTATCACCGAGAACGGTTTTGGCATCACCGAGGAGTGTCGCCGGTACCTGGAGCCTCTGATCGAGGGTGAAGCCTACCCGCCTTACGCGGCAGGGCTGCCGCAGTACATCCGTCTGCCGCTAACGCTCATCGATCAGAAGCTGGACGCGTTCGCGCCCTGAGGCTTCGACGGGCGCTGGTGCGGCCCCGGTGGGTGGCGAACTCTGCGCTTTGCTTCAACCCTGCTGGAGCAGGTTCCGCAGGTCGATGATCGCCGCGTTGGCCTGGGAGATGTAAGAAGCCATCACCAGCGAGTGGTTGGCGGTGAAGCCAAAGCCGCCGCCGTTCAGCACCATCGGGCTCCACATTGTGTTTTGCGTAGCCTCCAGGCCGCGAATGATCTGCCGCAGGCTGGCGCTGGCATTCTTCTTCTCAAGCACGGACGCAAAGTCGATCTGCACCGCTTGCAGGAGGTGGATCAGCGCCCAGCAGGAGCCGCGCGCTTCATAAAAAACGTCGTCGATTTCCAGCCACGGCGTTTGCACCCTGACTTCGCTGGGCGCATTGGTGGCCTGCTGGGCTGCGGCGTCTCCGCTCAGGTCCGTGTTGATCCGCTTGCCGCCGACGCTGGCGTTCAGCCGGGTGGCCAGTGATCCAAGCTGCTTTTCGACCACCGCGAGCCACTCGCGCAGATTGTCGGCCCGAGCGTAGAACTGCGCGTCACTTTCCTGCGGATCGACCAGCCGTTCCAGGTAACGGTCCAGCGCCTCTACCGCTTCGCCATACTCCGTCTCTGCGCGGGGCAGGAGCCACTTCTCGGAGTCGATGTTGAGCTTGGGCTGGGCGATCTGCAGGTCCGCGTCCTCGAGAGACTGGCTCTGTGATCGGCTGAGGTCATAGCGAAGGATCAGCGCGAGATCCCGGGCCTGGCGCAGGACACCCCACTCCCAGTTCGGCACGTTGTCCATGAAGATACTCGGCGGGGTCACGTCGTTGGATAGATAGCCTCCCCGCTTTTCCCAGAGGCTGCGGGTGATGCGCTGGAGCGTCGCGACGGTGACATACCCCGTGACGGGCGTATGCCCGCGCTCAGCGGCCTGAGCGGCGGCGCTGCGCTCCACGTCGAACAGGTCCGGAGTGCTGTCGTAGTAGAACATCAGCACGACCATCAGCACGAGCAGAAACGCGGGCAGGGTCACCAGAAACGATTTCTTCAGATCGGCAAGAAGAAAAAATTCGCGAATGCGCTGGCTGATGCTCATGCGTTGGGTCCTGACTTGTGTGGTTGGGCGGGCGCGGGCCGAGCGTTTGCGCGAACCGCGCGCCCGCCGCCAGAGAAATTGAATTTTACCAGCTCTGCGAGGCTAGGGTATGGGCCATCCGGCAGGCCGCCGACGGTCTGTGACTCAGGCTTTGGACGCCTCGACGAGCGCGCCCTTGAGTTTTTCGCGCGCTCGGAACAGCTGCGTCATGACGGCGCTGCGGGTAAGCCCCAGTTCGGTTGCGATCTCCTCACAGCTCATGCCGACAACCACCTGCAGGACAATCGGCTCACGGTACTTCTGATCCAGCTCCAGCATGGCGCTGCGCAGGAGCCGCATCTCCGAATCGTCCTCGGGTGTCCCGGTGCCGGTATCGGGGATTTCCAGGCCGTCGATGTCCGTCAGGTCCGGCACTTTCCGTTCGAATGTGCGGGCAAACTCCCGCCGCAGGATGGTGATCAGCCAGCTTTTCGCCGCTTTTCGGTCCCGCAGCTTGTCGAAAGAACGCCAGGCCCGCAGGTAGGTTTCCTGCACCAGGTCGTTGGCCAGCGTCGGGTCTTTGCATAGCCAAATGGAGTAGCGTTTGAGATCGTCGGCGTACTCGCGCACGAGCGCTTCGAATTTGGACGGCGTCGGGGACATAGGGTCTTCGGGTGGCAGTGCCGAGATTTAAGTCCAGCGGAGGGACCTGCGTCAAGTCATGCCCCCGAGTCGCCGTGCGTGGGTGACCTATGGCACTCGCTGGCGAATTGCACCTCGTCGACCATACGAGCGGCTTGTTTCACCCCTGCATAGTGCTTACCCTCTTGCCTCCTTATCTAAGATACAACCCCGCACGGTGGCGGTTATGGGAATGAATTACGAGGTAGCGCGGCGCAACATGGTCGAGCAGCAGGTGCGAACCTGGGAAGTGCTCGAGCCGAGGGTGCTGGACGTGCTGGGGATGGTTCCGCGGGAGGATTTTGTTAACCCCCGGTACCGAAAAATGGCGTACGCAGACACGGCGCTCCCGCTCGATCACGACCAGCGCATGATGAAGCCGGTGGTCGAAGCGCGGCTGATGCAGGCCCTGAACCCCCAGCCCGCGGAGTCGGTGCTGGAAATCGGGACCGGCAGCGGGTATCTGACGGCCTGCCTGTCACGGCTGGCTGGACAGGTGACGTCCATCGACTGCGTGGAGGGGTTCGTCAAATCTGCTCGGCGGCGCCTCGAGAGTGTCGAGGCCGACAACGTCACGGTCCACCACCTGGATGCGTTCGACCAGGAGGCGATCGCGCAGCAGCTGGCGGGCCAGACCTTCGACGCCATCGCGGTAACCGGTTCAGCGCGGACGCTGCCGGAACAATTTCATCACCTGCTGCATGCAGAAGGTCGGCTATTTATGGTGGTGGGGGATGAGCCGGCGATGGAGGCCTGCCTCTTCCGGCGCGTGGGTGCCGGCGAACTGGCGGTGGAGAGCCTGTTTGAAACCGATCTTGGCCGCCTCATCGGCGCTGAGGATCAGCCCAAATTTGAATGGTAAACCGGCCTGGCGCGGTTGAGACAGCCGCCGCCGGACAAATAAAAATAGACGATTAAGGTTGAGCGGGATGAAAAGAACCCTACGGACGATGGCAGCTTGCCTCGGGATCAGCGCCGCGACGGTGCAGGCCGAGGATCTGATGGACGTTTACCGGCTCGCGCTGGAAAGCGACCCGCAGCTTGCGGCCGCGGGTGCGCGGCTGCGCAGCACCGGCGAGGTCAAGCGGCAGGCTTGGGCGAGCTTTTTGCCGAACCTCACGGCTAGTGCGGGCTACAACGACACCTCCGGTGGCTTCACGCTGGTGGACGGCC
The DNA here is from genome assembly GCA_028285525.1 of Lysobacterales bacterium. Taxonomy (GTDB): domain Bacteria; phylum Pseudomonadota; class Gammaproteobacteria; order Xanthomonadales; family SZUA-38; genus JANQOZ01. The sequence continues at coordinate 9,786 of JANQOZ010000029.1, forward strand.
GAGGGGGAGACATCAGCCAGACGCAGGAACAGCTGCGTCTCCAGTTCAGTCAACCGATTTATCAACGCGAAAACTACACTCGTCTCGATGCGTCTCGCGCTCAGCTGGCTCAGTCCGAAGCAGACTACGAGCTGGCGCTCGACAACCTGATGGTTCGGGTGTCGGAAGCGTATTTTAATGTGCTGACCGCTGAGGACGCGCTGCGTTTTGCGACGGCGGAAGAAACCGCCAACTCCCGTCAGCTAGAGCAGGCGGAGCAGCGCTATGAAGTCGGCTTGACCGCCATCACGGACGTTCACGAAGCTCAGGCCTCGTACGACAGAGCCCGGGCCAACGTGATCGTGGCGCAGAACAGCCTGGACGACTCGAAGGAAGCCTTGCGCGAGCTGACCGGCGTCGAAATTTCCGCCGTACAGCCGCTGCGCGACGACTACGCGATCAAGCCGCCGCCGGCTGATCCCATGTCCGTCTGGGTGGACTCGGCGATGATGGGGAACCCCAGCGTGCTGAGCCGCAAGTTTGCCGCAGACGCGGCCTACCACAACATTCGTACGCAGCGCGCCGGGCACTATCCCAGTATTGATCTAAGCGTCACCTACCAGGACACAACGAATAGCGGGGACCTGAATCCGTTCGCCACCGAGACGCAGGATTTCACTTCGCTGGGTGTCACCCTGACGGTTCCGGTGTATGCCGGCGGTGCCGTCGCGTCGCGCGGTCGCCAGGCCGCAGCCGACTACGACGCCGCGCTCGACCAGCTGGAGCAGGAAAAGCGCGGCGTAACGCGCACCACCCGCAACAGCTATCGCGCGGTGCTCGCGGGCATCAGCCAGGTTGAGGCGTTCCGTCAGGCGGTGGTTTCCGCCCAGAGTGCGCTTGAGGCCACCGAGGCGGGTTTCGAGGTAGGCACGCGGACGATCGTCGACGTCCTGCTGGCTCAGCGGACGCTGTTCCAGGCGCAGCGCGATTTTTCCCAGTCGCGTCACGACCTCGTGGTCAACCGGCTGCGCCTGAGAGCCGGGGCCGGGACTATCGAGGTCACCGACCTGGAAACGGTCAACCAGTTCCTGAAGTAAACCCGGAAACGGCCGCGTTGACCGCGGCCGTCAAGATCGCGCTGAGGCCGGAGGTTCGACGGCCGCGTTAGTGGACCTGAGCGGTCGAAGATCCTGCACTGCAGCCTCAACCAGCTCAAGCGTTCTTGTCAGGGCGCCGCGGTTTTCCTGCACCAGCTCAAAGCCACAGCGCCCCATCTCCTGCCGGAGTTCAGGCTTTTCGGCCAGCTCAAGAAGCCTTCTAGCGAGCGTTGCCTGATCTTCCACCCTCATGGCGCCGTTGCGGCTCAACAGCATCTCGGTGATCTCTGCGAAGTTGAAGGTATGCGGACCCACCAGCACCGGTACGCCGAGCGCCGCGGGTTCGAGAACGTTGTGCCCGCCCACCTTGGCGATGCTGCCGCCGACAAAAGCCAGGTCAGCGGCGGCAAAGTAGTTGAGCAGTTCTCCCATCGTGTCCAGCACAAACACCTCGGTGCTCGTGCTCGCTGCCAGATCCTCGCTGCGGCTGGCCGTCGCAAGGCCCAGGGAGCGGCAGCGGGTGATGACCCGGCTGAACCGCTCCGGGTGTCGTGGCGCGATGATCAGCAGCGCGTCGGGATAGCGTCTCAGCAACTCCATAAAGGCCGGCAGCAGGGCCTCCTCGTCGTCTTCATGGGTGCTGGCGGCGACAACCACGAGTCGCTCCGGCCCCCAGTCGCTGCGGATTTCCCGGCCGAACTGTTCCAGGTCCGGCGGCAGCTGAAGGTCGAATTTCAGGCTTCCCACCACGTGCAGCAGCTCGGGACGACCGCCGAGCTTGGCGAGCCGCTGGCGGTCGGTTTCGGTCTGTGCCGCGACGGCCGCCGCGCAATTGAGCGCTTTGGCGACGAGGGGCCGGACCGGCCGGTATCCCTGCAGCGAACGCTCGGACAAACGTGCGTTGGCAATCACCAGAGGGATGCCACGTTCCTTGGAGACAAAAAAGAGGTTGGGCCAGATCTCCGTTTCCATCACAACCGCAAACAGCGGGTTGGTTCGCTTGAGAAATCGATGGATGGCCGCCGGCAGGTCGTAAGGCAGGTAGACGTGGAATACGTCGTCGCCGAGGTTTCGCAGCACCTGCTCGGACCCCGTCGGAGTGACCGTGGTGACCACCAGCGCCTGGTCGGGAAAGCGGGTCATCAGCTGCCGGATCAGCGGTAGGGCGGCGTTGAATTCCCCCACTGAAACGGCGTGCACCCAGATGCTGCTCTCAAACGGCGGCGCTGGAAAAAACCCGAACCGTTCGCGCCAGCGCCAGAAGTACGCTCTGGCTCTGAGACCCCGAATCACCAGTCGGTAGAGGATGACCGGCGTAAGCAGGTACATCACCAGGGTGTAGAGTCGAGTCACGTCGTTTGGGGCGGGGGCCGATATCAGCCGGCGTTTGAGTATATCATCGCGCCATGCAGCCGCTCTGGCATCCTCGATTCTGGCCGACCTGGTTTGGCTTCGGCCTTCTCTACCTCTGGCAGCTGTTGCCCTGGCGCTGGTCGATGTGGCTCGGCGCCCGGCTCGGGGGGCTCCTGCGGCGCGTGCTGAAATCCCGGGTCAAGATCGCGCGACGGAACATCGAGCTGTGTTTCCCCGAACTGGGCGCGACAGAACGCGAAACGATGCTGCGCGGCAGCTTCGCCTCAGCTGGCTGTATGGTGCCGGAAGCCGGTCTTGCCTGGTATGGGTCGGCGGCGCGAATCGCCCGGCTGTCGACGTTGACCGGCACCGAACATCTGGACGAAGCCCTCGCTGAGGGTCAGGGTGTTTTGCTCCTGGCTGCCCATTTCACGACGCTGGAGATCGTGGGTCGGATCGTCTGTCAGCATCACCGGGAGAGCAAAGGTGTGCTGTATCGGGAACACCGCAATGAGGCGCTGGAATATCTGGTTCGGCGCGGCCGCGGCGGCTACTCGGGCGCCTGTTTCAATCGTCAGCAGACCCGCGGCGCGGTACGCCATCTGCGCAAGGGTGGCCTGCTCTGGTATGCCCCGGACCAGGACTACGAGCGAGGCCAGAGCATTTTTGCGCCGTTCTTCGGCCGACCGGCATCCACCTCGGTATCCGCCCATCAGCTCGCGGCAATGGGTCGGGCGCGGGTGCTGACGCTGCGTCAGCGTCGCCACCGTAACGGCTATGAGGTTGTGCTGGAGCCCGCGCTGGAGGGTTTGCCGAGCGACGACGCTCTGGCTGACATGACCCGCATCAACGGTGAGATGGAGAGGATCATCCGGGACTGTCCCGAGCAGTACATGTGGCTGCATCGCCGCTTCAAGAATCGCCCGCCCGGAGAGCCGTCCGTCTACGACTAGTGCCCTGTTTGGCAAGTTCGTTGCGTTTCAG
>JANQOZ010000040.1 GCA_028285525.1 Lysobacterales bacterium
AAAGTGATTGTGACTCGATCAGACAGGTTTATTGGGAAAAGGTCTGGGCTGAACACTTCGCGAATAAGTCCTGTCTAAAAACATTCGTCAGGTAATTCCGAACGAGCTGCATGGAATGTTGATTGCAGACCTGAAAGTCCCGCACTTTCGTCTGCTTTGCTAAAGCGATTCCACAAATTTCCACCCTTTATTGGTAAGTTCGAATATCTCTCGCTTTGATCCAGCAGGTTTTACATATCCCTGCTTTTCCAACTCCTCTAACGCGGCTTCGTATTTTGCAAACTCCCTTGGGCTTTGTCCGCCGAAAGTCTCTTGAGCTACCTGTACTCTCCTCCGGCCCATGGTCTTGGGAGCTAGAATCGAGCCATCTTTCGTTTTCGCCGCCGCCTCCATTAACTCCACAGCGGCCCTGCCGAGACTATCCAAGGTTGCGGTCGAGCGGCCAATTGCGATTTGGTTTTTTAGCTGATCTCTCTCGACCCGCAATTTCTCGATGTCCGACGCTAGCTGCTCTTTAACTTCATTATCTTCGATCGCCGCGACCTCCTCATCCCTTCTAGCCCGATCAATAAGCTCGCGCTCCCTTTGCCCAGAGAGCTTCGCGCGGGCTTCCTCTAATTCTGCTTGTCGTATAGTCAGATTGTGCTCACTAACCAATCGCAACTCGTTTCGCAATCGAGTTGGTTCACGCGAAATAACGTCAAAAACCCACCGAGACCAGGGTGTAAGAATCGCTAGCGCGGCTCCAACTAGAAGCGGGTACAAGACTAGTGACGGAAAGGATGTGGATTCTTCGAACTCAGTTATTCGAACTCTAGGTTCTGAGCCTGATAAGAAAAGAAGGAAAAGTTCTTGCCAATTTATTGCGATAAACGATAGGAGCGCATAGCCAAAGTACGGCGAGGATATCCGTGAACTGATTGCATCAACGAAATCTTTCATTGTCTACTCCAACACTCGACCCTCGCGTTTGGCGAGTCGCATAACTCCTGTTTGATACGAGTCCCCAATGGCGAGGATTCTAAAAATCTTGCACGGCTGGAGGCCCACAATAAACCAAATTCTGACTTTGCATCGCTGAATCTTCATGAACGTCAATCGCTGAAGCATCACGTTGGGGCATGAAAGCTGGGTGAGTTGTGAAATGGCGGCGACAATCGTAAAGGCACTGCTAAGTCACTGGTTCTATTAGGCAACGAATTGCAAGATGAAGCGCTTGCCTAGATCTACAACTTAGAGAATAAAGAGGCTATATGTCAGAACTAAACAGATTCACCCTGGCCTTCGATGCGTGGCTTCGGCGGAACGGACCGCAGCGACTTGTCGAAGAAGAGGCTGAGCGACTACGTCAGCTTCGAGCTAGGATTGAGGCCGTTCATCCCGTGACCTGGTGGAACGACTATGTCCAAGCGGGCACGAATCTACGTGGAAACCATTTCGGCGTTCACTTCGGATTCGAGACGGACAATGACCCCGGTCAGTTAGCCACCGCATTGCGGAAGGTTGCCGAGAGCCATGGCTTCGAGTTTGAAATAGGCGAGACAAGGGATTGGGACCAGGAAATCTAGCGCTTGGGCTGTGTGACCTTCCAAAACTGCTTCTCCCAGTTTGATGCCCTGTGGAGTTCCGCAGGCAGCTTCCTCAGATTGTCTGGCGTGACGAATCGATGGAGAAAGCCGCTGAGTCAAAACTAGGTGACTAAGACAAAAGCCTACGGATATGCTTGGAGCGGAGAGTTTTCGGGAGCCCACATGATTGCTGCAAAATTCGCAGCTGTCGCCTCGAGCACGGTTGACTCCCCCTGGTAGCTAACTATTAGTCCTAGGATTGCCATCGGGGGCGTTGCTGCGACAGTGCCCGCATTGGTTAATTTCCGAGCGGAACTGGGTCGGAGCAATTTCCGTTCGCCAACTGAAACGCACGCGAGCCCTTGTTTTTCTGTAACCCGGTCCCATCTAAATAAAATCCTCTCGCGATGGAGAAGGAGTCGTTTGTTAACACTGTCAACCCACAGGCAGACTCGGACGATGAGAATGTATATTTGCATTACTCCTTTGAAGACGACGGTTGCTGGGTGGCGCCTCGCGCCATTGATATTGTAACAAATACGGTAATTTACCTGCACAAACAGTGCTTTGGCACGCTGAAATATGGTGTGGGGCCAGGGGCGAACTGTATGTGCGCGGTTCCCTGGCTCCCTCTCAGCGCAAACGCAAGGGGCGCGCATGAGATTTGAATTCAAGGAACGACATCTCAAGCAGTATCCGCACTTCGATAAGCTAATAACCAAAAACGCGCTAACCGAGCTTGCCTCGTCCCCCGAGCGAGTTGCAGCTCATTCGTTTTGGCCCTTTCTCGAGTACGCTAAAACCAGCCGGCGATTCCGCCACCCCGACCATCCAGCGCCAAAATCGCGCACGATTCGCTATGCCGCGCGCTCTGACGCGGGGATCTTTATCTTCTATCGACACCTACTTTCCCAGCATTACGAGCAGCAACTTGCGTCGATGGGAATTGGACATGTACCTACCGCATACCGTCGGCTACCTCGGGCAGGTGAGGGGAGCCCGGGTAAGTGCAATATCGACTTTGCACGTGATGCGTTTACGAAGATTCGTGCGCTGCAGAATTGTGTTGTGGTGACACTCGACATCTCGAGCTACTTTGATTGCATCGATCACGGTCGACTCCGAAGAATCTGGGCAGATTTGCTCGGAGAGACTAATCTTCCTGAAGACCACTACCGCGTTTTCAAGGCCATCACTGCGTACACGTCGGTGGACTGCACGGCACTCTATCGTCGTCTGGGAATTATCGACTACAAACTTGGCCGCAATGGCGTGAAGCGGCTTGGGTTTATGGTCCCGCCGCATCGAATGCCACGACAGCTTTGTTCGCCGAAGGAATTTCGGGAATTTGTTGCCGGAGACACGGGCGAGCACTCGCGACTGATCTCAGCACCAAACAACGGTCATGGAATACCACAGGGCGCACCGCTTTCGGACCTTTTGGCCAACGCTTACCTGTTGGACTTCGACCAAGCGATCGCTGGATACGTTGAAAAACGCGGCGGCCAAGTTTGGCGGTATTCGGATGACATCATCATCGTGTTGCCAGGCGGCGAAGCCGTTGGTCGCGCGGCGAAAGCTTTTGCGATTGAGGAAATCACGAAGTACGGCCCAAAGCTCACGATCAAAGATGAAAAGACCGCGATTGGACAATTCACGCTCACCAAGGGCGGCGAATTGAAATATCGGTGGCTAGATGGCAAACAGGGTAAGAACGGGTTGGAATATCTAGGGTTCCGCTTCGACGGGAAGCGCATCTTCCTCAGAGACTCAACACTTTCGAATTTCCAAAGAAAGATCACGCGTTACGCCAAAATCGAAGCACTTAACTATCTCAGGCGCTTTAATGGCAAAGACGAATGTTGGTTGGTCGAACGATTCATAAAGCAAACGCCACAGTTTGAGAATACATTCGGTCGCGTCACGGAATTCGAGAACAAAACGTCCAAAAAAGACTGGACGTTCTGGACATACGTAACCAGGGCGGTCAACACCTTTGAAGACTTCGACTGTCGAATCCTGCGGCAGGTAAAAGGTTACCGACTGAAGGTGCGAAGGGTCTTCGAGCATACAGTCACAAAACGGCTCGGCGCGTCCGACTAATTCGGCATCTTACTGAGGTGAGAACAACCGGCCCAAGTCCGGAGAGATCTGCGACGAACTTTGGCTGGAGCCGGTTAGCGTCAGCTGGAATACGCAGTCGGTTTCGCATAACGTCCTTGCCGGGGTCAGCCCTGAGACGGCCATCCGGCTTAACGAGATATCCGATACCTTGGCTGAAAGTTGCCAATATGGGCAACCTAATATGGCCTAATGGTGTACCGACCACCGTCGAGAGAGGAATTCTGCCCGCAAGCCCCTCAGTCTGACCTTTCGCGGTGACCGAAGACCTGGTTTTCGAGGCTCTCACGTCTGGACTCCACCCCGGTATACCTTGTTTGTGCCAATTTTGTGTCAATGTGTTCCCACATTGAGGTTGTTTTGTGTGTTTTAGCGTAGCGTTTCGATGAGCGGTCGCCGCTAAGCTATTGAGTTTTCGTTGATGCTAGCGTACCTTTCCGGGCCTTCTAAGCCGACGGTTGCAGGTTCGAGTCCTGCCGGGCGCGCCAAACTGGCGCGAAGCCGAAGTCTCAGGGGCGCTGGGTTTTAATCCGCGACAAAGCGCGGAGGCAGGACTGACGGCGCTTGGCGAAAGGGTCCAAGCGCGTCAAAATAACGCTGGCAGGTCTGCGGCTTGTCAGCGGCAATACAACGGTGGGCGTAGCTCAGTTGGTAGAGCACTGGATTGTGGCTCCAGAGGTCGCGGGTTCAACCCCCGTCGCTCACCCCACTTTATAATGCAGCGCGAAAGTGGCGGAATTGGTAGACGCGCTGGCTTTAGGTGCCAGTGGGGTAACCCGTGAGAGTTCGAGTCTCTCCTTTCGCACCAGCCACCCCCGCGACGCAGGCGGACTAACGCCAGGAAAACCGCCGGCCCGCCGGTATATCGGCACCGCCGGGTGGCACGGCGGCGAGGCGCCAGACGCTAGAGCGCGTCAAGCGTCGCCCAGAACGACGCCTACATTGAACTATGCCCGCCATTGATATTGACGGAAACAACCACTAACTACACACGTTGGGTTCGGACGAGACCACTTTAGGGTTTTGGCGCCTGCCCTGATTCAAAACCACCGGCACGACAGCACAAGCTGCGGAGGAAACATGCAGGTTTCGGTAGAAAACACGGGAGCACTCAGCCGCAAGCTGACGGTTGCGCTGCCGGCACAGGAAATTGAGGGGAAGGTCAGCGGCAAAATGCAGGACCTGAAGCGCCAGGTCCGGCTCAAGGGCTTTCGGCCCGGCAAGGTGCCGATGACGGTCATCGAGAAGCGCTTTGGCACCCAGGTTCGCGCCGAGGTGGTCGACGAACTGGTCAATCAGTCGTTTCAGCAGGCGCTGAGCCAGGAAAACCTGCGGGTTGCCTCCGCACCGCAGATCGACGCGCAGCCGCCTGAGCGCGACGTCGACTTTACCTACACCGCCGAATTTGACGTTTTCCCGGAGCTCGAGGAACTGGCCCTGGGCGAACTGGAAATCGAAAAGCCGACGGCTGAGGTGACCAACGAAGACGTCGACAACATGATCGAAACCCTTCGCCGCCAGCGCCAAAGCTGGGATGAAGTGGAGCGCCCGGCGACCGAGGGCGATCTCGTCTTTTTCCACTTTCGCTTCGAGGGGGACGGCGAGACGTTCCCGGAGGAAGGTGAAGAGCGGGCTGGCGCCATCCTGGGTAACGGGGCGTTCGACGCGTCGATCGAGGCGGAGCTCAGCGGAATGGCCGCTGACGCCGAGAAGACCAGCGAGCTGACGCTCGCCGAAAACTTCCAGATTGAATCGCTCGCCGGCAAGACCGGCAACCTGAGCCTGCGCGTTGAAAAGGTGCAGGCCCCGACGCTGCCCGAGGTCGACGAAGACTTTATTAAAGGATTCGGCGTCAGCGAAGGCGGCATGGACCAGTTCCGCAGCGACGTGCGGGACAATCTCGAGCGCGAGCTGAAGCAGACCATCAGTCGGGTGATGCGGGCCGGCGTCATGAACCGGCTGGTTGAAAAGTACCCCGAGATGGCGGTGCCGGCATCGATGATTGAGCAGGAACAGCAGGCCATGGCCCAGACGGCGCAGCGCCAGCTTCAGCAGGCGGGCCAAGCGGATGCTGAGCTGCCTGATCCTTCGGGTTTCGCCGAGGCCGCCGAACGGCGGGTGCGGGCAGCGATGCTGGTGAGCGAGGTGGCACGCCACAACAGCCTGTCGGTCGACGGGGCTCGCGTGCAGGAAACGATCCAGGAGATCGCGTCCACCTACGAGGATCCGGCCGCCGTGGTGAACCTTTACTACAGCGACGAAAATTTGCTGAACAACGTTCAAAACCTGGTGCTGGAAGAGCAGGCGGTCGACTGCGTGCTGGAACAGGCCAACGTGACCGAAACGCCGGTCAGCTTTGATGAGCTGATGAACCGGGCAAGCAAGGGAGAAGCAGCATGATGGAAACCAGGGCTTTGAATCTCGTACCCATGGTGGTGGAGCAAACCTCGCGTGGCGAGCGGGCCTACGACATTTATTCCAGGCTGCTCAAGGAGCGTTTGGTGTTTCTCGTCGGCCCGGTTGACGACAACGTTGCCAATCTCGTGGTTGCACAGCTGCTATACCTCGAGTCGGACAATCCCGAGAAGGACATCAATTTCTATATCAACAGCCCGGGCGGGTCGGTGACCGCCGGTATGGCGATCTACGACACGATGCAGTTCATCAAGCCCGCGGTGAGCACCATCTGTGTCGGCCAGGCGGCCAGCATGGGCGCACTGCTGCTGGCGGCCGGAGAGGCCGGAAAGCGGGCGTGTCTGCCGCATTCCCGGGTGATGATTCACCAGCCTTCCAGCGGGTTCCAGGGCCAGGCTTCTGACATCGATATTCATGCCCGCGAGGTTCTGACGCTGAAAGAGCGGCTCAACAAGATCATGGCAAAACACACGGGCCAGACCGTCGAAACGATCGAAAAAGATACCGATCGCGATCGGTTCATGAGCGGCGAGGAGGCGGTGAATTACGGCCTCGTGGACATGGTGCTCGAGGAGCGCGATTCGGCGCCGGTTCACGGCGTTTAGGTTTTTCTTCGACCTGCCGATATCCGCCAGAGGAACATTTCGACAGCAGGGGGCAAATGCCTCTTGGTGTGGTATCCTCGAAAAGGGTCAATACAGGCTGTAAACTGCGGTAAATGAGCGAAGACAAATCCAGCAAATCTGACGGCGGTAAGATTCTTTACTGCTCTTTCTGCGGCAAGAGCCAGCATGAAGTGCGTAAGCTGATCGCCGGTCCCAGCGTGTTCATCTGCGATGAGTGCGTCGAGCTCTGCAACGACATCATCCGTGAGGAGCTGGAAGAAAAGTCAACGGCGGCAAGAAGCAAGCTGCCAAAGCCCCGCGAAATCAACGATGTGCTCAACGAATACGTCATCGGCCAGGAGCACGCCAAGCGCGTTCTGTCAGTCGCGGTTTACAACCACTACAAGCGTCTTGAAGTTGACAACAGCAACGAAGACGTCGAGCTGGCGAAAAGCAACATCCTGCTGATCGGCCCGACCGGTTCCGGCAAGACGCTGCTCGCCGAGACGCTCGCCCGCCTGCTGAACGTACCGTTTACGATCGCTGACGCCACCACGCTCACCGAAGCCGGCTACGTTGGTGAAGATGTTGAAAACATCATCCAGAAGCTGCTGCAGAAGTGTGACTACGACGTCGAGAAGGCTCAGACGGGCATCGTCTACATCGACGAGATCGACAAGGTGTCGCGCAAGGCCGAGAACCCCAGCATCACCCGCGATGTCTCCGGTGAGGGCGTGCAGCAGGCCCTGCTGAAGCTGATTGAGGGCACGGTCGCGTCGGTCCCGCCTCAGGGTGGACGCAAGCATCCGCAGCAAGAGTTCCTGCAGGTCGACACGCAGAATATCCTGTTCATCTGCGGCGGCGCTTTTGCCGGGCTAGAAAAAATTATCCAGTCGCGGTCTGACAGCACCGGCATCGGCTTTGCCGCAACGGTGCGCAGCAAAGAAGAGTCAGCCGATCTGGGTGACGTCCTGCTGGACGTCGAGCCGGAGGACCTGGTGCGCTACGGCCTGATCCCGGAATTTGTCGGGCGTCTGCCGGTCGTGGCGACGCTGCGCGAGCTGGATGAAGATGCGCTGGTGAAGATTCTGACCCAGCCCAAAAACGCCATCACGAAGCAATACCAGAAGATGTTCGAGATGGAGTCGGCGGAGCTGGAGTTCCGCGACGACGCACTCAGCGCCATTGCGCGCAAAGCCATGGAGCGCAAAACCGGCGCTCGCGGGCTTCGGACAATTCTTGAAAACGTGCTGCTGAGCAGCATGTACGACCTGCCTTCGATGGATGGTGTCAGCAAGGTTGTCATCGACGAGGCCGTCATCAACGGCGAGGCGGATCCCTACCTGATCTACGAGAACGCTCGCGCAGTCTCGGAGTAGGGGTCAGGGCTCACTGCTGCCCGACCCCGCAGCCACTCGATCGGCTGCGGCGTTGAAACCCGGCGCCGTGAGCCCAATCTCTTTGCCAGAGCCCAGCGGTTGCCGGGCGCGTCTTCTGTGGTCTCTTATTGCCCCCAGGCCCGCGCCCTCAAGCTCTGGCGAAAGCAAACGATCTACTACTATTAACGAGCAATCTGAGGTGCCTGATGGCCACTTCCCGTTCTGACGAACCCACCCCGTCCCCTATGGACTTGATTCACGTGCCGGTGCTGCCGCTTCGCGACGTCGTGGTCTATCCGCACATGGTGATCCCCCTGTTTGTAGGCCGTGAACAGTCCATTCGGGCGCTGGATGTGGCCATGGGCGAAGACAAGCGAATCATGCTGCTGGCGCAGCGTTCCGCTGAGGTCGACGATCCGCAGCCGGAAGACCTGTACGAGGTGGGCACGTTGGCAACGGTGCTGCAGCTGCTGAAGCTCCCGGACGGCACCATCAAGGTGCTGGTCGAGGGGGCCGATCGCGCTCGCGTTGAGGCGATGGTTCAGCGGGATGAACACTTCATCGCCACAGTTTCGGTCATCGATGCTGGCAGCGAGGCTGCCGATCGGGAGCTGGACGTCACCGCACGATCGCTGGTGTCGCTGTTCGAGCAGTACGTGAAGCTGAATCGGAAAGTTCCGCCTGAGCTCCTCGCGACCCTGTCGGGTATTGACGACCCCAGCCGTCTTGCTGACACCATCGCCGCCCATCTCGCGATCAAGCTGGAAGACAAGCAGGCGATCCTGGAGATCGGCGACATCGGGCAGCGCCTGCAGGCGCTCCTCGGGCTGGTCGAGGGTGAGATCGACGTGCTCCAGATCGAGAAGCGGATCCGTGGCCGGGTTAAAAGCCAGATGGAGAAAAGTCAGCGGGAGTACTACCTGAATGAGCAGATGAAGGCCATTCAGAAAGAGCTTGGCGACCTGGAGGAAACCCCGGGTGAATCCGACGAGCTGGCCCGCAAGATCGCTGAGTCCGGCATGCCCAAAGCGGCGGAAGAAAAAGCGATGTCCGAGCTGGGCAAGCTCAAGATGATGTCTCCGATGTCGGCGGAAGCGACCGTGGTGCGCAACTACATCGATACGCTGCTCGGCCTGCCGTGGAAGAAGCGATCACGGATCCGGAAAGACCTCGCGGCCGCGGAGAACGCGCTGGAAGAAGATCATTACGGGCTGGATAAGGTCAAGGAGCGAATCCTTGAGTATCTGGCGGTGCAGCAGCGGGTCCGCCAGATGAAAGGCCCCATCCTGTGCCTCGTCGGCCCGCCGGGCGTCGGTAAGACGTCTCTCGGTCAGTCTATCGCTCGAGCCACGAACCGCCAGTTTGTGCGGATGTCGCTGGGCGGCGTGCGCGACGAAGCGGAGATCCGCGGCCATCGCCGGACCTACATCGGCTCCATGCCCGGGCGCATCGTGCAGAACCTCACCAAGGCCGGCAAGCGAAACCCGCTGTTTATGCTGGATGAGCTCGACAAAATGTCGATGGACTTCCGCGGCGATCCGTCGTCCGCGCTGCTCGAAGTGCTGGACCCGGAACAGAACCACGCGTTCAACGACCACTACCTGGAAGTTGATCTGGACCTGTCGGAAATTATGTTCGTGGCCACGGCCAACTCGCTGAACATCCCAGGCCCGCTGCTGGATCGGATGGAGGTGATCCGGATTCCCGGCTACACCGAGGATGAAAAGCTCAATATCGCCCAGCGATACCTGCTGCCCAAACAGGAAAAGGCGACGGGTCTGAAGTCCGGCGAGCTCCAGGTTGGGGAAGAGGCGCTGCGCGACATTATCCGGTACTACACCCGCGAGTCGGGCGTGCGGTCTCTGGAGCGGGAGATTGCGAAGATCTGTCGCAAGGTGGTGAAAGAACTCATCTTAGACAAGGACAAGACCGCAGTTTCGGTCGACTCCGACAACCTCGATAACTATCTCGGCGTCCGTCGTCATCGGTACGGTTTGGCAGAAGAGAAAGACGAGATCGGCCTCGCCACGGGTCTTGCGTGGACCGAGGTGGGCGGCGAGCTGCTGAGCATCGAGGCAACGGTGGTCAACGGAAAAGGCAAAATGCTGCTGACCGGCCAGCTCGGTGACGTGATGCGCGAGTCGATTCAGGCGGCGATGACCGTGGTTCGCAACCGCGCGGCGACCCTGGGACTGAAAGACGAGTTTCATTCGGCGGTCGACGTTCACGTTCACGTGCCGGAGGGTGCGACGCCCAAAGACGGCCCGAGCGCGGGTATCGGCATGTGTACCGCCCTGGTGTCCGCCCTGACCGGAATTCCCGTAAAGTCGGACGTTGCCATGACCGGAGAGATCACGCTGCGTGGACGGGTGCTGCCGATCGGCGGGCTGAAGGAGAAGCTGCT
>JANQOZ010000043.1 GCA_028285525.1 Lysobacterales bacterium
TGTACCGAGTGGCGGCCGCAATGGTTGCCGAAAACTGATCGATCGCAAGATTTCCAGGGACGATAGTTACAATCCCAGATTAGACAACGCGGGATCGGCGTTTGAATTCCGGTGGGGGACGAGGACTCAGCCCGGCTTGACGAGTCGTCGCCTTGCCAGGGCATGGCACCACATGCGCTAAGTCCGGTCGCCACGGCCGTCAGGACCAGTGCGCGGCGGATCGCCTGCCGCCGGAGAGTTGAGATCGCGGTGGTGAGAGTGGGTTGGGACATGGGTGTTTGCTCCATCCTTAATTCGGTGGCCTCAGGGCCCGGCTGCTATACTGCCGCCCGTGCTGGATTCTAGCTCCCGCCGGAGCCCAAATAAGCCCATCCGGCGGAACCTCACTAATCCAATAAAGTCATAGATTTATCTGCAATTTAGCGGGTTATACATAAACGTCGGCTCAAGCACAATGGCGCGTCTCCCAATTCTCGAGTATCCCGATCCCAGGCTCCGAACCCGGGCCGAACCTGTGGCCCAGGTCACGGATGAGCTGCGCCAGCTGGTCAGGGATATGTTCGAGACCATGTACGCCGCTCCCGGTATAGGTCTGGCCGCCACCCAGGTCAACGTCCATAAGCGGCTCTTGGTGGCAGATGTGTCCGAGGACCATGACCAACCCGTCTGTTTGATCAATCCTGAGATCGTCGAGCGGGAGGGCACGACCACCTACGAGGAGGGCTGTCTGTCCGTGCCGGGCTTCACCGACTCGGTCGAGCGCTCCGCCTGGATCAAGGTGGAATCCCTGGACCAAAACGGCGATCCCCAGATCGTTGAAGCCGAGGGTCTGCTGGCGATCTGCATTCAACACGAAATGGATCACCTCGAAGGCAAGCTGTTCGTTGACTATCTTTCTGAGCTAAAGCGAAGCCGCCTCAAGAAGAAGATCTTGAAGCAGCGCAAGCTCAATCCAACGGCGCCTGAACCCGCTTCAGCACCGTTATCCTGACCGACCCAGCGCGGATTCTCCGCTGATGTCCGAGACGCCCAGCATTGCTTTTGCGGGTACACCCGCATTCGCCGTTCCGAGCCTTGCCTGCGCAACGAAGCTCGGCAACGTGCCCTGGGTGCTCACCCAGCCCGACCGGCGCGCGGGGCGCGGCAGAAAGTTGACTGCAAGTCCCGTGAAGAATTTCGCGGTTGACGCTGGAATCGATGTGCTGCAGCCGGCAAGCCTGAAGAGTTGGTCCGGCTTGGAGGGGAGGCCGCGACCGGAACTTCTCATTGTGGCCGCCTACGGTCTTTTGCTACCCCAGTGGCTATTGTCGCTACCCACCATCGCTTGTCTAAACGTCCATGCTTCCTTGCTCCCGCGCTGGCGAGGTGCAGCACCGATCCAACGTGCGATCGAGGCCGGAGACACCCAGACCGGTGTTTGCATCATGGATATGGTCAAGGCGCTCGATGCCGGTCCGGTCTACCACCGCAAAGCCATTGCCATTCGGGGCGACGCGACGTCCGCGAGTCTGCATGATGAGCTTGCCGAGCTGGGAGCTGTGGCGCTGGCAGAGTCCGTTCCCAAAATTCTCGCCGGCACACTCAAACCTGAACCCCAGGACGATTCGGCGGTGACCTATGCGCGGAAGATCGAGAAATCGGAAGCGCCGCTGGATTTTGGCGAGCCCGC